>CAVPUV010000040.1:0-154219 GCA_963708905.1 uncultured Gammaproteobacteria bacterium | reverse complement strand
TGCGACCGTTTCTTCTGCGACCGCCGCCTTAGTATGGTTTGTGAGTTGTTATGTCCACTTCATCGTCGAATATCCGTGATAACCACACGCGTGGAACCGTTGCCGATTTCCTGCGCGCAAAGATCCATGACAACGCGCATCTGTCCGTCGTTTCCGCCTATTTCACGATCTACGCTTATGACGCGCTCAAAGAAACCTTCGACCGCATCGGACACCTTGATTTCCTGTTCGGCGAGCCCACCTTTGTCAACCGCCTCGATCCGGGCAAGACCGAGAAGAAGGCCTTCTTGATCGACGCGGCCGGACTGGAACTGGCCAACACGCTTCAGCAGAAGCGCGTCGCCAAGGAGTGCGCCGACTGGATCGGGCGCAAGGTGGACATCAAGACCATCAAGCAGTCCAACCTCCTTCACGGCAAAATGTACCACGTCGCCACGCCCGCAGGCGTGGAGGACGCGATCCTCGGCAGCTCTAATTTCACCGTGCGCGGCCTCAGCACGGTTATTTGAATGGACTCAGGTCTGCGACAAGACAGGGGCGCTTTAGGACAATGGTTAAGGTACTCCATCAAATGCAGTGCTACACAGCCTCGTTGGACTGGACCGAATATGATGAGCTAAAAGAAACCCTGCAAAAACAGGCTGCCGACCAGGAACCTGACGAAGGCATAACCATTTTCAACAAGGTAATTGTGAAGCTGGGTGGGGTATATCCGGTAGGATAGCTGGCCGCTCATCCATGAATGGCAACGCCGGATAGCAGTGAATTACGCCCCCGCTTGCGTGTACCATCACAATGGCAACTCAATCACAGATACCCGCAATGCCCCGACACGCAAGCCCAAAAATGATTGTTCGCCCAGCGGGAATCAATGACCTGGCCAGTGTCGTTGGCTGGTACCGGCAATGTGCGGTGCCGACTGATCCGGCGAATACACCTTACTCTTTCGTGTCCTCGCATGAAAACCACGACAAGCAATTGACCTTACAGGAACGAATTCTCGATCGCTGCCTGCTGCTGGCAGAAAAGCAGGGCTGTCCGTTCGCCGCTGCCGGCATCGATCTTGATCGCGCTGCGTTCAGTGAACTGGTTTTTTCCTGCGCAAGGCCTGACCAGGGCTTGTTTGCGTCCCTGGTTGCGGCGACCGAGCGCCTCGCGGCCCGCTTTGGCCTGCAGCATTTGACCATTACGCCGGTCCCGGCCGCCGAACGCAGGTTCAGGTCGCTGGGTTACACCACTTCCGGCGCTGGAGCAACGGTAGCAGAAGCCCTTTCAGCCGGGCCACGGCTGTGCCTGCAACGTTCGTTGCGGCGCCGCCAGACCCGCTATGGCCGGCGGGTGGGCGCCCTTGGCGCCGAACTGGGCATTCCGGCCGATTATGGCCGCCGGCGCCGCCTCGCCGTGCAGCCGGAAGCGCCGCGCTTGAGCTGTATCGGCAAGGACGTTTTTGGCCGTGAGCAACAGCTCGCACCGCGCGCCGCCATCGCCTGGCAGCGCATGCAGACGGCCGCGGCGGCGCAGGGCATCGAATTGCAGGCAGTATCGGCCTGGCGATCGGTCAGTTACCAGTGTGAAGTACTGCGGCGCAAGCTGGCAAAAGGCCTGAGCATGGAGGAAATTCTCCAGGTGTCAGCGGCTCCGGGATTCAGCGAACACCACAGCGGTTGTGCCATCGATATCACCACGCCCGGCTGTGCCGTGCTCGAGGAAGCATTTGAACAGAGTCCGGCCTTCCGCTGGCTGGAGCGCCACGCGCGGGAGTTTTCTTTCAGGCTTTCCTTTCCGCGCCATAACCGCCATCAGCTGGCATATGAGCCATGGCATTGGTGTTTCGCCATGGTTAGCCCGCATGTTGCACCGGTTGTTCAGTGCACCGCCCCCGAAATCTGCACCGCATGCACGGAGCCTTCCTGCACCCGTGCCGGCAGGTCAAAAGGCAGATGAATCTGCTCCAGACCCAGGCGGCTCAACAGCCCGCGCAATTCATGCTGCAACAGCGGATACAACTGCCGCGTCAGGCTGGCGTGGTTGGAGGTGAACTGGGCGATATCCAGAGCGTCTCCGCTGATCTGTTGGTAAATCGCCTCGAAACCCACCCGCGCCTTGAATAAAGGGCCGGGTGAGTCTGCACTGCCGCCCTGGCAGGAAAGTCGCGCGCTGACCTGGTAGGCAGGCAGGTGGTTACCCGCATCGGTTTGCATCAGACGCGGCGTCAGATTGAACTCCACCTTGGCCTCCTGCGCACCGGTGGGCTTGGAGACCTTGACCAGTTCAGCATGCAATTCACTGAGCTGGACATGCTGCAGGACGAATTGATCAAGAAGATTCATGCTGTCCAAGATGCGCCCGGCGGCAGCGGGATTCAAGACATCAACGGGGTATCGGCTGCCAGCCAGAAATACCAGCTTGCCGCCGAACGGAAAGGAGCGAGATGCCGCGTACGGCGCAAGACCAGTTCAGGTTGTGGCAGCTTTTTCATGCGATAGATGGCCTGCACGCCTTTTTGCACCCCCAGGTCGGCAGCCGGCATGATGTCCGGACGGCCCAGGTTGAAAATCAAAAACATCTGCGCGGTCCACGGACCGATGCCGCGTACCTGGACCAGATTCTCCATCACTTCCAGGTCGCTCATGCGGGCGATGCGGCGCATCGGCGCCAGGCTTCCATCCAGGGACTTTTTTGCCAGGTCGAGGATGGCCAGGGCCTTGTTTTGTGACAAGCCGACCGACCGCAGTTGTGCCAGCGTCAGTGTGTTCGCAGTCGCGGCGTCCGGCGCCTCGGCGTCAAACAGATCGCTGAAGCGGCGGTAAATCGTTGCCGCCGCCTTGCCGGAAAGCTGCTGGTACACGATCGCCTGGGACAGCGCGGAAAAAAGGTCGGGTTCCCGGCCAACCTGCAACTTCAAGGGACCGCGCTGCTGGATAAAGCTGGCCAGGTGCGCGCACTGGCTGCGCAGATGATCCACGGCCGCGCGTCGGCTGTAGCGTAGCCGGCTCACGGTTCGCTACCGGTTTCTAGCCGCACATTCAGTCTTTCTTCAGGGGTTTGAGCAAATCTTCCAGTCGTTTGCTCATAACCTCGGACTTGTATTCCGGAATGGCGTAAGCCCAACCGCCAACACGGCGATTGATGGACTCCACCCGCTTGCCGAGCTCTGCCGTGGCCGATTCCTCCACAGTTTCCGCATCCTGTTTCTTCTGGTCTGTCTGGGTCACTTTTGGTTCCGCCTTTTGTTCCGGCGCATAAGCTGCCGCGGTCAACCGCAGCCAGGTTTTTTCGCCGGATTTCACCAGCTCGGCAGCTATCTCGAGACTGTCTGCCGTGAGTACGCGCACATGGTTGGCCTGGGACCAGTCGATCTGGCTGTCAGCCACCACCTCGTCGAGAACCAGCTCAGACAGACTGGCGCCCAGTGCATTCACGCTCCAGCTGGACTGGATTTCCCGGCCCTTGGGCAAGCCCTGCAAAGTGAAGTTCTGATCATCTGCCGAATTCTTGCGTACGCTGACCTCCTCACCATCCGCATGGGTGATGGTCACCTCCACCACCTCGGCTTCTTTCAGGTCGATAATGGAACGATCCAGCCAATCCCGGGTTTCGGTTGCCACCTCGACAGTCCGGTCGATGAGCAAAGCCTGATCGTTGTCGACGAAACGGACATATTGTCCCTGCCTGCCCTGGGCGGCATGGCCTATCAACAACGTGATCGCTTTATCACCTTCGCCGATCACCACCATGACGGCGCTGCTTGCGGCATCCGCCACATCCATCAGACCAAGCCGTTCAAAATAGGCCGGATTGGTGGTTTTTGGTTCAATGACCTGTGCCTGCGCCAGCGCCGCCAGCATGCCCTTCAACCTGGCCCAGTCCGGCGGATAGGATTGCGCTTCTTCGACGCGCCAGCCCTGCTCCCCACGGCTTAACGTGGCCACCGTCTGGTTCCCGGCCTTGACAATCCGCACCTTGCTGACATCGTTTACCCATGTCTCCGGCCCCGCAATCAGCGGCCGTACTGCAAACTCGCTTTCATGACCGGTTTTACCAGGCATCAGAAAGATGACGGCGGCAATGATGACGGTAAGCACCAGCAGCCATGAAAAATGTTTCTTGCTCATGCTTTCACTCCTGGACAAGCTGGCGGGACAGTTTCCTGCGCCGGCGCAGGCTGTAGATCACCGCGACCACGATGACCAGCAGCGGTACCAGTGCAATATTGAACAGTTTCAGACGGGTGCCGAGCCTGTCGATATCGACTTGCAGATCATGCTGCACCTGCCGCAGCTCACGACGAATTTCCAGCTTTCGATCCATGAAACGCTTCACTTCCGACTGCTGTTCTTCGGTCAACACCTGCAGATCGTCTCCGGCACGGGCGGCCTGCAACTCGGTCAGCTTGTGTTCGGTGTCCGTCAGTTCCTGCTGCAGCCGTTCCTCGGTGGCGCGATATTCCTGCTCGGCTTTTAATTGCAAAGCATTCACGCGCTCAAAGGGACGAACCGAACTGGCGCGGGTACGAATACTGATCAGGTCACGATTGCCCAGCAGGTTATCCACTGCGTTCACCACAATATTACCATTGTCGGCAAAAGCGTTGACCAGGTTCTGGCCGAGGAAAGGTTGTTTTTGTAACCACAAACGATCGCTCAGCACATCGGTGTCGGCAAACAGGATCACGTTGATGCCTTGCTCTGCGGACTGCGCCAGGTGCTCAGCCGCAACGGCTCCCTCCGGCGCCTGCTCGTAGGCGGATGAGACCTGGCCACTGATCCGTACGGCCAGCGGATATCGATCTCCCGTTGGATTGAAGCCGGTGAGCAGATCCTCCGGATTCGCCAGGAAACGCAGGCGCGAGGTGTCGATCGGCGCCGCGTTGTCGCTGCTCTCGACCAGCACGTCGATATGGCTGCTACCTCCTTCCTTGATTTGCAGCCAACCGGTGGAGGAAAAGTTCACCACCCCGAGATCGGCGCTGACGACGTCGTCGGCGTTCATGCCTGCGGTCGGAACCGACAGGATGCCTATGTGCCGTTGACGCCCATTGCCGATGCCATACTGCAAATCTCCCAGCGCCTTCAGCGGGTCGAATTGCACACCCCAGGCTGCGAACAAGGGGCCCAGCGTGGACGAACTGCCTGCCTGCATCTGCGCCATCGGGTCTGCCGGATCGCCCCGGTCGGTCTCGGCCAGTGGGTCTATGAACGCCAGCAGATGCCCGCCACGCAGGACGAATTGATCCACCTGGTAGAGCATGTTGTCATCCAGGTCGCGCGGATGCACCAGCAGCAGGACATCCAGATCGTCCGGCAGCGCGCCGGCCTTGGCATCAATGGTCTCGATTTTGAACAATTGACTCAGCTGCTCGTAAACGACCCATTGTTCGCGCATGCTCTGGCTGGCCGGATCAAATCCGGCATCCATGGGCAGGCTCGATATCAGGCCTATGGTCTTGCGCTGCGGATTACCCAATGAAGAAATCATTTTTGCCAGGTCATATTCGAGGAACTTCTCTTTGGCCGGTTGCAGGAACGGCATGGTCTGCACGTCATCCAGCGAATTGGTACCGGCAATGCCGAAATACAGGCTTGCCCCGCTGGCATCAACCGGTACCGCCTGCAATCCAAAGCGGGCCGCGTCATCTTCTTTCTCGGAGAATGGCTCGGGATCCACACGATGAATCTTTACCTTGCCATTGCTGCGGTTGGCCAATTCATCCAGCAATTCATCCACACGCTTGGCATAGCTCCTGATCTGCGGCAGGTCCCGGCTCGCTTCCTCGGAGAAGAACAGATACAGGTTTACCGGTTCCTGCAATTCTTCAACAATGTGCCGCGTTCCCGTGCTGAGCGTGTGCAGATGGTTTTCGGAAAGGTCGACGCGCACGCCGCGCAACAGGCGGCCGGACAAGACGCTCAGGGAAGCAAACAGGATGACCAGCAGGCCCAGGGAAGCAAACAAATAAAGTGATTTTTTCTGCATGACCGGCGCCCTCACTCTGCTTTCCGCAGTTCCAGCACGACGGCATTCGCCAGCAGCCAGAACACGATGACCAGGCCGAAATAAACGATGTCCCGCAGGTCAAGAATCCCCTTGGAAATCGAGGCGAAACGCGCCAGGAAACTGAAGTCGGCAATCATGTCGAGCACACCCTGCGGCGCCCAGCCGCTGAACAGGTTCATCACCATGGGCAGGCCACTGAGCAGAAAACCAAAACACACCACTACGCTGAGAATGAATGCCACCACCTGGTTTCGGGTCAGGGCGGAAAGACAGCAACCAATGGCGAGAAAGCCACCCGCCATCAACCAGCTGCCAATATACCCGGCCGCAATCGTACCGTTATCAGGATCGCCGAGGTAGTTCACCGTCAGCCAGGTAGGGAAGGTCAGCGCCAGGGCGAGCCCGATAAACAACCATGCCGCCAGGTACTTGCCCACAACCGCCTGCCAGGTTGTGAGCGGCAGCGTGAGCAGCAGTTCGATCGACCCCGAGCGTCTTTCCTCGGCCCAAAGCCGCATGGAAATGGCCGGCACCAGGAACAGGTAGAGCCAGGCGTGGAACTGGAAAAAAGGCTCCAGATCGGCCATGCCGCGCTCGTAGAAAGAACCAATGTAAAACGTGAATACACCGGACATGACCAGAAAAATCACGATAAATACCCAGGCTACCGGGGTGGCAAAATAACCGGACAGTTCCCGGCGGACAACATTGGCAATCGCAGCGCGTGCGGAAACCTGGGTGC
Source organism: uncultured Gammaproteobacteria bacterium (assembly GCA_963708905.1). Taxonomy (GTDB): domain Bacteria; phylum Pseudomonadota; class Gammaproteobacteria; order Xanthomonadales; family SZUA-36; genus SHZL01. The sequence goes on along the minus strand of CAVPUV010000040.1, from coordinate 147,480 downwards.
TGGTGCGACTCATCGTGCACCCTCCCCGCAGGTAATCTGGCGAAATACTTCGTCCAGCCTGCCGGCTTCGAAACGCAATTCATGCACCACCCATTGGTGTTGCCGGACCTTCTCGGAAATCACTTCGAACAATGAAACGCCGCCGTGCGGAAATACCGTCAGCTCCCCTTCCCGGATTTCCACCTTGCGCGCCTCGGGCAATTCACTGAGGACACTGGCCACCCGTTCCGGCTGATCGACCACCATCGTGACGGCATTGTGATAACGCGAACGAGTCAGCAAGCCCTGCGGAGAATCATCCACCAGCAAACGGCCATCGGCAATGATCATGGCCCGGTTACACAAGGCATGGACTTCTTCCAGCACGTGGGTGGAAATGACTATGATCTTGGCCGCGGACATCTCGCGAATGAGGCTCCTGACTTCGTGTTTCTGGTTCGGGTCCAAACCGTCGGTAGGCTCGTCCAGAATCAGCACATCGGGATTGTGAAGAATGGCCTGGGCCAGTCCCACCCGGCGCCTGAAGCCCTTGGATAGTGTTTCGATCGGCTGCTCGGGCACCCGCTGCAGGTTGAGGCGTTCCATGGCGGCAGCCGCGGACTTCGCCACTTCGCCGCCGCAAAAGCCCCGTGCCCTGGCGATGAACTCGAGGAATTGCCGCACGGTCATTTCGCCATAAGCAGGCGCGCCTTCCGGCAGGTAACCGATGCAGCGCCTGGCCGCCAGTGAATCACTGATAATGTCGTGCCCGTTAATGGAGGCCGTACCCGATGTAGGCGCCAGAAAGCCTGTCAGCATCTTCATCGTGGTCGATTTTCCTGCTCCATTGGGGCCGAGAAAACCGAGCACCTCGCCCGATTCAATACTGAAATTCAGATCCCTGACCGCCGTCAGACTGCCATAACGCTTGGTCAGGGCATGTGCCTCGATCCTGACTTCACTCATAAATTGTTACCTTGTTTATTGGTGTGATTTCCTGGTGGATCCCATTCTGCCCCTAACTGACCACGAGAGCGGGCAAAAATTTCAGCGTACTGGATATATTTTTCACGCGTCACCGGATCTGACCGAGTTCAAAGGCTTTCAGCACTGCCCGGGTGCGGTCACGCACGCCCATTTTAGACAGGATATTGGACACGTGATTTTTGATCGTGCCTTCGGCCACGCCCAGTGAATTCGCAATTTCCTTGTTGCTGTAACCTCCCGCCATCAAGCGCAGAATTTCGGTTTCCCGCTCGGTCAATGGATCCGGCCGGTCGAGGCTGTAGAAATCGGTTTTCAGATTTTCCAGACCTTTCAGCAATCGCTGCGTCACCACTGGCTTGACCATCGAACCGCCCTGGGCAACGGTTTTGACCGCATTCACCAGATCCGCCAGAGCCACATCCTTGAGCAGGTAACCACGCGCACCCGCCCTGATGCCCGCCAGCACCAGTTCGTCATCATCAAACGTGGTGAGAATGATGGTGGGCGGCAGCGTACCCGCTGCCGACAGGGCCAGCAGCACATCCAGCCCCGACATATGCGGCATACGCATGTCCAGCAGCACCACGTCCGGATTGACTTGCGGAATCGTGCGCACTGCTTCCATGCCATCGGCGGCTTCTGCAACCACGACAATTTCCGCGGAAAGTTCGAGCAGGCTGCGCACACCTTTACGCACCAGGTTCTGGTCATCGACCAGCATCACCTTGATCATGTCACTGACTCCAGAGGCACCCAGGCATGCAGGGAGAAACCTGCGCCCGGGCTGGATTCTACCGTAAGTTCACCACCGAGTTGACGCAGCCGCTCAGCCATGCCACGCAATCCATTGCCAGCCGCGACTACATCAACACCCCGGCCGTCATCACGCGCGGTCATGGCAACACCGTCCTCGTCCAGCAGCAGGCGGATCCAAAGGTTGCGCGCCTGTGCATGCCGCACGCTGTTGGTGATCATTTCCTGGGCGCAGCGCAGCAATACCTGCGCGCGCAAGGGGTCAGTCATGGCCAGCTCAGCCGGCAGGTCGAGATGAATCTGCGGCTCGGGTACACCCTCGACCAGCGTGCGCAATGCCGCTGCCAGATCGACCTTGTCGTCTTCACGCATGTCGCTGACCACTTCCCGCACATCGGCCAGCAGCAGCCTGGCCAGGGAATGCGCCTGCTGCACATGCTCAAGGGCCTTGCCGTTTGCCAGGTGGGTGGCCACTTCGAGATTGAGCGTGAGGGCGGTCAAATGGTGCCCCACCAGGTCATGCAGCTCGCGCGCAATGCGCACTCGCTCGGCAATTCGCGTGTTTTCGGTCAGCAAGGCCTGCGTAGCCCGCAGCTCCGAATTGACCTTGCGCAGTTCGTCCCGCGCCGCATGTTGCCGCAGTGCCACCAGCGAACTCATGAAAGCGAACAGGGAGATACCCAGGAACAAGCCTGCGGTCAGGGCCGCATCGGCGAAACTCACTTTGGGTATGGTGCTCAGGGTCAGCGCCAGAAGAACGTTCTGGCCCACCAGCCAGGCCATTGCAGGCGCCAGGGCCAGCAGCCAGGGCAGCAGGCCGGCGATAATCAGCAATAGAATTCCGCCCAGCCCCGATTGCGCCATGCTGCTCACCCCCAGGGCACTGCCGGTGAGAACCAGAACGATCGACAAGCGATGCCACACCGGTGAGCGAATGGGTAGCTCGCGTACCTGGTTCCAATAAGTCAGTCCGAAAACCAGGTGCAGCACCCACCAGCCGACGTAGCGCTCCGTGTCCAGCGGGGTGTCATAAATAAGCGACATGAACAGCAGCGGTATGGAAGCGCACCCCCAGGTAAACAGGCCCGCATAGCGCAACAACTCCATGGGCTTGAAGTGACCGGCCAATAAGGTCTTGAAGTACATTGATCGCCTGAGGAAATCCTTGCTGCCGACATCAAGTACAGTATATTAAACCAGCCCGAGCCATGCGTTATGCTTTTGGCGCCAAACCATGAAACAACATCCCGATGAAGTTCTGCGCCTTTCAGCCTATGAGCACAACGCGCTGGCCGTGCTATTGGAACAGTATGGCCTGCTGATGGAGATGGGTCCGGATGGCGCTGCCATCGAGGGCTCGTTCTGGGGCGATGAAGAAGCCGGCCTGGTGGGGCGGCGCCTGCTGGCGCGAAGCGATACGCCCATTCATTCGGTCTTGCATGAGGCCTGCCATTACATCTGCATGGATGCGACGCGCCGCCGGGTACTGAATACGGATGCCAGTGGCGATTACGACGAGGAAAACGCGGTGTGTTACCTGCAGATCCTGTTGGCCGATACCCTGCCCGGTATCGGCCGGGAACGCATGTTCAGGGACATGGATGCCTGGGGCTATTCTTTCCGGCTCGGCAGCGCCAAGGCCTGGTTTGAACAGGATGCGCAGGACGCAAGGCACTGGCTGCTCCACCACGGTCTCATTACTTCGCTGGACATGCCGAGCTACCAGTTGCGGCTGGCATGAATCCGATTTTGATCCTAGAATAGCGCTGCAACCACACACCAGGAACCAAGAAAATGAACTGTCCAAAATGCTTCGCCGAAATGGAAATCACGTCATTCAAAGAGCTGGAAATCGACCGTTGCAGCAGCTGCAAGGGCCTGTGGTTTCAACCCGAGGAATTGGCTTTCCTGCGCAATGAAACCTGGATGGCGGATTATATTCTGGACGAAGGTAAAGCAAAGACCGGTAAAGAATTCAACGCAATCAGAGACATTCGCTGCCCGCAATGCGGCACCGAAATGGAACAGCAGACCGACCCGGATCAACCGCACGTCGTTTATGAAAGCTGCCCGCAGGGGCACGGCGTTTTCCTCGATGCCGGCGAGTTCACCGACCTGATGCACAAGACGTTCTGGGACAAGTTCAAGAAAAAGGCCCACTGAACGGAACGCATTACCCCAACAACGCGTCGGCAATAACGCCTTGGCCGGCGCGCGGCTGTCTTGCGCAGCCATGAATTTAATGAAAGGGTGCCCAGCAGAGCCTTCGGCGATGCGCTGGATCATGATCTTCCGCAATGGACGCGACTGCGCGTCTCCCTGCATTTGCTGATATGCCGCAACTGCCGCAAGCACGTTCAACAAGGAAAATAAATGACCACTGCTGTTGCAAAGACCTGGCGGGCCATCCTGCTGACGCCGCTGGTGATGGCCATGCCAGCTCTTGTATTCACATCCCTGGCCGCAAACGCCCAGACTCCAGCCACGGGTCCGGCACTGGAAGAGATCATTGTCACCGCCCAGAAGCGCGAACAACCCTTGCAGGAAGTGTCGCTGTCGATGGATGTCCTGCGCGGCGGGGAACTCGACATGCTCAGGTCCTCAGCCCGGGATATCCTGTTCCTGGCGGCGCGATCGCCGAGCCTGTATGCCGAGTCATCGTCCGGCCGCACCTTTCCGCGTTTTTATATTCGCGGTCTGGGCAATACGGATTTCGATCTCAATGCCAGCCAGCCGGTTTCCCTGGTTTACGATGAGGTCGTGCTGGAAAATTCCATACTCAAGGGCTTTCCGGTCTTTGACATGGACCGAATCGAGATTCTGCGGGGGCCGCAGGGAACACTGTTCGGTCGCAATACGCCGGCCGGGGTGATCAAGTTCGAGTCGGTAAAACCGTCGGAGACAGCTTCAGGCTATCTGCGCGGTTCCTTCGGTCGTTTCGATACCATCGACGTCGAGGGCGCCTACGGCGGGCCGCTGGTCGACAATGTGCTCAGCGCCCGGGCATCAGTGCTGTATCAAAAGCGGGATGATTTTGTCGACAATACCTTCAGCGGCGGCGAGGAAGGATTTGAAGAATTCGAGGAATTTGCCGGGCGATTCCAGCTTCTCTACCAGCCCGGCGAACGCGTTTCAGCCTTGCTCAATGTGCATGGCCGCTCGCTGAGCGGTGGCTCGCGCCTGTTCCGCGCCAACATCATTGAACCGGGGACGGACCGGCTGGTGGATGACTTTGACCTGTTCGAAACCGGGCAGGACGCCACGCAAATCCTGGATGTGGACAACATCGGTGCGAGCCTGAAAATCGACTGGGACCTGTCCGCAGGCACCCTCACCTCGGTGACCGCCTACGAGCACGTCGAGATCACCGCGCGCGGGGATGTGGACGGTGGTTTCGGCGCCGATTTCGCCCCTCCGGTGGGCCGTGGATCGATCCCGTTCCCGGCCGAGAGCGCCGACAATATCACCGGCCACGACCAGCTTTCCGAGGAATTGCGTTTCGTCTTCAATCCCCTGAGTACGATTTCCACCACCCTCGGCACGTTTCCTTTTTTACGAAAATCTCGAAATCGAAAACCTCAGCTTCGATACGCTCGCCGACGGTGTTGTCAACGGCCTGGCAGTGCAGGACCAGGAGACTTTCTCCTGGGCGCTGTTTGCCTCTTCCGAGTGGGCGCTGAACGACCGCCTGACCTTCAATGCCGGCATACGCCTGTCGAGCGAGGATCGGGATTTTGTCGCATCTCGTATCCTCGGGCCATTCGGCGCGCCGCCGCTGGGTCCCATCACCCGCAATCTGGACGATACGGTGGTTTCCGGTGATGTCAGTGGCCGCTATGCGTTCAGCAAAGATTTCAGTGTGTATGCCCGCTATGCGCGCAGTTTCCGCGCCCCCAGCGTACAGGGCCGCATCGTTTTCGGTGACGCCGTTACCGTGGCGGATACGGAAACCATCGATTCCCTTGAGATCGGCTTCAAATCCGAGCTGTGGGGTGGCCGCGGCCGCTTCAATGCTTCCACCTATTATTTCCAGACGGACGATCAGCAACTGACTGCCGTCGGCGGCGCCGGCAATTTCAATCAATTGCTCAATGCCGATACCGTCAGGGGCCATGGACTGGAACTGGACGCGACCGTGAAGCCGCTCGAACGTCTCGAAATCACGGCCGGCTACAGTTATAACCACACCGAAATCGACGATCCCAATCTGGAGGTAGCGGTATGCGCCGTTGCCTGCACCGTGCTCGATCCCATCAATCCCCTGACCGGCAATGCCAGGATCGACGGCAACCCGCTGCCGCAGGCGCCCAGGCATATCGCCAACATGAACGCCCGTTACGGCATCCCGCTACAGGGTGGCGCGGGTGAACTGTACCTCGCCGGCGACGTGGCCTATCGCAGCCGGGTCAATTTCTTCCTGTACCGCAGTGTGGAATTCAGCAGCAAAGATCTGACCGAGGTCGGTTTTCGCGCGGGCTATGTCGGCGCCAACGGCAAATACGAGATGGCCGTATTCGGACGCAATGTGTTCGACCAGCGCTCCATCAATGGCGGCATCGATTTCAACAACTTCTCCGGCTTTGTCAGTGATCCGGCTGTCTGGGGCGTGGAATTGATGACCTCGTTCTGAGGCATGGCAGCCAGGCCATAACCCATATATTGCGTGAAGGCGGAGCCGGAGCGCCCGGCCTGCTCCGGGGCAAATTCAGCCACTTCACCAGCAACCCGAAGTTACCGTACCGAAAGACCTTGCGCTCTTCAAGCTGGCCGCTGATCTCAGTCAAATGGTTCGGAAGTTCAAGGTGACTTCCGCTGTTGGGGTCTGCTAGGGTTGAAAACCAGATGGGTTGTGAGCGGTTTGCCTGGATTCGCATATGAAAGGCTGGTATCCCCCGATCGAAAAAAGTGGACCATTCCGCCTCGCGCCGAATCTCCAGGACTATGTAAAGACCTGCGCCGGATTCAGCTGGGACCATGCCCGGTCCTTCCTGAGCGGCATGCAGGGCGATAAATGGAACATGGCCCACGAAGCCGTCGATCGTCACGTCGCCGCCGGACGGGGCCAGCACAACGCGATCCGCTGGCTGGGCCGAAAGGGCAATACCAGGGATTACTCGTATGCCGCACTGGCTGAGCTAAGTTCGCGGTTCGCTTCCGGGCTGCGCCGGCTCGGCATTGGAAGGGGCGACCGCTTGTTCACGCTGTCGCCGCGCGTGCCGGAGCTTTACACTGCCACACTGGGCGCACTCAAGAACGGTTGTGTCGCTGCCCCGCTGTTTTCAGCCTTTGGACCGGAACCGGTGCAAACGCGCCTGGCCCAGGGCAGGGGTAAGGTTTTGCTCACGACCGGGTCCCTGTATCAGCGAAAAGTCGTGCCAATTCGCGAACGCCTGCCCGACCTGCAGCATGTCATCATCATCGGCCCCGCGGTTGAAGGCACACTGTCTTTCGACGAGCTGCTCGAATCCGGCGACCCCACGTCACCATCCGAACCGATGGACCGGGAGGACATGGCGCTGTTGCATTTCACCAGCGGCACCACCGGAGTGCCGAAAGGCGCAGTACACGTCCACGGCGCGGTACTGCATCATTACGTTTCCGCCCTGTATGCGCTGGACCTGCACCCGGAGGACATCTACTGGTGCACTGCCGACCCTGGCTGGGTGACCGGAACCTCTTACGGCATCATCGCCCCGCTGGCACACGGCGTGACCTCCATCGTCGACGAGGGCGAATTTGATGCTGACCGCTGGTACCGAATCATTGAGGAGCACAAGGTCAGTGTCTGGTATACGGCGCCCACCGCGGTGCGAATGCTGATGCAGACTGGCGGGAAAACCGCCGCCCAGTACGATTTGTCCTCGCTCCGCTTCATCGCCAGCGTGGGCGAGCCACTGAACCCGGAAGCCGTCATCTGGGGGAGACGGGTTTTGGGACTCCCAATCCACGACAACTGGTGGCAGACTGAAACGGGTGGAATCATGATTGCCAACTATGTTGGCGAGCCGGTGCGCCCAGGCTCGATGGGCCGGCCGTTGCCGGGCGTCGAGGCCGCCATCCTGCGACGCGACGGAAAAGGCGGCATCCGGCTCAATTCCGACGGCAGCGCAGAGCAGGAATCGCAACCGCTGACAGAGGGCGAACTCGCACTGCGGCCCGGCTGGCCGGCCATGTTCCGCGGCTACCTGGATATGGATGAGAAGTATCGACAGAGCTTCGTAGGCGGGTGGTATCGTACCGGTGACCTGGCCGAGCGCGACCAGGATGACTACTACTGGTTCGTTGGCCGTGGTGACGACGTGATCAAGTCGGCCGGGCACCTGATCGGCCCGTTCGAGGTCGAATCCGCCCTGATTGAGCACGAAGCCGTCGCCGAAGCAGGAGTGATCGGCAAGCCGGACGAAGTCGCCGGCCAGATCGTAAAGGCCTTCGTGTCGCTCAATCCAGGTTATGCATGGTCGGAGCAGTTGCGCAGGGACCTGACGGCATGGACCCGGGTAAAGCTCGGTGCTGCCGTGGCGCCGCGGGAGATCGAGCACCTGCAGGACCTGCCACACACCCGCTCGGGCAAGATCATGCGGCGATTGCTCAAAGCCCGGGAACTGGGGCTGCCGGCAGGCGACCTCTCCACATTGGAAGGACAGGACTCCGAATGAGCGACGATTCCCATCGGCTCGATCTGTTACAGCAGATGCTGCGCATCAGGCGCTTCGAGGAACGCTGCGCCCAGCTCTACCAGGCGGAGAAGATCCGCGGCTTTTTGCACCTCTACATCGGCGAAGAGGCCGTAGCGGTTGGCGTGATGGCCAGCCTGCAAGCAGAGGACGCAGTGGTTGCCACCTACCGCGAGCACGGCCACGCGCTGTCCCGGGGCATAGCGCCCGGTGCCATAATGGCGGAAATGTTTGGCAAAGCGGAAGGGTGCAGCCACGGACGAGGCGGCTCCATGCACCTCTTTGACAAAGCAACTCGTTTTTACGGCGGTAATGCGATCGTTGGCGGCGGCCTGCCGCTGGCCGTCGGGCTCGCGCTGGCCGATTACATGCAGGGCCGGCACCAGGTGACCGCAGTGTTCTTTGGGGAAGGCGCGGTGGCGGAAGGCGAGTTCCACGAATCGATGAATCTGGCCGCCCTGTGGAACTTGCCGGTTCTGTTCTGCTGCGAAAACAACCTGTACGCGATGGGCACGGCGCTGCAACGGTCGGAGTCGCAGACCCGCCTTACCCTCAAGGCCGCGAGTTACGAGTTGCCCGCTTGGGACGTGGACGGCATGGACGTGCTCGCGGTTGAAGCAGCCGCCCGCAAGGCCGTTGAGTCGGTCAGAACGGGAGGCGGCCCGCATTTCCTCGAATTCCGCACTTACCGTTTCAGGGCGCACTCGATGTTCGATCCGGAGTTGTATCGTTCCAGGAATGAAGTCGAGGAATGGAAAAGACGCGACCCGGTAGATGTTTTCAGACTAAAGCTTACCGCCGAAGGCATTCTGGGCGAGGATGCCTGGGCCGCGATGGAAGCCGACGTGACCGCAGAGGTCGATCGGGCCGTGGCCTTTGCCGAAGCCGGCACGTGGGAGCCAGTCGAGACATTGACCCGATTCGTGCATTCAGAGCAGGCCGGCTCGTGAACGGCCCCACAGCCACAGAGCGGACGATCACCTACCGCGAAGCCGTGCGCGAGGCGATGTCCGAAGCCATGCGACAGGATCAGCGGGTATTCCTGATGGGCGAGGACGTAGGGCGTTACGGTGGCTGTTATGCCGTCTCCAAGGGCATGCTGGATGAATTTGGACCAGAGCGGGTGCGGGACACACCCTTGTCCGAATCTGCATTCGTCGGAGCGGGAATTGGTGCTGCACTCGGTGGCATGCGCCCGATTGTCGAAGTGATGACGGTCAATTTCTCGCTGCTGGCTCTGGACCAGATTGTCAACACCGCAGCGCTCTACCTGCACATGTCCGGCGGTCAGTTCAACGTGCCGCTGGTGATCCGCATGGCGACCGGCGCGGGCCGGCAATTGGCGGCACAGCACTCCCACTCTCTGGAAGCCTGGTATGCCCACGTACCGGGTTTGAAGGTTGCCACGCCGGCAACTATTGAGGATGCTCGCTGGATGCTGCCCGCCGCTCTGCAGGACCCGGATCCGGTGATCATCTTTGAGCACGTCAGTCTGTACAACATGGAAGGTAATCTCCCGGAACGCGGCGGCCCGGTTGATCTCGCACGAGCTCAGGTCAGGCGCCCGGGTTCAGATGTCAGCCTGATTACCTATGGCGGCAGCTTGTCAAAGGCCATGTCCGCCGCGGAGAAACTTGACCGGCAGGGCATTTCGGCGCAGGTACTGGATCTGAGGATGCTGCGTCCATTGGACACCGAGGCCATCATTGCCAGTGTTGCTGCCACCCACCGGGTGGTAATCGTCGACGAAGGCTGGCGCAGCGTGGGGATTTCGGCCGAGATCGCAGCGCGGATTGCGGAGCAGGCGATCTGGGAACTTGATGCGCCCATTGCGCGCGTCTGCTCCAGGGAGGTGCCTGTCCCCTATGCGCAACACCTGGAACTGGCCGCTACACCACAGGTAGCGGACATCGTGACCGCAGCCATGGCGCTAACCGGACGATGATAGACTTTCTTTTTCCATCGCTGGGCTCGGACATGGATCAAGGTCAGCTGGTCAGCTGGTTGGTCAAGCCGGGTGACAACGTGCGTCGCGGCCAGGTCATCGCTGAGGTGGAAACGGACAAAGGCATCATCGAGGTCGAGTGCTGGCACGATGGGGTGATCGAGGAACTACTGCTTGAACCTGGGCCCGCCAGGCTGCGCGTGGGAACTCTTCTCGCCAGGATCAGGCCTGAAGGGGAAACCGGTGAGCCCGTCGCAGAGCCGGGCGAGGAAGTTGACCAACCTGCGGCCACGGAGGGCCAGTCCCTTCCAACCGCCCACGCACCATTCCGACCCATAGCCACGACCATGCACCCGCAGCCTCAAGCACCAGTTCCAGACGCGAAGGAAAGGGTGAGGGCCTCGCCGCGCGCCCGCGCACTCGCCGAACGACTCGGAGTCGAACTTGCCGCGGTGCTGCCCGGCGGACCCGGGGAATTGGTCACTGCAGGCGACGTCGAAATCACCGCCGGACGGCCCGCCGCGGCATCCCCAGACAAGATCTCCGCGATGCGGCGGGCAATCATTCGCTCAATGTCTCGCTCCAAGAGAGAGATCCCGCACTACTACCTGGCGAGCCACATCGATCTCGATGAAGCGCTGCGCTGGCTGGATGCGCGCAACGAGGCCTGCTCCATGGCCGAGCGAATCCTGCCGGCGGCGTTGTTGCTGAAAGCCACTGCGCTGGCACTGCGCCAGCATTCCGAATTCAACGGCCTGTGGGTCGACGGTGAGTTCCGGCCAGCCTCATCCATCCACCTCGGCGTCGCTGTGTCGTTGCGGGAAGGCGGCCTCGTGGCGCCGGCCATCCACGATGCGGACATGCTTGATTTGGCCGCACTGATGGCTCGCCTGCGCGACCTGGTGAACCGCGCCCGCGCGTGGAAACTGCGCAGCTCCGAAGTTTCCGACCCGACCGCCACGGTGACCAACCTCGGTGACCGGGGCGTGGAAACGGTCTTCCCGGTGATCATCCCTCCCCAGGTCGCCCTCATCGGTTATGGCAAGGTGGCCGAGACCCCGGTCGCCGTAAACGGATCGGTCCTGGTTCATCCGATGGTTCATGCCACCCTCGCCGCGGACCACCGGGTGACGGATGGACATCGCGGCGCGCTGTTTCTCGGGACGCTCGGCCGCCTGCTGCAGGAGCCGCAATTCCTGTGACCCCCGAACAGGCGAGAAAAGCCATCTTTGATGTGCTGGCGGACATCGCGCCCGAGGTTGACCCCGCAGCGCTCGACGACCATGCCGACCTCCAGGAGCAGATCGACCTCGACTCCATGGATTACTTCAATTGGCTGGTTGGTATCACCGACGTCACCGGCATTGACATTCCGCACCGGGACGTCTCCAGGTTTCTGACGATCGCAGGCGCGGTGTCCTACCTGGTCGAAAGATAATAATACGAGTGGGAAAATCCGCAACACGCCCATTCAGAAGCGTGTGGAAAACGTTACTACGGCGCCGCCCGGCAGGGTTGCGACCTGCAGGCGGGCATCCCCTGTGAACGCCGGATGCAGAAACGCGTGGGTGCTGAACACGGCGAGGAAATTGCCCAGCGCGGCGCCCACCAGCACTTCGGAGGGGCGGTGTTCGCCGGCCTCCAGGCGCGCCCAACCGGTAGCAGTGACCAGCGAAAACGAGGCCGGCATTGGCGGCGAAACGCTGGCCGGCGGTGAGGTCGTAGCTGTCCAGCGCATCGCTGCCCAGGCGCGCGCTGGCCGCTGAGAAACTGCTATGTCCGGACGGAAAACTGTCGTTGTTGCGGCCATTGGGCCGGGTACGGTCGACGGTCGTTTTGAGGACGCTGGTAATGCCTTTCGTGGCCAGCAGGGTACCGGCACCCACGGCGAAACCGGCGCGCTTGTCGGCCCACCATTGCCCTTCGCTGCCCGGTGCGCCCAGGCCGATGCCGGCATAACTGCCCAGCGTGGCCAGGCGCAGCCAGTCGCTGGCGTCCTTGGCGGCACTGGTGGAGCCGAACAGGGGATGTTCGCGCCGCGCCCAGTCAGAAATCTCGTCATCGGCATCGCCGATCTGCAAGGTGGCGGCGCCCGCCAGCGGAATCCAGGTATAGGGGTCGGTGGCGGCTTCGCGGGCCGCGCGGCTGATCGCCGCCCAACCTGGTGTGAAGTCGGCACCGTGGCCCCAGTCACCGCGTTGTCCGCCGGTGTGGGCACAGCCGCCAAGCACCAGCGCCACTGCGCTTGCCGCCAACAACAGTTGTTTACCGCGAAGAGACAATGAACGATACCATGGTCCGTACCTGCAATCAGAATACTCCCAAACAAGTGCGGCGACATCTTTTGCCCTGCAGGAGTTATTCGTTTCGATTGCTGTCATGAAACCATGGCGTTCATGGGGGGCAATACCAGGGGCTCGCCGTGCGGCGTGAGCACCGGGCCGCCGGCGGCCCGCGCATCCTCGATATCGTGCGTGACCATCAGTACCGGCAGCTGCTTGTCGGCCGCCTTGTCGAAGACGAACTTGCGAAATTGCGTGCGCAGACCGGTATCGAGTTTCGAGAACGGTTCATCCAGCAACAGGACGCAGGGTTCGCCCAGCAACATGCGCATGAGCGCAACCCGTGCCCGCTGACCGCCGGACAGGGTAGCGGGATCGCGCCCGGCGAAACCGGACAGGCCCGCCTGCTGCAGGGCATCTTCGACACGGCTGCGGCGTAGCTGCCGCCCCTTGAACTTCGGCGGCAGCGCAAAGGCGAGGTTGCCGCCGACGGACAGATGCGGGAACAGGATGTCATCCTGGAACAGGATGCCCACATGGCGTTGCTGCGGCGGCAGGCCCAGCAGGTCGCGCCCATCCAGCAGCACCCGGCCGGACCGGCGGAAGACCGGGTTGACCGTGCCGGCAATCACCGCCAGCAACGTGGACTTGCCTGAGCCGGAGGGTCCCATCACGGTCAATACTTCACCCGGCGCAATGTGCGTATCGAGCGCAACCAGGGCATGACCGTCCTTGATGATCTCAAGCGCTTCAAGCTGCAATCCCGGAAGGCCTGTACTCATGGGTTGGCCCGCATGCCACGGCGATGGCGGTAAATGAAGGCCGGGACGCTGATCGCAAGACTGAAAGCAATAAAGGGCAAAGCCATTTGTGCCAGGGCGTAGATCCCGATCACCCGCCTGTCGCCGCCCGAGGCCAGCGCCACAGCCTCTGTGGTCAGTGTGTTAACGCGCCCTGCACCGATCAGCAGGGTGGGCAGATACTGGCCGACCGAAACGGCAAAACCCACCGCGGCTGCGACCAGAATGGGCGTCAGCAGCATGGGCAGACGCAGCGTCCACAGAATGCGATTGGCGCCTGCGCCAAGGGCGGTGGCGACGGTCGCAATGCGCGTGTCCCATGCCCGGTATGGTTCAGCGATGGCCAGGAAGACGTAGGGCAGAACAAAAACCAGGTGGGACAACGCCACCGCGCTGCGGCTGCCGTCCAGGTTTGCCGCCGTGAACAATACTTGCAGTCCCGGAAGAAAACCAACCTGCGGCACCAGTAAGGGCAGGTAGAGCAGCCATAATCCTCTGCTCGTCGGCCGGATGCCATGGCGGTATTCCGTCTCCAGGCAGGCCACCACCAGGACGACGGCCAACACCACGATCGATACGCCGATGAGCACCGTCGTAAGCGCCGGTTCGGCCAATCTCGTGGCATACCGTTCCCAGGTATGCAAGGAAAAGCTCTGCGGCAACGCTTCAGGAAACACCCACAGGCCTGCTACGGACCACAGCGCGAGTCCCGCCAGACCCAGGGCAACGGACAGCGTGATCACGCCGGCCGCACCCAGTCCCAGTAGCCGCCAGCCATCATCCCCACGGCCACGCGCACCCGCCTCTATCCAGCGCCGGCCGAGGCACGCCACCATGTATTCTGCGAAACGCCAGATGCCCAAAGCCGCAACGACCAGGAGAAATTGAACTATGGCGCCGGCCGTCGCCTGAAAATGCAGCGCCAGGTCCGGATCGTTCATCCAGCTTATGATCCTGACGGCCAGAGGTGCGGGCGTGGTCGGCCCGAGGATCATGGCGACATCCACCACAGACATCGAGTAGGCCAGCACGGCATATACCGGCAGGCGGATTTGTGGATAGATTCTGGGCAGAACCACCTTGACCCAGGCTGCAACACGGCCATAACCAAGGACTTGTGCCACGGTTCTTGAACGGTTTGCATCGGCCTGGCCCAATGCAGCCAGCGTCATCAGCAACAGGAAAGGAACTTCCTTGATGACTATGCCGGAAATCATCGCGAGGCCGAGCGGGTCATGCACAATGAGCGTATCGGGAGGGAATTCCCACCCGCCTGCCCAGGGAGACAACCAGCGCATGATCCAGCCCGACGGCGTAATCAGGAAGGCGAGGCCAAAGGCGGCGGCGGCATGTGGTATCGAGAGCAGGGGCGCCAACGCCCTTTCTATGCCGGTGAAAACGCGCGTCCCTTGCCAGGCGGCGCAGATAAGAATCGTCAGCCCCAGGGAGATAATGGTCGCCGCCAATCCGGTGGTTACGCTGAGCTGGATGGAATAGCCGATGCCCGCTTCGGCGAACAGTTCCCGCCACGGACCCAGTTGCCACTCTGCCCGGCCCAGTGCCGGCATCCAGCCGAACGCCGGGGCCAGAGTCCCTGCCAGACCCATCGCCACTGGCCCGAGCAAAACCACCAGGGTCAGCAGCGGCGCCCAGTGCAGCAGGCTGTAGCCGGAGCGGGAACTGGCGGTCACGCTCTTACCTGGCAATGCCATACCTCCGTTGCCATTGTTCTTCCATACGCGTTATCCAGTCGGGATGTGGCTCCGGCAGGGGCGTTCCCAGCTGTTCCGGCGTCAAGGTGGCAGTACCTCGAAGCTGTTGCTCAAACCAGGCGCGTTCCTGGCCCGGCAGCCTGGCGATGTCCAGAACCGTAAAGCTGCCCCAGACCAGCGGGTCCTGCATGCGCGCCTGGGCTTGTGCCGACAGCAGAAAATTAGCCAGTACCATGGCCCCTGCCTTGGCACTGGCGTTGTACGGGATCGCCACGAAGCTGGTATTACCGATGGTACCGCCGGCGAGGATATAGCTGCGCACCGTGGCGGCCAACTCGTAATTGGCCACTGCTGCGGAGACCTCCCCCGGGTTGAAGGACAGCGCAAGATCGATTTCTCCATCCGCCATGAGTTGGCGCAGACGGGAGCCGTTCTGGGGATAGGCTTTTCCGGCACGCCAGAGTAAAGGTGTCAATTGATCGAGATATGACCATAGCGGCCGCGTGACGGCGTCAAAATCGGATAATTCCGGCGGCTGCAGCAATACCGGAAGATCGTCGCTCAACTCATACAGCGCCTGTTTCAAAAAGGTCGTACCGAGAAAATCAGGTGGCTGCGGATAGCTGAAGCGGCCAGGATTTTCCCGCGCCCAGCGCAACAACGCCGGAATGGTACGGGGCGGAGCAGCCAATCGCTTGCTGTCATAATAAAAAACCAGTTGGGCCTTGCCCCAGGGCGCTTCAAAGCCGTCCGTGGCAACGGTGAAATCCATCTTCACCGCCGGGTTGCCAACGCGATCCACATATTGCCAGTTGGGTATCTGTTCTGCCCACGGACCGAACAGCAGCTTGTTCGCTTTCATCGCGGCGAAGTTTTCGCCATTGATCCAGATCAGGTCCACCGCACCGCCGCTATCCCTGCCAACGGTCTTTTCGCCCAGAACCCTGCTGACTGCCTCGGCGGTGTCGGCGATTTTGACGTGTTTGACAGTAACGCCGTAGGTCGATTTTATTTCCCCACCGGCCCAGGCGATAAAGTCATTAATGCGCGGATCGCCGCCCCATGCATGCCAGTAAACCGTCTGACCGCGCGCTGCGGTGACAACGGCGTTCCAGTCGACCGGGTCAGGATCGGCACAAAGGTTCATGGTGGCAAATAACACCGCCACCAGTGCGGCAACTGCCTGTTTCAGCATGGAGTGACGCTCCCATTATCGTCCGGCGGCGACAACAACAGATCCTGCATGCCCCGGCGCAATTTTTCCCGTGTGCGGTGCAATACCACCCGGCTACGGCAGCCAGGCCCGTTGCCAGGCCAGTACAGCGAAAGCGAGCAAAGCCGCAACGATAAGCCAGGGCAGATAATGGTGTTTTTCCCTCACTGCGTGCGCCGTCAGCACTTTCTGCGGTCTCAGTCCGGGCGCCTGCAGCACCCAGCGACAACTGCCCAGCCTTATCTCGTCGCCACTGGCCAGACTGATGCAGTCAACCGGGACGCCATTCACGCGGGTTTCAAAGGCTTTATCAAGCTGTCTGAGCACCAGTTCACCGTTGGCTTGCAGACTGATTTCCGCGTGCTGCGGTGCGACGTTTTCGTCTTCGATGCGCAAGTCACAAGCCGCTGCGCGGCCAATAACAGTCCTTGGTCCCAGTCCAAATGACTGATGTGCGACTTTTGCGGAAGCGCCTTTGAGCCGATAGGTATGCATCTCAAACCAATCAAGACCGGCGGATCAAGGCCACTGCCATGGCCGCGATACCCTCGCGGCGGCCGCAAAAACCCAGTTGTTCCGTGGTGGTCGCTTTGACCGAGACATCGGCAGTGCCGATGGCAAGTACGGAGGCAATGGCCTGCCGCATCTGCTCTGCGTGAGGCGCGACGCGAGGGGCTTCACAGGCAATGGTAAGGTCTACGTTGGCAACCTGCCAGCCGCGTTGTTCCAGCATGGCGTGCACCCGGGCCAGCAGGTCCAGGCTGTCGGCATTACGCCAGGTATCGTCGCCGGGTGGAAAATGCACGCCAATGTCACCCAGGGCCAGGGCTCCCAGCAAGGCATCGCACAAGGCGTGCAGCGCCACGTCACCATCAGAGTGGCCCGCGATACCGTGGTGATGCGGAATACGCACACCACCCAACATGACGTGATCTCCGGGCATGAAAGCATGGACATCCAGACCCTGACCGATGCGTATGCTCACAGGCTCCACTCCGTGTCTTTACGACGTTTCAGTATGAATTCCGCCAGTGCCAGGTCCTCGGCGCCGGTGATCTTGATATTGCTGGAACAACCAGCCACCAGCAAAGGGTGCATACCCGCGCGTTCCATGGCCTCCGCACAATCGGTGGGTGGCCGGCCAAAATTAACCGCTTCCTGCAGGTGTTCCAGCAGCGCATTGAGCGGGAACAGTTGAGGTGTCTGTGCCGCCCACAGACCGGCGCGATCCACCGTGCTGGCGATCCGCCCCTGCCCGGTTTCGCGCTTGAGCGTGTCAGCGACCGGAACCGCCAGTATCGCGCCCTGCTCATTGCCCAGACCCTGCTGCAACAATGCATCCAGATCGGCGTAAGGCAGACAGGGTCGCGCGGCATCATGCACCAGCACCCACTGGCAATCCGCATCCTGGCTGCGTATGTAGCGCAGGCCATTGAGCACCGTCTGCGCCCGGCTATCGCCACCCGTTGTCGTATGCACTTCAGGATAGTGGGGACGAATGAGTTCATCATAAATACCGTCATCCCGCGCCAGTGCGACCGTCACCGCGGCCACGGCCTGATGCTGGCGCACCGCCTCTATGCTGTGTGCAATCACCGGCTTACCCAACAAGTGTGCGTATTGCTTGACGGTAGTGCCGCCAAAACGGACGCTCAGTCCCGCGGCAGGTATCAGAGCATGAATTCGCGGCAGCATGGTCTGGCAGTACTTATTCCGATTCTTCCGGTTCGTCCGATTCTTCCGGTTTTGCGTCCACACCAGGAACGACCTGGTAGAACTCCTCTTCCTGTCCGATCATACCCAGCTCACTGCGGGCGCGCTCCTCGATTGCATCGTAACCTTGCCGCAGGTCCTGCACCTCGGCTTCCAGCTGGTGATTACGTTGTTCCAGCCGGGCATTTTCCCGTTGCTGTTCGGTTACCCGCAGTTGCAAGCGGTGCACATCGGTAAAACCGCCCTCGCCCAGCCACAGCGTGTATTGCAGCAGGAGCAGTAACAGCACCAACACGGCCAGCAAAATGCGCATGATCAGGATTTATCTCCGGCTCGCAATATGCCTGAATGTTTGCTGATGGCATCCAGCGCCTTCAATGTGCTCAGCAGGGCTTCGATCTGCCCCAACGGCCAGGCGTTGGGGCCATCGCTCAATGCTTTGTCCGGTTGCGGGTGCGTCTCGATAAACAGGCCGGCTATACCCACCGCCACCGCTGCGCGCGCCAGCACCGGAACGAACTCCCGCTGACCACCGGATGAAGTGCCCTGCCCACCCGGCAACTGCACGGAATGGGTGGCGTCGAACACCACCGGACAACCCGTTGCGCGCAGGATGGCCAGTGAGCGCATGTCGGACACGAGGTTATTGTAACCAAACGACACCCCCCGCTCGCATACCATGATCTGCTCGTTACCCGTAGCCCTGGCCTTGGCGACCACGTTGTGCATTTCCCAGGGGCTGAGGAATTGCCCTTTCTTGATGTTCACCGGCTTGCCCGCCTGCGCCACGCGCGTAATGAAATTGGTCTGGCGGCACAGAAAAGCCGGGGTTTGCAACACGTCCACCACCTCGGCCACGGCATCGATGTCCGTATCTTCGTGCACGTCCGTCAGCACCGGAACGCCGATCTGCCGCCGCACCTCGGACAGGATGCGCAAGCCTTCTTCCATGCCGGGGCCCCGGAAACTCTTGCCGGAAGAACGATTGGCCTTGTCAAAAGAAGATTTGTAGATGAACGGAATATCCAAACGATGGCATATATCTTTCAGTGTCGCGGATGTTTCCAGCGCCAGTCGCTCGGATTCGATGACACAGGGTCCGGCGATGAGAAAAAACGGCAGATCCGGGCCAACCTCGAAAGCACCCAGATTCACAGACTGGCCACGTTGGCGGGTAGTACGCCTTGCCGGGCACGCAGCGCGGCTTCAATAAATCCGGTAAACAACGGATGCCCGGCGCGCGGGTTGGAAGTGAATTCCGGGTGAAACTGACAGCCGAGGAACCAGGGATGCGCCGGCAATTCGATCATCTCCACCAGCATCCCGTCCATGGAAAAACCGGACAGCAGCATGCCATTTTTCTGCATCAGGTCACGGTAGTGGTTGTTGAACTCATAACGATGCCTGTGGCGCTCGGTGATGATGTCCTGGCCATACAGGTTTCTTGCCAGGGAACCTGCGCGCAGGCGGCACTTCTGAGCGCCGAGACGCATGGTTCCCCCCAGGTCCGAATCGGCAGTGCGGGTTTCCAGTTTGCCCGACAGGTCACGCCATTCCGTGATCATGCCGATGACCGGATGGTGTGTTTGCGGATCAATTTCCGTGGTATTGGCATCCTTCAATCCACACACATTACGGGCGAATTCCACCACCGCAGCTTGCATTCCATAACAGATGCCAAGATAGGGAATGCCATTTTCCCTGGCAAAGCGGATGGCATTGACCTTGCCCTCGAAACCCCGCTCGCCGAAGCCGCCCGGAACCAGGATCGCGTCCACATCCGCCAAAGACGACACATCGCCGGCGGACAGATCATCCGATTCAATACGCTTGATATCGACGCGGATACGCTGGCGCAGCCCACCATGCGACAAGGCTTCGGTCAATGACTTGTAGGCGTCTGCATGTTCGACGTATTTGCCCACCATGGCCACGGTGACCTGGTGGCGGGTATTCTGACTGCGGTCAACCACTTCACGCCAGTCATCCAGCCGGGCCGGACCGGCGTCGAGGCCGAGCCGCTCGACCACGATATCGTCCAGGCCCTGCTCGTGCAGCATGAGGGGAATGCGGTAGATATTGTCGGCATCGAGGGCAGTGATGACCGCCCTGGTCGGGACATTGGTAAAAAGAGCTATTTTGGCGCGCTCTGCCTCGCTTAACTCGATCTCGGAACGGCACAACAACACATCCGGCTGGATGCCGATGGAACGTAATTCCTTGACCGAGTGCTGGGTGGGCTTGGTCTTGATCTCGTTCGCGGCCTTGAGGAAAGGCACCAGAGTGAGATGAATAAACATTGCGTTGCGGCCGTATTCGACGCCCAGCTGACGGATGGCTTCCAGGAAAGGCAAGGATTCGATGTCACCCACGGTACCGCCGATTTCCACCAGCGTAACGTCATAACCCTCGGAGGCCTGTTTGATCCAGTCCTTGATCTCGTCGGTGACGTGCGGAATGACCTGCACCGTCGCGCCCAGGTAATCACCTCTGCGTTCCCTGGCAATGACATTGTTGTAAATCCGCCCCGTGGTGCAGTTGTTGAGCTGCCCCATGCGGGTGCGCACGAAGCGTTCGTAATGGCCCAGATCCAGGTCGGTTTCGGCGCCGTCCCCGGTGACGAAGACTTCACCGTGCTGGAAGGGACTCATGGTTCCCGGGTCCACGTTCAGATAGGGGTCGAGCTTGACCATCGTTACTTTCAAGCCGCGCGACTCAAGAATCGCCGCAAGAGATGCCGAGGACAGCCCCTTGCCAAGAGATGAAACAACGCCGCCAGTAACGAAAACCAAAGAAACCATGCCAGAACCTTGTGTTGGGTGGGAGGAAGATCAGTCAAGTTCTGGAAGAGTATTGTAACGGAACCTCCTCATGGTTGCGAAGGCTTTACACATCGGGCATGATCCGCGCGACGCCCGCCGGGCTCGCCCCCCATTCAACGGAGTTCCATGAGCAGTCAATACCAGGCCAGTGATATCGAAGTCCTCACCGGACTCGAACCGGTCAAACGCCGCCCCGGGATGTATACCGACACCACGCGGCCGAACCACCTGGCCATGGAGGTCATCGACAACAGTATCGACGAGGCGCTGGTGGGTTACGCCCGCCAGATTGCGGTCATCGTGTTTGACGATGGCTCAGTGGAAGTGGCTGACGACGGCCGCGGCATGCCGGTCGATATTCACCCCGAACAGGGCATTCCCGGCGTGGAGCTGATCCTGACGCGGCTGCATGCCGGCGGCAAATTCTCCGACAAGAACTACCAGTTCAGCGGCGGCCTGCACGGTGTAGGCGTTTCCGTGGTCAACGCCCTTTCACAGCGGCTGGAAGTCTGGATCAAGCGCGAAGGCCAGGAGCATCACATGGCGTTCAGCCATGGTGAGAAGACCAGCGATCTCGAAGTCGTGGGCACGGTGGGTCAGCGCAATACCGGCACCCGCCTGCGCTTCTGGCCCGCTGCGCAATATTTCGATTCCCCCGGTTTTTCGATCCCGCGCCTGCGCCATCTGCTGCGGGCCAAGGCAGTCCTTTGCCCGGGGCTGCTGGTCAGTCTGAAGATCGACAAAACCGGCGAGAAAGAAGAATGGTGTTACCAGGATGGATTGGCCGACTACTTCAAATCCGAGCTGGTGGGGGAAACCTGCCTGCCGGCCGAGCCATTCACCGGCAGCATGAAAGGGACCGACTCCGAGGCCGCCTGGGCATTGTGCTGGCTGCCCGATGGCGGTGCGCTGCAGGAAGGCTATGTCAACCTGATTCCCACCACCCAGGGCGGAACCCATATCAACGGGCTGCGCACCGGCCTGGTCGAGGCGCTGCGGGAGTTTTGTGAACTGCATAGTCTTTTGCCGCGCGGCATCCGCCTGTCGCCGGAAGATATCTGGGAGAAAATCGGCTTTATCCTGTCGGTGAAACTGGCTGATCCGCAATTCAGCGGTCAGACCAAGGAACGGCTGTCATCCCGGTCCTGTGCCGCATTTGTTTCCGGCATCATCAAGGATGCCTTCAGCCTGTGGCTGAACCAGAACGTGGCCGACGGTGAGGCGATCGCGCAACTGGCCATCGCCAATGCGCAAAACCGAATGAAAACCGCGCGTAAAGTGGTGCGCAAGAAAATAACGCAGGGGCCGGCACTGCCCGGAAAGCTGGCGGATTGCACCTCACAGGACCTGGCGATGACGGAATTGTTTCTGGTGGAAGGCGATTCCGCCGGCGGCTCGGCCAAGCAGGCGCGGAATCGTGAGTTCCAGGCCATCCTGCCGCTGCGTGGCAAGATTTTGAATACCTGGGAGGTGGATTCCGAAGCGGTGCTGGCCAACCAGGAAGTGCACGATATTTCGGTGGCCATCGGTGTCGACCCCGGCACCAACCAGATTGCCGGCTTGCGCTACGGCAAAGTCATCATCCTGGCGGATGCGGATTCAGACGGACTGCATATCGCAACCTTGCTGACGGCCCTGTTCCTGAAACACTTTACCGCCCTGGTCGAGAGCGGTCACATTTTCGTGGCAATGCCGCCGCTGTACCGCATCGATGTAGGCAAAGAGACGTTTTATGCGCTGGATGATGAAGAACGCAAGGGCATCCATGAACGCATCGCCGCGGAAAAAAAGAAAGGCAAGGTGGCCGAAACCCGCTTCAAGGGCCTGGGTGAAATGAACCCCATGCAACTGCGGGAAAGCACGGTCAATCCGGACACGCGACGCCTGGTCCAGTTGACCGTGGAGAATACGGTCTCGACCGACCAGTTGATGGACATGTTGCTGGCCAAGAAACGCGCCTCCGACCGCAAGGCCTGGCTGGAGGACAAGGGCAATCTGGCGACGGTGTGAAATTCGGCAAACCAGAGGCCATTAAGGAAACTCTGGTTTATTCAGAGTTTCCTTGGCACAGGGATGTGCCAACATTTTCAATAGCTATAAGCCATTGAAAATGAGAGCCAAACAAAAATCACATTTTTTGTTTGGCGTGCTCTGATAATTCAAGGATGAATTATTCAGAGCTTCCTTAAACGGTAATCACCAGGTAATCAAGTTCATGACCGCCATCACCCAATCCTTTCCTGACCACGAAAAAATTCCACTCAAGGATTACGCCGAAAAAGCCTACCTGGACTATTCGATGTACGTCGTTCTCGACCGTGCCTTGCCGCATATCAGCGACGGTCTCAAACCGGTACAACGACGGATTGTTTATGCGATGAGCGAGTTGGGGCTGAGCGCCGGATCCAAGCACAAAAAATCCGCCCGTACGATTGGCGATGTCATCGGCAAGTTCCACCCCCACGGCGACTCGGCCTGCTATGAGGCCATGGTGCTGATGGCGCAAGCCTTCAGCTTGCGCTATCCGCTGGTTGACGGCCAGGGAAACTTTGGTTCGCCCGATGACCCCAAGTCTTTCGCTGCCATGCGTTACACCGAATCGCGGCTCACCGCCTACGCCCGCACGCTGCTGGCGGAACTGGGCATGGGCACGGTTGATTGGGCGCCAAATTTTGATGGTACCCTGAAAGAACCCACCTTGCTGCCGTCCCGGCTGCCCAACGTATTGCTCAACGGCAGCACCGGTATTGCCGTCGGCATGTCTACCGACATCCCGTCACATAACCTGCGCGAAGTGGTCAGCGCGTGCATCCACCTGCTGGAAGATCCCAAGGCCAGCGTCGCCGATCTTTGCACGCACATCAAGGGCCCGGATTATCCAACCGATGCGGAGATCATCACTCCGGCGGAAGAACTGCGCAAAATGTATGAAACAGGCAACGGCTCCGTGCGCATGCGGGCCGTGTGGGAAAAAGAAAACGGTGAAATCGTCATCACCGCCTTACCACACCAGGTTTCTCCGGCCAAAGTGCTGGAGCAGATCGCGGCGCAAATGCAGGCCAGGAAATTACCCATGGTCGAAGACCTGCGCGATGAGTCCGATCACGAAGACCCGACACGCCTGGTCATCGTGCCGCGCTCGAATCGGGTGGACCTCGAACAATTGATGAACCACCTTTTTGCCACCACTGACCTGGAACGCAACTACCGCGTCAATTTGAACATCATCGGCGTCAATGGCAAACCGCAGGTCATGAATCTCAGGGGTTTGCTCAAGGAGTGGCTGGCTTTCCGCATGGATACCGTGGTGCGGCGTCTGCAGCACCGCCTGGACCAGGTGGTGGACCGCTTGCACGTTTTGAGCGGTCTGATGATCGCCTACCTCAACATCGATGAAGTCATTCGCATCATCCGCGGCGAAGATGAGCCCAAGCCGGTATTGATGGAGCGCTTCGGCCTCAGCGGCACCCAGGCTGAAGCCATCCTCGAACTGAAGCTGCGGCACCTGGCCAGACTGGAAGAAATGAAGATACGGGGCGAACAGGACATGCTGGAAAGCGAGCGTGAGTCACTGCAGACCACCCTGGGCTCCAAAACCCGTCTGAAGACGCTGATCAAGAAAGAGTTGGCGGATGACAGCCAGGCCTTTGGTGATGACCGCCGCTCCATCCTGGTTGCGCGCGAAGCCGCACAGGCACTCAAGCAGGAAGACCTGGTGCCGTCTGAACCCGTGACCATCGTCCTGTCAAAATCCGGTTGGGTACGACTTGCCAAGGGACATGAAATTGACCCGGCGACACTCAGTTATCGCGCCGGCGACGAATTCCAGCACAGCGCGCGTGGCCGCAGCAATGAGCAGGCGGTATTCCTCGACGCGGCGGGACGAGCCTATGCCTTGCCGGCGCATGCCCTGCCTTCGGCGCGCGGCCTGGGTGAGCCCCTGAGCAGCAAGTTCAGTCCACCGGATGGCGCTTCATTCCTGTACTGCCTGAGCGGCGACGGACAGCAGAAGATTCTGCTGGCCAGTTCCTTCGGCTATGGTTTCATTACGGCACTGGAAAACCTGCACAGCCGCATGCGCGCTGGCAAGGCCGTGATTTCCCTGCCAGCCGGCGCCGTGCCACTGACACCGGCCGTTATCGATACACAGACATCCAGCACCATCGTATGTGTCAGCTCCGATGGCTATATGCTGGCGTTTCCGCTGGCAGAGGTTCCGGAACTGGCCAAGGGCAAAGGCAACAAGCTGATCAATGTGCCGTTGAAACGTCTGAAGAGCGGCGATGAACGTGTCATCGGCCTGATCGTCATCAGCGAAAAAGACGAAATCCTGGTGTGGGCGGGCCAACGCTACCTGCGCATGGCGGCAAAGGACATCGACCACTTCCGCGCAAACCGGGCCCTGCGCGGACGTAAGTTGCCGCGCGGCTTCCAGCACGTGACCAAGATCGAGTTGGCTGTCGGCTAATTTTCAGGCCAGGATCAGCCAACCGTCTCCACGCCGGAAAGCACCGTGCTGCGCCATTGCTCATCGAGCAGACCCTGCTGCTGCAGCATGGCGCTTGCCGCGGCCAGTTCCCGCCGGTAGTGACGCCAGTTGTTCAGCGAAGTCGTATAAATCGCTTGCTTGACCTGCAGCGAACTGGCAGTTCGAACGGGTCGCGGGTTCAGATGCGGCTGCAGCATCGCCGGATTGAAGTCCAGCCCGATAAACGCCGCCATTTGCCGGGCCGTCGCCGCGGGATTCTGCACCAATTCAGCGTAGTCGATGACAGTGATCGAATCGGCGAAATACCGCATCCAGTGCCGCATTGCGCGGACGTGCCCGGCATACATCCGCGCGGCATAGTCCAAGCGGTAGCTGAATCTCTGCCCCGAGCGGAAATCCTGGAAGAAGCAGGAGATGATGGTATCCAGGGGATGACGCACACACCACAACACCCTGGCAGCGGGGAAAAGCCGCAATATCAGGCCGAGACGTTCGAAATTCCGCGGAGTCTTGTCGCTGATCCTCTCATACGCCGCCGATCCCGCGGGCAAAGAGTCGAGGTAGGCGCCACGCATGCGCTGCAGCCATTCCGGCTCTGATTCCGAATTGAACGGATCGATATTCTCGTAGCCAAGCGTGTTGGCGATATATTCCATCGTCGCCATTTCGCCCCCGCCCGTGACCCCGGGATGCGAGCAGATGATCTGTTCACACAGGGAAGTCCCTGAACGCGGCATACCGACGATAAAAACCAGTCTTTCCCCACCATTCGTGTCTGCGCCTGCGGCCGCAGAATGGCTGGACTCCAGCCATGCACGCGAAGCCGAAACGGTTTTATCCAACGATAATTCCCAGTCGTCCATGGCGAAAGGATGGGCCGCCGCCAGATATTCGTTGGCCTGCCGGTACAGCGCGAACGCGGCCGCATGGTCGCCACAGCGGCGCGCCATATCCGCCAGTGCAAACCCCGCGGTTGCAGCGCTTTCATCATCCCTGGCGCTGGTCCTGATCTCTTCCAGTGCGCGCTGCGCCGCACGGTCCGTCCCGGCATCGCCGCCCATTGCGGCGAGCAAAGCCCAGGCGGCTGCATGCCCGGCGTCCTGCCGTAAAATTTCCCGCAGACAGGCGGCGGCTTGTGCAGGTTCGCCACGTTCCGCTGCCAGTTCACTGAGCAGTATCCAGGCTTCAAACAGGGTGGCATCTTCGCTGACACACTGCTGCGCAACTTCCTGTGCCATGCGGGAGTCGCCTTGCAGCAGGCAGACAACGGCCAGGTGGTAGCGGTACCCGCTGTGCCGGGGTGCCAGCTGACAAGCCCGTTCGGCCTCATGTCGTGCCGCATCGAAGCGCCCCAGCTCAAGCAGAATGCGCGCAGTGTGATGCCTCAGCAGCGCATCGCCGGGTTGTATTTGAATGGCGCGCTCAAGGCAATCGAACGCGGCAAACATAAGTCCCTTGCCGGCCAGGCTGAGCGCTTTCAGATTCAGTATCGCGGGCAGAGCCGCTGCCGCGAGCTGCTGCGCCAACAGGGTTTCACAGGCTTGCAACGCGACATCAAAGTCCTGCAGGCGGTAGGCTTTCGTTGCCTGCGAAAAAGGTGTTTCGGCATGCATCGGTCAGGATTCCGTCATGCAGCTGGCAGCATCTCTTCCGGCGGGCCCTCAGCGCAACATCGCACGCGCGCGGCCGAGCGCATCAACCAGTACGTCCACTTCTTCCATGGTGTTGTACAGACCGAGCGACACCCGCGCTGTCGCGGGCACGTTGAAATACTGCATCACCGGCATGGCACAATGATGCCCGGTGCGAATGGCCACGCCAAAATGATCGATGATGGTGCCAAGGTCATGTGGATGGACACCTTCGAGCGTAAAGCTGATGACCCCGGCTTTTTCTTCGGCCCTACCAATAATCCTGAGGCCTTCTACCGCTTCCAGTTGCCGCGTCGCGTAGGCAAGAACCGCGGATTCATGTGCGGCAATCGCATCCATTCCCAGCCCCTGCAGGTAGCGGACTGCAGCGCCGAGGCCCACACTGCCGGCAATATTGGGCGTGCCAGCCTCGAATTTGGCCGGCAAGTCATTGTATTCGGTTTTTTCGAAGGTTACGGTACGGATCATTTCACCGCCGCCCTGCCACGGAGGCATGTCCTCAAGTATCCGTTCGCGCGCCCACAAGGCGCCGATACCGGTGGGGCCATACATTTTGTGTCCCGACAGGCAATAGAAGTCACAAGCCAGTGCCTGCACGTCCACGCTGGCGTGCGGCATGGCCTGGGCGCCATCGACCAGTACCGGTATGCCGTGAGCCCTGGCCATGGCACAGATGGTTTTCACCGGATTGATGGTGCCCAGCGCATTGGATACGTGGGCCACGCTCAGCAGCTTGACGCGCTCCGTCAGCATGCTCTCCAGTTCATCCAGCAGTAATTCACCCCTCTGGTTTATCGGTGCTATGCGCAGTTTCGCCCCGGTTTGCCCGCACACCATCTGCCACGGCACGATGTTGGAATGATGCTCCATGTGCGTGATCACGATTTCATCTCCCGGACCCACGCGCGGGCGCAGAAAACTTTGCGCCACCAGGTTGATGGATTCGGTCGTGCCGCGGGTAAAAATGACCTCACGCGCGGACGCGGCGTGGATGAATTCGACCAGCGCCTGACGGCCGGCTTCATACTCGTCCGTGGCTTCCTGGCTGAGGGTGTGCACGCCACGATGCACGTTGGCGTTGTGCATTCGATAGAAACGGTCCGTGGCCTCGATGACGGCCAGAGGCCGTTGCGCCGAGGCAGCGGTATCAAAATACACCAGCGGTTTGCCGTGGACCTGCCGCGACAGGATGGGAAAGTCCTGCCGAACGCGCGCGACATCCAGCGCCGGCACTTTGTTAGCGATTGCAGCGTTCGTGTTGGTAACCATCATCCCTCCTGTTCAACCCAGCTTTGGCATGGAGGCTTCAAGCACAGCCGCTATCTGTTCGGCCATGCCGGCATCCGGCAAGCGGGCGGTGACAGCGCGGCAAAAAGCCACAGTCAGCATACGCCGCGCCGCGGTATCGCCAAGGCCGCGGCTGCGCAGATAAAACACCGCCTGCTCGTCCAGCGATCCGACCGTTGCGCCGTGACTGGCCTCGACTTCATCCGCGTATATTTCCAGTTCCGGCTTGGTATCGATTTCCGCCAGATCGGACAACAACAGATTGGCACTCGACTGCCGCACGCGGGAGCCATCCGCTCCGCGCCGGATCACTGCCTTGCCATTGAATACGCCCCGGCTGCTGCCGCCCAGTACACCACGGAAGAATTGTTCGCTGCTGCAGGATGGAGCCAGGTGATCGATACAGATATGATGGTCGACATGCCGATCATGATCCAGCACGAAGGCGCCATTGATCTCGGCATGGGCGCCATCACCGGCCAGCCGGCAGTTGATACCATGCCGCACCAGGCCACCACCGACATCGAAACCCGTGCAGGTATAGGAACTGCGCGCGGCCTGGTGCACGTCGCTGAAGGTCAACAGGATGCTCGTGGAAGCGGCGCTCTGCAGCCGCACGTGCTGCAGCACAGAGCCGGCGGCCAGTTGCGCCTGCAGCATCAGGTTCAGGGCCTGACCGGCATTTTTTTGCGGTTCATTCCCTGGTTTATCCGCCGGTTGCCCGGCATCCTGGAATTGCTCGAGCAGTTGCAGCCTGGCGCCTTGTTCCAGAATGATGATGAGACGGAAGTTGTCCAGCCGGGAAACCGTGCAAGCACCCAGGCCCCACTGCGCCAGGCACAGTCCGGCATCGACACCGCCGGCCACATGGATGATCACGCCGTCACGCAGAAGCGCCGTATTCAACGCTTCGAATGCATGGGTTCGCCCGCCGACATCGACGGCTTCGAGCAGCGGGCGCAGATGATTCAGCTGGTCCTGTCCGGCAGCAGACAGCAGGTCATGCAGTGACAACATGGAAACGCCTTGCGGCGCCTCCTTTTGCAGCCACTGCAAGTGTCCGTCTACAAAGCGAAAGCCAAAGCCGCCGGCCACCGGCAGCAGGGGTGTCCACTCGGCTGCGTCCGCACCAGGCCCGGTGACGCCGAGTGCCGGGTTCAGGACCTCAAGCCGGCGCAGCGAAGTGTATTTCCACGCTTCGTCCTTGTTCCCCGGCAAGCCGTGCAAACGGAATTCGCCGGCGGCTGCGCAGCGCAGCGTCTGCAGCCATAAGGGTCCATGCTCCAGTTCCCCGGCGCGCAAGGACTCGGCCCAGTTTTCTGCCAGGTTCGCTGCTTTGGCGATGGCGGGAACATTCATTTCAACACCAGCCTTTCAGGCGCCCGCCCGCCGCTCGCCATGGGACCCGGCAACTTTATTCAACTCGACAATGCCGCCCTGTTCCAGCCAGGCATAGCCTTGATCTTCCAGTTTGATGGCCAGATCCGCATCGCCACTGGCAGCGATTCTGCCGTCGGCCAGCACGTGAACCCGGTCCGGAATGATGTGCTCCAGCAGGCGCTGGTAGTGGGTTACGACAATCATCGCCCGCTCGGGGCTGCGCAGACGGTTGACACTGTCGGCCACCAGGCGTAAAGCGTCGATATCCAGACCGGAATCCGTTTCATCCAGTACCGCCAGCGACGGTTCCAGAACGGCCATCTGAAAAATCTCATTGCGCTTTTTCTCGCCGCCGGAAAATCCCTCGTTCACCGCGCGGTGCAACAAATCATCGCTGATGTGCAGGATTTCCAGCTTTTCCCGCACCAGGCGCAGAAACTCCATCGAATCCAGCTCGGGCTGGCCGCGGTACTTGCGTTGGGCGTTGAGTGCTGCACGCAGGAAGTAGGTATTGTTAACGCCTGGAATCTCGACCGGATACTGGAAAGCGAGAAAAATCCCCTCGCAGGCGCGTTGTTCGGGCGCCAGTCCGAGCAGGCTTTTACCACGGTACAGGATGTCCCCTGCGGTGACCTCGTAGCCTTCGCGACCGGCGATCACATGTCCCAGGGTGCTCTTGCCCGAGCCATTGGGTCCCATGATGGCATGGACTTCACCGGCGTTGACCTCCAGGTTCACGCCTTTGAGGATGGGCTTGCCGTCGACGCTGACGTGGAGATTTTTGACTTGCAACATATTCTGAACGTTCCTTTTAAATATCATGGTCGCGATGAGCGGTTTATCCCACCGCACCTTCCAGACTAACCTCAAGCAGAGCCTTGGCCTCAACCGCGAATTCCATTGGCAACTCCCTGAACACCTGCTTGCAAAAACCGTCAACGATCATGGAAACGGCGTCTTCTTCGGCAATACCGCGCTGCAGGCAATAGAACAACTGGTCTTCGCCGATACGTGAGGTGCTGGCTTCATGCTCGACCCTGGCTGTCGCATTGCCGACTTCGATGTAGGGAAACGTATGCGCACCGCAAGCCTTGCCAATCAGCATGGAGTCACACTGGGTGAAATTCCTGGCGTTATCGGCCTTGCGGGCAATATGCACCAGGCCGCGGTAGGCATTCTGACCTTTGCCGGCCGAAATTCCCTTGGAAATAATCTTGCTGCGTGTATTACGGCCCAGGTGGATCATCTTGGTGCCGGTATCGGCTTGCTGGCAATTATTGGTCAGGGCTACCGAGTAGAACTCGCCAACGGAATGATCGCCGCGCAGAATGCAGGAAGGATATTTCCAGGTAATGGCCGAGCCAGTTTCCACCTGGGTCCATGAAATTTTGGCGCGGTCGCCCCGGCAGTCGCCGCGCTTGGTGACAAAGTTATAAATGCCGCCAAGGCCATTCTCGTCTCCCGGGTACCAGTTCTGTACCGTGGAGTACTTGATATTGGCGTCGGCCAGCGCGACCAATTCCACCACCGCTGCATGCAATTGATTTTCGTCGCGCATCGGCGCGGTGCAGCCTTCGAGATAGCTGACCTGACTGCCTTCTTCAGCCACGATCAGCGTGCGCTCAAACTGCCCGGTCTCGGCGGCATTGATGCGAAAATAAGTGGACAACTCCATCGGGCAGCGCACACCTCTGGGGATGAACACAAAACTGCCGTCCGAGAACACGGCCGAATTGAGTGCGGCAAAGAAGTTGTCCCGGCTCGGCACTACCGATCCAAGGTATTGGCGCACCAGATCCGGGTGTTCCCTGGCCGCTTCCGAGAAAGAGCAAAAAATGACACCGGCTTTTTTCAGTTCGGCGCGAAAGGTCGTGCCCACCGAGACCGAGTCGAATACGGCATCCACGGCAACACCCGCGAGCCGGGCCCGCTCATGCAAGGGTACGCCGAGCCGGTCATAAGTCTCCAGCAATTTGGGGTCGACATCGGCCAGGCTTTGCGGACGGTCCTGGTCGGACTTGGGCGCGGAAAAATAGGATATGGCCTGGAAATCAATCGGCGCAATATGCAAATGCGCCCAGTGCGGCTGCGGCATTTTCAGCCACTGCCGATAAGCTTTCAGCCGCCACTCAAGCAGCCACTCGGGCTCTCGCTTGCGCGCGGAAATCCAGCGCACCACGTCTTCGTTCAGACCCGGCGGCACCGTGTCGGATTCAATGTCGGTGACGAAGCCGTGGCGGTATTTTCTTTGCACGAACTGATCCACGGCGGATTCATTTACGCTGGAACCTTCGCTGTTCACCGCATACTCCTCCATCAGGCGTTCAAAGTGGCGATGCGCAGCATGCCTGAGGTTTTTCTCAGCGGTACTGACATTTCCGCCAGGCTGACATCTTCCAGCGCCCGCGATACCGCCACGCTGATGCGCTGCCAGTTACTGCGCAGGTGGCAATTGTCTTCCTGGTGACACAGGCCCACCTCAACGCTGCATTGCGTCATGGCAATCGGCCCTTCGATCGCGGCGATGATCTCGGCTACGCTGATCCGGCTTGCCGGCCGGGTCACGCGGTAACCGCCGTTGGCACCCCGGTAGGAACTCAGCAGACCTGCGCCGGCAAGGAGTTTCAGTACTTTACCGGCCGTTGGCACTTCGACACGGATGCGATCCGCCAGCGCATGCGCGCTCAAGGTCTCTCCCTTGCCGCGTCAGCTCCGCCATCAGCAGGATGGCGTAATCGGTCATTTTTGATATTCGCAGCATGGTGTATCCCGCGGCTCATTACCCGGTTCGACTTGATAGTTGGTTATATAGTACCACAACAGTCCTATTTCAACAGGTGCGTAAGCTGCCGGTAAAAAACTACCCGGCCATTCAAAGTCATCGACGGATCGGGCAGAATGAGCCGGATGCAAAACACTCCGCCCGCAAAGATCAGCGAGAAACCTGCACACCCGGACCATGACCGCCTGAGCACAGCCCAGGCCTGGGCTGCCGCGCGATTGGGTCTGGCATCCGTCCGCCTCTGTCCGATTGCACAGGACGCGAGCTTCCGCCGCTACTTCCGCCTGCAGACCGACATCGGTTCCCTGGTCCTGATGGATGCCCCTCCGCAATTTGAGCATTCAGCGCCTTTTCTCGACATCGCGGGGCGCCTGCAAAATGCAGGTCTGCACGCGCCGGCGGTATTGCACTTCGATCTGGAGCAGGGATTCGGTCTGCTGGAGGATCTGGGCGACCAGCTCTACAGTGACATCCTGACCGCGGATACAGCCGACGCGCATTTTGCCGATTTATTCCCTGTGTTGACGCAGATGGCCCTGGCAGTGAACTGTCAGGGCCTGCCGGAATACAGCCATGAACGTCTGCAAACGGAACTGGACCTGTTCACCGATTGGTACCTGCTGCGGCACAAACAGCGCCCACTGCCGCTTCAGGAAGAGCGCATCTGGCAAGCGCTGTGCAAGGAACTCAGGCACTCTGCCACCGCGCAACCGCAGGTGTTTGTCCACCGCGACTTCCACAGCAGTAATCTGCTCCACCGGGAAGGCGGGAAACCGGGGATTATCGATTTCCAGGACGCGGTGCGGGGACCGATCAGCTATGATTTCGTTTCCCTGCTGTGGGATCGTTACATCGCCTGGCCGCGCCAGCGGCTGGAAAACTGGATGGAAACCTACCGCTCCATGTTGGCGATCGACATTGAACCTGCTACGTGGATCCGATGGTGTGACCTGATGGGTCTGCAACGCAATCTCAAAATCGTGGGAATTTTTGCCCGGTTGCAGCACCGTGATCACAAACAGGGCTATGTGAATATGATTCCCCGCTTCTACCGCTACCTGCTGGATGTGTTGCCGCTGTATCCGGAGTTTCACGCCTTTCGTGATGTGCTGGAGCGGGCTGAATGCGCGCCATGATTCTGGCCGCGGGCCGTGGCGAGCGCCTGCGTCCGCTGACCGATACCGTGCCAAAACCTCTGCTTGAAGTGGCTGGTAAACCGCTGATCGAACATCATATCCTGGCCTTGTCCGCGGCGGGTTTCTCAGAAATCGTGATCAACCAGGGCCATCTCGGCAAGCTGCTGGCCGCTACCATCGGTGACGGCAGCCGCTGGGGCGTCACCATTCACTGGTCTGATGAGCAAGCCGGGGCACTGGAAACCGGCGGCGGAATCCACCAGGCCCTGCCCTTGCTGGGACCGTCACCGTTCCTGGTGGTGAATGCGGATATCTGGACGGACTACCCGTTCATACGCCTGCGCGCTGTCAAGTGTGACTGCGCTCATCTGGTGATGATTCCCAACCCGGCATTCAAACCCGTCGGCGACTTTGCCTTGCGGCAGGCGAGAATCAGGCAAGAAGGAGAGCAAAAACTGACGTTCAGCGGAATTGCGGTTTATCACCCGCGCTTGTTCGAGGGTTGCAAAGCCGGTAAGTTTTCCGTTGTTCCGCTGCTTCGTTCGGCCATGGAACAAAACCTGGTGACCGGGGAGAAATACACCGGCCGCTGGGAGGATATAGGCACACTTGAAAGACTTGAATCCATTGAACCCTGATGCAGAGTACGTTGCTTGTACTGTTGTAGTGTGGTATAACACCTTAGCAGCTGATTCCGAGGATTTAAAACATGACGACAATGCGCCTGACCGCAGTTGCGGTGCTTTCCCTGATCACACTTTTCGCTTGCAGCAAGCAAGAAGAAGTGCAGCAACCCGGCAGCAGTTCAGATAATGCCCTGCTGTCTTATGTTCCAACCGCGTCGCCTTACCTTGCGGCCAACCTTGAGTCCACCCCGAATGAAGTGATCGACAGCTTTCTGCAGAAAGCGGAACCGGTGCTGCTCACCGCACAGGCGGAACTGGTCAAGCTCAGGGCCAGGCTGGAAAACGAACCGGATGCGGCTGATGCGGGCAGCAAACTGGCGCTGGCCATCTTGCAGGAACTGGACGGCAAGCTGAACCGTCCCGGCCTCGAAAGCCTGGGCTTTGATCTGCAATCACACAAGGTCTTTTACGCCATGGGTGCGTTTCCCGTGCTCCGTGTCAGTTTGTCTGATGCCGGGGCGCTCAGGAATACCGTGCAGCGCATTCTCGAGCGTGCAGGAATAGCAGCAACCGAGCAGAATTTCCAGGGCCAGGCCTACTGGCGTCTGGCGGCAGATTCCACCTCGGGTCACTATCGTGCGGAAGTTGCTGGCGGGCTGTATATCGCCATACTTGCAGATCACTTTGCCTTGAGTATTTTTCCAACATCCGCGGAAAGCGATTTGTTGCCCCTTTTTCTTGGACTGCAGAAACCCGAGACCTCCGATGCCGCGTCCCGGCTGCAAGCAGTCAACGCGCTCTACGGCTTCAGCCCTTATTTCACCGGCCTGCTGGACCTGCAGCTGCTGGCGGATGAATTTCTGCAACCAGACTCATTGCTGGCCAGCACCATGAGCGCAGCAGGCGCGGATTCACTGGCGACACTGAGCAACGAATGTAAAAATGAATTCCGCCAGATCATCGGCCATACACCGCGCCTGGTGGCAGGTACCACTGAACTGACACCCAATGCCATCGGCGTTCAGTACATCGTTGAAACCCAGCCCGAACTGGCGCAACAACTGGCCAGCCTGGTTGCAGATGTGCCCATGCCGGAAGCGGTTTCCACGCGCATGCTCGAATTTGCTTTCGCGATGAAATTCGGCCCGGTGCGGGATTTTCTGCGCGAGAAGGTGATGGCCATTACGCAGGCCCCATACCAGTGCGAGCGCCTGCAAGCATTGAATGCGAGCGCGGCCGATGCGCTCATCCAACTCGACAAACCGGCGCCACCCCTGGTCAACAACTTCCGCGGCCTGCGCCTGAGTGTCGGCCGGTTCAGCATGGCAGGATCAATGCCGGACGTGGTGGAAGGCCTGATTGCGGTTCATGTTGAGCAGCCGGAAATGTTCGTGGGCATGGCGCAGATGTTCTTGCCCGACCTCACCAGTTTGAACCTGGTCAAAGGCAATCCGCCGGTACAACTCCCCGCCAGCCTGATTCCCGTGCCTGATACCGTGGCGTTTGCCGCACTGAGCGACAACGCCATCGGCGTTTCTTTTGGCGCCGGTGAAGAGAACCGATTGCCCGCCTACCTGGCGCAACAAGCCAGCGGTGACGGGACTTTCCTGTCGTTGAATTATGACACCGCGGCCTACCTGGATTTCACTCAGGGTATGAGTGAAAAATGGCAGCATCACGCGGGTGAATCTGATGGTGAAGACAGCGTTCCAGGCTCACACGCGGAACATGAAGCCGTGGCCAGAGAGATCGTCGGGGCAGTGCAACAAGCCTACAAAACCGTTGCCGGCCGCTCACAGTTGAGCCTGCGTTTCACCGCGCAAGGTCTGGTCATCGACAGCCGCATGACCTTCAAGTAGAAAAAACCCGGCGTCGTTCACGGGCCCGTCACCCTGGCCAAGCAAGACTGTTCCGATGCGGCGACGGCGGGCCAAGGGCATCCGCTCCCGTGAACGACGCCAAGTGGCACCGAAGCAAATTTGGTTTAAGGCATCATGCCAGACTGCCGTTCTTTTACTACCGTCATGCCAGACTGCCGTTCTTTTACTACCGTCATGCCAGACTGCCGCAGGCAGGTCTGGCATCCAGAGCAGCCATTCAACGCAGACTGGATCCCACGCGCCTGCTGCCGCAGGCGCTGGGATGACGCCGTTCAAGGAAATCCGGATGGATGACGCTCATTAGGTGATAGGACCACAGTGTCCGGGAGCGGCTGCCCTTAGCGCAGGCAATGAAGGGTGAACGCTCTCGCCGTAGGCGAGACAAGGAGCCCGGAATGCCGTTAAGCGCCTGCACCGTCGAGCCACTTGGCAATTAGCGGTATTAGTACCTGAAGTGTTTGATCTTTTCGCCCTTCAGGCCCAGCTCCGTCATTGCCTCGATGCCGATCTGCAGGTGGAGTTCGGACCAATCGGCGGTGACTTTCTTGTCTGATTCCTCGGTTTTTACGCCATCCGGCGTCACCGGGACATCGGAAACCAGCAGCAGCGCACCGCGGGAAATTTCGTTGGCATGGCCAACGATGAACAGAGTCGCCGTCTCCATGTCGATGCCGATGCACGTCATGTCATGCAGCTTCTGGTGGAATTGCTCGTCATGTTCCCAAACCCGCCGGTTGGTGGTGTAGATCACGCCCGAGCGGTAATCGACACCGTGCTCGATGATCTTGTTGGAAACGAACTTGTGCAATTTGAAGGACGGCAACGCGGGCACTTCCGGTGGAAAATAATCATCGCTGGTGCCTTCACCCCGGATGGCTGCGATCGGCAGGATGAAATGACCGATTTCCGTTGATTTTTTCAGCCCGCCGCACTTGCCCAGAAAAAGCACGCCCTTGGGCGCAACCGAAGACAACAGGTCCATGATCGTGGCCGCCTGGCTCGATCCCATGCCGAAATTGACAATGGTCAGACCGGCGTCATTGGTCGCGGCTTGCATGGTACGGTCTTCACCGTAAATATCGCAACTGAACTGGCTGGCAAACTGGCGGATATAATTGCCGAAGTTGGTCAGAAGCACGTAGTCCCCAAATCGATCCAAAGGCATTCCGGTATAACGGGGCAGCCAGTTTTTCGTAATTTCCAACTTGGTCAACATGCCATTCTCCTGTGGTCTAGCTGGTGAGCACTTCCCGTGCCAGTGGTAGCGTGATTCTGCGCTTT
Source organism: uncultured Gammaproteobacteria bacterium (assembly GCA_963708905.1). Lineage (GTDB taxonomy): Bacteria > Pseudomonadota > Gammaproteobacteria > Xanthomonadales > SZUA-36 > SHZL01. The sequence continues at coordinate 110,087 of CAVPUV010000040.1, read as the reverse complement.
CCCGTCAGCGCCGCCACCCGTATGGCCTCCAGGCTGGCCAACAGGGAAACCATATTTCTCGAACCGCGGCTGAGCAGGTAATGAGCGACTTCTGCTGGCAGCGCGATACCCAGTGCGCTGGCCTTGCGCCGCAACACCTCGAGTTTGCCATCATCATCCAGCGGTTCAAGCTGCAATCGCAGACCCCAGGCCAGACGCGAGGCCAGATCAGGCAACTGAAACTGCAATGAAGACAAGGGATGCAGACTGCTGATCACCAGCCGGCCATCACTGGCGCGCAAGCGGTTAAAGAAATGGAACAGGGCATTTTCCCAGACCGGATTGCCAGCCACACGGTCGATATCATCCATACAGACCAGGTCCATTTCTTCCAGACCGTCAAGTCCGGCGGCCGACATTTCTGACAAGTGGCCCAATGCCATATAAAAAGCCCGCTGACCCTGCTCCTGTGCCAACTGGCGGGTTGCATTCAGCAAATGGGATTTGCCACTGCCTTGCGCACCCCTGATGAACACGCAAGCTCCGGGCGAGTGCAGCAGTTCCTGCAGTGCGGAAACGACATTCTGGTTCAAGCCGGGCACGTAATCTTCAAACCGGTCGAGACGACCGCTTTCGAGCGGTAACAGAATCTGCGGCGTGGACATCAGCTGTCCCCTTCGAGCGGTGTTTCATCAGGTAAGGACAGAGTGCCCCGATAATGTTTATGCGCATGGCGAACCAGCACATTAAGTGCCGCGGCTACCGGTAAGGCCAGCAAGATGCCAAGGAAACCGAACAGTTGTCCCCCCGCCAGCACGGCAAATATCACTGCCACCGGGTGCAAGCCAACCTTGTCCCCCACCAGCTTGGGCGTCAGCACCATGCCTTCGAGCGACTGTCCGGCAATGAATACCAGCAGGCATATCAGCGGGTGAAAAATATCCTGGAACTGGACTGTAGCCGCGATGAGCGCAGCAACCACCCCGAACAATGTCCCCAGATAGGGTACGACGCTCAACAAACCGGCGCTCATACCGATGATAAAGGCCAGATCGAGACCCAGGATCCAAAGCCCCATGGTATACACCACACCCAGAGCCAACATGACCAGCAACTGGCCGCGTATGAACGCACCCATGACCAGATCAATCTCGCGCGTGAGCCGGCTCGCGGTCGGTTCGATGCCCGCAGGCAAAAGTGTGCGCAAACCCTCCACCAATTCATCCCAGTCGCGCAGCAGGTAAAAAGTGACGACCGGGATCAGGACCAGATTCATCAGCCAGTGCAACACGGCCTGGCCGCCGGCCGAGAGGGTGCCGAGCATACCCAGCAAGGCATTGCTGGCTTCTTTCCAATAAGAGCTCAAGCCTGCTTTGAGGTTTTCCGCACCCAAATCCAGCGACTCCAGCCCCAATTTGGCCTGGAGCCAGGGTAAGGCGCTGTCCACCAGCCAGGCAAACCAATCCGGGACGTGATTCACCAGGTGCCTGAGCTGCTCGAACATCAGTGGCAGCACAAGCAGCAACACAGCCGACAGGATCAGAAAAATCGCGGTGAATACCAGCACTACCGCCAGTGGACGACTGATTTTCCACCGCATCACGGGAATTTTTTCAACCCGGTCGACCAGCGGATCACCCAGGTAGGCCAGTGCCGCTGCGGCCGCAAACGGTGTGATCACCGGCGCCAGCAGGTGCAGCAACCAGAGAAATCCGGCTGCCACTGCCAGCAACAGCCAGTAACGGGACTCAAGCATCGCGCCAATGCCTCCGCGCCCGCAGGGACCATATGAGCACGTATTGAATACCGGATGTGATCGTCGTTGCAGCCACGGTATACATCAGCCAATGAATCCACGGTTCCGACGCGTAGGGAAACGCCAGGTTCAACATGATGGATACGATCAGGAGAATTTGCGCTAATGTATTCCACTTGCTCAGCGTAGTGGGTCTGGCTGTGGTAATCCTTGCGACCAGATAGTGGTAACACAGCCCGCCACCGACAATGACCAAGTCACGCAATACCACGATAACCACCAGCCACCATGGCAGTAGTTCCAGCCACGCCAACGTCAGCGTGGTGCTCACCAGCAATAACTTGTCCGTCAAAGGGTCCAACACGCCGCCAAAATGTGTCATCCAGCCGTACCGGCGCGCCAGGTAGCCATCCAGCAGATCACTTATGCCGGCAAACACCGCCAGCACAAACCCGGTCCGGTAGCGGCCCGTCAACAAGCAATAGACCAAAGGGCCGACCGCAAGCATGCGCAACAGCGTGAGTGCATTAGGCAGCAAACTGAGTCTCATGGCAGCAATATATATTCGCCCTCGGACGCTGATGCGGCCAGAATGCTGTCCGCTGCCAGGGCGCGCACGAGATAGTCAGGCAAGGCATTCAAACTCAGCACAAAATGCACTTTGCCCGGCCCGGCGGATGATACTCGAACATGATCGATCAGGCTCAATCCCTGCAGGTAGGACAAACAACGGGCATAATCCCCGGCTGTCGCCAGACCGCTGACGGTCATTTCGAAGCTCCATTTGCCCTGGTCGGCGGCGGCAATGGAATCAACGGCGGCAATTTCATCTATCGCCTGGTGCATGCCTTGTGTCAGCGCGTTTTGTAGGTCGATATCGCGATTGCGCCAGGACCACGTCTTGCCCATATAGTCCAGGTTCATGCGCACGTTCCATTCCGGCCCTTCGCGACGCGCGGCGACGATCAATGCATCCACCGGGCCGAGCGCGACCAGATCATCGGTGTATCCCCCCCACAGCAACTGCGCATCGACCGGGTACACACCCTCGGCATCCGGCTGTGGGCGTATCACCGGCATTCCTCGCGCATCGGCGACATCGACCATGCGCTCCCAGGCATATTCGAACTCGATCGGCATGATGCTGCGGCTGACGCCATCGTCGACCAACGGCCAGATGGTCAACGGCCGTCGCTCGGGCTTCCATTTGGGTAATTGCAGTGACTGCATCAAACTATCGACGGCCGGCGGGGAGAAATCTGCCAATAAACGCAACTCCTCGCCTTTGCCTCCGTCTGGCAGCGTTATATCCTGATGGCGGTAATAGAACGTGATCGCCAGGGAACGCGCATCCTGCAAAGCGGGTTCCAGTCCAGGGAATTCGTCGAAATCCCTGAGCCCGCTCAGCTTCTGCAATACCTGCGCCAGGGCCAGTGGCATGGCCCGTGCCTGTTCGCCAGGCGACTGGTCCGCAACCAGGACTGCGCCCAGATACAGATTCAATGGCGCTGCATGCAACGATTGCAACGGCATCAGCACAGTGAGCAGGATGGCAGCCAGCAATATTTTCATGGAATGTCGTTTGGGCGGAACAAGGAAAGCAATCCCCGGCGCGAATAAGATAACATAGGCGACTTGACACTCGTAACCAGTCACCAGGCCGGATATTTCCCTTGAGTACAGAACATTCTTCCACGGACAAGCTTTCCTACCGTGATTCCGGTGTCGATATCGATGCCGGCAACGATCTGGTCGAGCGTATCAAACCCGCGGTGCGCAGCACTTTGCGGCCTGAAGTGCTGGGTGGACTGGGAGGATTTGGCGCCTTGTTCCAGCTTGACCTGCAGAAATGGCGTGAACCCCTGTTGGTATCGGGCACCGATGGGGTCGGAACCAAGCTTCTGTTGGCGCGGAAACTGGGGCGCCACGAGACCATCGGCATCGATCTCGTTGCCATGTGCGTCAACGATATTCTGACCAGCGGCGCCGAGCCACTGTTCTTTCTGGATTATTACGCTTGCGGGAAACTGGACGTGGCTGCCGCCGAAACCGTCATATCCGGTATTGCTGAAGGCTGCCGCCAGGCCGGCTGTTCCCTGGTGGGTGGTGAAACAGCGGAAATGCCCGGCATGTACCACTCGGGCGATTATGATCTAGCCGGTTTCGCCGTCGGCATCGTCGAGCGTTCCAGCTTGCTTGACGGCAGCCGCATTACAGTCGGGCATCGCTTGCTGGGCATGGCGTCCTCGGGTCCCCATGCCAATGGTTTTTCGCTGATTCGCAAGGTCATCGAGGTAAGTCATGCCGATTTAAGCACGCAGCTGGAGAACCCGGACGGCACGGCCGTGAACCTGGGCGACGCACTGCTAGCGCCGACGACGATTTATGTCAAGCCCGTGCTGCGCATGATCGAGTCAGGCGCAATTGATGGACTGGCCCATATCACGGGCGGTGGACTGACGGAAAATATCGTACGGGTACTGCCGGATGGCACAGGACTGGTGATCCATCCAGGCGCCTGGCGGCGACCAGCGGTCTTTGACTGGTTGCAGAGCACAGGCAACATCGAGGAAGGCGAAATGTTGCGCACGTTCAACTGTGGCATCGGCATGGTCATGCTGGCAGCACCTGCCGCAGCAGACGCACTGATCGAAGCTTCGATCAGCCTTGGCATACCCTGCTGCGACATTGGTTTCGTCTGCGCGCACCGCGCTGGTCAGCGTGTGAGCTACGCCAGCAAGTGAATGTGCGCAAGCTTACGGTCCTGATTTCAGGCAATGGCAGTAATCTGCAGGCGCTGATCGATGCCGGCAAAAGTGGCCGCCTGGATCTTGAACTGGTTCACGTCATCAGCAACAACCCCACCGCGTTTGGCCTGGAACGCGCCCGCCAGGCAGGAATCCCCTGCAGCATCCTGGAACATGAAGGATTTGCCAGCGGTGGGGAATTTGACCGTGAGTTGGCGCAATTGATAGCAACAGCAACACCGGATCTCGTGATCCTGGCCGGGTTCATGCGGATACTGGGTCCCGCGGTGCTGAACCGCTTCAGCGGACGCATGATCAATCTGCACCCCTCTCTGCTGCCGCTTTACCGCGGCACCCATACGTATGAGCGCGCGCTCGCAGCCGGTGATAGCGAGCACGGCGCCAGCATGCATTTCGTGACTGCGGAACTGGATGGCGGACCCGTTATTTCACAGGTGCGCATTGCCATCGAAGCCGATGATGATCCACGGACTCTGGCGGCACGCCTGGCCGGGCGCGAACATGACCTGGTCGTGGCAACGGCCGAATTGTTCGGCCATTGCACAGTGGAATGCAGGAATGGCAGGGTATTCATCGAGGGCGAACTTCTGCATCATCCCCTGCAACTCCAGGCTGATGGCCATTTTGCGTCCTGACTCTTTTTTCCCCGGGTGGATGTTGCTGCTGGCCATTGCCGGGGCCCCGAGCCTGCACGCAGACTGGCAGCCATATCAAGCCCATTATGACGTTTACCGCAATGGCAAATTGATCGGCAAGGCGGACGTCACCCTGGAGCTGCAGGGTGATCGCTGGAGCATGCGCAGTGAGGCCAGCGGCACGCGTGGTATGGCGCGCCTGCTGCGGGCAAAGGACAACGAGTATACGGAAGGCCTGGTGCACGATGGCCGCTTTCGCCCACTCAAGTATAGCCATCAAACGCGTATCGCGGGCAGCGACAACGCATGGTCCGCCAGCTTCGACTGGCAGGCCGGCACCGTCAATATCATCGCGGGTAAAAAAGGCAAGGACAAGTTGACTCTGGACATGGGCGCTGGCGCGCTGGACGCCTTGTCCCTCAAGCTGGAAATGGCGCGCAGGCTTCGCGATCATGATAACGATATGATGTTTTTGCTGGTGGACGATGACGAAATCAAAGAGCAGTCTTTCCACATGCTGCCGTCCGTATATCTTGATACCGGCCTTGGCTGCCTGCGAACCACCCCGGTGGAGCGCGTGCGCCCTGACAGCACCCGTTACACCAGGGTTTGGCATGCCGCTGATCTGGAATTCATTGCCGTGCGCATGGAACATGGCAAAACCGATGGTGACCAGATCGAAATGCGCATCACGGAACTGGTCGTTGGCCAACAGCAAGTACAGCCGCAGCCTGCCTGCGTTGGCCCGGTAAAATAGCCCGGCAGGAACCTGGACCACTGGCAGGCGGCAAGGCAGATCAGTTGCCGCTGGATATGAAATTCGGCGCTGCGGGGGGAATTGAGCAAGCGGTTCACGGCACTATCTGCGCAGATTGCGCAGTAGAGTTTTTACCGGTGATGCGGCGAATCCTGGCGCCGAGCTGCTGCAGTTTTTCTTCGATATTTTCATAACCGCGGTCGATGTGATAAACCCGGTCGATGTGGGTTTTGCCATCGGCCACCAGGCCGGCCAGCACCAGGCTGGCGGAAGCGCGCAAGTCGGTGGCCATGATCGGCGCACCGGTCAGGCGCGGCACGCCGCGAATGATGGCGGTATTTCCTTTCAACTGAATATCCGCGCCCAGGCGCCGCAGTTCCTGCACATGCATGAAACGGTTCTCGAAAACGGTTTCAGTGATGGTACCGGTGCCATCGGCAATGGCATTCAAGGCGGTAAATTGTGCTTGCATGTCGGTGGGAAAAGCAGGATATGGCGAAGTCGTCAGATTGACCGCCCTGGGACGGCATCCGCGCATGTCCAGTTCAACCCAGTCAGTGCCAATGGAAATCTCACCCCCGGCCTCACCGAGTTTATCCAGAACGGCATCGAGGTGCCGCGGCTCCACCCGCACACAGCGCACGCGTCCACCGGTCATTGCGGCAGCCACCAGGTAGGTGCCCGCCTCGATGCGGTCGGGCAAGACCCTGTATTCGGTCCCGTGCAGGCTCGCCACACCCTCCACGCTGATGGTATTGCTGCCGGCGCCGGCAATGCGCGCCCCCATGGACCTGAGAAAATTCGCCAGATCGACGACCTCCGGCTCCTGTGCGGCGTTCTCGATCACCGTTGTTCCCTGGGCCAGCGTGGCCGCCATCATGATGTTTTCCGTGCCGGTGACGGTAACGGTATCCAGTATGACCCGGCCTCCATACAGGCGCTCGGCACGGGCTTCAATATTGCCGTTCCTGACCGACACCGTGGCGCCCAGTTGCTGCAGACCGCGCAAATGCAGGTCGACCGGGCGCGAACCGATGGCGCAGCCTCCCGGCAGTGATACGCGTGCCTGTCCGTAACGCGCCACCAAGGGGCCCAGCACCAGGATCGAGGCCCGCATGGTTTTGACCAGGTCATACGGCGCCTCGAATCGATCGATCCCCCGGGGGTCAATAACGATCTTCATCTGCTCATCCATTTCCAGACGGGCGCCCATACGGCCCAGCAACTCCATCGTGGTGGTCACGTCCTGTAAATGCGGCACGTTATCGATGCGGGAAGGGCCATCCCCCAGGATGCTGGCAACCAGGATGGGTAAAACGGCGTTTTTTGCGCCGGATATGCACACTTCGCCGTGCAGCGGCACACCTCCCTCGATGCAGATCGTTGCCATGCTAGTTCTTACTGGCTGGTAAGTCTGTGCGCAAGCCCAGCGCATGGATCTCGCGGCCCATGAACTCACCCAGCGCGGCATAGACCATACGGTGTCTTTGCAAAGTCGATTTACCGGCAAACGCCGAGCTGATGATATGGGCTTCGAAATGGACCCCGTCCGCTCCGCTGACCGATACCTGCGCATCAGGCAAGCCTGCCCGGATCAGTTGCTCTATCGTGGTGTTGTCCATAGACTACGTTGCCTCCTCTCCTGATGCCCGCAGTCAGGCACGGCTACTTTATATTGATGCTTATTTCACTGGTTCAACTATGCGGCGGCTTTATCTTGCTGGTCTGGGGCGCGGACCGCCTCGTTGCCGGCTCTTCAGCCACGGCTCGCAATCTGGGGGTTTCACCCCTGATCATCGGATTGACCGTAATCGCATTCGGAACCTCCGCACCGGAAATGGTCGTGTCCAGCGTAGCAGCCTGGCAGGGCAAACCGGGGCTGGCGGTAGGTAATGCCATCGGCTCCAATAGTGCCAATATCGGCCTGATCCTGGGCATCACCGCCCTGATTTACCCGCTACGCGTGGAATCCGCAACCCTCAAACGCGAATACCCGCAACTGATGCTGATCATGATCGTGAGCCTGCTCATGGCGGTCGATCTTCAGTTCAGCCGCCTGGAAGGCTGGATTCTGCTGATCGGGCTGGCATTATTGATCGCAGGGCTGGTTCGGCTGGGCTTGCGCAAAGCGCCTGCAGACCCGCTGGCCCGGGAGTTCGCCGCCGAAATACCCACCGCCATGCCCATGAAGACCGCGCTGCTGTGGATCCTGGTCGGACTGATTGTGTTGCCCCTGAGCTCACACTTCCTGGTACAGGGAGCGCTGACCATTGCGCGCCTGCTGGAAGTCTCGGAGACGGTCATCGGTCTGACCGTCGTGGCGCTGGGAACCAGTTTGCCCGAACTCGCCGCTTCTCTCGCCAGCGCGCTGCGCAAGGAAGACGAACTCGCCATCGGCAATGTCATCGGTTCGAACATGTTCAACACCCTGGGCGTGCTGGGACTTGCCGCGGTCATCCATCCCATGGCCTTTGACGCAACCATTCTGCGACAGGATATACCGGTGATGTTGCTGTTTACCGCGCTGCTGTTTTTCATGGCCTACGGCATCCGCGGGCCCGGCTGCATCACCCGGCGATCCGGTGGTTTGCTGCTGCTATTGTACATCCTCTACCAGGTCCTGGTCTGGCACACGGCAATGCCCACCCGTTAGAGTCATTGTGCACATTCGATGAATTCAGGCTTGCTGGCAGGTAGAATGCGGGCATGGATAAACACGCCATTGTGAGCCTGGGCCGGGCGGTCATCGAAACCGAAGCAACGGCCGTCAGCGCTTTACTGCAAAGAATCGATGATCAGTTCGTGAGTGCCTGCAGCTGCATGCTCGACTGCAAGGGCCGCATCATTGTCAGTGGTGTGGGTAAGTCGGGCCACGTCGCAGGCAAGATTGCCGCCACCCTGGCAAGTACCGGTACCCCCGCATTTTTCCTGCACCCGGCGGAAGCCGGCCATGGCGACATGGGTATGATCAAGCGCGAGGACGTGGTTCTGGCGCTTTCCAATTCCGGCGAAACCCCGGAAGTCAATGCCATACTGCCGTCATTGAAGCGTCTGGGCATCAGGCTGATTGCCATGACCGGCAACCCGGCATCGACGCTGGCGCGTCATGCGGACATCCATATCGACGTCAGTGTCGAGCGGGAAGCGTGTCCGCTGGGCCTGGCGCCCACTTCCAGCACTACCGTTGCCATGGTGATGGGCGATGCCCTGGCGGTGGCACTGCTCCAGGCGCGGGGATTTACCCGGGAAGATTTTGCGCGCTCGCACCCTGCTGGCCAGTTGGGCAGGAAATTGTTGCTGCATATCCGCGATGTCATGCATAGCGGGCCCGATATACCCGTGGTCAATGAGAATGCCACCGTCAGCCAGACGATCATGGAAATGACCCGCAAACGACTGGGCATGAGCGCCATAGTCGACCAAGACGGCCATGTCAGTGGCATCTATACGGACGGCGATTTGCGCCGCACGCTGGATGCCGGACTCGACCCGCACACCACCTCCATCAGCCGCGTCATGTCCCGTGACAGCAAGCACATCGGGCCGGATGCCCTGGCCGTCGAAGCAGTGCAAATGATGGAGACGTATGCCATCCAGGGCCTGCTGGTAGTTGACCATGATCGCCAGTTGCTGGGCGCCTTGAATTTTCAGGACCTATTGAAGGCGGGCGTGGTCTGAATGAGCGGCGGCGTAAACAAGGTCTTTGATCCCTTGCTGCTGGCAAGAGCGAAAAGAATTCGGCTGTTGGCTCTGGATGTTGACGGGGTATTGACGGATGGCAAGCTGTACTATGACCAGGCGGGTAATGAATTGAAGGCTTTTTATACCCGTGATGGCGTGGGAATAGAGGCTTTGCAAGGCCGCGGCATCGGCATCGCCCTCATCACCGGGCGAACTTCGGCTATCGTCGCTCGCCGCGCCGAAGAGCTGAAGATCGAATTTGTCTATCAGGGCACCCGCAACAAGCTGGAAGCGTTCAACGATTTATTGGATAAAGCAGGCCTGGGCGAGGAAGAAGTTTGTTATGCTGGAGACGACTGCATTGATATCCCGGTGCTGAACCGGGCAGGGTTGGCTGTGACTGTCGCCGACGCCGATGAACTGGTCAAGAGCCGTGTGCACTGGGTTACCGGGCACGGCGGTGGCAAAGGGGCCGTGCGGGAAATCTGTGACCTGATCCTGCTGGCGCAGGGTCTCGACCAGGTGCTGCTGCAGGAAATCGCCAGTTCGTGATCCGGCGCAGGACATGGCGCAACATTGCACTGCTGGGAGTGCTGGCCATACTGTCCTGGCTGGGCGCCCGTGATCGCAACGAACCGCCGATAAAGCCGTTCGAAGACCTCGATACACGCCTGAATTACGCGTTAAGGGATTTCAATGCTCAATTGCTGAATGAAAAAGGCCAGGTGAATTTCCAGATTGACGCACCCAGCTTGCGTAACAACGCCAGCAGCCAGATTGGCACCCTGGAGAATCCACGCATCAGGATTCAGCAGGAAGGCGACGAGTGGTACATTACCGCCGATTCTGCAATTATCACCGCTGACCGCGAACACGTTTCGCTGATCGGCAATGTGGATCTGCAGCGGGAAAACCTGTTGTCCCATGACACACTGGAAATCATTACGCGGGACGTCCTGTTGAAAGTAACGCCCAGAACCGCCACTACGGATGCGGCTGTGACGATTGCCCAGAACGGCGACCATTTGGAGGCTGTTGGAATGACGCTGGATATGAAAACGGACAGCTATGAACTGCTGCACCAGGTACAGGCGCGATATGCGACACCTTGATATCAAATTTTTATTGCTGGCGTTCCTGCTGTTCGCCAGCCCGGCTGTGCTCGCCCTTAAAAGCGACCGCCAGCAGCAACTGCTGATCAATGCGGACACCACCGAAGGCACCCTGGGTGATGGTATCGCCGTCCTGCGCGGCAACGTGGAAATTCACCAGGGCAGCATACTGGTGCGGGCGGACAAGGCTGAAGTCGAAAAAGTTGACGGGCGCGTGCGCACGGTCCTGCTGACGGGTACACCCGCCCTGTTGCAGCAGGAAATAGAAAAAGAGGGAGTGGTGACAGCGACAGCCCAGACCATCAGTTATCAGGTTGGGCCCGGTATCGTGACCTTGACCGGCGCCGCGGATGTCAATCATCCGCAGTATCACATCAATGGTGAAGTATTGATTTATGACCTGAACCTGCAGCATTTCCAGGGTAGTGGAGGAGATGGCAACGGCCGCATCCGTATAGAGCTGGCTCCCGAAGTGGTGCCCGAAATCAAGCTCACTCCTGAAGACAAACCAGCAGACGGCGGCACCGCCACGCCATCCACGGACGGAGAAATTCCGCCAGACCGGGAGGGAGCCAGCCATGCTCAAGGCTGAACACCTGCGCAAGCGTTATGGCAAACGCGAGGTCGTGCATGATGTATCGATGTGCGTCAACCCTGGCCAGGTAGTGGGGCTGCTTGGCCCCAACGGCGCCGGCAAAACAACCTGTTTCTACATGATCGTCGGTTTGATTCCAGCGGACGACGGCGCCATCCTGGTCGATGACGTCGATGTGACCCACGAACCCGTTAACGTCCGTTCCCGGCTGGGCGTCGGCTACCTGCCGCAGGATGCCTCCATATTCCGCAAGCTATCGGTCAAAGACAACATTCTGGCGATTCTGGAAATCCGCAAGAATCTCGCCCGGGAAGAACGGGAAGACACCCTCTGCCTGCTGATGGAGGATCTGGGCATTGCCCACCTGGCGGACCAATTGGGCGTGAGCCTGTCCGGTGGCGAACGCCGGCGCGTGGAAATTGCCCGCGCATTGGCGGCGCACCCGCGTTTCATCCTGCTGGATGAGCCGTTTGCCGGAATTGACCCCATTTCCGTCGGTGAAATCCAGCGTATCGTGCAGCATTTGACCGATCTCGGCATCGGCGTGCTTATCACCGATCATAACGTGCGCGAAACACTGGGTATTTGCGACTACGCTTACATACTCAACGATGGCCAGGTATTGGCTTCAGGAAAACCAGCTGCCATCATTGCCAACGACGAAGTGAGAGACGTGTACCTGGGCAAGGAATTCAGCCTGTAATCGATCATTGAATTCTAGAGAATTTTATAGACATCCATGGCCGACCAGACGCTTCAGCTGAGGCTGACACAGAAGCTTGCACTGGCACCCCAATTGCAGCAGGCCATACGTTTGCTGCAACTCAACCGCATAGAGCTGCGCGAGTACATTCAGGACGCACTGGATTCCAATCCACTACTGGAGCGTATCGAAGCGGATACGGCCAGCACCCCGGACACGGCAGACACGTTCGATGACCGCGGCGCAGAAATCCAGGACCGCGACGGTAGCGACAGGGAACCGGGGGAAAGCGAAGACTGGGATACCGCGCTGTCTCTCGACGATCGGTGGACAGAACGCGGCGGTGAAGCCTTTGACAGCGAACCCCAGATAGCTGACAACAGCGACCAATCCCTGCGCGAACATCTGCTCTGGCAGATCAACCTGAGCTATTTCACGCCGGCCGATGCAGCCGTCGCTGCCGCCATCGTTTATGGACTGGACGAGGAGGGCTTTCTGCGCGACAGTCTTGAGGACATCCGTGCCAGTCTGGCGCCGGAGTTACTGGTGGAAGAAGCCGAAGTGCTGGCGGTGCTCCATCGCATACAGCGCATGGAACCGGTCGGTGTCGCCAGCCGCGACCCCGGGGAATGCATCCGGGTCCAGCTCTCGGTGCTGCCGGCGGATACCGCCGGGCGGGAACTGGCCCTGCGAGTGGCCCGCGATTACCTGGACCTCGTAGCGCGCCATGATCTCGATGAATTGCGCCGCCATACCGGCGCCAAGCCGGACGCGCTGATCGAAGCCCTGCAACTCATCCAGTCACTCGAACCGCGACCCGGTGCGCGTTATGACAATCGCCGGGATGAATACATCGTGCCGGACGTGTACGTCACCCGGGTCGGCGAGCAATGGCGGGTAAGCCTGAACCCGGAAAATGACCCCGGGCTGCGTCTGAATAACTACTATATCGACCTGTTGCGCAAATCCGGCGGCCAGGATGCCAGTTACCTCAAGGGCAGGTTGCAGGAAGCGCGCTGGCTGATGTCCAGCCTGGAAATGCGCAACCGCACGCTGCTGAACGTTGCGCAAAGCATCGTGGAACAACAGCAGGATTTCCTCACCAGTGGAGAAATCGCGATGCAGCCACTGGTTTTGCGCCAGATTGCAGAGCAGATCGGCGTACACGAGTCGACGGTGTCCCGGGCCACCACGAAAAAGTATATGCTGACTCCGCGCGGAATTTACGAGCTGAAGTACTTTTTTTCCAGCCATGTGGCGACTGAACGGGGTGGCGCGATCAGCGCGACCGCGGTCAAGGCCAGGTTACAGGTTCTGCTCGATAAGGAGCCTGAATCATCGCCTCTGAGCGATCAGGATCTTTGCCTGCTGCTGCGGCAGGCAGGGATTCATGCCGCCCGCAGAACCGTCGCCAAGTATCGGGAATCCCTGGGAATTGGTTCCAGCGCCGAGCGCCGGCGGGAATACCGTCGCCAGCACGCATTGCGTCATTCCGGCATGCAGCGTTGACCCGCGCGTTCACCCGCGCACTAGGAAACAAAGTTATTCGGGTATAGAATCATGCCGTCGATGATCAACCCCCCGCCATGGAAAAGAGCCATTGCTCCGGCCCCAGTACAAGAGCGAGCGAACAATTTCCTCCATGTAAAATCAGGCTGCTTTCGAGTGGGTGCAAGAGCTACATTCGTGTCGGTTATTTCTGAAGGAGATCAACATGCAGATTATTATTACCGGTCATCACGTCGAAGTTACGACCGCCTTGCGGGACTATGTCACGGAAAAATTGCAACGCCTGTCCAGACATTTCGACCACCTTATTTCAATCAATGTCATACTGAATGTGGAAAAGCACAAGAATGAGGCCGAAGCCACGCTGCTGGCAGCGGGCAAGTCATTGTTTGCCAACGCGTCCGACACAGACATGTATGCCGCCATCGATAGTCTCTCGGACAAACTGGACAAGCAGGTGAGACGTTACAAGGACCGGTTGCGCAACCACCAGGTATCCCGCGACGATCGTTCGACCACTCTGGATTGAGATTCCATTCGTCCGGAATACTTCTTCGGCCCGTCATTACATATATATACCCATGTTAATCAGTGACTTGCTCAGTCTGGAAAATATTCGTTTCGATGTGCAATGCAACAGCAAGAAAAAGTTGCTGGAAATCATCAGCGAAGAGTTGGCGCGCAACGACAAGGAACTCAGCGCGCGCACGATTTTCGAGAGCCTGTGTGCGCGCGAACGCTTGGGCAGCACCGGTCTGGGCAAAGGCGTCGCAATTCCGCACGGACGCATCAAGGGCAACCACTCGATCCAGGCCTCATTCATTCGCTTGAAAAAGCCGCTGCCGTTCGATGCGGCTGACGGTGAGCCGGTGGACCTGCTTTTTTCCATGACCGTACCGGAAAATTGCAGTGAAGACCATCTGAAACTATTGGCGCATGTCGCCGGGCTTTTCAGCAATCCTGATTTACTCAAGGCGCTGCGCGCAGCCGATAATGCCAGCACACTCCTGCAACTGCTGTCCGGCACCGGCCAGAATGGACATACCTGGCCCGCCACAGCATAGCTTTCAATCGATGATCCTGTAATACTTTCCCGCGTGACCCGTTCGCTGACCGCCCATGAGTTGATAACAGACCTGGAACAAAGGCTTGGCCTGCTATGGGTAGGGACGCCCGTCAGCCCATCCGGACCCCACATAGCGGCCAGCGAACTCAGTTCGCGCCCGGCCCTGGCGGGTTTTCTCAACCTGATTCATCCCAATAAAGTGCAGGTGTTGGGGACCGAGGAAATCTCGTTTCTCAACCAGCAGTCAGAAACCGAATGCCGGCAAACGGTGGAGAAACTGCTGCAAGGCAAGCCCTTGATCGTATTGGTGGGCGATGGATTGCAGATGCCGGAGAGCATCGTGGCCGGGGCTGCCGGCACAGCCACGGCGTTGATGCGCTCCAGCCTGCCAGCCTATGAACTGGTGAATTACCTGCAGTACCACATGTCTCGCAGCCTGGCGGACCGCACAACTTTGCACGGCGTGTTCATGGAGGTTTTCACGCTCGGTGTGCTCGTAACCGGAGAACCCGGTTGTGGCAAAAGCGAATTGGCGCTTGAGCTCATTACCCGCGGGCATCGGCTGATCGCCGACGACGTAACGGAATTTTCCCGGATATCGCCGGATATTATCGAGGGCTCTTGCCCCGAAGCATTGCAGAACTTTATTGAAGTCCGCGGCCTGGGCATCTTGAATGTTCGCCGAATGTTTGGTGACGCCGCCATCAAGTTGAACAAGTTTCTGCGTTTGATCATACGTCTTGAGCTGCCGCAGGACACGAAACAGCCGGCCCCCAGGGATCGTCTCAAGGCCGATTCGGGGTCACAAAGAGTACTCGAGCTGGATATCCCCTGTATTACCCTGAAAGTTCGCGCCGGCAGGAACCTGGCCGTCATGGCGGAAGCTGCGGTAAGGGACTTCATGCTGAAAATGAAAGGTTTCGACGCTGCCGCTGCATTTATTGAACGCCATGCCCGTTTGCTGCAACAACGCGATGAAGACTGATCAAAGTGAGCGCCATTGAAAAACAGCGCATGGTGCTGGTCAGCGGTCTGTCCGGAGGCGGCAAGACCACGGCCTTGCACGCACTCGAAGACCTCGGCTATTACTGCGTTGACAACCTGCCGGCGGCCCTGTTGCCGGAATTCGCGCAACAATTGAGAAGCAACCCATCGCTGTATTCCCGCGTTGCCCTGGGAATCGATGCCCGCGCGCGCGGGCCCGAACTGGCACACATTCCGGCATGGCTGGATCAGCTCAAAAGCAGTGGCCTGCCCAACCAGCTGTTGTTCCTGACAGCGGACAGCAAGGTCATTATCAAGCGCTTCAGTGAGACTCGCCGCCGTCACCCTTTGACGCAGGACCAAGTGGCCTTGCCGGAAGCCATAGCACGCGAGAAAACCATGTTGAGTGCGCTGCAAACACGCGCTGAATGGGTGATCGACACCAGCGACATCAATATTCACCAGCTGCGCCGGCAGGTGTGGAAATGCATTGGCGCGGAAGATCAGTCCATGACCGTGGTACTGGAATCTTTCGCGTTCAAGCACGGCGTGCCACAGGACGTGGATTTCCTCTTTGATACCCGGCACCTTCCCAATCCTTACTGGGTGGACGAATTACGCGACCTCAGCGGTCTCGATGCCGCCGTGCGGCAATGGCTCGAGCAGGATGAATCGGTCGGCAATTTATTTGCCGACATCCTGGGATTACTGCAACGCTGGCTGCCCGAAATCCGCAAGAGTCAACGCAGCTATGTCACCATCGGCATCGGCTGCACCGGGGGCAGGCACCGCTCCGTCTATCTCGCAGACCGCCTGGCCACCAGCCTGCGCCAGCAATTCAGCCCCGTGGTCCTGCATCACCGCGAGATGGGGCAATGAAAGCAGCAGCGGGGCAGACAGGGCTGGTGGTCGTGACCCATGGACAGATTGGCCGTGCCATGATCGAGGTTGCCGAATTCATTCTGGGGCAGTCCCTGGCAGCGATCCGCTTTGTTTCATTCCGGCAGTCTGCAATGGAGAAAACCGGTGACGGTGAAATTCGCATTGCCATTGACAGCGCCGACCAGGGCTGCGGTGTCCTGGTCATGACGGACATCGGCGGGGCCAGTCCCAGCAATTACGTCGCCAGGCTGCTTCCGCTAGCCCATGTGGCCATGGTCAGCGGTCTCAACCTGGCCATGCTTATCCGGGTCTGGAGTTATCGCAACAAGCCGTTACGGCAATTGGTCAAACTGGCGACCGACGGAGCCATGCGCGACATTATGGAATATAAAAAATGATGGAAAGGGAAGTCACCATCAGCAACAAGCTTGGCCTGCACGCGCGGGCGGCATCGAAGCTGGTTAATTGTGCGGCCTCCTTCGCCGCGGATGTCTGGTTGCAGCGTGATGGGCGCGAAATCAATGGAAAATCCATCATGGGTGTTCTTACCCTGGCGGCGGGAAAAGGCACGACTCTGCTGGTGCGCACGAATGGAGAGGATGAAAAGCAGGCATTGGATGCGCTGCAACTGCTGATCGATTGCCGGTTTGGTGAGGATGAATAAAACACGCAACAGGGGAGCATGCAGATGACTCTGGCATTGACCGGGCATGCGGTCGCCAGGGGCATTGCCATTGGCCAGTCCCACCTGGTCGAGCATAATGAACTCGAAATCGGCGAATATCGAATCCGGCCTGAGGATATTGAAAACGAGGTGCAGCGTTTTCGCGCCGCCCTGATCCTGGCACGCCAACAACTGGAGCAACTTGCCGCGCGCATCAGCCAGAATGCGGGAACGGCCGCCAGTGAAATTCTCCAGATCCACATACAGATGCTGACCGATTCCGCCATCAGCGATGCGTCGGAACAGTGCATTCGCGAAGACCGGTTCAACGCTGAATGGGCCTTGCAATCCCAGCTGGAAAAAATCCTGGCCGAATTCCGCCATATGGATGATGAGTACATCCGTTCCCGCGGTGAGGATGTGGCGCAGGTCATTCGCCTGGTGCAAAGAAAACTGGGCGAAGGAACGGGCGGCAGGATTTTCGGCGACATACCCGACCGTTTGGCCAACACCCTCGTCATAACCTCGGATCTGACTGCGGGTGAGTTGGCGCTATTGCATGAGCGCGGTGTGGCTGGTGTCGTTACCGAGCACGGCAGCCCCTTCAGCCATGCCGCCATTCTCGCCAGCAGTCTCGGCATTCCGGCGGTATTTGGCGTGCGCCTGGCGCTCAGCCTGTTGCAGGAAGGAGAAACACTGATCCTGGACGGCAGGATGGGGGTTGTTTATGCCAACCCCGATGAAGCCTTCCTCGATCATTACCATGAAATTCAGCGCATCACTTCGGGTTTTCGCAGGTCGCTGGAGAGCACGCGGCTGTTGCCGCCGCACAGCTTGGATGGTGATGTCATCGCCTTACAGGCGAACGCAGAACGCGAGGATGAACTGAAACTCGCGGTCGAACTGGACGCGGACGGCATCGGTCTGTATCGCACCGAATTTCTTTACCTGCGTGGCGAAGCGCCGGACGAGGAAACACAGGTAGCTGAATACTCACGCGCCATTTCCGACCTTGCAGGCATGCCGCTGACCATCCGCACGATGGACCTGGGAGCAGACAAGACCAGCAATGCACTCGACTTCGACCTGCTGCGTCGTTCGATGAACCCGGCTCTCGGTCTGCGTGCCATCCGCCTGTGCCTGCGTGACACCGATCTGTTCAAGACCCAATTGCGGGCGATCCTGCGCGTCAGCGCCATTGGCCCGGTGCGTTGCCTGATTCCGATGCTCACCAGTGTCAGCGAGGTCCTGATGGTCAAGTCCCTGTTGCGCGAGGCGGAACAGGAACTGGTGGAGCGCAACCTGAAGTTCGATCCGCACATGTCTTTGGGCGGGATGATCGAGGTTCCCGCTGCGGCCATGGCTATGGAAGACCTCGGCCATCACCTGGATTTCATGTCGGTCGGCACCAACGACTTGCTGCAATATGCGCTGGCCGCCGACCGCGTGGACGAACAGGTAGCGCATTTGTACGACCCCCTGCATCCCGGCATCGTGCGGCTGCTGCAGCACATATTCGACACCGGAAAGGCGCTGGCCATACCGGTTACCGTCTGCGGCGAGATGGCCGGTGACCGCCGCTATACCCGCTTGCTACTGGCACTCGGCCTGCGTTCCTTCAGCATGCATCCGGGCCGGATGCTGGAAGTAAAACAAGTGATTACGGAAACCCACATTCAGCATGCTGCCGCAGCGCTCGCATACTGGCTGAACCTGGGCGGACAAAGACACGACGTCTCCCTGTTACGCCTGCTCGACCAATCCCAGCTTTCCAACTGAGTACCCCGGCACACCGTATATAGTGTCTGTCCATAAACGGGCATCCCAGCCCGTTATGGAATCGCGAAACAAAAGCGTGGTTTTGCTTCGCTCTCATTTTCAATGACTTACATCATTGAAAATGGCGGCACTTCCATGTGCCGCGTTAGCGTGCATCCATTTCCGGATGCGCACTATATAATGCCAGCAGTCCAAAGTCTGGCCGGCGAGAAAGTGTCATGGTCGAACCAATTCACCAAGAGAAAACCACGCGCCAAATCGATCACTTGTCCGAAGCACTCGAGTCCGGTGTCAAATACCGCGTCAGCGGGCTGGTCAACGGCTTGTCCCCAGCCGAAATCGGCGATCTGCTTGAATCCTTACCGCTGGCCAAGCGTCTGGCGGTATGGGACCTCGTCGACCCTGAGCTGGACGGTGAGGTGCTGGTCGAAGTCAACGACGAGGTACGCGTCAGCCTGATCCGCGGCATGACCCCGGATGAGCTGGTGGCGGCGGTCGGCGATCTCGACCTGGACGATCTGGCCGACATCCTGGATGACTTGCCCGATGCCGTCATCTCCAAGGTCCTGCGCAGCATGGACCGGCAGGATCGAGAACGTCTCGATCGGGTATTGTCCTACCCGGAAGATTCCGCCGGCGGCTTGATGGACCCGGATGTACTGACCATTCGTCCTGACGTCAACCTGGACGTAGTCCTGCGTTACCTGCGCACACGTGGCGAACTGCCGGAAATTTTCGACCTGTTGTTCGTGGTCGACCGCGCGGGCCGCTACCTGGGCAGCCTCAAGCTGGCCGACTTGTTGACCCGCGACCCCGCGTCGACCGTGGCCGAGCACATGGATCGCACGCTGCGGACCATTCCGGTCGACATGCCCGCCAGTCAGGTTGCCACCGAGTTCGAACATCATGACCTGATTTCCGCACCGGTGACCGACGCCGACCAGCGGGTTCTCGGCACCATCACCATCGATGACGTGGTGGACGTGATGCGCGAACAGGCGGAGCATTCCGTCCTCACCATGGCCGGCCTGGATGAAGAGGACGACATGTTCGCCCCGGCGCTGCAATCGGCCCGCAAGCGCTGGTTATGGCTGGCAGTCAATCTCGTCACGGCGTTCATGGCCGCCGGCGTGCTGTACTTTTTCGAACCCACGCTGGAACAGCTCGTCGCCACTGCGGTGCTGTTTCCCATTGTCATGAGCATGGGCGGCATCGCCGGAACACAGACATTGACCCTGATGGTGCGAGGCATGGCCACGGGACAGGTCAGTGCCAGCAATGCACGCGCCCTGATGAAAAAGGAGCTGGCCGTTGGTCTGATGAACGGTGCGGTGTTTGCCCTCGTGATCGGCACCATTGCCGCGCTGTGGTACGGGCAGGTCAAGCTCGGCATCGTCATCGCCGTCGCGATTCTGCTCAACCTGGTGGCTGGCGCACTGGCGGGTGCGCTGGTACCGGTGATCCTGCGCCGCCTGTCCATCGATCCTGCCCTGGCCGGCGGCGTGGTGCTGACCACGGTCACCGACATCGTGGGCATATCCGCCTTCGTCGGCCTGGCTACATTTGTGCTGCTGGAGCCAGGAATTTGAAGATTCTGCTGGTCGCCCAGGAACCGGCGCTGCAAAGCCGGGAAATTGTCAGCGGCAATGCCATCCGTATCGACCAGTTGTGCTCGGCACTGCAGCACGCCGGGCACGAGGTGATCCACGTCTGGCTGGCGCGCCCGGACCAGGGCGCCGCAGCGGCCGGCGGCAGTTTTCGCAACCGCGATGAACTGCAGGGCATCATCCTGGCAACGGCCCCTGATGTCATCCTGCTGGCTTTCTGGGAACTGGCGGCGTTGCTGCCCTTCGAGCTGCGGCAGCCCGTCGTGCTCGACTTCGTTGCACCGCGGCCGCTGGAAGAACTGTTTGAGCACCCGCAGCGCGTGCGCAGCAATTTGCGCCGGCTGCGCAACCACCTGCAACGCTGTGATCTGATCCTGGTCGGCAATGAACAGCAAGGTCATTTGCTGATCAACAACCTGATCGAAGCCGGGTTTGATTTGCGCCAGAACGTACCGGTGATGGTGGTGCCGCTGGGCGCAGCAGCGATGGGCCCGCCAAGGTCCAGCCCCGGACCCGGTGGCTGGCTGCTGGTGACCGGGGGTGTCTGCTGGCCCTGGCGGAACGCGCAAACCTACCTGCAGGCGCTGGCGAACGCGGTGCAGAAAAACGCCCTGCCGGTAAAAATCGTCCAGTTCGATGGCGCCTATCGCTGGCACGAACCGCCAGCGGCTGCGGCTGCAGGCGGCGCCGATAATCCATTTCCGGCTATCGAGCGCCGCACGCTTCAGCCCTACCAGCAGTTCAGTGCTTTCCTCACCAGCAAAGCCCACATCGGTGTCGAACTGGCCGATTGGAACATCGAGCGCGCCTACAGCCAGTCCTTCCGCGCGCTGGAGTTCCTGCGTCACGGCCTGCCCGTTTTGTGCAACCGCTATCTGCCACAAGCACCGTTGATCGAAGCCTACAACGCAGGCTGGGTGCTGGACACACCGGATCAGCTCGATGGTCTGCTGGCCGCGATCACTGCGGCGCCCGGGGAATGGCACAACAAATCAGCCGGCGCACTCCGCCTGGTCACGGAAGTCCTGCAGCCGGACCGTTCGGTCAGTCCGCTCATCGGCTGGCTAGCCGCACCGGCGCATGCCCTCCGGCTGCCGGCGGAGACTCGTGACAGCAGCGGCCAGACAGCGGTGCTGGGCGTGCCGCCGTGGCGGCAACGATGGCGCCGGCAATACCAGCTGGTCAAGCAGGTAGGGCTGCGCCGGCTGTTTGGTCAGAAGAAAGCTGGCCAGGGAGTGCTCCTGGTCACCCGCGGGGACCTGTTCCCGGCGGATCACGGCGCGGCGGTACGCATCGTGGAAACCGCCCGTGCACTGGCCAGGAGCGGGCTGGCCGTTGGCATTGTCACAGACCAGCACACCTGCTGGTACGAATATGCGGACGGTGACTTTCAGCGCCGCCGTTTCCCGTTCTGGGTACACCTGTTCAGCGCTCCGGCGCCGCTGCTCAAACTGCTGCACTATTCCAAGGATTTGCCGCACAGCAACAGCTTTCTTTATCTGGCCATGACCGATGGCGGCTTTTTCTGGCGCACGCTGGCCGCCGCCGGGAAGATTCACGCCGGCATTTTGCAAGCCGAGTTTCCCGCCTACGCCCAACCATGCATCAAGGCCCGGGAATTGCTCGATTGCCGCGTGGTGATGGTGGAACACAATGTCGAATATGAACGCCTGCGAACGCAGGTAGCGGAACTGACCGACGCCCAGTACCGCAATTTGAGACACATAGAACTCAGCCTGTGCCAGCAGTCGGATGCCGTGGTCTGCGTTTCCGACAACGACCGCCAGAAGCTGGTGGAAGATGGCGTCAGGCCGGACCTGCTGCACACCATTTCCCACGGCGTCAACCTGGCTGACTACCAGGCTCCGGCAATGCCCGGAATACGGCACAGATTCAAGATCGGGGATGAGGAAGTCCTGCTGCTTTACCACGGCACCTTTTCCTACCCGCCCAACCGGCAGGCGCTGCAGGTTTTTGCCGATATTCTGCTGCCCGGGCTGGAACACAGAGGCTTGTCCTGCCACGTTCTGGCGGTGGGCCGGGATCCCCCCGCCGCCAGCCCGCATGAACGCATTCACTTCACCGGCAGCGTGACCGGGCTGGCTGCCTGCCTGAAAGCGGCCGACCTGGCGGTGATTCCGCTGACCGATGGCGGCGGCACGCGCATGAAAATCATCGATTGCTTCGCGGCGGGTTTGCCGGTGATCAGCACGCGCAAAGGCATCGAGGGAATTCCCATCGAGCCGGGCCGGCATGCACTGGTCATCGACGACTGGGACGAAATGATGGATGCCATCGTCGACCTGTGGCGTGATCCACAGCGGCGCGCGGCGCTGGCTCATGCCGCCGCGGGCATGGCGGCCGGCCTCGACTGGAGCGCCATCGCCGCGCGTTATCGGTCTGTTTATTCCAGCTTGCGCTGAACTGTCGCAGATGGCTTGTCCGCAACCTGGTTGCGGATGTAGACCGGTTGCGCAGCGGCCGCAGGCAAGGGCTCATGCCGCGCCAGCCATTGCCGCGCCAGGGGCAGCAAGGCCGCCGCACAGGGCAGCAATTCCGCCTGCACGCGGCGCAAGGTCTCACCCAGGCGTCGCAGCTCGGCATAACGCCCGAAGCCATTGCCGGCGCCGGCAGTCAGTGCAGGCCTGGTGACACTCACGGCGGCGGGCAGCGACACGGATTCGGGCGATTCCTGTAGTAACTCACCCGCTGTGGTGACCGCATAGGTGCAATGAAATACCTCGGCCATGCGCGCGTCCATGGCCACCAGGATGTATTGCGATGCTGCATCTTCCCGGTCCATCGGGTCGCGGCCGATGGCCTGCTGCGCCACCGCTGCCAGCGAAGAAATGGGGACCACCCCTAAATCCGCGCCCCAGGCCAGGCCCTGTACTACGCCAATGCCGATGCGCAGACTGGTGAAACTGCCCGGACCACGTCCGAACACGATGGCATCCATGCTGACCAAAGGCACGCCCGCTTCTTCGAGCAGCGAATGCACTGCGGGCAGCAACAGTTCAGCATGCCGCAAGGGCGCAAGCAGATGCCGCTGCAAGCTCGCACCGTTCAAGGCCAGGGCCACCGAACAGGCCTCGCTTGAAGTATCGATGGCCAGCAAATTACGCATGCCGGGAGGCTCGCAGGAATTGCTCCACTTCGGCCTGACTGTCCGCCTGCCGCATCGGCGGCAGACTGTCCCGAAATATCCGGCCGTAGGATCGTGTACGCATGCGTGGATCGCAAATCACCAGCACGCCCCGGTCATTGACATCGCGGATCAGGCGTCCCGCACCCTGCTTGAGCGCAATAACCGCTTCGGGCAAAAACAGCTGCATGAACGGATTACCCCCGCTGCGCCGCAGCAGTTCGCTGCGTGCCTCCAGCACCGGATCGTCGGGCGCGGCAAAAGGCAGTTTATCGATCAGCACCAGTGTCAGCGCCGCACCGATCACATCCACTCCTTCCCAGAAACTGGCCGAACCCAGCAATACGCCGCTGCCGGATGACCTGAACTCCTCGAGTAACAGGCTGCGCGGTTGCCGGCCCTGTACGAACAGCGGAAAATCAACGCGCTGCGCCAGCAATTCTGCTGCGCGGCGCAACGACCTGTGGGAAGTGAACAACAGAAACGCCCTGCCCTCACTGGCTTCCAGCAAAGGCACCGCCAGGTCCAGAAGGCGTTCGACGAACTGCGGATCACGCGGCTCCGGCAGGTCCTGCGGCAGCCACATGAGTGCATGCCGGGGATAATCAAACGGAGAATCGAGCAACAGGGTGGCGGCTTGCTGCAGGCCCAACTGGCGGGTGAAGTGACTGAAATCCCCTGCCACCGCCAGGGTCGCCGAAGTGAACAGCCATGCAGCCTCGCTCTGTTCACGAAAAGCACTGAAAGTCGTTGCCACATCGAGCGGCGTGATGTGCAGGGCAAAACCACGGCCGCGCCGTTCGAACCAACGTACTTCGTCATTTGCTGTCTGCACATCGAAGCGGTCCAGGCAAGACAGCAGGTCACGGATACGGTCGATGCAATTGTCCATGCCGCGTGAACGGCCTTCGATTTGCCCGGCGCTATGTCCCAGATGCTTGACGGACCCGTCCAGGTCCTGCAGGGCAGCGCGTATCGACGCGTCACCGATCAGTTCAGTCCACGCGCCCCGCTCGGGCAGGCGTTCGTCCATGATCGAAGCCAGTTGCCGCAGTTGCTGCAGGCAATCCGCCAAAGGATCGCGCATCATTCCCAGCGCGCCGGTCAGTTCGCCACATTCGGCAGTCAGGTCGCGGCACAAATCCTCGATCTGCCGTGCCGACAGGCTCACGCTGAAGAAACGCGATGCCGTTTCAGGCGCCTGGTGTGCTTCGTCAATGATGAAAGCAGCAGCCCCTGGCAGCACTTCACCGAACCCGCTCTGCTTGATCGCCATATCGGCGAACAGCAAGTGATGGTTGACCACCACGATGTCAGCTTCCTGGGCCTGGCGCCGCGCCAGCACGACGAAACACTGTTCAAACCGCGGGCATTCCGCGCCCAGGCAGTTATCCATGGTAGAGGTGACCAGGGGCAGCAAACCGCTTGCTTCAGACAGCACCGGCGCAATGGACAAATCGCCATCGCAGCTGCGGGCGGACCAGTCAACTACCGCTTGCAGCTCATCGGCAGCTTCGCGGCTGGGCAATCGCCCATCCATCCTGGCCAGCTCCATGCGGTGCAGGCACAGGTAATTGGCGCGCCCTTTCAGCAGCGCTTTGCGGGTGGTCAGGCCAAGAGCTTCCATGACGACCGGTAGGTCGCGGAAGAAGAGTTGATCCTGCAGGGTCTTGGTACCGGTGGAGACGATGGTGCGCTCGCCGCTGAGCAGGGCCGGCACCAGGTAGGCCAGTGTCTTGCCAATGCCCGTGCCCGCTTCCACGACCAGCGTGCCCTTCTCACCCAGCACGCGTTCGACGGCGGCCGCCATCTGGATCTGTTCCGCGCGGGGCGCAAACCCGGGCAACAGCCCGGAAAATGGACCACCGCTATCCAGTATGGGTCCACTGCGCGTCACCACACGATGCGGTGCACCACCCGTTCTCAGTTGCCCTGCAGTTTGGCGCTGCTGCACTCGTTGGCGCGTTGCTTCGCTTCGGCTGCGCCGCTGACATCGCCGGTATGCTCGCGCGCCACACTGATGGTGCGCCAGTTACGGCCGCAGATATCGCCCACGCGCGAACCAGTGTCATAGGAACGAATGGCAAAATTCAATGCCTGTTCATAGTCTTTCTTGCCCAGCTGAATTTCCGCCATGGACTGGAGCAACTCGGGGTCTCTGGGCTGAATGTGCAACGCGCGTTCCAGCGAGATCGCAGCCAGGTCATAATCACCCAGCGCTTGAGCTTCCCTGGCGTCCTCCAGCAAGGACTTGACCGCTGGATTCTGTAAAGGATACACCTGCACGCCGGGAGTCTGTTGCGGCGCGGGTGCCTGCACCGGCGGTGGCACGGCTCCCCGGCGCTGTGGCGGCGCCGCCGGGGGAGGACCAGCGCACGCGGCAAGCAAAGACGCCAGCATCAGTGCCAACAGATAAGTATTACTGTTTCTTGCCAAACCATTTTCTCCAGATAGATTCATGATCCGTATCGTTCCGTGCTGCCAGACAGGTGCTGATCTGCGTCGGTTCGGAGCCGCTGACGAACGGCATCTGCACGGCATCCGGGCAAGCTTCGGCAGTCAGCAAGTGAGTGGCACGATCCACCCACAGCCAGGACGCGCCATCGGGCAGCCGCAGGTCGACCGGCTCCAACGGCAAGGTCCTGAACAGCTGCGCCCAAACGCGCATGGCTGCGTTACTGCCGGTGACTCCGGCCGGGCGGTTGTCGTCCTGGCCAACCCAGACCACACCAACGCGGTCACGAGTATAACCGACAAACCAGCTGTCCCGGCGATCATTGGTGGTGCCCGTTTTACCGGCAATGACAGTGGCCTGGCCCAGCAAGCCCGGCAAGGCCCTGGCGGTTCCCTGCTCGACGACCTGGGTCAGGGCATAGTTCAGAACACCGATCGCCTCACGTTGTGGTTGCGGCATGAGGCGCAGCGGGTAACGCACCAGGTCGCCGCCACCGGCTGTTTGCGCCGCGACCACCGAACGCAATGGCACGCTGTAGCCGCCGGCAGCGATGGACTGGTAGATCTGGGCCACCTCCAGCGGCGTCAGTTCAACCGTACCGAGGAAAACCGATGGCACCGCATCGACTTTGACGGATACGCCCAGGGCCTGCAGTTTTTGCAACAGATTGTTGACGCCGATTTTGAGCCCCAGCCGGACGGTTGCCTGGTTGTAGGACCGCGTCAGCGCCTCGAGCAATGTGACTTGGCCATGTGAAATACCATCAAAATTGGTGGGTGACCAGTTATCACCGTTGGGCTGGCGCAGGGTCAGAGGCGCGTCTTCAAGCGGCGTCAGGAGGTTGTATTCCGACGGGTGCTCCAGGGCCAGCAGATAAACCAGCGGTTTGATCACGGAACCCACCTGGCGGCGTCCATTCAAGGCCCGGTTGAAGCCTACGCGGCCTGCGTTGCGGTCGCCGACCAGGGCACGGATTTCGCCACTGGTGGAATCCACCAGCACCAGAGCGCCTTGCAGGCTGGCGGGCAAACCGGCTTGGCGCAACTGCTCCAGGCCATTGCTGACCGCGCGCTGGGCCTTATCCTGTTCTACCGGTGACAGCGTGGTGAAAATGCGCAGCCCCTCGGTTTTCAGGTCTTCTTCGCGGTACACCTGGGCCAGCTGATCCCGCACCAGTTCAATGAAGGAATGATAGCGCGAGCCGCTGAACTGCGCCGTGTCCGCGACGTCCAGCGGCAGCGCAGCCGCGGCGCGCGCCTCATCGCTGCTGAGCAAACCCGTTTCAGCAAACACCTCCAACACCCGGTTACGGCGCTCCAGGGCACGTTGCGGATGGTGCCGCGGGTTGTACAGCGAAGCGCCGCGCACGATGGCGATCAGCAAAGCAATTTGCTGAGGTTCCAGCCGCTCCAGCGGCTGGCCAAAATAGAACATGCTGGCACGGCCAAAGCCGTGTACCGCCAGCGCACCCTGCTGCCCCATATACACTTCATTCAGATAGGCCTCGAGAATTTCGGCCTTGCTGTAGTGCCATTCCAGCAACAGTGCCATGATGGCTTCGTTCAGCTTGCGCGCCAGCGTGCGGTCGTCAGACAGGAAATAGTTTTTTACCAGCTGCTGGGTGAGCGTGCTGCCGCCCTGCACGGCGCGTCCGGCCTTGAGGTTGGCGAGCAGGGCGCGAAATATTCCCTTCAGGTCTACACCGGGGTGCTGCTTGAAATGGCGATCCTCGACGGCCTGCAGGCCGGTTACCAGCAATGGCGGCACATCTTCAATCCGCACCAGTGTCCGGTCTTCATTCTGCAACGGGTAGATTGAAGCAATCTCGGCCGGATCGATGCGTACCAGGTCGAGCTGTTCGCCTGAAGTCATGTCCGCCAAGGTCGCCACCTGATTGCCGCTCAGCGTGACCTGCAAACGGCGCGATCCCTCCATGCCCTCGGGAAAATGAAAGCCGCGCCGGTTGATGTCGATCTTGTCTCCCGCCACGCGGTAAAGCCCCGGTTTATCGGCTGCAGCGGCGGCACGGTAGCCGGCGGCCTTGAGGTCCAGCTCAAGATCAAGCCGCGACAGGCGTGCGCCCGGATAGAGCTCCAGCGGCCGGGCATAGACCCGGCTGGGCAAGTCCCATTTCCGCCCTTCGAACTCCGTTGTGACCTGGTGATTGAGGTAGAGCACCCAGGGAACCAGCAGTCCGAGCCATACGCCCAATGCCAGCAGCAGGATGCGCCATATACCCGCAAGCCAGTTGCGTTGCGGTTTTCCTGCGCTTTTTTTGCTGCGCGCAATACGGTTGTATGTTCTGTTCGGCATGAATCGGATCTCGTTTCCGGGGTCCCGCCTCCGGCGCGAAAATACGGTAATACACTGGCGGGTGACATCAACCCGGCCTTTGACCATAATGACGGCATTTCGTCCCTGCCGGTCGCTGTCGGGCAGGGTCCATTCTAGCCCGAATATTGCACCATTCCGTGCCGATGACCTCAAGCGCCTCAGCAAAGCCACAAAAACCGCATAGCGGCGCCACTATGTCGTTGCATCCGGCCATCTGGCTGAACGCGCCTGCGCCGGCGGCAGCCGGGCCCGGGCGGCAGGATGCACTGGCCACGCTGAACTGGCCCCGCTGGGCGCCGGCCGCAGCGTTGCGCCGGCAAGCCCTCGGCCAGGTATTGCTCGAATTTGCCGCTGCCTGCCCGGGCAGACCGCTGCTGATGACAACGCCCGGATTATGGCTGCAAGCGCGGGATGCCAGCACCCTGGCAGCCATCGCCAGCCGGCACGGCGATGCAGTCGTTCTGAGCATGCTCAGCAACGCAAACAGGCAATTGAACCCTTTTGCCGGCCTGGATACTTCCCGTTTACAGCAATATGACGCGGCCGGCGAGCACGCCGGCTTCGAGCACATGGCCAGCCTGGTCAGGCTGCTGGGTAAAGGCAGCCTGCATCCGCTGGACGTGTGGCCCGATCATTTGCTGTTTTTGTCTCCTCAGGCCATAGCCGTGCTGGCGCACGAGCAGGTAACGGCCGCCACCGCCTGTTCTCACTTGCGCCAGCACGGTGGCAGGCTGATCGTTGCCGACAGCCTGTTCGCGCCGGATGCCGGCCAGCCACTGGATTACGGCCCTGAACTACAGCCGCACGAGGAGCGCCGGCCCGCGCCCTGGGGCGATCTCACGGCCGGCCTGGGGCGGTGGCTGGCCACCGCGGCGCAGCCACCAGCGGAATGCCCGGCCGGGCAGGAGCCTTTGACCAGCCTGCATATCACGCACAGTTGGGGCGGCGGCGTGGCACAGTGGGTTGAATCATTTATCGAGGCAGACGATCAGGGCGGTAATTTCCAGTTACGCGCGGAAGGACCGCAGTCCGGCCTGGGTGCGGGACAACGCCTGAGCCTGTACGCCGGTAACGAGCTCAAGGCGGCGGTGGCGAGCTGGTGGCTGAACCCCCCGATCAGATCCTCCGCCGAGGAGAATGCACATTATCGCGAAATCCTGCACACCATCCAGCGACGCTACGGCATCGGCAGGATCATCGTTTCTTCTCTGCTGGGTCATAGCCTGGATGCATTGCGCAGCGGGTTGCCCACGGTGCAGGTTCTACATGACTTCTATCCGCTGTGGCCATTACTGGGCGTCCACCCCGGACCTTTTCTCGGCGCCGGCCGGGAACAGCGCCTGCAGCAGGCCATGCAGCAGCATCAATTACTGCCCGATTTGCGCGACCGCACGGCCAACGACTGGAACCACCTGGCCGATGGCTGGCATGAAGCGGTGTCCCGGCACGAGGTCAAACTGACCGCCCCCAGTGAATCGGTAGTCCACATGCTGCGGCAGCTGGACAGCCGTTGGCGCGAAGACGAGATCAACATCGTGCAACACGGCCTGGCGCCTTTGGCGGCTGACCGGCCGGTACTGCCGCGCACCAGACCGGACGGCAAATTGCGCCTGGTCGTTCCCGGCCGCATGACGCAAGGCAAAGGCCGGTACTTGTTGTTGGCCGCGTTGCCACAGCTTACCCGCTACGCGCAGGTCTACCTGCTGGGCGCAGGCAAGGATGGGGAGGCATTTTTCGGCCAGCCGGGCGTCAACGTCATCCTGCACTATCAGCGCCAGGACCTGCCACGGCTGCTGCACGTCATTGGCGCCGATGCCGCCGCGCTGCTTTCCGTGGTGCCCGAGACCTTCAGCTACACGCTTTCCGAAATGCAGCAACTGGGCGTCCCGGTGATCGCCACCCATGTCGGCAGCCTGGCGGAACGGGTCTGTGACGGCCAGGACGGCTGGCTGATCGAGCCCACGGTGGACGCGCTGATCCAGGCGGTGGGCAAAATCGCAGCCGACCGGGGCTTGCTGGATGCAGTCCGCACCAAGCTGCGCGCCATCGAACACTTCACCACCGCTGACATGGTGCGGCGTTATAACGACATCTGCCCGGCGCTGCACTGCGAGCCGGATGTGTGCCGGGAGCCCGGGCTGAGCGATATTCAGCAGGCCGCGCTGGCCGAGCAGAACGCCAGGCTGCGGGCGGAGCATTTGCACGGACAACAGCAGGCGGTGGCCTTGCAGGCCGAGGTCGAGCGGCGCACCGAATGGGCTAAGGAACAGCACCAGGCATTGCTGCAGGAACAGAACAACCGGGATCGCTGGGTGCACAGCCTGGAACAGGCGCTGAAAACCGAACAGGAGCAGCGCGATCGCTGGGTGAGCAGCCTCGAACAGCAAATCCAGTCCGAGCAGCAAGCTCACGCCCGGATGTACCAGGACCTCCGGGCCATGCACGAAACCGTGCTGCACAGCTCATCCTGGCGCATCACCCGGCCCTTGCGCGCCAGCCGCAGGGTGCTGGCCAACCTGGCTCAGGCCAGGGCGTGGAATCCGGCGCGTTGGCCCTTGCTGCTGTCGCAGGCCATTCGCACGCTCAGCACGCAGGGCCTGCATGGCGCTGTGTTGCGACTGCAACAATCCCCGCAACACGCCCTGCCCGCCGTGCTGCCGACCATTACTGCGCAAGCCGACCCGGTCGGCGATCCGCAAGCCCCGCCGATCATGCCCCGGGCAGACAGGCCAGCGGTTTCCATCATCATTCCGGTTTACAACCAATGGCAGTACACCGCCGCCTGCCTGCGTTCGATTGCGCAAGCCCGCAACATCGCGGGTTTCGAGGTCATCGTCGTGGATGATCATTCACAGGACCAGACCGCGCAGCGACTGGCGGGCATCGCCGGCCTGGAGTGCCTTTGCAACCCGCGGAACATCGGTTTCGTCGGCAGCTGCAACCGCGGGGCGGAAGCGGCCGGCGGTGAGTACATCGTGCTGCTCAATAATGACACCCAGGTGCCGGACGGCTGGCTGGATGCCCTGCTGGAAACATTCGAACGTTTCCCGGACACCGGCCTGGCGGGCGCCCGGCTGGTTTACCCCGACGGGCGGCTGCAAGAGGCCGGTGGCCTTGTGTTCCGCGATGGCAGCGGCTGGAACTACGGTCGCGGTGATCGCCCGGATCGGCCGGAATATGCATTCGGCCGCGAAGTCGATTACTGTTCCGGCGCCTGTATCATGTTGCCGGCCAGCCTGTTCCGCCAACTGGGCGGCCTCGATCAGCACTATGCCCCGGCCTACTACGAAGACACCGATCTCGCCTTCAGGGTGCGCCAGGCCGGATTCAAAGTGCGGCTGCAGGCAGCTGCAACGGTGATCCACCACGAGGGCATGACCTCGGGTACCGATCCCGCCAGCGGCGCCAAGCGCTACCAGGAAATCAACCGCAGTAAATTCCTCGAGCGCTGGCGGGATCAGCTGGCCGCTTATCCAGAGCGCATCGCGGATGCGAATGACCAGGCCGCCATCCGGCGGGCGCGCGATCACCGCCTGCGCGGACGGGTGCTGCTTATCGATGCCTACACACCGGAACCCGACCAGGACTCCGGCAGCCTGCGCCTGCGTTATCTGTTCGATTGCTTTCAACAGCTGGGCTACGGGGTAAGTTTCTTTGCCGACAACCGGGGCTATGCCGGAATCTATTCCAGTGAGCTGCAGAAAGCCGGCGTGGAAGTGCTTTACAACCCCTGGATTGCATCGCTGCAGGATTTTTTCCGCGAGCGCGGCGGCGATTTCGACTTCATCATGATCAGCCGTCATTACGTCGCGGTGAATTACCTTGCGCTGATACAGCGATACTGCCCGCAGGCCCGGTTTATCTTCGACACCGTCGACCTGCATTACCTGCGCGAGCAGCGCCTGGCGGCACTGGAAGACAGCCTGCCCCTCAAGCGTGTTGCCGCCCAGACCAAACGCTCGGAACTGGCCGTGATCCGGCAGGCCGCGGTGACGCTGGTGGTAAGCACGGTGGAGCAGGCCGTGCTGGCGCAGGACGCGCCGCAAGCGCGCGTCCATGTTTTGTCCAATATCCATCGCCTGTGCGCCGGCGGCAACGGTTTTGCCGCGCGCAAGGACATTTTCTTCGTCGGCGGCTACCAGCACCCGCCCAATATCGATGCGGCAGTGTGGTTCGTCAACTGTGTCTGGCCGTTGATCCGCCAACAATTGCCGGATATCCGTTTTCACCTGATCGGCAGCAAGGCGCCGGAGAAAGTGCGCGCGCTGCAGGGCAATGGCGTCGAGTTTCACGGTTATGTCAAGGATCTGACGCCGTGGCTGGCCGGCTGCCGCCTGGCGGTGGCGCCCTTGCGCTACGGCGCCGGGGTCAAGGGCAAAGTCAACCTGAGCATGAGCCAGGGCCAGCCGGTGGTGGCCACGCCGATGGCGGTCGAAGGGCTGTATGCACGCGATGGTGAGGATGTGCTGGTAGCCGAATCCGCGCAGGATTTTGCCGCCGCGGTCGTGCGCCTGTACCGCGACGAGGCTTTGTGGAACCGGCTTGCGGCGGCTGGCCTGGAAAATGTCCGGCAGCATTTTTCCATGGACTGCGCGCGGGAAAGTCTGAGGAATATACTGGATTCCCTGCACCAGGCCTGAGCCGCTGCGGCGCGGAACGGCTCATGCCGCGTCCGGGCTTCCTGCCTGCAGCCGCCTGGCTTCCAGCACATTGGGTACACTGCTCAGGCGCGCTAAGCAGTTCGCTGAGTTGCTCATAATCCCGCACCCGCAGCTGCAGCCGGATGCTCACCTCATCGCTAGCTTCATTCAGGCGGCTGTTGATATCCGTCACCATGGCGTCGGCGGCGGACAGGATATTGGAAATGTCCTTGATCAGGTCACGACGATTGAAGGCCCGCAGCGAGACCTGTACCGGGTAGGTGGTTTGTGGCTTGTCGCCCCAGCGCACCTGCAGCAAGCGGGGACTGTTCTCCCCCCGCCAGCGCAGGATCTGGCGGCAGTCCTGACGATGGATGGTGACGCCGCGGCCGCGGGTGATATATCCCGTCACCGGGTCACCCGGAACCGGCTGACAGCATTTTGCAATGGTGGTCAACAGGTTGCCCACGCCCTCGATGGTAACGTCATCCGGCCCGGCCGGCGCCCGGCTGCGCTGCCGCACGGGCATCCTGGTCAACAGGTCTTCAGCTTGCGGTACTGCCTGGTCGGCGCGCAGGCGCGCCAGCGCACTCACCACCTGGCCGACGGTCAGGTCGCCACTGCCGACAGCCACGTACAGGTCATCGGCGTTACCCAGGCCGAAGCGTTTCACCACCGCCGCGAGTTGAGGCATGAGATCTTCCGCGAGCAAAGCCATGCGCCTGATCTCGCTTTCGATGGCCTCCTTGCCGGCCCGCAGGTTGTCGTCATGGCTCTCTTTTTTGAACCACTGGCGCACTTTGCTGCGCGCCCGGCCGCCATGAATGTAGCCCTGGCGCGGGTTCAGCCAGTCGCGGCTGGGACCGGGCTGTTTCGCCGTCAGAATTTCCACGCGATCGCCGGTTTTCACCTGATGCGTCAACGGCACGATACGACCGTTGACTTTCGCCCCGCGGCAACGGTGACCCACTTCGGTGTGTACCTGGTAAGCAAAATCCAGCACCGTTGCCCCGGCCGCCAGATCGATCACCTGGCCTTTGGGTGTCAGCACATACACCCGCTCCTCGCTGGTGACGGAACGAAAGCTGTCCAGCAGGCTCTGGTCGTCGAGCTCTTCCTTGCCGGCTTCCAGCAATGCCCGCATGACCGCGATTTTTTTCTCGAATGCGGGGTCACGCGGACCGCCTTCCTTGTAACGCCAGTGGGCGGCCACGCCCAGCTCGGCGTGTTCATGCATCTGCCGCGTGCGGATTTGCACTTCCAGAATTCTGCCTTCGGCGTCGGCGACCGCCGTATGCAATGACTGGTAGTTATTGCCCTTGGGCGTGGTGATGTAATCGTCAAACTCGCCGGGAACGGGCTGCCACAGGGAATGCACCAGGCCCAAAACGTTGTAGCAGGCGGGCAAGTCATCCACCAGCACGCGCACGGCCCGCACATCGAACAGTTGCTCGAAGTCCACGCCCTTGCGCTGCATTTTCCTCCAGATGCTGTAAATATGCTTGGGACGCCCTTTGACCATGGCCGGGATACCGGCTTGCTGCAGCGCCGTGGCCAGTTTGTTGATGAATGCGGCAATGAATTGCTCGCGCTCGACACGCTGTTCCGCCACCAGCTGCACGATCTTCTGGTACTGCCCGGGTTGCAGCACGCGGAAAGCCAGGTCCTCCAGTTCCCATTTCAGTTGCCAGACACCCAGGCGATTGGCCAATGGGGCATGGATCAATTCCGTCTCCCGCGCCAGTGCCAGTGCCGCCTCGCTGTCCACCGCGGCGTGGCGCAACAGCACCAGTTGCCAGGCAAGGTCGATCAATACCACGCGGACATCTTTGACCAGCGCCAGCAGCAAACGGCGCAAGCCCTCGGCGCTGCGCGCCGTGACCGTGAGGTCCTGCCCGGCCGCGAAATGCCTCAGCTTGTGCAGTTCGCCCAGCTGCTCCGCGGTGGCGGGTGCAATGCCTGCGTAGAGTTTCGCCAGGTCGCCGCCGAACTGCTCCGCGGCCAGGATCATGGCGCAGCTGACCGTAATGGGATCAGGCGACAGTGCCTGCAGAATGCCCAACAGCTCCAGCAGTTGTTCCTGTCCGGCCTGGGACAGGGTTCCGGGCTGTTGCAGTTCCTGTACCACAGCGATACACGCTGCGGCCGAGGGGCCGACGGAATCCCGATAGCGCTGCGCCCACTGTTGCAGTGCCTGGGCGGTATTGAGGGCGTTATCCGGACGGGCTTCCATCCGTTATGCTAGAACATTCTGCCATGCTGCGGCCAGCCTCTTGGCGGATACTTTCACGGCGGTGCCCAGGTTCTGGGCAAAGAGAGAAACGCGATACTCTTCGACCAGCCAGCGGTATTCATCCAGCGCGGCATCGTACACCGCCCCGTCTTCCTGCAGTTTTTCCACATAACGTGACCACCAGGGCAGCACCAGGGACATACGCTGCTGGTCGCGCGGCGGGTTTTCCGGCAACAGCCGCAAGCGCTCTTCCATGGCCGCCAGGTAACGCGGATAGTGTTCCAGTCTGCCGGCCGCGAGATGGCCGAGGAAACCCGCATAGACCAGGTCGTGCAGTTGCGCCTCCATGTCCGCCACCGCGGCGCCGTGGCGCGCGGCCAGGTCGCCGTGCAGCAGCTCACGGATGCGGTGGCAGGCCGGCAGCAGTTGGTTGAGCAAGTCCGCCTGGCGCCGGCATTCGACCCCCAGGCGCTGGCGCAGCCGCGCCAACAACTGCGCAAAAGCCTGCCCGTCGCGCACTGCCGCCACATCGCCGGCAGCGTGACACAGGCTGCTCCATACCAGGTCCGTGATCAATGTTGCGCCGGGACCGAGCGGGCTCCAGGCCAGCAGGCTCTCGCGTGACAAGCCGGGATGCTTGTGCAGGAAAGAAATCTTCTCGGGCAAGCCCAGTGACAACAGTCTCAGGACACCGCCGGAGTGCGCCACAGCCGCCTCTTCCGCGGTATCGAAAAGGCGCAGGCCTACCGCGGTCTGCTGGTCCAGCAGTGCCGGCCAGGCGGTCAGGCCCCGCGCCGTCACGACACGTTCATCCAGCGTGCCAAATACCCAGGCGGTGAGGCCGTCACGGTTGAAATCCGCTCCCTGGTGATCCATGAAGCGGCGTTGCGCCACGGCGCCCAGCCGCTGCTGCAAATCCGCCAGGTCTCTGCCCTGCGCTACTTCCTCGCCGGCGCCATCGACCACCAGGATGCGCATGCGCAGGTGTTCCGGGATGGCGCGCTCGTCCAGGTCCCGCGCTTGCACACTCAAGCCACTCATGCGGCTCAGTTCGGCCGCACAGGCGGTCAGCAGGTCCTGGTCCTGGCGTTGCTGCAGCGCAGCGTGCAGGGCATCGGCAAACACCGGTACCGGTGTCAAGCCCCGCCGCAGTGGTTTGGGCAGGCCGCGGATCAGCGCGATCAACTTGTCGCGCAACAGACCGGGAACCAGCCACTGCAATTGGCCCGCATCCAGGGTATTGAGCAATTCCAGCGGTACGCGCAGGGTGATGCCGTCAGCTGCCTGGCCCGGTTCGAAATGGTAGCTCAGCGCCAGGCGGTTGCCACCGGCTGCGAGCAGGTCGGGGAACAGTTCCGCCGGCGCTGGCGCCGCGTCCGCGCGCATCAGCACTTCCTGGCCCAGGTACAATTGACGCCGGCCCTGCGGGCCCAATTGTTCCAGCCACTGTGCAAAAGATCGCGCGTCATAAACGCCGGCCGGCACGCGGGCATCGAAAAAGTCGAACTGGGCCTGCTCGTCCGACAGCACGTCGTGTTTGCGGCGTTTGTGTTCCAGCAATTCGACTTCAGCGCGGATTTTCCGGTTGTGCGCCATGAAGGCGGCGCGGGTATCGAGCTCGCTGCGCACCAGCGCCGACAGAATGAAAATGCGCCGTGATTCGACGGGGTCTATGCGGGCGTATTGCACCCGCCGGCGTTCGACGATGACCAGCCCGAACAGGCTCACCTGCTCCCACGCCAACACCGCACCGCGCCGCCGCGACCAGTGCGGGTCGAAATAGTGCCTTTTCAGCAGATGTGCGCCCTGACGTTCGATCCATTCGGGCCGGATGCTGGCATTGATACGCCCCCAGGTCCGCGTGGTCTCGACGATTTCCCCGCACATGATCCATTTTGGCGTGCGTGCGGACAGTCCGGATCCCGGAAAGATGTGAAAGACGTTGGAACGCGCACCCAGGTAACTGCGATCCTCCGGGTGTTTAAGGCCGATGTGGCTGAGCAAACCCGACAACAGGGCCTGATGGACTTGCGCGTAATCGCCGTGCCGGCCGGACAGCTGCAGGCCGGATTCCCGCGCCTGGTCACGCAATTGCTGGTACAGGTCGAACCACTCCAGCACCCGCTGCCAGTTGAGAAATTCCCGTCCGCATAACTTGCGGAACTGGTTGCCCGATACCGCGCGCCGCTGCAATCGCAGGTAGGACCATAGCCGCAGCAAACCGGCAAAATCACTGTTGTCGTCGCTGTAGCGCTGGTGAGCTGCATCGGCGGCCTGTTGGGCATTCAGCGGGCGTTCGCGCGGGTCCTGAATGCTCAGCGCCGCGGCCAGGACCAGCATGTCTTCCAGGCAGCCGAGCCCGTCACCCTCGACGATCATGCGCGCCAGGCGCACGTCGAGCGGCCAGCTGTCCAGCAGCCGGCCCAGAGCCGAAGGTTGACGGTTGTTGTCGATGGCGCCCAGCTCCAGCAACAGGCTGTATGCATCGTTGACCATACGCGGGGCCGGCCGGTCGATAAATGGAAAATCCTCGACGCTGCCCAGGCCCATCACCAGCATGCGCAGGATCACCGAACCCAGCGATGTGCGCAGGATCTCCGGCTCGGTGAATTCCGCGCGGCCGAGAAAATCCTCTTCGCTGTAAAGCCGCACACAGGTGCCCGCGGCGAGACGGCCGCAGCGGCCGCTGCGCTGGTTGGCGCTGGCCTGGGAAACCGGCTCGATGGGCAGCCGTTGAATGCGGCTGCGATGGGCGTAACGGCTGATCCGCGCCAGGCCGCTGTCTATCACGCAGGTGATGCGCGGCGCCGTCAGCGAGGTTTCCGCCACATTGGTGCTGAGGATGATGCGGCGCGCCGGCCCGGGATGAAAAACCCGCTGCTGTTCAGCCGTTGACAGGCGTGCATACAGCGGCAGGATTTCGCTATGGGCGAGTCCCTGGCGCGCCAGAAATTCGCCCGCTTCGCGAATTTCCCGCTCACCCGACAAAAACACCAGGATGTCGGCGTGCTTATGGATCTTGTCCAGTCGCCGCACGGCATCGGCAATGCCCTGGTACAGATCGCGCTCCGGGCGCTCCGAATCCCCGCCTTTGGCGTCGAACGGCTGGTACAGGACAGTCACCGGGTAAGCGCGCCCGGACACCTGCAGTACCGGTGCATCGTTGAAATGCCGGGAAAACTTTTCCGTGTCGATGGTGGCGGAAGTAATCAGCACCCGCAGGTCCGGACGCCGGGGCAACAGTGTTTTCAGGTAGCCCAGGAGAAAATCGATAT
This sequence comes from uncultured Gammaproteobacteria bacterium, assembly GCA_963708905.1. GTDB lineage: Bacteria > Pseudomonadota > Gammaproteobacteria > Xanthomonadales > SZUA-36 > SHZL01. The sequence continues at coordinate 71,528 of CAVPUV010000040.1, read as the reverse complement.
TCAGGCTGCGCTCGTGCGCTTCGTCGATGATGAGGGTGTCGTAGGCAGTGAGTTCCGGGTCGCGGATGGTCGCGGCCAGCAGGATGCCATCGGTCATGAACTTGATGCAGGTCTGCGGGCTGGTGCGATCACGAAACCGCACCTGGTAGCCAACCACGCCGCCCAATTCAGACTGCAACTCCTCGGCCACACGCTGCGCCATCGCGCTGGCGGCGATACGGCGCGGCTGGGTGCAGCCGATCAGTCCGCTCAGGCCGCGTCCCGCCTGCAGGCAATACTTGGGCAGCTGGGTGGTTTTGCCCGAGCCGGTTGCACCGGCGATGATCACCACCGGGTGCTCGCGGATCAGCCGCAGGATTTCTTCACCATGGGCGCTGATCGGCAGCGCCGGATCAAAGGAAAGCCGCGGCGCTGCCTGCCGCCGCGCATCCACCCGTTGGCTGAGATCGTCTTGCTTCATTGCGGGCGCATTATCCCAGCCCCCGGCACTGGCTGCCAGATTCCACTGCATACCGTCCTGCTTCTCGCCTTGCTGAAACTGCCATATGATGCGTGACGGGAAACTACGAGAATGGATATTCCATGGAGCTGAATTTCAGAAGCGATAATGAATCGCCCGCCGCCCGGCGAATCCTCGATGCGCTGGTGCAGGCCAACCAGGGCGCGGCCTGGTCGTATGCGGAAGATGCCTGGAGCACGCGATTGGACACGGCGTTTTCCGATCTGTTCGGCACCCGCACGACGGTACTGCCGCTCAGCACCGGCACTGCCGCCAACAGCATTGCCCTGGCCTGTGTCACGCCACCCTGGGGCTCGGTGTATTGTCATCAGGACGCCCATATCGTGCAGGACGAATGCGGCGCGCCGGAATTTTTTGGCAATGGCCTGCGCCTGGTCGCCGTGCACGGCGCCGATGGCAAATTGACCCCCGAAGGATTGCGCCTGGCCATTGGCAGAGATCAGGGCCACGGCGTGCACAGCTATATTCCCAGCGCGCTCAGCCTCACCCAAAGCACCGAGTCGGGCACGGTTTACCAGCCCAGCGAAATAGCTGCCCTGTGCGCAACGGCGGCGGAGTTCGACATGGCGCGGCACATGGACGGCGCGCGTTTCGCCAATGCCGTGGCCACGCTGCGCTGCTCACCGGCGGAAATCAGCTGGCAAGCCGGCATCCAGTTGCTGTCCTTCGGCGCCAGCAAGAACGGTTGCCTGGCGGCCGAGGCCTTGTTGATTTTTGCCGATTCCGGCTTGCGTGAACGCGCGGAACGGCTGCGCAAGCGTTCGGGGCATCTGCTGTCCAAGATGCGTTATGTTTCCGCCCAACTGCTGGCTTATATTGACAACGGCCTGTGGCTGGACCTGGCTCGCCATGCCAATCAGCAGGCCGCCCGCTTCGCCGACGCAGTGCGTCAACACCCCGAAGCAAAGCTCGAATTCAGCGCCGATGCCAATGAAATTTTCGTGCGCTGGACTGCGTCCGGCTTCAAGGCCCTGAGTGAGGCCGGTATCCAGTTTCTGACCTGGCCCGGCTACGACAACCTGGCGCGCTTCGTTTTTTCCCACGATACCAGCCCTGAGGCTACGGCCAGGTTGTGTCAGCTGTTGGGCTCCAGCCAGACCAGGCTGGCCATGCGCCCGGTGCGCCCGTCCCGCCGGTAGGAAAAAAACCGCTGCGGTTCATGGTAGGTGCAACAGCTGCCGCCACTGACATCGGCCACACCCGCCCGCGCCAGCCGGTGCCGCGCCATCGCGTACAGATCGAACAGCCAGCGCTCGCCCCGGCGCCGGAAACAGGCCGCCGCCGCGGCGCCATCCTGACGCACGAATGCCGCCCGCAACTCGTCGCCCACCTCGTATGCGCGGGCGCCGATGGCCGGCCCCAGCCATGCCATGAGCTGATCGGGTGGTCCGCCCAGGGCGCGCACCGTCTGCTCCAGCACGCCCGCCAGCAGCCCGCGCCAGCCGGCATGGGCAGCCGCCACCCGGGTGCCGGCGCGGTTGCAGAACAATACCGGCAGACAATCCGCGGTCAGCACTACGCACACCTGCCCCGGCTGGCTGGCCACCTGGGCGTCCGCCACTGGCTCGCCGGCCGCTGATGCCGGCGGCGAATCCGATCCGGCCAGCTCCTGATCGCCCCTCTGCGTCCGCATGCCCAGCATCCGCATGTATGAAGACGTTCACGCCATGCTCCTGGCGCAGCCATTTCGGATCGGCCGGCAAACAGGCGCGCAGCACCGCGCGGTTTTTCAGCACCAGGGCCGGGTCGTCGCCGCTGTTCAACCCCAGGTTCAGACTGGCCCAGGGCGCGGTGCTGTAACCGCCGGCGCGCGTGGTGCTGAGCGCTCGCACCCCCGCGGGCGCCGGCCAGTGCGGGAGGATCCAGTCCGCGTTCACAGCGCTTTCTCCCGCAACAGCGCCAGCAGACATGCCATGTCCGTGGCCAGCGGTGCATGAAATTCCATCAAACGCTGATCATCGGGGTGCTGCAGGCGCAGTGTGTGCGCGTGCAGCGCCTGCCGCGGAAACTGGCGCAGCGCTTCAATCACCTCCGGGTCCATGCCTTTTACCGATTTGGGCTTGCGCCCATACACCGGGTCGCCGGCGATGGCGAAACCGAGGTGGGCGAGGTGGACGCGGATCTGGTGGGTGCGGCCGGTTTCCAGCGATACCTCAATGTGGGTCAGTCCGGTAAATGTCCGCAGGATGCGATAGTGGGTCACTGCCGGGCGGCCGGAAGTCACCACGGCCATGCGTTTGCGGTCCCGCGGATGGCGGCCTACCGGCGCGTCAATCGAGCCGCCACGGCTCATCCCGCCCAGCGCAATCGCCTCGTAGATCCGGCTCATGCTGCGGTTGTGCAATTGCGCCACCAGGCTGGTGTGCGCACGCAGCGAACGGGCTACCACCATCACCCCGCTGGTATCCTTGTCGAGCCGATGCACGATGCCGGACCTGGGGATTGCCGCCAGAGCGGGATCGAAATGCAGCAAGGCGTTTTGCAAGGTACCATCGCGGTTGCCTGCCGCCGGGTGCACCACCAGGCCCGCCGGTTTGTTGATCACCAGCAGGTCGGGGTCGCTGTAGACCACTGCCAGCGGTATTTCCTGAGGCAACACCGTCCCTTCCGGATCAGGTTCCGCGTCGATCCGCAGGGTTTCGCCACCCAGCACGCGGTAGGTAGGCTTGGCCGCTGCGCCATTGACCGTCAGTTCCCCGCTGCGAATCCATTTTTGCAAGCGGGCACGGGAATAATCACGGAACAGAGTGCTGGCAGCCTGGTCCAGCCGGGCGCCCATGAGGCCAGGGTCAGCGACCGCCCGGTGCCTGATTCGATGTGGATGGTCCGGCATCAGCAACTCCGTCAAGACATATAAGTCAACTCTGATTAATTCAGAGTTTTCGTGGCACAAGGATGTGCCACCATTTTCAATGAATGCAACTTCATTGAAAATGAAGCCAAACAAAAATCACATTTTTTGTTTGGCGTGCTCTGATAATGCATGGATGCATTATTCAGAGCTTACTTAAATGCATTGGAGAAAACTGTAACACGGCAGCCGATTCCGTTATCATGCCGGTTCCCGCGATCTCATGGTTTCCAACATGCAGTGCAGTTCCTCTTGCTATTCCCGTACTCGCGGCATGCGGCTGCTGGCCATTGCGCTGTTGGGCGTACTGCTGGCCGTTGCGGGTTGCCGCAAGGACAAGGATCTGGATGACGATCGCAGCGCCGCCGAACTCTATGCCGCCGCCAAAAGGGAACTCGACAACAAAGCCTGGGACCTGTCCATACAGACTTACAAGTTATTGCAGACCCGCTATCCATTCGGACGCTACACCGAGCAGTCCATGCTGGATCTGTCCTACGCCTATTTCAAGGGGCGGGAACCGGAGAATGCCCTGTCGAACCTGAACCGCTTCATCCGCACCTATCCGACGCATCCCAATGTCGATTACGCCTACTACCTTAAAGGCATCGTCAATTATGAGGAAAATCTCGGTTTCCTCGAACGCCTGATGCCATCCCGCGTGCGCGACCGTGACCAGTCGGCGGCGCGCAATTCCTTCACCGATTTCAGTGAACTGCTGCGTCGTTTCCCCGACAGCCGCTATGTTGCCGACGCGCGCCAGCGCATGGTATTCCTGCGCAACAACCTGGCAGCCTACGAAGTCGGCGTGGCCGATTATTATATGCGCCGCCGCGCCTACATCGCCGCAGCCAATCGTGCGCGTTACGCGCTGGAAACCTATCCCAATACGCCGGAAACCGCCGAAGCCCTGGTGATATTACACCAGGCTTATACCGAGCTGAATCTGCCGGAACTGGCCACCGGCGTCATGTCCGTACTGGAACTCAATTACCCGGACAATTACTACGTGCAGGGCAAGAAAAAGAAGAAAAAATGGACCGATCGGCTGTGGCCGTTCGACTGATCAGACTGCGGCCGCCACCGTCATCCCAGCGCTGCCGCACCGCTTTCACGGATTCTCGCGCCAACCCGATGTGATCGGGTAACGCCGGTCGCGCCCGAACGCCCGGTAGGTAATCCTGGTTCCAGGCGGCGCCTGGCGGCGCTTGTACTCATTGCGCAACACCAGTCCCGCCACGCGCCGGACCATGGTTTCGTCGAATCCCTCAGCAATGATTTTGGCGATGGACCAGTCCAGTTCCACGTAGCGGTGCAGCACCTGGTCCAGCACCGGGTAAGGCGGCAAGGAATCCTGGTCCAGCTGGTCAGGGCGCAGCTCGGCCGAGGGGGCGCGGTTGATGACCTCGGGCGGAATGACCAGCCCCTGGCCGTTACGGTAGAGCGCCAGATCGTAGACGCGGGTTTTGAAACAGTCCAGCAAGGGGCCGTAGCCGCCACACATGTCGCCATAAATGGTGCAATAACCTACGGCCAGCTCGCTTTTGTTGCTGGTCGCCAATGGCAGCCAGCCGAATTTATTCGACAGGGCCATGATGATGTTGCCCCTGGCGCGAGCCTGCAGGTTTTCTTCGGTCACGTCCGCGGGCACGCCAGAAAAAGACGGGGCCAGCACGCTCATAAACGCTTCGAAAGCCGGCTCTATGCTGATGCAACGATGGTCTGCTCCGAGCAAAACCGCCTGTTCCTGGGCCAGTTCCATGCTGAGCCCGGAGGTGTGCCGCGAAGGCATCATCACGGTATGCACGTGTCCGGCGCCCAGCGCATCGACCGCCACAGCCAGGGTCAGGGCCGAGTCTATCCCGCCCGACAGGCCGAAAACGACATCGCTGAAACCGTTTTTGCGCACATAATCGGCCAGGCCGCGCAGCAAGACCTGGTAGATCTCCGCCAGCGGGTCGGCCGGCGGCGCCGGCCAGTTACAGGCTTGCAGGCGCCCGCTGTCCGCATCGAAATCCACCAGCAGCAGCGCTTCTTCGCACAGCGGCCCGGGACCAGACAGGCGACCGTCACGGTTCAGCAACATGCTGCGTCCGTCGAAAACCAGCTCGTCCTGGCCGCCCACCCCGTTGCAATATACCAGCGGCAGACCACTGTCCGCATGCCGCGCCGCCAGCATCGATTCGCGCGCCTGCAAATGACTGTCGCTGTAGGGGGAAGCATTGGGCACCAGTAACAATTCTGCCCCTTGCCGCCTGGCGTCCTGTGCCGGTTCAGGCGCCCACACGTCCTCGCAGATGATCACACCCAGGCGATGGCCTTTGAGCTCCACCACCAGTGTTCCCGTGCCAGGCGTGAAATATCGCTGCTCATCGAATACCGCATAGTTGGGCAGGCGGCGCTTGTGGTAGCGGCCGATGATCTCGCCCTGGCGAATCCAGCTCATGGCGTTGTAACGCCTGCCGTCCTCCAGCCAGGGATGGCCTATCAGCACGTCGATTTCCCGCACCGACGACACCAGGGTATACAAGGCTTCCCTGGCGGCGCGCAGGAAGCCGGGGCGCAACAGCAAATCCTCCGGCGGGTAGCCGGTCAGCGCCAGTTCGGGAAACAGCAACAGGTCGGCGCCGGCATCGCGGGCCTGCGCCAACAGCGACTGCGCCTTGTGCAGATTGCCGCCGATGTCGCCCACGAGGAAATCATACTGGGCCAGTGCCAGACGGATCATCCGCGTTTTCCTCCGTCGCCGAAAGGCTTCATTTCGTTGCGCTGCAGGACCCGCCTGAATATCACCCCTTGAGACGTTGGGAAATCGCTTTGCCCAGATCGGCGGGGGACCGCACCGTCATCACGCCGGCTGCTTCCAGCGCCTTGAACTTGGCCTCCGCGGTGCCTTTGCCGCCGGCGATAATGGCGCCCGCATGGCCCATGCGCTTGCCTTTCGGCGCCGTCACGCCGGCGATATACGCCACCACCGGCTTGCTGACGTGAGCGGCGATGAATTCCGCCGCGTCTTCTTCAGCGGTACCACCGATCTCTCCCACCATGATGATGCCTTCGGTCGCAGCGTCGTCCTGGAACAGGCGCAACGCGTCAATGAAGTTCATGCCCTGGATGGGATCGCCGCCGATGCCGATGCAGGTCGACTGGCCGAGGCCAGCCAGCGTGGTTTGATAAACGGCCTCGTAGGTGAGCGTGCCGGAACGTGAAACGACGCCGACACTGCCTTTGCTGTGAATACTACCCGGCATGATGCCGATCTTGCATTCCCCGGGGGTGATGATGCCCGGGCAGTTGGGGCCGATCAGCCAGGTATCGGGCTGGCACTGCAGCACGGCTTTCACGGTCATCATGTCCTGCACCGGGATGCCTTCGGTAATGGCCACGATCACGCGGATGCCTGCATCGGCCGCCTCGAAGATGGCGTCCGCGGCAAAGGCGGGCGGAACATAGATGACGCTGGCTTCAGCGCCGGTGGCGCGCACCGCGTCCGCTACGGTATCAAAGACGGGCAGTCCGAGGTGTTGCTGACCGCCCTTGCCGGGTGTGACCCCGCCCACCAGCCGGGTGCCGTATTCCAATGCCTGCCGCGAATGAAAAGTGCCCTGGTTGCCGGTAAAACCCTGGCAAATGACCCTGGTGCTGCTGTCTACCAATATACTCATTTTGTCACTCCCCTTACGCAGCCGCGGCTGCTTTTGCCGCTGCCACGACTTTCGTCGCCGCGTCGTTCAAATCGCTGGCCGTGATGATCTTCAGACCGCTGGCGCTCAGGATCTGGCGGCCCTGATCCACATTGGTGCCTTCCAGGCGCACCACCACGGGCACCTCCACGCCTACTTCTTTCACCGCCGCGATGATGCCCTCGGCGATTTCATCGCAGCGCACGATGCCGCCGAAAATATTCACCAGTATGGCCTCCACCCGGTCGCTGGACAGGATCAGTTTGAAGGCTTCACGCACCCGTTCGACATTCGAGCCCCCACCCACGTCCAGAAAATTGGCCGGATGGCCGCCATTGAGCTGGATAACATCCATGGTCGCCATGGCCAGGCCGGCGCCGTTCACCATGCAGGCGATGTTGCCGTCCAGGGTGACGTAATTGAGATCGTGGCGGCTGGCGGCCACTTCGGTCGGGTCCTCTTGCGCTTCATCGCGCATCGCGGCCAGATCCGGATGACGGAACAGGGCGTTGTCATCCGAGTTGATCTTGGCATCCAGCGCCAGCAGATCGCCGTTGCCATCGATGATCAGCGGGTTGACTTCGATCAGGCTGAGGTCCTTGTCGCGGAACAAGCGGTAAAGCGCTGACATGATGCTACCCAGCTGTTTCACCTGTTTCACGCTCAAGCCCATGCCGAAGCCCATCTGGCGAGCCTGGTATGGCTGCAGACCGGCGGTATTGTCCACCTGCACGGTGACAATTTTTTCCGGTTCCCTGGCGGCAACCTGTTCGATATCCACGCCACCGGCCGCCGAACCCATGAAGGTGACACAACGGTGGACGCGATCAATCAGCGCGGACAGGTAAAGCTCGGTCGCGATCCCGGTCGCTTCGGCGATCAACACCTTGTCCACCGGCAATGCCAGACCGCCGGTCTGGTAGGTGGTGATTTTCATGTTCAGCATGCGCTCGGATTCGCTGCGCACTTCATCCAGCGAGCGCACCAGCTTCACCCCACCAGCCTTGCCGCGGCCGCCGGCATGCACCTGGGCCTTGACCACCCACGTGTTCCCGCCCAGCGCACGCGCTGCTGCGACCGCCTCTTCCGGCGTGGCGGCGACACCGCCGGCCGGGACCGGAATGCCGTAGGCGGCGAACAGTTCTTTCGCCTGGTATTCGTGAAAGTTCATGTGATCTCCTGCATGCTGGGGCCGTACGGGCCGTGACAAAGTTCGCTATTTTCCCCCGAAACGGGGTAGTAAATCAAAGACTGCTTAGCGGTCCGTCTGACTTATCGAACGCCCAAGTCAGACCGGCTGCTAGCGCGGGCCGGGCCAGTGTTATACTCCACACGCGCAACTCATACCATAGCTGCGCCAGCCGGGAATGATTCATGTCTGCAACCGCCACCGCCAGCAGCCAAGCACACCAGACCAGCCCCTACCCGCTGCCGGAAACCCTGACGCGGCGGGTACTGGCTTACCTCAGCGTTTACCGGCTGGTGATCGCGCTGTTGCTGCTGGCAGGACATTTTATCTTCCTGCCTGCAGTTTCATTCCGCTCGATGGCCCAGTCCCTGGCCAACGTGGTGCTGCTGGCTTACCTGCTGTTTTCCGCTTTCGAATTATTCATGCACCGGCGTGTCAGCGCCGATGCGCATCAGCTGGTGCGTTATGCGCTGCTGGCCGATGTGGTGTTCCTGGTAGTGCTGTTGTTTGCACTGGGCGGTCTGAACAGCGGCATCGGTATCCTGCTGGCCTTCACCAGCGCCCTGGCGGGCATGCTGCTGCCGCTGCGATTTGCCTTGTTCCTGGCTGCCGTGGCCAGCCTGTCCATGATCGCCCAGGCCGCCACCCCGCTGTTTTCTGCGGCGGAACCGTGGGTCAACGGCATGCTGCGCGCCGGAATGCACGGCGCCACGGCGATGATCGCCTGCCTGTTGAGTCACCGGCTGGCTTTCTGGGCGCGCGATTACCAGCTGATCGCGGAAAAACAGCAGGTCAAAATCGCCGACCTGCAGGAAATCAACCAGCTCATCATTCGCAACATGACGACCGGCGTGCTGGCGGTGGATTCCAACCGGCGTATCCGGCTGATGAACGAATACGCCTGGTTCCTGCTCGGCAGCCCCAAAGTGCGGGAGCTGCTGCTGGCCGACTTGTCGCCGCGCCTGGACCGGCTGCTGGAAAAATGGCTGGCCGGTTCCGCCTCCGAGGAAAAACCGGTGCTGCTGGAAACCAGCCAGGCGCAGGTGCTGCCCGCCTTTGCCGGCATGCCTGGCGAAGAGCAACCCGGGGCGCTGGTATTCCTCAATGATGAAAGCGTGATCTCGCGCCGCGCGCTGGAGCTGTCCGCCAACTCCCTGGCCAAGCTGTCCGCCAGCATCGCGCACGAAATACGCAACCCGCTGGCGGCCCTGTCGCATGCCGCGCAGCTGCTGGACGAATCACCCACGATCACGCTGAACGACATGCGCCTGACCAACATGATTCTGGACCAGGCCAAGCGCATGAATGGCATCGTCGAAAACATACTGCAGTTGTCGCGCCAGGAGCAGTCGCGGCCGGAACCGGTCGAACTCAACGCCTTCCTGAAAAGCCTGGCCACTGAATTCAAGTCGACCCAAACCGCCAAGGACCTCGATTTCCAGTTGTTGATCGAGACCGGCAAGACCTTCGTGGTATTCGACAAGAGCCAGTTGCACCAGGCCCTGTGGAAACTGCTGGACAACACGGTGCACCACGCCAGCATCAAGCGGCCGCCGCGGGCGGAACTCAAAATGCGCAAGGATGTGAGCGCCGGTTATTGCGTCATCACGGTGCAGGATAATGGTCCCGGCATCCCCAAATCCCACATCGAAGACATTTTTGAGCCGTTTTACACCACGCGCAAGGAAGGCTCGGGCCTGGGCTTGTACGTCGCGCGCCAATTGTGTGAGGCCAATCAGGGTGAACTTACGGTAGACTCTCAACCGGGCGTTGGCACTGCCTTCCACATTCGCATGGGCCTGGCCCCGGGCAGAGAGTATCAGTAGCACCAGAATGCATGAGTGACAAGCCATGAACCCTCCGACAATTACTCGCTACGGTAAACCCAGATGAATTCGAAGCTGCAACATGTACTGGTCATCGATGATGAACCCGACATCCGCGAACTGCTGAGCCTGACCTTGAGCCGGATGGGGCTTGAAGTCACCGCGGTCGAAGACCTGGCGGCGGCGCGGCGCGCCCTGCTGTCCGCGGAATTCAGTTTCTGCCTGACCGACATGCGGCTGCCGGACGGCAACGGCCTGGACCTGGTCAGGGAAATTGCCGAAAACCACCCCGATTTGCCCACGGCGGTGATCACCGCGCATGGAAAAGTGGAAGACGCCGTCAACGCCCTGAAAATCGGCGCATTCGATTTTGTCTCCAAGCCGGTCGACCTGGCGGTGCTGCGCAAGCTGGTCAATACGGCCTTGCGCCTGCGCCATGACGCACCCGGCGGGCAGGTCACCCGCGCCCGCCAGGGCGAGCCCGAGCAGCCAGCAGCGCTGGGCCGTTTGATCGGTACCTCCCCCGCTATCAGACAATGCCAGGCCATGATCGCCAAGCTGGCGCGCAGCCAGGCGCCGGTATTGCTCAGCGGCGATTCCGGCTCCGGCAAGGAACTGGCGGCGCGCCTGATTCATGAACTGGGACCACGCGGCGACGGTCCTTTTGTGCCGGTCAACTGCGGCGCCATCCCGTCCGAGTTGATGGAAAGCGAATTTTTCGGTCACCGCAAGGGCAGTTTCACCGGGGCGGGTGCGGACAAGGACGGCCTGTTCAAGGCAGCGGACGGCGGCACCCTGATGCTGGACGAAGTGGCGGACCTGCCGCTGCACATGCAGGTCAAGCTGTTGCGCGTCATCCAGGAAAAAGCCGTCATGCCCATCGGCGCCCGCGAGGAAGTGAAAGTGGATGTGCGCATCATCAGCGCCACCCATCAGGCGCTCAAGCCGCTGGTGGACAGCGGCAAGTTCCGCAGCGACCTGTATTTCCGCCTCAACGTCATCGAACTGCACATGCCCAGTCTGCGGGAGAGACCGGAAGACATACCGCTGTTGGCCAGGCACTTCCTGCGCGAGGTCAACGAGCAATGGGACGGCATTGAAGCGCCGGAATTATCCGCCGCGGCCATGCAAGCCCTGCAGCAGCACAACTACAGCGGCAATGTGCGTGAACTGATCAACATCCTGCAGCGCGCGGTAACGCTGTGCGACGGCAACATCATCCAGCCCGAGCGATCTGATGCTGGAACATACAGCCGCTGTGGACAGCCCGCCGGCAGCGGCAACGGCAACGGCGCCGGAAAAGACTGAAGACGCCTCGCTCGGCAGCTACATGGAGGATATCGAAAAGCAGATGCTGGAAGACGCCCTGAAAGCCGCCCGTTACAACAAGACCCGGGCGGCCGAGAACCTTGGCATCAGCTTCCGCTCGTTCCGCTACAAACTTAAGAAATTCGGCATCGAGTAGAAAATGGGGGCCACGGGAACGCGTCTCCGGGCAGGCGAGCCATCTGCGGCGTTGCGCTTGAAGCTCTAATTTATCAGCTATTTTATAAGGAAATGATTCCAGTAGCAGATGCCGAATATAGAACTCACTTGGAGGGCATGGAGAAACGAAATGGCTAGAACACTTAGAGAAATAGTTGAAAGAGAAAAACCAGAAGTTGTGCAGCGAGCTAAAAACCTTGCTTCAGAAATGTTGCTTGATATTCATTTAACAGCCTCCGGCTTGCTACGCCGGGAGGACGGGGCTGTTTCCGCACCCTACGATGCAGTCACAGCAGAGATGCGATTAAATCAGAAAAGCTCTGAATAATTCATCCATGAATTATCAGAGCCCGCCAAACAAAAAATGTGATTTTTGTTTGGCTTCATTTTGCCCGGATGTCTCTATTCCAGCTGCAACATCCCCAGAACCGCCAGTTCATCATCCATTTTCTCGCCCAGCCACAGGCTGTGAGAGGTTGTGGGTGTGATGTGGATACCGCATCCAAGTACACCTTGTAGCCGCCCGTGGTGAGTTGTACGCGATTCCAGGCCGCGCACTGCATCGTCGTGATATGCAGCACAGGCATTGCCAGCGTCTACCAGCAGCTTGGTGACTGTGTTGATTGATGCGCCGGTCAAGCGTGAAATTGCACGCAGTGAAGTTCCTTCACAGAGCGGATGGAAAATTTGAGCTCGGACTTTTGTAGATCAATAACGCCATGGCTCTCCAATTGGCTTTGGATTGCTGGAATAGGGCAGTCGATACTGCTTCTCAGAGCTTTTGTCAGATCGTAAGACTTCAGAAATCTCTGCAGCCTTCCGAGCGGCTTCCAGTTCCTGAGATTTCTTGATTCGCAATTTCAGCTCCTCAATCTCCTTTTCAAAATCGGTCGATTTAGTAGTCATTACGCTACTCTCTTTAATCCTCGGTGTGAATGCATTGCGGCGTCCATGCCAATTTTTTGAATGTAATCCACGAATAGACTGTAGTAGGCACGAACGACCCCATTTAATTCATCATCATCTCCAAAATTATTCACCTTTAACTTAATTTCTTCGCTCCCCAACTCCCTTATAGAAATCCCGCGCCCATGTGAATGCCATCGTTCTGTATTGCCCAAAATCATGGCAACTTCATTTGCACGATCATCTTTCATCTTCTTGGTTACTTTTTTGCCATTGGTGGCCGTGGTCTTCCAGTCTTTGAATTTGTACTTGGGCAGCCATTCCTTCAATAAAGATTTGGCATGCTCAATAGATTGTTCGATATGAAACAACTTTGCTGGGTCAAACTTATTCACCAAAAACGACATCTGCGCTTGGACTTGATGTATCTGACTTGGGTCACACGCATTTATTTCGTCCATTAACTCTTTGTATTTTGCCAAATAACCCAAACCCGGAACATATTCACCTTGAGAATCGTATTGAGGGTCTATAGGGCCGAGCACGGAATAATAATCCATGTGAATTTCGTCGCCCGACAACACAAGAATCGTACCGGCTGAATAGGCGTAGTTGGGAACAACAAATTCGACAATTTTGTAATGTTTTCGAAAGACGCTAACTATTCGTTCCACAGTTTCGATGTAGCCGCCATTTGTTTCGACGATAACTACCAATCTGCTGCGCCTTCTTTTGCCGGTCTCTCTAATACCCTCGATTTCAAGCCGAACACGATCATCAACCGGCTGACGCATAGGCGCACGTAGAATAAGAACATCACCGTCAAACTTTTTGGCTAGCTCACCGTTCCAACTTGCCAGCGTTTGAAGAACAACATCGTCGCCGCTAATCGCGTCCATTTCGCTTGCTCCAACGAGCCTCTGCTGCCCGCTTTGCAATTGCATGCCGCTTTTCTGGGCTCAGTTTCTCTGCGCGAGCTTTGCCGCCACGGCGACCCAATTCAAATGCCGCCTTATTTTTGCCGTCTTTGGTATACTTTTCTTCGTCTTCGCCGGTCACAATTCTCATAACCTTGACGGCATTGCTGATAGCACCAGCAGGACGAATCTGGCCTTTTGGTCCTTTAGGCATCGCGGGAACTCTAGTTGCTTGGCGGTAAGCATATTACCTCAGACGCCAGTTTTCTTCAATTGTTCATTTTTCAAACTGCGATACTACCCAACTGGGGTAGTGTCGCAGTTTGAAATTTGATCGGCTTGCTTTTTGTAAGGACCACGCGGGCCGGGCTTCGGCGCGTTCGGCCCAGTGACTGACGGGTGGCAGGCCAGACGGCAAGGACAGCACGATGGTGATTTGCCTCTTTTTCTGGTCGCCGCATCGCTAGAACCCCATATTTCCAATGAGTTACGCACTCTGGTGTCTAAGGCTATTAGATATCGAGATCCGCGTGGCGGACCTGTCAGGGTAGGCATGGAGGCAGCCCCTCTTCCGCAACTCTGTGATGTCTGGCTGAAAGGTATCTATTGATTTGTATTGCTCTGGTATATACAATGATTCTCCTTATTGTGTGGGAATAGGGTAGACAATGAGGCTGAATATATCTTCCAGAAAGCTCATACAAATCGTATGCGCTGTTTAAAAATTGCGTTTATTAAAGAAGAAGACGGAACTATCACAATAAAATCTGCTTTTGACCCTGACGAAAATGAACTTAGGATTTATTACAAATACAGTTAGGAATAATTGAATCTGTAATGAATCAACCCAAAACCGGAGAATTTAATGAATTTGAAAAAGCAGAGGAGCGAAAGCAAAACTGACCCTTGGGAAAAGGGGGATTTTGGCTTGGAGGAAGAGTTTATCGCCCGAGCAGATCCAAACGAAAGCGTTGAACTTGACGAAGCCCTGGAACTAAAAATGATTTCAATTCGGCTTCAATCCGAATTGATTGAAAAACTCAAGTTTATTGCGAAGTTTCATGGGATAGGCTATCAGCCTCTGATTAGAGACTTGTTATATCGGTTTGCCAGGAGCGAGCTGAGACAAATCGCGCATGAATTGTCTGAAAATTCACGGGCTGAGACTTTAAGCACGGAAGACAGCCCTGCGGCAAAATATATGGACGCTGCCCCAGAAAAGAAAATAGCGTAAGTAGTAAATACGGTCCCACGGAAAACCCTGGTCGTTACTGGCCAGGGTTTTCTATTGCCTTCTGCGATAAAGCTCAAATTTCAAACTGAGACACTACCCCATGGTGAGTCCACTCACCAAGTTTTGCTGGCAGATGCTACCATGCGATGGTTGTGGCGTAGTGGCCGGCAACGAGTACAGGTCACTACCAGGGAGCATGAGTCGTGCACAGCGAATCTTCTGACACCCGGTCAAGCCGGTCATCGTCGCAATGGCTGGCCGTGGCCGTCGCCGTCCTGCTCGGCGGTTACCTGCTCGTGACCTCGACCGTCACGCTGTCGGCAACCCTGTGGAAATTCAACGTCAAGCGCATCCTCGAGCTCTGCCTGTTTCCGCTGATCTTCGCCACACTCTTGTTCAATCCCAGTCTGCGCAGGGCTTTCCGGGATCAACTGCAAAGAATCCCCCGTTGGGTGGCCATCATATTGCTGGTGCTGCTGCTGCTGGGCATCGTGTCATCGGCCTTTAACGCCACTTCGACCATGTCACTGCTCTACTCGCTGGCCGAAGTTTCGCTGCTCAGTTTATGGCTGGTGGCGGTGCTGGCCGTGGCAGCCTGCCGCCAATTAGCCGGAACTGTGTTCGACCAGGTGGCGATCGCCTTGATTACCCTGGTGGGCCTGGCCGTGGGCGTGCAGGAATTGACCGGTGTATTCGCCGCCCTGTCCGTCGGCATGGAATTTCATCCGCGCATCGCGCTGCTGCATTTTTCCTGGCCACGTTTTTACAACCAGATGCAGGCCTGGTCCATACCCCTCATCGCTGCCTTGCCGCTGGTATTTCCCGGCAAGCCCCTGGCGAAGTTTTTCTGCGTTATCACTCTGGTACTGGAGTGGTACGTGGTAATCGCCACCGGCGCACGCGGCACGATGGTCGGCGTGGCCGGCGCCCTCCTCGCCGCCGCGGCTTTTCTTCCCGCCATCCGCAAGCCCTTGATCCAATACCAGCTGGCGGGACTGATCGGCGCATTCCTGATTTACGCCCTGGTGGTTATTGGCCACCAGCAGCTCGTCAGCAATGATCCTGCGGGCGGTCCGGTAAGCTCGCATTCTGCTTCGTCCGAGGCCGAACCCGGTCAGTCCGCAGATCAGGTAGCGGAGCATACCGCGGATTGGGCCGCAGCCATCCAGGCGCTGGGCGACAGCAGCGGAAGTTTCACCGAGCCCCTCACGGGAAAGCGTGTGCGGACCTCTTCGGGGCGCATCGCCATGTGGCGTGGCACCTTTCAGGATGCGCGAACCCATCCGCTGCTCGGCATCGGGCCGATGAATTATGCCTGCCAGGGCCCGATTTACCGCGCCGGGCACCCGCACAATTTTCCTTTGCAGTTCATGGCCGAATGGGGCATCCCGGCGCTGCTGCTGCTGCTGTTCACCGCTGGCGCGTTACTGTTCAAACTGGCTGAAACTCTGCGCACACCGGATACATCGTTTGTTCAGCCCGCAGCACTGGCCGGTTATTTCGCCACGGGCGTTGTGGCGGCCATGATCCTCGCCGGCCTGGATGGCGTGATGACCATGCCCGCCAGCCAGGTCACCGGGGTGCTGGTCTGCGGCTGCTTGCTGGGTCTGCTGCCTGGGTGGTCGGCCAATAAAGGGTCGAGCGCAAAAGCGCTATTGGTGCTGACGCTTGCCCTGGCAGTTTCCTTTGCGTTCCTGGCCTTCGCGCGGCAGGAAATCAGCGTGGCTGAGCTGCGCTGGGAACAGACGCCTGTGATGGACCGGGGCATACCCCGGCTGTGGCAGAACGGCAAGGTCTGCCGGCTGTACCGGGAAGCAGGCACGCCCGCGTTGCGTTAATGTCTGTCCATAAACGGGCATCCCAGCCCGTTATGGAATCGCGAAGCAAAAGCGTGGTTTTGCTTCGCTCTCATTTTCAATGACTAACGTCATTGAAAATGGCGGCACTTCCATGTGCCGCGTTAGCGTGCATCCATTTCCGGATGCGCACTACGTTAATTACTGACATTTTTTGTCAGCTTGTGACGCTAAATGGCCAGAAGATGCGGCACGTAAGCGGGCTGAAACCACTATCTCATTGATAAACCGCTGTTTATTATTCTGGCACTCAACTTGCATTGAGTATCTGCATCCCAGGATCAAGGGAAATTAACTGGCGGTTATTGAAAACCGCTTTACATACCAGGAGGGTAGCGTTGTGAAGGACATGATAATGAACAGAAAAGCTCAGGGTTTTACATTGATCGAACTGATGATCGTCATCGCGATCATCGCCATTTTGCTGGCTTTGGCATTGCCGGCTTATCAGGATTATGCCGTTCGTGCCAAGGTGGGTGAAGGTCTCTCCATCGGCGCATCACCCAAACTCGCAGTCACCGAAACCTGTCAGTCTGATCCAACCCTTACTCCAACTGCGACAACGACCGGTTATGCCTTTGTTCCAGGGACGGATCCTGACGATTATGTGGAATCGGTAGTCATAAGCGGCACTTGCGTGGATCCGATTCTTACCATTACGACCATGAATACTGGCGCCGTCGAAGCTGGAGGCGCGGATGTGATACTCGTTCTGACCGGTCATTACGAGAACGCCTCCGGACAATTCCAATGGGATTGTTCCACAGGCGCTGGTCTGCCGCAACATGTGCCGACTTCATGCCGCAGCTAGTTTTCACTGATTGACAGAGTGTTGCAATTAATGAAGAACCCCCGAGATTTTTCGGGGGTTTTTTTTTGCAACAGGACATTATGCGCACGGGGCGCTGCGGCTGGTTCCCAGGCGTTTGCTGCGCAAAGCCTGGGATGACGGCTTGAATGAAGGAACTGCGCCATCGCCGGGATGTGGAGAAGGGGCTTGATTTCCGCCGCGGAATGCGCATGATGGAGGCATGAATGTCATGCCGGCCTTGCGTCCGTGGGAAGGTTTTGCAATGCCGGACAAGCACTTGCAGACAACAACTGACAAACAGGTATAATATCTCCCGGGGAAAAAGCCCTTGCGATATATTTCCCTTGCCTAACTAGTATTTTGTTACTACACTTTGCCCGTGACCACTTGGGATGAACCCAAACGCCGGAAGAACATCAAGGATCACGGGCTCGATTTCGCCGGCTGCGAGGCCATCTGGGATAACTTCACGATCACCCGGGAAGATGTCCGTCAGGCTTATGCCGAGAGGCGATTGGTCACCTTCGGTTTATTGGAAGGCACTGTGGCCGTGCTGGTATACACCGAACGTCGCACGGGTTCCCACATCATTTCCTTGCGGAAGGCGGAGAAACATGAAGCACGCTATTACTTTGAAATCGCCAAAGACTACTTCAAATAGGCGGGCGGACGCGGATAACCCGCCCTGGTCCGAGGAAATGCTTGGACCGCCGACGCTTAAGAGCGGCCGCGGCCCGCAGAAAGCGCCTACCAAAGTGCTTACTACCGTTCGCCTGGACGCGGATGTCCTGGCTTATTTCAAAGCCCAGGGCAGCGGCTATCAGACCCGAATAAACGATGCATTACGCAAGGTAGCAGCCAAAGGTCTGACCACACGATCAAGTCGAACGCGCGCCAAACCCCTCGCGCGCAAGCGCGTTAGCAGCTAATCGCGCGCAAGGGGGTTCCCAGGAGAGGGCTTGATTCCCAATCCAAAACGCGGATGATAGCCCCTGTGAGGGGTACATCAGTGTAATTTCATAATTTCCGGTTTTTAACAACCACTTGCAGACAGCAGATGACAAACAGGTATAATATCAACCGGGGAAACGGAAAGGTCCAACAAGGATGAGCACGGAACTCAGGGTCGCCAGCACCATCAATGACCTGGCCCGCCGGCTGGTTGAAAGTCATATTCTCAACCCGGCGCAGGCGGCGAATGCTTGCGCCCAGTCCAGCAGGAAAAACCAGTCGCTGCTGGGCTGGCTGATCCACAACGGCGAGGCGCCCGCCGCGCAACTGGCCGCCGCAGCGTCGGAAGAATACGGCGTGCCGCTGATAGACATCCGCGCCTTCGACCTCAGTCAGGTGCCGCTGAGCCTGGTCAGCGAGGCCCTGATCGAAAAGCACCAGGCCCTGCCGCTGCAATTGCGCGGCAACCAGCTGTTCGTCGCGCTGAAAGACCCCACCGACCATCAGCTGCTGGATGAAATCACCTTCAGTTCCGGCTTCCACGTGCAGCCCGTGCTGGTGGCGGCCGACATGCTGCTGCCCGCCATCGAACGCGCCATGGAAGCGACCAACCCGGTGTTCGACGACCTGGACGAGGAAGAGGGGCTGGAAAGCGTCAATTTCCAGGCGGAGATGGACGGCGCCGATGACAGCAGTGTCGACCCGGCGGTGGATGAAACACCGGTGGTGCGCTTCATCAACAAGGTACTGCTGGACGCGATCCGCAAAGGCGCGTCCGACATCCACTTCGAACCCTATGAGTCCAAGTACCGCATCCGTTACCGCCTGGATGGCCTGCTCAAGCAGATGGCCAGCCCGCCGCTGCAGATGTCGCGCCGCATCTCCTCGCGGCTCAAGGTCATGGCCGGTCTCGACATCGCCGAGAAACGGGTGCCGCAGGACGGCCGTATCAAGCTCAACCTGTCGCGCAACAAAAGCATCGATTTCCGCGCCAGCACCTGCCCGACGCTGTTCGGCGAAAAGGTGGTGCTGCGTATTCTCGACCAGTCTGCCACCAAGCTGGGCATCCAGCAGCTGGGATTCGAGGACAAACAACGTTTTTTGTATGAAGTGGCGGTAAAGAAACCCTATGGCATGATCCTGGTGACCGGCCCCACCGGCAGCGGCAAGACCGTCACCCTGTACACCGCGCTGCAGTTGCTCAACGAAGAAGGGCGCAATATCTCGACGGTCGAGGACCCGGTGGAAATCCGCGTGCCGGGCATCAACCAGGTGGCGCAGAACGTCAAGCAGGGCATGACCTTCGCCCGCGCCTTGCGCGCCTTCCTGCGCCAGGACCCGGATGTCATCATGGTCGGCGAGATCCGCGACCTCGAGACTGCCGAAATCGCCATCAAGGCGGCCCAGACCGGTCACCTGGTGCTGTCCACGCTGCACACCAATGACGCGCCGCAATCGGTAACCCGCCTGATGAACATGGGCGTGCCGTCCTACAACATCACCTCGGCGGTGAACCTGGTCATCGCCCAGCGCCTGGTGCGCACGCTGCACTCCTGCAAACAGAGGCACCAGCTGCCGCGCGAGGCGCTGTTGCAGGCCGGCTTTGACGGCGGCGAGCTGGACGACCTGACGCTGTACAAACCCATCGGCTGCTCGGATTGCAACGACGGCTACAAAGGCCGCTCCGGTATCTTCGAGGTCATGCCGATTTCGGATTCCATTGCGCATATCATCCTGGAGGATGGCAGTGCCATGCGCATTGCCGAGCAGGCGCGCAAGGAAGGCATCGCCGACCTGCGTCAATCGGCGCGGCAGAAAGTCGCCGCCGGCATCACCGACCTCATTGAAATCAACCGGGTAACCAAGGACTAGGTTATGGCAACAGGAAGCGCTCAACCCACCGTATTTCTCTGGCAGGGCCGCGACAAGCGCGGCGTCAAGCTGAAAGGCCAGCACATAGCCCTCAGCCCCAACCTGGTGCGCGCCGAATTGCGCCGCCAGGGCATCAACCCCATACTGGTAAAGAAGAAGTCCAAGCCGCTGTTCGGCGGCTCCGGCAGCCGTATCGGCGCCAAGGACGTGGCCATCTTCAGCCGCCAGCTGGCCACCATGCTGAAATCCGGCGTGCCGCTGGTGACGGCTTTCCAGATCATTTCGGGCGGTGTGAAAAACCCCCGCATGCGCACCGTGTTGGACAAGATCAAGGCCGAAATCGAGTCCGGCGGCACGCTGCACGAATCGCTGGCGGCCTACCCCGTGCAGTTCGATGAGCTGTATGTCAACCTGGTCAAGGCGGGTGAGAGCGCCGGCGTGCTGGATACCATCCTCGACAGCGTGGCCACCCACAAGGAGCGCATCGAGAGCATCAAGGGCAAGATCAAGAAAGCGTTGTATTATCCCGCAGCGGTCATTGCCGTCGCCATCATCGTCTCTTCCATCCTGCTGATTTACGTGGTGCCGCAGTTCGAAAACATTTTCAAATCGTTTGGCGCGGATCTGCCGGCCTTCACCAAGATGATCGTCGGCGCCTCAAGGTTCATGCAGGCCACCGGCGTGTACCTGCTGCTCATTTTCGTCGCCGCGATCGTGGCCTTTGTCATGGCGAAAAACCGCTCGAAGAAGTTTGCCCACCTGATCGACCGCACCTCGCTGAAACTGCCGATCGTGGGCCAGATCCTGCAGCAGGCGGCGATTGCGCGCTTCTGCCGCACGCTGGCGATCACCTTTGCCGCCGGCGTGCCGCTGGTGGAGGCTCTGCAGATCGTTTCCGGCGCCACCGGCAACCGCGTCTACGATGAAGCCGCCAGCCGCATTCGCGGTGATGTGGCCGTCGGCCACCAGTTGCAACTGGCCATGCAGCAGACCGATCTGTTCCCCAACATGGTGGTGCAGATGGCCGCCATCGGCGAGGAGGCCGGCTCACTGGATGAAATGCTGTTCAAGGTGGCCGAAGCCTACGAAGAGGAAGTGAGCAACGCGGTGGATGCGCTCAGCAGCCTGCTGGAACCGGCGATCATCGTATTCGTCGGTATCGTGGTCGGCGCCATGGTGATTGCGATGTACCTGCCGATCTTCAAAATGGCCGCGGTCTTCTGAGCGTTGTTCAAGCCATTGCCGGTATTTGAAGTCATATTGGCCTCCCCACCCCTCCTCTTCGGAGGGGTGTTCGTTTTTGGCGCCATCATCGGCAGTTTCCTCAACGTGGTCATCCTGCGCCTGCCGGCGCTGCTGGAGCATGACTGGCGCTGCCAGTGCCAGCAGTTGCTGGACCTGCCGTCAACGTCGGACCAGCCACCGCCGGGCATCGTTTTTGCCCGTTCGAAATGTCCCCACTGCGGCCACGGCATCAGGGCCTGGGAAAACATCCCGCTGCTGGGATTCCTGCTGCTGCGCGGCCGCTGCTCGGCCTGCCGGGCGAAAATTTCCTGGCGTTATCCGCTGGTGGAACTGGCCACCGCGGTATTGTTCCTGGTCACGCTGTGGCACTTCGGCCCGACCCTGCAGGGCCTGGGCGCCCTGGTCCTCACCGCGGTACTGATCGCCCTGACCGGCATCGACGTGGACACCCAGCTGTTGCCGGACAACATCACCCTGCCGCTGCTGTGGGCCGGCATCCTGGCCAATTATTTCGCGCTGTTCACCGACCTGGCAGCCAGCGTGTTGGGCGCCGTGGCCGGTTATCTGATTCTGTGGTCGATTTATCAACTATTCCGGCTGCTTACCGGCAAGGAAGGCATGGGTTACGGTGATTTCAAGCTGCTGGCCGCGCTCGGCGCCTGGCTGGGCTGGCAATATCTGCCGCTGATGGTGCTGCTGTCATCGGTGGTGGGCGCCGCGGTCGGCCTCGTGCTGCTGGGCAGCGGCAAGATGCAACGGGACAAGCCCATGCCCTTCGGACCCTTCATCGCCGCCGCCGGCTGGATTGCCCTGGTCTGGGGCCAGCAGATCATGGATCACTACCTCCGTGCCAGCGGGTTTGGTTAATGCCGCAAACAGCTCACCGGCGTCCTTACGTGGTGGTGCTGACGGGCGGTATCGCCGCGGGTAAAAGCGCGGTATCCGAAGCCTTTGCCAGACTTGGCGCCGCGGTAGTCGATACCGATGTCATCGCACGTGAACTGGTGCAGCCCGGGCAGCCCGCGCTGGCGGCCATCGTGCACGACTTCGGCAGCGGCGTTCTCGACGCCGGCGGCGCGCTGGACCGCAAACGCATGCGCGAACTCATTTTCACCGACCCCGACAGCAAGCAAAAGCTCGAAGGCATCCTTCATCCCGCCATCGGCGCCGAGGTCAAGCGGCGAATCGCGGCCCTGGAAGCTCCCTACTGCATCCTGGTGGTGCCCTTGCTGGCGGAATCGGGGCGTTATGCCTGGGCCGACCGCGTGCTGGTGGCCGACGTCGATGAAGAAACCCAGATTTCCCGGGCCATGGCGCGGGACCGGATCAGCCGTGAACAGGCCCTGGCCATACTGCAATCACAGGCCAGCCGCCAGCAACGCCTGGCGCTGGCGGACGATGTCATCGATAACAAAGGATCCCTGGAACAACTCGATCAGGCGGTTGCGGCGCTGCATGCCCGCTATGTACTGCTGGCGGTGCAGCAGGCTGAAGCAGGTGGTGCTTAAGCGCCCAATTGAACGGTCCTCAATTGTTGGCCTGACCAATAACTAGTCGTAGCGCTTACCCTGGTGTTCTATCCAGCCGTGCAGCCGGTGCAGTGAGTGGTCGCGCCGCGTAAAGATCAAGGTGCCGCCGGTTTCGCTCCACTGGTATTTGCCGCGCACCAGCACCGAATCGTTGATCGACAGCGGAACAGGTTCGCCCGCGACCTGGTCATGGATGACGAGCAGCGACTGGCCGTTGGTCAGCCGGATGATGAATTTCTGGTTGCGCCGGTCGTCCTTGTCGTGGCGCAGGATACGGACGACGTTGCCGCTAACTTCCACCATCATGCCGCTCTGGTGGTCGCGAAAGGCGTCCTGGACGGTGGCAAAGCCGGGTTCGACCTGGTATCCCGGCAGGGACTGCCACCACACGGCGGCGGCCACGGCCGCGACAAGCGCGATGGCCAAAAGATACAGATACAGATGGAACTTCTTCCGCGTCGACATTTTCTCCCGCGACCCCCCTCGCGTTGTTAGCGTCTCCAGATCATGCCCGATCTCCACCCCTACTGGCACCATAGTATAACCCGGAAGAGCATGCCAGCGAGATGCGGGAAATTCGCCACGCCCGGCAGGGTCCGGGACCAGATCAGCCGTGAACAGGCCCTAGCCATCCTGCAATCACAGGCTACCCGCCACCAACGCCTGGCGCTGGCGGACAATGTCATCGACAATCAGGGATCGCTGACAGAACTTGATCAGGCGATGGCGGCGCTGCATGCCGGTTATGGTCGATTGGCCATAGCGGGAAAAAGACGACTACGCCCAGGGGTTGATCAGCTCTATGGGCAAGGCGCTGAAATCCCGGGTGTTGCGGGTTGCAAGCCGGCCCCGGTTGGCTTTGGTGATGGCAGCGATCATGCCGTCAGGTGCGGATAATCTGAATCCGGCCCGAACCGCCTCGCCCATCAGTTCCCCGTAAATCAGAGCCGCCTGTTCAGTGAACGGAAAAATCCGGCCGGCAAAACGGCCACGCCAGCCATCCAGTCCAGCTTGCAGCAGCGCAGAGCATTCATCGGGTCGTATCTTGACGATGCCAAAGGCGATTTCGGCAATGGTGATGGTGGGAAGGGCCAGCGAATCATCGTGCATCGCCAGCCAGGCCATGACCTTCTCGTCCGGATTCTTGCGCAACGTCTCTGATATGACATTAGTATCCAGGAAAATCAAAACGTGATTCCGCTGTTCGGCTGACGACTGGACTGGATGACTTGCTCCAAATCGAGGTCAGTCGCGCAACGCCGATTCAGTTCACGATAAAACTCCGCCGCCGGTACCCGGCCAGTCTGGTGTGCAGAGTATTCTTCGAGCGCGCGCTCCACCACTTCGGCAACCGTGCGTCGTTCGCGTTTGGCCAGACGATGGGCAAGCTCGCGCGCGCGTGCGCTGCGCACCGATAATTGGGGTTCAGACATGATTTGAATCCTTTTGCGTGATGGCGATTGAACAATAGTCTATTGCCATCTGGATGGCAAGTGCCAGCCGTGCAAAGGAACTGTCGCGCGCAAGCGCGCCTACAGGGTATCAGGCCAGCTTGCCGTGACAGTGCTTGTACTTGCTGCCGGAGCCGCAGGGACAGGGCTCGTTGCGACCCAGTTTGCGCCCTTCGCGCACGTAGGTTTCGTGTTGCGGCGCCTTCGCCGCGTCGGCGTCGCCCGCCTCGCCGTGCCGGTATTGCATCGGCGCGGTCTTGCGCCGCTGCTCATCCACCGCCGCGACATCTTCTTCGGCCTTGACCTGCACGCGGGCCAGGATCCGCACCACTTCGTGCTTGATGTTATCCAGCAGTTCGGTGAACATCTGGAAGGATTCGCGTTTGTATTCCTGCATCGGCTGCTTCTGGGCGTAGCCCCGCAGCCCGATGCCCTGCCGCAAGTAATCCATGCTGGCCAGGTGATCCTTCCATTTCTGGTCCAGCACGTTCAACATCAGGGCCTTTTCGAAATGGCGCATGACGGCAGGCCCGGTCTGGGATTCCTTGCTGGTAAAATGCGCGGCAATGGCCTGCAGAATGCGCTCGCGCAAGATTTCCTCGTGCAGTTGCTCGTCCTGTTTGAGCCATTGCTGCAAGGGCAGCTGGATGCCGAACTCGCCATCCAGCGCTTTCTCCAGGCCGACAATATCCCACTGCTCATCGATACTGCCGGCGGCAATGAAACGATCGATCACGCTGGAGAACACGTCATCGCGCATATCCGCGATCGTATCGGCGATTTCGCCGGCTTCCATCAGCTCGTTGCGCTGCTGATAGACCACGCGCCGCTGGTCATTGGCGACGTTGTCATAGTCCAGCAGGTGTTTGCGCACGTCAAAGTTATGCGCTTCAACCTTGCGCTGGGCGTTTTCTATCGCGCGATTGAGCATTCCGGCCTCGATCGCTTCATCTTCCTTCATGCCGAAGCGCTGCATCATCGAGGACATGCGGTCGGAGGCAAAAATGCGCATCAGGTTGTCTTCCAGCGACAGGTAGAAGCGCGAGGAACCCGGATCGCCCTGCCGTCCCGAACGGCCGCGTAACTGGTTGTCGATGCGGCGGGATTCATGCCGTTCGGTGCCGATGATGTGCAGGCCGCCGGCGGCGATGACTTCCTCATGCCGTTTCTTCCAGTCGCTTTTGACCTTTTCCAGCAGCGCCGGGCCGGTGTCCGCCGGCAGCGCTTCCAGTTCCACCTTGAGACTGCCGCCGAGCACGATATCCGTGCCGCGGCCAGCCATGTTGGTGGCGATGGTAACCGCGGCCGGACTGCCGGCCTGGGCCACTATGTGCGCTTCGCGTTCGTGCTGCTTGGCGTTGAGCACCTCGTGCGCGATGTGGTGCTTCTTGAGCATGCCCGAGATCAGCTCGGAAGTCTCGATGGAAGTGGTTCCGACCAGGACCGGTTGACGGCGCTGCACACAATCCTTGATGTCCTCGATGATGGCCGTGTATTTGGCCTCCGCCTTGAGGAACACCAGGTCGTCGTGGTCGATGCGTATCATCGGCATATGGGTGGGAATGACCACCACTTCCAGTCCATAAATGGACTGGAATTCGTAAGCCTCCGTATCGGCGGTACCGGTCATGCCGCTGAGCTTGTCGTACAGGCGAAAATAATTCTGAAAAGTGATGGACGCGAGGGTCTGGTTCTCTTTCTGGATGGGCACGCCTTCCTTGGCCTCGATGGCCTGGTGCAGCCCCTCCGACCAGCGCCGGCCGGCCAGCGTGCGCCCGGTAAACTCGTCGACGATCACGACTTCTCCGTCCTTGACGATGTAGTCCACATCCTTGTGAAACAGATGATGCGCCCGCAGCGCGGCATTCAGGTGATGCACCAGGTTGAGGTTTTGCGCGTTGTAAAGGCTGTCCTCCGCCTTCAACAGGCCGGACTGCACCATCAGCTTTTCGACCTGGCTCATGCCGTCTTCGGTCAGGTAGATTTGTTTCTGCTTTTCGTCAATGGTGAAGTCGCCCGGACCCACTTCCGCTTCATCGTCGGCCGGCGTTTCAGCGCGCTTCAGGCCTGGAATCAACTGGTTGATGCGGACATATAACTGCGGTGATTCATCCGCCGCCCCGGAAATGATCAGCGGCGTGCGGGCCTCGTCGATGAGGATGGAATCCACTTCGTCGACAATGGCGAAATAGCGCTCGCGCTGGACTTTCTGCTCGACTGAAAACGCCATATTGTCGCGCAGGTAGTCAAACCCCAGCTCGTTATTGGTGGCGTATACCACGTCGCAGGCGTAAGCCGTGCGCTTGTCTGCAGGCGTCATGCCCGGAACGGCGATGCCCACCGATATCCCCAGAGCCTCGTACACCGGCCGCATCCACTCCGCGTCGCGGCGGGCCAGGTAGTCGTTGACCGTCACTACGTGCACGCCCATGCCGGTCAGTGAGTTCAGGTAAACCGCCAGCGTAGCCATCAGCGTCTTGCCTTCGCCGGTCTTCATTTCAGAAATCATGCCACGGTGCAGGACCATGCCACCGATCATCTGCACATCGAAATGGCGCAATCCCAGGGTACGCTGTGAGGCCTCCCGGACCACGGCAAATGCTTCGGGCAGCAGGCTGTCCAGCGTCTGGCCGTTTTCGTGCCGTTGACGCAGTTCCACGGTTTTGGCTTTGAGTTCCGCGTCACTCAGCGCCTGCATCGTGGGTTCAAGGTCGTTGATCTGCCCCACCGCCTTGCCCATTTTCTTGACCAGCCGTTCATTACGGCTGCCAAGGATTTTTGTAAACAGCTTGTTCAGCATCAGAGTTCGGTACCGGAATTAATTAGTGTCTGTCCATAAACGGGCATCCCAGCCCGTTTATGGAATCGCGAAGCAAAAGCGTGGTTTTGCTTCGCTCGCATTTTCAATGACTTACATCATTGAAAATGGCGGCACTTCCATGTGCCGCGTTAGCGTGCATCCTTTTCCGGATGCGCACTAATTAAAAGAGTAAGACTGCCGTAACCACGAGTCGGGCAGACTCTAGCCCCATGTGGGGTCATTCTCCGGATACGCAAGCCAGGCGGCGGAAAACAGGCCCGGCAGACGGTCAGCGCAGCGTTTCGACAAATTTTGCCGGATTGATGTTGACGCCGTTCTGCAGCACTTCGAAATGCACATGTGGCGTTGAGGTACGGCCCGTACTACCCAGTTTGGCAATCACCTGACCGGCTGTCACCTGGGTTCCCGGAACTACTTCCAGGCTGTCGTTGTGGGCGTAACGCGTCAGGTAGCCGTTGCCATGGTCAATTTCGACGGTCCTGCCGTAGCCGGAGAGATTGGCTGCCCACACCACCACGCCGCTGGCCACGCTGAGCACATCGCTGCCACGCTTGCCGACGAAATCGACGCCCTGATGCCGCGCACGCTTGCCCGTGAACGGATCATTGCGTTCACCGTAGCGGGATGAAATCCAGCCCTTGCGCAGCGGCCAGCCGGCTGGCGTCAGGTCGCTTTCCACTTCACGGTTCACCATCAGGAACTGCAGCGCATCGAGCTGCGATGCCTGCCAGTGGAGTTTTTCTCCCAGGGCATCCAGGGATGTACGCAATTCATCTTCATCGACCGCCACCAGTGCTTCAGGATCGGCGGGGCCGCCGACCGCGGCTACCTGGGTGAAGTCAAATTCATCCAGACTGAGCTGGCCCATCTGCACCAGCCGTTCGCCCAAGGCATCGATGCGCGTGGAAGCCGCCTGCAGTTCGGCCAGACGGGCCGCCAATGCATTGATATTACCGCTGTTTATCTGTGACAACCGGCTGATTTCGTGTTGTTGCAGCAGGATATCCAGCCGCAGTCCGGCGAGCGCGATGGCGAAATTCTCCGGTACGGAAACCGATTCGCGGCCCAGGAAAAAACACAGGATCAAGGCCAGCAAGAGGGCCGGGGCCGCCCACAGGGGGTGATTGCCGAACGTGGCCATCATGGTTTCAATGTATTTGCAACTGGCCATCAGGGCCTGGCTTGAAGTACGCTTCATGTATGGTTCGTTCTCCTCCAACTGCGGATACCGCTGCCAGCGTGGGCGAAGTCATCGCCGGCGCGGACAACACGCTTGCCGTACTCGTTCGTCACGCCAGGTCCCTGTCTCGCGTGGAATCCTTGCTGGCCGGCCAGCTGGGGCCGGAATTGGCCGCCCAATTCCAGGTGGCCGCGCTGCGGCAGGACCGGCTGGTTCTGCTGGCGTCTGCCGCCTCCTGGGCAACCCGCCTGCGCATGCACACCGAACAGATCCTGCACTTCCTGCAGGCCTCGGGCTACGCCTACCTGCGCCATGTCGATATCCGCGTTGCTCCCTTGACCCGCGAGCCGCTTGCAAACCCGGTCAGGCGCCAACTGTCGCCGGCGGCGGAACTTGCTTTCAGCCTCATGTCCCGAATGCCCCGGAACCCTGGCGACAACTCCAGGAACTGAAGCCTATGGTAGCGATTAGTGTCTGTCCATAAACGGGCATCCCAGCCCGTTATGGAATCGCGAAGCAAAAACGTGGTTTTGCTTCGCTCTCATTTTCAATGACTTACGTCATTGAAAATGGCGGCACCTCCATGTGCCGCGTTAGCGTGCATCCTTCTCCGGATGCGCACTGATCAGCGAGGTTAATAGGCTGCAGCCGGGTGTGTATAAGACACCGGCACGACATCGCTGTCAGCGAAAGTAACCTCTTCCCAACGGGCAGGATGCTGCAGCAATTCGCGTAACAACAGATTGTTCAACTCGTGCCCGGACTTGTAACCGGAAAAAGCACCAATCAAACCATGGCCCAACAGGTACAGATCGCCAATCACGTCGAGCACTTTATGCTTGACGAATTCATCTTCGTAACGCAAGCCATCTTCATTCAGTATGCGGTAGTTATCCAGCACGATGGCGTTATCCATGCTTCCACCCAGCACCAGATTGCGTTCACGCAGCATTTCGATATCGCGCATGAAGCCAAATGTCCTTGCCCGCGCAACCTCTTTCACGTAGGAGGTAGTCGAGATATCGACACTGGCGAATGACTGGTGGGATTTGAAGACCGGATGATTGAAATCGATTTTGAACGAGACGCGAAAGCCGGGGTGGGGATCCAGCCGCGCCCATTTGTCGTCCTTACACACTTCGACTGCCTGCAGGATTCTGATAAAACGTTTGGCGGCGGATTGTTCCTCGATGCCGGCCGACTGGATGAGGAAAACAAATGGCCCGGCGCTGCCGTCCATGATCGGAACCTCTGCATTACTGAGGTCGACGTAGGCGTTGTCGATTCCCAGGCCGGCGAATGCCGACATCAGGTGTTCCACGGTGGCCACCCTGGCCCCATCGCGTTCCAGCGTCGTGCTCATGCTGGTATCGCCCACCTGGGTAGCGAACGCGGGAATCTCCACGGCGGGATCGAGGTCGACGCGGCGGAAAACAATACCGCAATTCACTGCCGCCGGCCGCAGGGTCATAAACACTTTCTGACCACTGTGAATACCGACGCCCGTGGCGCGGATGACGTTCCTGAGGGTACGTTGTTTTATCATTATCGGGACTCCCCGAAACCCGCAAAACCAGCGGCATACTAGCACAGCGCCGATCCTCGTCAAACCATAAACTGGGAGTTTTAACCTTGATTGTTGTTTTTTAACAACATGTTAACAAGCAGTTAACGATTCTGTTACAAGCGAAAAAACACGCGGAAACCGGCCGCCAGGGTGGCGAGCGGGGAGCAGCCGATTCCCGCGTTTCTACAAAAACCTCAAGTGACCATCCTAATCCGCCTGGTTGCGCAGGAACGATGGAATGTCCAGATAGTCGATATCGCGCTGGCGTGAGAACAGGTCCTTGTTTTCGGCCTGCGCCAGGCGCCGGTCCCGGTCTGTCGGCATCATTTCGAGATCCGCATAGTTCGGCAATTCCATTTCCGCCCTGCCGGTGGTGCCATTGGCGACCAGGCGCACGGGGTTTTTGCGGGCAGCGCTGACGCGCCTTGATTCACCCAGGCCGGTGGCCACCACGGTCACGCGCAGATCGTCACCCATGTCCGGATCGATCACCGTTCCAATGACCACCGTGGCATCTTCGGAAGCCAGGTCGGAAACCGTGCTGCCCACCTCTTCGAACTCTTTCATCGTCAGGCTCGGCCCGGCCGTGATATTGACCAGGATGCCGCAGGCGCCGGACAGGTTGATGTCCTCCAGCAGCGGGCTGCCGGTGGCGGCCTGTGCCGCCATGATGGCACGATCATCACCGGATGACTGCCCCGAACCCATCATGGCCATGCCCATCTCGGACATGACGGTACGTACATCAGCGAAATCCACGTTGATCAGGCCGGGCCGCGTGATCAATTCCGCGATGCCCTGCACTGCGCCCTGCAGGACTTCATTGGCCGCCCTGAAAGCGTTCAACAGCAAAGTTTCCCCGCCCAACACGGCGGCCAGCTTCGAATTGGGGATGGTGATCAGGGAGTCGACGTGGCTGGAGAGTTCTTCGATACCCTTCTCCGCAATCGCCATGCGGCGCCGGGCTTCGAAATGAAATGGCTTGGTCACCACGGCGACGGTCAGAATACCCATCTCCTTGGCCGCCTGTGCAATCACCGGTGCGGCGCCGGTGCCGGTACCGCCTCCCATGCCGGCGGTGATAAACACCATGTCCGCACCCGCCAGCATTTCCATGATCCGGTCGCGGTCCTCCAGCGCCGCCTGCCGGCCCACTTCCGGGTTCGCTCCGGCGCCCAGTCCCTTGGTCACGCTGGAACCGATCTGCAGGATGGTCTTGCCCTTGAACTGCCGTAATGCCTGGGCATCCGTGTTCGCCGCGATGAATTCCACACCCTCTATTTTCGCTTCGATCATCTGCGCGATGGCATTGCCGCCGCCGCCGCCGACACCGATGACCTTGATCATGGCGTTGGGTGTATAGTTTTCCACTAACTCAAACATGAAGTTTCTCCTCTCGCTCGCCGATTATTCCTGTCACGCGATGCACTACAGCAATTTTTTTACTGACCGTTGGGTACGGTTTCTGTCCTTGCTTCTTTGCTGCTCGTGACAAGTCCATTTATATCCAAATCATATCCAAATCAAAATTCGCCGCGGAACCAGCTGCGCACGCGGTCAAAAAAAGTATCTCCGCCACCGGCCTTCAACAGCGAACGGTTACTGTCGGCCTGACTGCCATACAGCAATAAACCCACGCCCGTGGCGTGTATCGCATTGCAGACCACGTCCGCAAGCCCCGTCACTCCACTCGGAGTGGCCAATCGCACCGGCATGTGGAAAATTTCCTCGGCCAGTTCTTCCGCCCCTTCGATGCGGGAAGCGCCTCCGGTCATGACCAGGCCGGCCGCCACCATGTTTTCCAGACCGCTGCGCCGTAACTCGGCCAGTACCAGCGAAAACAATTCGCGATAACGCGCCTCGACCACCTGGGCCAGTGTTTGCCGCGCCAGCCGGCGTGAAGTCCGGTCACCGACGCTGGGCACCTGGATGGTTTCATCGTTGCGCGCCAGTTGCTCCAGTGCGCAGGCATACTTGATCTTGATGTCTTCAGCGTGCTGCGTTGGCGTACGCAGGGCCACCGCGATGTCATTGGTGACCTGGTCGCCGGCGATGGGAATGCAGGCGGTATGGCGTATGGCGCCGTCAGTGAATACCGCTATGTCGGTAGTGCCGGCGCCGATATCGACCAGGCAGACGCCGAGATTTTTTTCGTCTTCGGTTATGACCGAATAGCTGGCCGCCAGCGGCTGCATGATCAGTTCGTCGATCACCAGACCGCAGCGGGCGACGCATTTGCCGATGTTCTGCGTGGCGCTGAGCGCCGCGGTAACGACATGAACATGTGCTTCCAGCCGCACGCCGGCCATACCGATGGGCTGGCGTATGCCATCCTGGTTATCGATGACGTATTCCTGCGGCAGCACATGGAGTATTTTCTGGTCCGCGGCCACCGGCACGGCCCGCGCCGCATCCAGTACACGCTCGACATCGCCTTCGGACACTTCCTTGTCCTTGATCGCTACCGTGCCGTCGGAGTTCAGGCTGCCGATGTGGTTGCCGGAAATACCGGCAAATACAGAGTGTATTTCACAGCCGGCCATCAGTTCCGCTTCTTCCACCGCGCGCTGAATGGCCTGCTCCGTCGACGCCATATCGACGATCACGCCGCGTTTCAGGCCACGTGAGGGATGCGAGCCCAGGCCGATCACCTCAACCGATCCATCCGCCTGGATCTCACCGACGATGGCAACGATCTTGGAAGTGCCGACATCGAGGCCGACGACCAATGATTTTTCTGCTTTTCGTGGCATCATTTCGCGGCAATCCCGACAAGGTCCGCAGCGCCTTTCGGCCACTGGACGGCGAATCCGTTGGCGTATCTCAGATCAACCGCCACCGGTAACAGCTCATGCTCGAGCAGCAGGGTTTCCCAACTGTCCATCAGGCGCTGCAGGCGCCCGTTGGCGTCTTCCCGGCCCAAAGACAAGCGCGTGCCTTTATTCAATTGCGCCGACCAGGCCCCTCTCGGGTCCAGCGTCAGCTGCTCGATCTCCAGCGCCGCCGGATCCAGCATCAAGTCGAAGCGCGACCAATGCTCCAGCACCTGGTCGAGTTGCTCATCCGGGCCATACAGCCACGGCAACCCCTGGATTTCGTCTGCTTCGGCCGCGGCAAACACCTGTCCGCTGCTTGAGATCAGATGACCGCTGTTCCAGTGAGCCACCGGTACGTGCTCTTCGATGGTGATCGTCACCGTGTCCGGCCAGTTCTTTTGCACGCTGACCGCGGCAACCCAGGCATTGCGCGTCACCGTGTCATGCAATTTCTGCAAATCAGCAGTGAAAAAACTGCAATGTACCAACGGCACCAGACTGCTCCGGAGTTGCTCGGCGCTGACCCGGCCAAAGGGACCATTGAGTTCCAGCCAGCGAATGGGCCAGCGCTCTTTGGCGACGATACCCATACTGACCCACACCACGCCGGCGACGGAAATCAGGAACAACATCAACACCGTGAGCATGCCGCTGCTGAAGCCACGATTGGCCGGGTAGCGGCTGGCACATCTCGATGCACGATGCGCATTCACAGACTGGTCTCCAGGATGCGCCAGACGAGTTCATCAAAACCGATGCCAAGTTGCGCCGCCGCCTGCGGCACCAGGCTGTGATCGGTCATGCCCGGAGTGGTGTTGACTTCCAGAAACCAGGGCTGTCCACCGGCGTCCAGCAGAAAATCCACCCGCCCCCAACCCGAAGCACCCAGCAGATCAAACGCGTGCAAGGCCTGGGCCTGCAGCGACCGTTCCGCCTCCGCCGGCAGTCCGCAGGGGCAGTAGTACTGCGTTTCGTTCGACTCGTACTTGGCGGTGTAGTCGTAGAATTCCCGCGGCGTGACGATGCGAATCAGCGGCAGCGTGAGACGTTCCAGCACGCCGGCAAAATATTCTCCGCCGCGAATTTCCTTTTCGATGATGATCACGGACCCGTGGCTGCGCGCCAGCGCGACGGCGTCCGCCAGGTCATCGGCGGATTTGACTTTCGAAATGCCGATGCTGGAACCCAGGCCGGCGGGTTTGACAAACAGCGGCAAGCCGAATGCGTCCAGCGCCTTGTGGAAGTCGTTTTCATGCCGGGCGAAATGCAGGAAGGGCGGTGTGGGAATGGCGTTGCGTTCCCACACCCATTTGCACCGCACCTTGTCCATCGTCAGGGCGGAAGAAGCCAGGTCGGCCCCGGTATAAGGGACACCCATCAACTGCAACGCGCCCTGTAGCGATCCATCTTCCCCGCCCGGTCCGTGCAACAGGTTGAAAACGCGGTCGACACGCCCCTGCTGGATGCCCTTGAACAGGGCCATCGGCCCGTCATATACCTGGTGGCTTATGCCCTGGCGCGCCAGCGCCGCGGCCACGGACCGGCCTCCATTGAGTGAAACTTCCCGTTCGGCGCTGGCGCCGCCAATGACCAGGCCCACCTGGCCGAAGGCCGCGGGATCGGTGATCTTCAGGCCTGGCACGGAGCTCATGCCGCCTCCTCCCGGGCAAATCCCCGGGTGCGGATTTGTTCGGCTACCTGGCCGATATTGCCCGCTCCCAGCAATAACACCAGGTCGCCATCCAGCAACATCGAAGGCAGTTCCCCGGCGATGTCCGCCACATCCGGAATCAGCACAGGATCGACTTTGCCGCGGGCGCGAATCGACTGGCACAGGGCGCGGCTGTCAATCCCATCGATGGGCGACTCGCCTGCCGCGTAGACATCGGTCAGCACCACCAGGTCCGCCTGCGAAAGCACCCGCACAAAATCATCGAACAGGTCGCGAGTGCGGCTGAAGCGGTGCGGCTGAAACACGGCGACAATGCGTTTCTGCGGCCAGCCGCCGTGAGCGGCGCTCAGGGTTGCCTGCAGCTCTGATGGATGGTGGCCATAGTCTTCGATGACCATGACCTCGCCGCCTGCCAGGGTAAAATTGCCGACCTCGGCAAAACGCCGGCCGATCCCCTGGAAGCGTGACAAGCTGCCGATAACCGCGGCCACGTCGACACCCAGTTCCCAGGCGACCGCAATGGCGCCAAGGGCGTTGCGCACATTGTGCTCACCGGGCAGGTTCAGGCTGACGCGATGGCACTTCGGGTCGCCGGGCAGATGCAGATTGAACTGCATCATGCGGCCCTGCTGCTGCACGTCCGAGCCCCTGACATCCGCGTTGGCGGATAATCCATAAGTGACCACGGCGCGCGTCACCGCCGGAATCATCCCTGCCGTGTGCACATCGTCCACGCACAACACGGCGGCGCCGTAAAACGGCAGATGATGGAGAAATTCGAGGAAAGCTTTTTTCAGGTTGTCGAAACTGCCGCCATAATTGACCAGGTGGTCCCGGTCTATGTTGGTCACCAGCGCCACCACGGGCTGCAGCAGCAGGAAGGAGCCATCGCTCTCGTCGGCTTCGGCGACCAGGTACTCGCCGGCCCCCAGGCGGGCGTGACTGCCCCAGGCATTGAGCAATCCACCGATGACGAAGGTGGGGTCCAGGCCGGCTTCCGCCAGCAGACTGGCAGTAAGACTGGTGGTCGTGGTTTTGCCATGGGTACCGGCCACGGCGATGCCGCGGCGAAAACGCATCAGCTCGGCCAGCATTTCGGCTCGCGGCACGACGGGTATGCGCTGCTGCCGGGCGGCAGTGACTTCCGCATTGGCGGCACTGATCGCGCTCGACACCACCAGTACGTCGGCGCCTTTGATGTTGGCCGCATCGTGGTCCGAAAAAATGCGCGCGCCCAGTTTCAGCAAATGGCGCGTGGTGCTGCTCGCCGCCAGGTCCGAGCCGCTGACTTCAAACCCCAGGTTGACCAGCACTTCAGCGATGCCGCTCATGCCCGCGCCGCCGATGCCGACCAGGTGCACCCGGCGGATGCGTCCCATGGGTTGCAGATGCAAGCCGCGGGCGTTCACGGCCGCACATACTCCATACAGGCGTGCGCCACACGGTCGGCGGCGTCCGGCATGGCCACCGCGCGGGCCGAACTGGCCATGCGCAACAAGCCCTGGCGGTCACCCAGCAGTTCCTGCAGCAAGCGGCCGAGGCTTTGCGCATCGCACTCCGGTTCCGGCAGCAGGCGCGCGGCGCCCACCCCGGTCAAAAACTCCGCGTTGCGCGTCTGGTGATCGTCAACCGCGTGCGGAAACGGTACCAGGATGGCGCCGATGCCGGCAGCGGCGAGTTCGGAAACCGTCAATGCCCCGGCCCGGCATACCACCAGATCCGCCCACGCATAAGCCCCTGCCATGTCTTCGATAAATTCTTCCACCCGCGCCGTCACACCGGCGGCGGCATAGGCTTGCGCAGTCTGTTCGCCCCAGCCCTTGCCGGCCTGGTGACGAATTTCGGGAACCACTTCCTGGCGCAGGCAGATAATGGCCTGCGGCAGCACGCGATTCAGTGCGCGCGCGCCCTGACTGCCACCCGTGACCAGCAGGCGTGGTTGCCCCGAGCGGTACTGCATGCGCTCGGCCGGCGCCGGGAGTTCGGCGACTGCCTGCCGCACCGGATTGCCACAGGTGACGGCCTGCAGCCGTTGCGGCCAGGTGCCGGGAAAGGCCTGGAAAACGCGCTGCGCAAAAAATGCCAGGACCCGGTTGGTCAGGCCGGGAATCCGGTTCTGCTCGTGCACCAGTAACGGCACGCCGCGCAGGCGCGCGGCCAGGCCGCCGGGACCGGCAGCGTAACCGCCGAAACTCAGGGCACAGGCTGGCCGGTGCTGGCCGAGCACAACCATGGCCTGCCTGACCGCCTTGACCAGATGCACGGGCAGCCGCAGCCAGCGGGCCAGGCCCTTGCCCCGCAGACCGGAGATTTCCACCACGTCGATGGCGAATCCTGCGGCCGCCACACGCTGACATTCCATACCGCCTTTGGCGCCAAGCCAGCGCACCGGAACCTGCTGGCGGCGCAAGGACTCGGCCACGGCCAGTCCCGGAAAAATGTGTCCGCCGGTACCGCCGGCCATAATCAGCACCCCACCCGCTGGTCTGGTCATAGACTGGCCCGCCTGAGGTGCATGCGCTGACTGCCGGTAAACTCGCGATCACGATCCAGTTCGTATTTGATTCTGAGCACCATGCCCAAGGCCATCAGGGTCATGAGAATGCTGCTGCCACCGGAACTGATCAACGGCAGGGTCAGGCCCTTGGTGGGCAGCACGCCGAGATTGACGCCAATGCTGACCACCGCCTGCAAGCCGATCCACAGGCCGACGCCATAGGCCAGGAAGCCGGCAAACGGCCGGCCACGGCGATGCGCCATGCTGCCGATGATCATGATCCGGGTCACCAGCAGCGCAAACAGTGACAGCACGACAACCACGCCCAGCAAGCCAAACTCTTCCGCCAGCACGGCAAAAATGAAATCGGTGTGCGCCTCCGGCAGATAAAAAAGTTTCTGGATGCTGGCGCCGAGTCCGACACCAAAAAGCTCGCCCCGGCCCACGGCAATAAGGGCCTGGGTAAGCTGGAAGCCGCTGTTGAAAGGATCCGCCCACGGATCCATGAAGCTGACGATACGGCGCAGGCGGTAGGGTTCCATCGCGGCAAAACCAAATGCCGGCAGAGTCAGCATGGCCAGCACCAGAATATGCCGCCACGCGGCGCCAGCCAGCCACAGCATGCCGGCGATGATGGCCGTGATCACGGCTGCACTGCCCATGTCCGGCTGCAGCAGCAGGATGGCCGACAGGAAAGCGGCAAAAACCAGCGGTTTCAGCGTATCGAAAAACCGCCTGCGCACGAGATCGGCCTTGCGCGCAAGATAGCCTGCGACATAGATGATGGCCATCAGCTTGACCGCTTCAACCACCTGGAAATTGATCATGCCCAGGCTCACCCAGCGCGCGCTGCCGTTGACGGAATGGCCGATACCCGGTATGAACACCAGCAGCAGGGCCAGGGCGGCCAGCAACATCAGCGGACGCGAAATCCGCTGCAGAAAATCGATCGGGATGATGCGAAATGAAAGCGCCAGAGAAATTCCGATGAGAATGAAAATGCCATGCCGTAGCAGGTAGTAGTAAACCGGTACGTTCTGGCCTTCGGCGATGGAAATCGAAGCGGACCCGACCATCACCATGCCCAGCGCCAGCAGCAACATTGCGGGAATCAACACCCAGCTATCGAGTTCGGCCGTCCGGCTGGCAAGACCGGCCTGACGCGCCTGTGACTGGACGACGATTTTCTTCATCGGATTTTCAGCGTCGCCAGCCCGGCCAGCACGAGAATGACCGAGATGATCCAGAAGCGCACGATGACCCGGGGTTCAGGCCAGCCCTTGAGTTCAAAGTGATGATGGATGGGCGCCATGCGAAAAATCCGTTTGCCGGTGAGCTTGAAAGACGCCACCTGCAGGATGACCGATACCGTTTCCACGACGAACACGCCCGCCATCAGGATGAAAACCAGTTCTTGCCGCACCACCACGGCGATCAGGCCCAGCGCCGCGCCAACGGCCAGCGCGCCGATATCGCCCATGAAAATCTGTGCCGGGTAGGTGTTGAACCAGAGAAAGCCCAGACCCGCACCGCCCAGGGCGCCGCAGAAAATGGACAGTTCGCCCGCGCCCGGTATCGACGGCATGGCCAGGTAAGTGGAGAAAACCGAATTACCTGCAACGTAGGAGAATATGCCCAGCGCGGCGGCGAGGAATACGGTAGGCATGATGGCCAGGCCATCCAGTCCGTCCGTCAGATTCACCGCATTGGAGAAACCCACCACCATGAAATACGTCGTGACCACGTAAAACGCACCCAGCGGGATGGCGATGCCCTTGAAGAACGGCACGATCAATTCCGTCGCCGCCGGCACATCCGCCGACCCGTACAGGAAGAACGCGGCGGCCAGTCCAAACACCGATTGCGCCAGATACTTCCAGCGCGCCGGCAGGCCGCGGGAATCCTGCAGCACCAGCTTGCGATAATCATCCAGCCACCCGATCAATCCGAAAGCCAGGGTCACCAGCAGCACGGCCCATACGTATCGGTTGGCCAGATCCGCCCACAACAGAGTGGCCAATACAATGGAGAACAGGATCAATGCGCCACCCATGGTGGGCGTGCCGGCTTTTGCCAGGTGGCTTTTAGGTCCCAGCTCGCGAATCGGTTGTCCTGCCTGCCCGCGCAGCAGACGGCGTATGAATACCGGGCCGAGAAACAGGGAAACCAGCAATGCCGTCAGCGCACTGAGGATGGCCCGCAGCGTGATGTAGCCGAACACGTTGAAATCGGGATTGAACTCCGCCAGTTTATGGAACAGCCATAGCAGCATCAGCAAGCCTCCTGCAGTATTGCCGGCGCGGTAATGGCCTGCACCACGCGTTCCATTCCCATCGAGCGTGAACCTTTGACCAGGCAGTTGATGCCGGGGTGCAATTCTTTTCGCAGCGCATCGATCAGGGCTTTCTGGTCGCTGAAGTGCTGCGCGCCATGGCCGAACGCATCTGCCGTTATGGCCGACATCTCGCCGATGGCGAAAATACGGCTGACCCCCAGGACCCTGGCCGCGTCACCAACTTCCGCATGCAATTTGCGGCTGTCCTGGCCCAGCTCCTTCATGTCACCCAGCACCAGCCAGGCGGTGCCCTGCATTCCGGACAGAACCTGCAATGCGGAATAAAGGGAAGCAGGATTGGCGTTATAGGTGTCATCGATGACCGTCCAGCCGGCATCGGCCTGGATCAGATTGAGCCGGCCTGGAACCGGCTTCACCGCTTCGAGGCCATGACGTATCTTTTCCAGCGGCACATCCAGCGCAATCGCAGCCGCAACCGCGGCCGCGGCATTGATCAGGTTATGTCGGCCCGGCAAGGTGAGGCGCAGGTCAAAAGCACCTGCCGGTGTATGCATGCGCGGCGCCGTTGCGTCAGCATCCAGCCAAACGTCATGCGCCCTGCCTTCACCAAAAGTCAGCACCCGCCCCGCGGTATTGATCGCTCTCCACAGTTCGCACCAGGGCTGATCGCCATTGAGAATCGCGCAGCCATTGGCGGGCAAGGAGGCATACAACTCACCCTTGGCCCGGGCCACGCCTTCCTCGGAGCCAAACCCCAGCAGGTGCGCCGGACCGATATTGGTCACCAGGCCGATATCCGGCCGGGTGATGCCGGACAGGTAGGCAACGTCGCCGCTCTTGCTGGCGCCCAGTTCGAGTACGGCAAACCGGTGTTTCTCCTGCAGGCGGAACAGGGTCAATGGAACACCCAGTTCATTATTGAAATTTCCCTCGGTGGCCAGTACTTCACCTTGCTGCCGCAGGATACTGGCCAGCATTTCCTTGACCGTGGTCTTGCCATTACTGCCGGTAATTGCCACCACCAGCGGATCCAGCTTATCGCGCAGCAGTTGCGCGATCCGGCCCAAAGCCCTCTGCACATCCGCCACCACCAGTTGCGGCACCGCAACATCCAGGCGCCGGCTGACCAGCACCGCCGCCGCGCCCATGCCGACCGCGGAGCGCGCAAAGGTATGACCGTCGACCTTGTTTCCCGGCAGCGCAGCAAACAGGGACCCGTACTCGACCTTGCGGCTGTCGGCCACGATCGAACTCAGCGTCAGGTCCCGTTCCGGCTGCGGCAGTCCCAGTGCAGCGGCAATCTCGCCGAGCCGCAAGGCGATCATGCTGCTTCCTCCAGCACCGCGCGCACCGCCGCCTCATCGCTGAACGGAACTCGTTGACCATTGGTTTCCTGGTAGGCTTCATGCCCCTTACCCGCGACCAGAATGATGTCGCCCGCGTGGCTGTCGCGGATGGCCTGGCGGATGGCGCTGCCGCGGTCAGCAATCACCAGCGCGTCATTGGGTGATTTCATGCCGGCCAGCATGTCCTCGAATATGTTTTGCGGCATTTCACTGCGTGGGTTGTCACTGGTCACCACCACGCGGTCAGCCAGGCTTTCCACCACGGCGGCCATCAACGGACGCTTGCCGCGATCGCGGTCGCCACCGCAACCAAACACGCAGGTCAAACGGCCATGCAAATGCGCCCGCAGCGCCGTCAACGCCTGCTTCAGTGCGTCCGGCGTATGGGCGAAGTCGACCACGACCAGCGGCTGATTGTATTCGCCGCCCAGGCAATGCATGCGTCCCGGCACCGCGTGCATCAGTTCTACCTGGTGCATGACCTGGCTCCAGGGCATTCCCAGCAGGGCCAGGGCGCCTGCTGCCGCCAACAGGTTGGAGACATTGAATCGGCCCAGCAGACCGGTGTGTATTTGGCCGTGGCCCCAGGGGCTGGAGATGTTCAGCACCATGCCTGAGGAGTCCATTTGCAGCACT
This sequence comes from uncultured Gammaproteobacteria bacterium, assembly GCA_963708905.1. Lineage (GTDB taxonomy): Bacteria > Pseudomonadota > Gammaproteobacteria > Xanthomonadales > SZUA-36 > SHZL01. Next base: position 30,371 of record CAVPUV010000040.1, on the reverse strand, counting down.
GCCGCGCGCAGTTCAGACGAACCGTTGGTGCCGTAACTCAGCACTTCCAGCGTGCCGGACAGCTCGGCCACCAGGTGGCGGCCGAACTCATCGTCCACATTGATCACGGCAAAACCCGGGCGGCAATCGGTGAACAGGCGGCGCTTGGCTGCCGCATACTGTTCCATGCTGCCGTGATAATCCAGGTGATCCCGGCTCAGATTGGTGAACACCGCGAGCGCAAACGCAACATCCGCACAGCGCCCCTGTTCCAGCGCATGGGAAGACACTTCCATCGCCACATGTTCCACGCCGCCATCGCTACACTCCGCCAGCATTCTTTGCACCGATACCGGATCCGGCGTTGTGAGTTCCGCCGGCAGCAGCTGGTACAACGGGCCATAACCAATGGTGCCGATCAATCCGGCCCTGGCACCGGCCCGTTGCCATGCCTGGGCGATGAAATGAGCGGTGGAGGTCTTGCCATTGGTGCCGGTCACCCCGGCAATGGTCAGGCGGTCCGAAGGGCAATGAAAAAAGCGCGCGGCCAACAGCGACAACAATTGACCCAGCCCGGCAACACCGACCTGGGGAATGTCGCGTGCCGATACTGGCGCCAGGCCATCATGGATGATGACGCGGGCACCCCGCGCCTGCGCCTCCGCAGCGAAGGCCATGCCATGCGTGGTCTTGCCGGCGACAGCAATGAATGCGTCACCGGCACGCACCCGCCGTGAATCCATGCTCAGGCCTTCGACAGTCACCTGCGGTGGCGATTCGCACCATTCCTCCAGCAGGGTCGCAAGACTCATGGGGCAGCTCACTCCGCGACTCCTTCAGGATCTTTGTTCTCCGTTGCATGACTGGCCTGGACCAGGGCACCCTCGTAACTGTCGGGCGGGATATTCAACAGCCGCAATGCGCCGCTCATGACCTTGGAAAACAGTGGAGCAGCGACCAGGCCCCCGTAATATTCACCATTGCTGGGGTCATCGATGGTCACGACGGCTACCAGCCGGGGATTGCTGGAAGGCGCAAAACCGGCAAAGGTCGCGACATAATGCGCGGCGTATCCCGTCGCGCTGGCTTTGCGTGAGGTTCCGGTCTTGCCGGACACGCGGTAATTGGCGATGCGCGCCGCTGTACCCGTCCCCTCCGGACTGGTAACGGTTTCCAGCATGACCGCTATCTCGCGGGCGACCTCGGGATCCATGATGGATACGGCGGGATTGTCCGCGCCCTGGATCAGGCTGGGCCGGCGCAGGCGGCCTTCATCAGCCAATGCGGCAAAGGCGCTGGCCAGCTGCAGGGTGGTAACGGACAGTCCATAGCCATAGGAGAGCGTTGCCTGTTCCACCTTCCGCCAGCGGCGGTAATTGCGCAGCACACCGGCGGATTCACCGGGAAAGCCGACCCCCGTGACCTCACCAAAGCCGAAGCGGTCGTACACGCTCCACAACTGCTCCGGCTGCAATTGCAGCGCCAGCTTGGTGGCGCCCACATTGGACGACTTGGTGATGATGCGGGTGACATCGATGGGGCCATAATTGCGGTGGTCACTGATGGTGTGACCAGAGACATTGATCGTTCCGGGAGTCGTATCGATCGGCGTGTCGGGCTTGACCAGTCCGCTTTCCAGTGCGGCCGCCACCGAAAAGGGTTTCATCACCGAACCCGGTTCGAATACGTCGGTAAGCGCCCGATTGCGCAGTCCGTCGTTATCGCTGCTGGCCTGATTGGGATTGAACGCCGGCTGGTTGGCCATGGCCAGCACTTCGCCCGAGGCAATATCGAGTAAAACCACCGAGCCGGAGTGTGCGCCGTGCTTGAGCACGGTACGCTTCAACTCACGATAGGCAAGGTATTGCAGGCGGTGGTCAATGGTCAGGGTGAGGTCATGACCCTGCTCGGCTTCACGCAACAGTTCCGAGTGTTCGACAGTGCGCCCGAGGCGGTCCCTGATCACGCGCTTGAGCCCGGGTTTGCCCTGCAACCAGTCGTTGTAAGTCAGTTCCAGGCCTTCCTGGCCGACATCATCGATGTTGGTAAAGCCGATGACATGAGCCGCGACCTCGCCGGCGGGATAAAATCGCCGGTATTCTTTTTGCAAGTACACGCCCGGCAAATCCAGTGCTTCGATCTCGGCGGCAATATCCGGATGCAGACGCCGGCGCAACCAGACAAATCCACGGCCGGCACGCTGGGTCAGGCGGCGCTCGATATCGTCTGCATCGGCGTTCAAAACGCCTGCCAGCAGGGCAATATGCTCTGACGATTGCAGCAGTTCATCCGGCTGCACCCAAACCGAATCCACCGGCGTGCTGACTGCCAGGGGTTCACCCCAGCGGTCGAGGATATTGCCACGGCGTGTGGGCACCACCAGTTCCCGCAGAAAGCGTGCTTCACCCTGGTTTTGCAGGAACTCCGTTTCCATGACCTGCAGGTTCACTGCACGAGCGATCAGCGCTACCGAGCACAACATGAAGGCAAGCAGAAATGCATACAGCCTTGTCACCGGCGCGCCAGTTTTGCTTTCGCAGCTCAAGGTCTCAACACCATGATGTGTAGCGTTTCGGGAGTTTTCATGCCCAGGTGATCGCGTGCCTTGCGTTCCACCTGGCCGGCATCGGCCAGCCAGGCCTGTTCCAGCTGCAGGCGGCTCCATTCCGCAATCATGGCATCACGCTGGTTTTCGAGTTCTCCCAGCTGGACTGCCGCGCGGCGGCTTTCATGGCGGGTATAGACAACCCCCAGCGCGCTGACGATGACAGCTCCGAGCACGAGTACAACGACCAGTAATTTGGCATTCAAGCGATTTTCTCCGCAATCCGCATGACAGCACTGCGCGCACGGGGATTGACGGAGAGTTCGGCCCGAGAGGCTTTAACGGCATTGCCGATCAATCGCAACGAAGGCTTCATTTCCGGATGTTGCGGAATGTTGCGGCGGACCTGACCTGGTCGTGCGGCTTCTCGCATCGTCCGCTTGACCAGGCGGTCCTCAAGGGAATGGAAGCTGATCACTACCAGCCTTCCTCCCGGGCGCAACCTTCTTATCGCGGCTTCCAGCCCAAGGGCCAGATCAGCCAATTCGTTATTGATATAAATCCGGATTGCCTGAAAGCACCGTGTGGCCGGATGCTTCCCGGGTTCACGACGGCCGATCGTATTTTCGATCAACCGGGCCAGTTGGCCGGTTGTTTCCAACCGTCGTTCCTGCCGGGCCATCACGATGCTCCTGGCAATCCTGCGCGCGTGGCGCTCCTCTCCGAACTCCCAAAACACTTGGGTCAATTCCCGTTCCGGCGCTTGTGCCAGCCATTCAGCTGCTGTAACGCCCTGTAATGGGTTCATACGCATATCCAGCGGCCCCTCTCCCATGAAGGAGAATCCCCTTTCCGGATTGTCCAGCTGGGGCGAAGACACACCGAGGTCCAGCAAAATTCCGTCCAGACCTTCCTCCAGGTCCCAGTCCCGGACAAAGCGTTCCATTTCTGCATAGTTTCCCTGGACGATGGAAAAGCGTGGATCATGACCCAGCATTTCCTTTCCGGCAGCGACCGCTTCCGGATCCTTGTCCAGGGCAACCAGGCATCCCTGCGCGGACAGCCGGCTCAATATCGCCCGGCTATGTCCACCCCTGCCAAAAGTGCCGTCGAGGTAGTTCCCCTCCGCGCGGATGTTGAGCCCTGCCAACACTTCGTCCAGTAGAACCGGCTGATGTTGGAATTTGCTCATCGACTCCGATCAGCACCCCTGCTGTGTTACCTTCCGCCGTTACGCTTATAGCACCAGGCGGGACATCTCTTCCGATGCAGCCTCACTCAGGCTGCGTTCTTCCTCCGCGCGTTTCTGGTTGAGAATCGCTTCATTCCATATTTCAAAGCGGCTTCCCATCCCCATCATCACCACCCGTTTCTCCAGCCCGGTGACCTGTCTCAGTGTCAGTGGCAACTGGATTCTGCCGCTGCCATCGGGTTCCAGCGCGGTGGCGCTGCCAACCAGTTTGCGTTGCAGGCTGCGGTGCCCTGGATTGAAGGTGCTCAGTCCGGTCACTTCGTCCCGCACCCGCTGCCATTCATTTTCCGGATAGAGCCAAAGTGCACCGGAATCGAAGGCGCTGTAGGTGAGCACCATGCGGCCTTCACACTGCTGCTGGATCGAATCCCGGTAGCGGCTCGGAATGGCCAGACGCCCTTTGGCGTCCAGGTTGATTGCAGTCTCACCAAAGAACACGTTTTTCCCCACTGTCTCTACACTATTTGCCACTATTTCCCACTAATATGCACGATAGTGACTTAGCAGTCTAATGTCAAGCGGGGCAATAACTTAGCGAGCCTGCATTAATGACCCGCGGGTTGCCGTGATGTCCACAAGCCGTTATTGCAACAGAGAAGGGTGGACACACTGCGACAGAATTATGTCCAGCTGCTGACTTGTTTCTATGGAAATGGAAAGGAAGAAAGAAAGAAAGAAAGAAAGGAAAGAAGGAGCCGGCCGATAAGCCGGGTTCTGTCGAGGACAATCATTCATCTGGGACTGCCGTCACCGGCAGCCTCAAGCGACCTACCCGAAAGCGCCGCGGGCCACGGCATCGCTTTCCTATTTGGTCTTGCTCCAGGTGGGGTTTACCTAGCCGCAGAGTGTTACCACCTGCGCGGTGCGCTCTTACCGCACCCTTTCACCCTTACCGGGCAAAATCTTTCGATTCTGTCCGGCGGTTTGCTTTCTGTTGCACTTTCCGTAGGCTCACGCCCCCCAGGAATTACCTGGCACCTTGCCCTGTGGAGCCCGGACTTTCCTCCCCGCGGAAGTGTCGCCACAACAGCAGAGCGATTGCCTGGCCAGCTCCCGCCGCTATTGTCTCCCACCAGACTGCCGATTGATAGGGCCTGGTATTCATTCCTCGCCGGAAAGTTTTTGATAGAGCTCCCGCCGGTCAACAGCGCACAACCGGGCTGCCACCCGTGAGGCCTGGCTCAGTGACAGGAATTCCTGCAGCGCATGACCCATTTCAACCGCTTTGGACATTTCGGCGCTTTGCTCCGGCTTGGCGCCCGCCACGACAATCACGAACTCGCCTTTTTGCTGATCCGCATCGGTGGCAATGGTCTGCTGCAAGCTGCCGAGCCCGGCGCGTAAAACGGTTTCGAATCTTTTCGTCAATTCCCGGCAAACAGCCGCCGCTCGTTGTTCGCCAAAGACCAGGGCCATATCGCCGATGCTGGCAACGATCCGATGGCTGGATTCGAAAAATACCAGGGTTCTCTGCTCCCCTCGCAGGCGGTGCAGACAGGCGATCCGAGCCGACTGTTTCGATGGCAGAAAGCCTTCAAAAGCAAAACGATCCGTGGCCAGCCCGGCCACCGAAAGCGCCGCCGTTACAGCGCTTGCGCCGGGAATCGCCCGTACCGTGATATTGGCGCTGATGGCCATGTTCAGCAAGCGATAGCCCGGGTCGGACAGCAAGGGCGTTCCGGCATCCGTTACCAGAGCCAGTGATTTACCCTCGAGCAGCCGATGGAGCAGTTGCGGGGCAACGGCGTTTTCGTTGTGTTCATGCAAAGCGATCAAGGGTGTGGTGATGCCATAGTGCTCGAACAGCACCCGTGTGTGCCGCGTATCCTCAGCGGCGACGAGATCGACGCTCGACAGAACCTCCACCGCCCGGTAGCTCATATCCCCAAGATTGCCAATGGGCGTGGCGACCACGTACAGATCGGCTGCTGATGATTGCGGGCTCATGTCATTTCCGTTGACTCTCAGAATCTGTGCGCTGCGCCTGCCGGATGGGCACCATTATGAATCATCAGGAACCTGTCTGGGTTATCATTTCGAGCAGGATAAGTGCGCCGGAAATTCCTCTGCCGGCTGCAACAGCACTGCGGAATGGAAACACACCCATATGAACATTGCCCGAGCACCGCTATCGAATCGATTTTCAACCGTAAGGACTGCAGTCCCCGGCAGACGGCCGGCAAACTGCGATCGCTTTACCCACTGCAGTCTGTTGCTTCTCTGCATGAGCCTGCTGCTATCCTGTGCCGGCACGCCGCCAGCACCTGTGGCTGACCGCGGCCCGGCACCAGACCCGCAGCGGTCGTTTGCCAGTGGCGATTTCGCCCGCGCGGCACGCTTGTGGCAGCAGCAGGCCTTGTCGGCAACCGGGCCGGCGGCAGGCGCATTGAGAATCAAGGCAGCGGATGCATGGCTGCTGGCAGACCAGCCTGCAATGGCGCAGGACAATCTGCGCTGGGTCGATAAATCACGGCTGGCAGAGCCCGATCAAGCGCGAATGAACCTGGCGCTGGCCGACCTGGCCCTGCGCGCCGGACGGCCGGATGAAGCCGGGACCCTGTTGCAGGAAGCGGCGCCGGACCTTCCCCGGTCCGCCCGCAAACGTTATGAACAGCTGCGCGCGAACACAGCGCAGATGCTTTCCGCTCCCGGCGCGATGGATCTATCGAGAACCATTGCGCTGGCCCGGAGCAGCAGCCAATATGAGCCCGAGCAGGCGCTGGCACTGCTGCAGTCGCTGGACAACATCCCTTCCGGAGAGCTGGCTTTACGCGCTGAAAACCCCCGTGGTGACCAGACCTTGACCGGCTGGCTGGACCTGGCGCTGGTCATTCGCCAGAACCTGGTCGAGCCCGAATCACTGCCCCAGGCCATCAGTTCATGGAAGGGCAGACACCCACAACATTTCCTCAGCGAAAACGAAGCTCTTGATCTCTGGCTGCGTTATCGCCAGCAATTCGCACCACCGCGGAAAGTAGCGGTTTTGCTGCCTGAATCAGGCCGGCTGCAAGCGGCAGCGGAGGCGATACGCGACGGCATCACGAGTGCATTCCTGGACCATCCAGGTGGTGCGGAACTGCTCTTTTTCTCCACCGGTGCGCAGGGGGAACTGGCGGCATCGGCGTATTTCGAAGCTCGAGACCAGGGCGCGCAATGGATCATCGGACCGCTGGAGAAAACGTCCATTGAAGCCTTGCTCAATCTGGCCGGACTGGTCACCCCGGTGCTCGCCCTTAACGACTTGCCGCAAGAATTCATTGCACCACCCGGCTTGTCGGGCCGGCTCCAGGGCATATCGTTTTCACCGGACGACGAAGCCCGCGACCTGGCCCGCGAGGTGATCCGGTCGGGATTTCACCGTGCCATCATGCTCACTCCGGAAACTGAATGGGGCGAACGCATGGCGCAGAATTTCAGCGACGAATTCCTACATGAAAATGGTCAAATCGTGGCATCCAGCCGCTACCTGGAGAGCGAAAATGATCACTCCCCGGTTTTGCAACGACTGCTGAAAATTGATGCCAGCAAAGCACGCAAACAAGGCTTGGAAAATACCCTGCAAATGAAACTCGATTTCGAACCCGTCAGAAGGGATGACGTTGACGTGATATTCCTCGCGGCCGGCGTAACACAGGGCCGTTCGATGCGCCCCCAACTCCGCTTTAACTATGCTGGCGACATCCCGGTCTACGCCACCAGCAAGATCTTTAGCGGCCGCCCGGACCGCACCGCTGACCAGGATCTGAACGGGGTGCGTTTTCCCACCACGCCATTACAGCTCCGGGCGGATTCAGACCATGCCCAGTCCGCTCTGTCCAGCCTGCGTGGCGGCGTGTTTACCACGCTGTACGCGCTGGGAATGGATGCGTGGAACGTTCTGCCATGGCTGGACCTGATGCAGCGCGATGCCGATTTCCGCTTTGCGGGTGCTTCCGGCTACTACCACATCGGGTCCGGCGGGAAACTCCTGCGCGAACCCGTTTTCGCGATCTTCAGTGGCGGCCGGCCGGTACCTCTGGCCCAGGCTAGCCCGCATGTTGCACCAGTGCTCGTAGCGAGACGGTTCAGGAGTACGTCATGGCTGGCTTTCGCGACCAAGGAGCGCGCAGGCATAGTCGACACTATGTCGAGCACTCCGACCGAGCGAAAGCCAGACAGGGCGTGCTCCTGGGCCGTCGCAGTAGAGAACTGGTGCAACATGCGGGCTAGAGGGGCCACGGTCAATCCTTGACGCACAGCCGCGCACGCGGTGAACACTGGGAACGCACGGCGGAAGCTTTTCTGCACGCCCGCGGCCTCAAGACCGTTGCGCGGAATTTTAACTGCCGGCTGGGGGAAATCGATCTGATCATGGAGGATGGTGACTGCCTCGTATTCACCGAAATCCGCTACCGCAAAAGCACGTATTTTGGCAGTGGCGCCGAGAGCGTGACCAGAACCAAGCAAAGCCGCATCATCCGGGCCGCACAGCGCTATCTCCAGTTTCACCCACACTGCTGCCTGCAGCCATGCCGGTTTGACGTACTTTCACTGGGGCATGAAGGAGGCCAGCTCACCGTGAACTGGATACAGGACGCTTTCACCAGCTGAGACGCTGATCAAGACTGCGGAGCGCGATCGGGAAAGTGATCGTAACCGCTTCGTTGCGGCACGAACCCGCTGCCGTCCGCGCGGAGAAATCGCAGCCCGGGCGCGCTGGTCAGGCGGCCGATGACCGTCAGCCCGACACCACTTTCCGCGGCCATGGCCGGCAGTTCATGCTGCCTAGCGGCAGGCAGCGAAAAACACAGCTCGTAATCGTCGCCACCACCGAGCTGCAGGTTCCAGCAGTGTTCCAGCGGCAGTGCCTGCATGGCCTGCGGCCGCGGCAGGCGCTCGAGCCAGACCTCCGCCCCGAGCTGTGATGCTTGTGCGACATGTGCCAGATCGGCGGCCAGCCCATCGGAAATATCGATGCAGGCAGTGGCCTTGCCGCGCAGGACCCGGCCCAGATCCAGGCGCGGATCGGGACGCGTCAAGGCCCGCCATGCTGCGCCATCGACCGTTTCATGGGCGCGCTGCTGCGCCAGCCCGTGGGCCGCCAGGCCAGGCGTGCCCGATATCACCACCAGGTCGCCGGCATGCGCCGTGCTGCGCAACAAGGCTGTCCCGGGATTCACCAGTCCGAGCGCTGTGATGGTGATGCTGAGCGGCCCGGAAGTGGTGTCTCCGCCGGCAAGTTCGATACCGCATGCCGTGGCGAGCGCACCGACACCGGAGGCAAATTCATCCAGCCACGCCACATCCACCCGCGGCAGTGTCAGCGCCAGAAAAAACCAGGCGGGATCGGCGCCCATGGCGGCGAGGTCGCTCAAATTGACCGCCAGCGCCTTGTGACCAATATCGGCCGGCAGGGCATTGGGCGGAAAATGCACCCCCGCAACCAGGGTATCGGTAGTGACCACCAGTTGCCGGCCAGGGTCGATGGTCAAAACAGCTGCGTCATCGCCAATACCGACGGAGCCGGGCTGGGACAGGCCTGTACGCCCGGCGCCGATGAGGTGCTGCAAACGCCGGATCAGGTCGAATTCATTCATCCGTGGAATCCGCTCTCACACCGCTTGTTCACACCGCTCCCTCACACCGCTTCTTTGGGCCGCCATACCCTGGCCGCCTTGTCCAGCACGCCATTGACAAAAGCATGCCCCTGCTCGGCGCCGAACCGGTGCGCCAGATCGATGGCCTCATTCAGCACCACCCGGAATGGCACTTCCGGGCAATGCAACAGCTCCCATGCACCAATGCGCAAGACAGCTTGTTCCATGATGTCGACCTGCACCATCGGCCGGTCGAGAAAAGGCTGCAAGCTGCCATCGAGATCCTGTTGTTCGCCGATCACTCCGCGCAGCAGGTTTTCAAAGAACTCCTCGTCGATCTGGCTGAGGTCCTGTGCCTGCCGGAACTGGCGCAGAATCTCGCCGGCCTGTTGCCGGGTGATCTGCCACTGGTACAGCGCTTGCAGCGCCCTGCGCCTGGCCCTTTGGCGGCGTTCATGCCGCGGGCCCACAGCGCCGCTATCAAGGCTCATGCCGGGTCCGCCTGTTGCAGCCTCGTCGCCAGCGCCCGCAGCGTTGCAATCATCTCGATGGCCGTCATGGCCGCATCGAAGCCCTTGTTGCCGGCGCCGGTTCCGGCCCGTTCCAGGGCCTGCTCAATCGTGTCCGTGGTCAGCACGCCGAAACTGACCGGGATGCCGTGATCCAGCGCCACCCGGCTCAAACCACGGGCGCATTCTCCGGCCACATATTCGAAATGGGGCGTGCCGCCGCGTATCACGGCGCCCAGCGCAATGATGGCCTCGAAGCGGCCGGAGCGGGCCATCCGGTCCGCCAGCAAAGGTAATTCAAACGCACCGGGAACCCACACCAGCTCGCGCCCGGAATCGCCGACTCCATGGCGCGACAAGGCATCGCAGGCGCCCGCGACCAGCTGCTCGACAATGAAATGGTTGAAACGGCTCGCGGCCAGGCCGATGCGCAAACCCGGCCGTGACGCCGGCGCGTTTTGCCGGCTCATTTGCGCATTTCCAGAAAGCTGGTTTGCTGCTGCCCATCACTGGGGTGGACGTACTCGACCACTTCCAGCCCAAAGCCGGCCAGGCCGGTCAGTTTCAAGGGCGCGCTCAGCACCCGCATCTTGCGTACCCCGAGGTCGACGATGATCTGTGCGCCTATGCCATACGTGCGCAATTCTCGCGAGCGGCGATTGTCTCCATTGCCTGCCACCGCGGGTTCCGGCTGCTGCTGGATCAAGCGCAGCAGCTCTTCTTCCGAGTGATCAGCGCCCAGCACCAGCACCATGCCACTGTCGGCCGCGGCCACTTCCGCCAGCGCGCTGCGCAGGGGTAAACCAAAATCCATCCGCCGCATTGACAGAACGTCACTGAGAGGATTCTGCACATGCACCCTGACGAGAAAAGGTTCATCCGCATGCACCTGGCCACGCATCAATACCAGGTGCAGCTTGCCCTCGATGGCATCACGGTAGGTATGCAAGGTAAACGGCCCGAAGTCGGTTACCACCGGGTGGGTGGATATAAGTTCTACGGTTTTTTCCGTCTGCATACGGTAATGGATGAGATCGGCGATGGTGCCGATCTTCAGACCATGTTTCCTGGCAAATTCCTCCAGCTGCGGCCGCCGCGCCATGCTGCCGTCTTCGTTCAGGATTTCAACCAGCACCGCAGCCGGTTCCAGGCCGGCCAGCATGGCCAGGTCGACACTGGCCTCGGTATGGCCGGCACGTGCCAGGACGCCGCCCGGCTGGGCCATCAGGGGAAACACGTGCCCCGGCTGTGACAGGTCAGACCGGCTGGCATCGGGCTTGACCGCGGTGCGAATGGTGTGGGCGCGGTCATAGGCGGAAATTCCTGTCGTAATGCCCTCGGCGGCCTCGATGGAAACCGTGAAGTTGGTGGCAAACCGCGCCTGGTTCAGATTTACCATCAACGGCAGGTTCAGCTGGTGACAGCGCTCACGGGTCAGCGGCAGGCAAATCAGCCCACGTCCAAACCGCGCCATGAAATTGATATCTTCCGGGCGAACTTTGGAAGCAGCCATGATCAAATCGCCTTCATTCTCCCTGTCCTCGTCGTCCATCACCACCACCATGCGCCCTGCCCTGATGTCTTCCAGCAGTTCGGGTATGGTGTTCAGTTCATTGCTTTTGATCACATCATTACTCCCGGATAGTCACCGGCTCTTGAGAGAATTACTCAGGCTCCGCCAGTCGTTCCACGTAGCGGGCGATGAGGTCGACTTCGATATTCACCGTGTCACCCGGCTGCAAAGCGCCCAGAGTGGTGGCGTCCAGTGTATGCGGTATCAGGCACACCGAGAACTTCCGGCCGGCCTGCTCATTGACCGTCAGACTGACCCCATCGACACAGACCGAGCCTTTACGCGCCACGTATTTTTTCAGTCCGGGCGGTAATTCGAATTCGAATCGCTGCGCGCGCCCGTCGGGCTGCCGGGCTACGAGGCGCGCAGTCCCATCGATATGGCCGCTGACCAGGTGTCCGCCCAGCCGATCGGCCAGGGTCAATGCCAGTTCCAGGTTGACCCTTTGTCCGGCGCTGATCGAACCCAGTGTTGTCAGCTGCAGGGTTTCCGCCGAAATATCGGCGCTGAATGCGTGCTCATGGACTTGCAACATGGTCAGACACACACCTGCAACGGCAATGCTGTCGCCTTCGCGGCAGCCGCCAATATCCAGGTCATTGGCCTCGACCAACAGACGTACATCACCGCCGGCGGGAGTCTTTTCCCGCACCACGCCTGTTGCCATTACGATACCGGTAAACATGTCATCCTTTGCCCTTGACGGGTTCAGCTTGGTTTGCTGCACGGCCGCAGGCGCAAACGCAGATCATCGCCCAGCCGGCAGCTGTGCAGGATTTCCATTTGCTTTCTTTCCTGCATGGATTCAAGCACACCCATGGCAAACGGCCCTGGCCCACCCTCGCCCAGCAGCACCGGCGCCTGGTACAGCAGGACTTCGTCCACCACACCCGCCTGCAGCAATGCGCCACACAGCCTGGCGCCGGCTTCCACCTGCACCTCGTTCATCTCGAGACCCGCCAGCGCGTGTAATAATGCCTGCAGATCGACCTCCCCCGCCACCAGCGGCAGCGGCAGACAGCGTACACCTGTGGCCAGCAGGGCCGGGGGAACAGCCATATCCTGGCCGCCAGCGACGGCGGCTGACGACGGATGCTGCAGGACCCGGCTGGACGGCGGTGTGCGCCAATGCGTATCCACGATGACCCGCAGTGGTCGCAACGGCGGTTCTTCGACCCGCGCCGTCAATGCCGGGTCATCCGCCAAAACGGTACCAATCCCGGTGAGGATGGCTGAAGACCGCGCCCGCCAGACCTGCACGTCGGCCCGCGAGGCCGCGCCGCTGATCCACTGGCTGTCGCCATTGCGCAGCGCGGTGCGTCCATCCAGGCTGAGCGCGACTTTTACCCGCAGCCACGGTCTGCCGGCGCGCATGCGCATCAGGAAACCGGCATTCAGGTCTTCAGCGGCCTGTGCCATCAGTCCACATTCAACTGCCACCCCGGCGGCTTCCAGCCTGCGCCGGCCAGCCCCGTTGACCCGGGGGTTCGGGTCCTGCAAGGGGATGACCACCCGTTTGATGCCTGCGGCGATCAGCGCATCGACACAGGGCGGGGTATGGCCATGGTGACTGCAGGGTTCGAGCGTCACGTAAGCGCTGGCCCCACGCGCGGCCTGGCCTGCTGATTGCAGCGCCACGATTTCCGCGTGCGGCCCGCCGGCGAAGGCATGCCAACCGGTCGCCAGCACATGATCGTCTTTGGCAATGACACAGCCAACGCGGGGATTGGGATGGGCCGAGTACAAACCTTTCGCGGCCAATTCCAGCGCCTGCGCCATGCATGCACGATCAAAGCCTGAAAATGTCACTCTTTTCGCCGCTGTGCGCGCTTGTTTTTCGGCTCCAGCAGGGAAATCTGGCGCTGGTCACGATCTGCCGGATTTTGCAACTCCAAACGCTCGATGACATCGCGGAAAGCCTGCACATCCTCGAAGCGCTTGTAGACCGAGGCGAACCGTACATAGGCAACCTGGTCCAGCCGGCTCAGTTCGCGCATCACCCATTCACCGATCAGGCTGCTGGAAATTTCGACTTCCTCGACAGCGCGGATTTCCCGCAACAGGCGGCGAATACTACGCTCGACCTCGCGCGTTTCAACCGGGCGTTTTTCCAGCGCGCGTAACATGCCGTTGCGTAATTTCTCTTCGGAAAAAGCTTCACGCGCGCCATTGGACTTGATGATTCGCGGCGCTTTCAATTCCGGCGTTTCATAGGTGTTGAAGCGCGAACTGCAAACGACACATTGCCGCCGGCGGCGAATCTGCATACCATCCCCGGTCAGGCGTGAATCGACCACCTTGGTATCCGTGTGATGGCAGAAGGGGCACCACATAAGTACAGCCTCATTTGCCGTAAACCGGGTACGCCCGGCACAGTGCGAGCGCCTGCTGCCTGGCCTGCTGCACCACGGATTCATCGCCCATATGGTCGAGCACGTCACAGATCAGCCCGGCCAGCAGTGTGCAATCCCCGGTGCTGAAACCCCGCGTCGTCACTGCCGGAGTACCAAGACGCAACCCGCTGGTTACAAAAGGCGAACGCGGCTCGCCGGGCACGGTATTTTTATTGACCGTCATATGGGCCCGCCCGAGCGCCTCTTCAGCGTCTTTGCCGGTGTATTCACGGCCGATCAGATCCACCAGGAAGAGGTGGTTATCGGTGCCGCCGGAAACAATCCTGTAGCCCCGCTCCATCATTGTTGCAGCCATGGCCCGGGCATTGTCCACGATGGCCATCTGGTACTTGCGGAAGGCCGGATCCAGCGCCTCCTTGAAAGCCACGGCTTTGGCGGCAATCACGTGCATCAGGGGTCCGCCCTGGGTGCCTGGAAACACCATGGAATTCAGTTTTTTATGAATCGCTTCATCGTCCTGAGCCAATATCAGGCCACCGCGCGGTCCGCGCAGGGTTTTGTGCGTGGTCGACGTAGTCACATGAGCATGCGGCACGGGGCTGGGGTAGACCCCTGCGGCCACGAGTCCGGCGACATGCGCCATATCAACCATGAACCAGGCTCCCACCGAGTCGGCGATCTGGCGCATACTGGCCCAGTCGATCACCCGCGAGTAGGCTGAGAAACCACCGATGAGCATTTGCGGCCGGTGCTTTTGCGCCAGTTCGGCCATGCTGTCATAGTCGATCAGGCCGGTCTGCCGGTTGATGCCGTATTGCACCGCCTTGAACAGTCGCCCGGAAAAATTCACCGGGCTGCCGTGCGTCAGGTGGCCCCCTTCCGCCAGGCTCATGCCGAGTATGGTATCGCCGGGCTGCAGCAGGGCAAGGTAAGCCGCAGCATTGGCCTGCGATCCGGAATGGGGCTGGACGTTGGCATAGCCGGCGCCGAACAATTCCCTGGCCCGTTGTTGGGCCAGCCGCTCGGCAATATCGACATATTCACAACCGCCGTAGTAGCGCCGCCCGGGATAGCCTTCGGCATATTTGTTGGTCAGCACCGAGCCTTGTGCCTCCAGCACCCGCGGGCTGGCGTAATTTTCCGATGCGATCAACTCGATGTGGTCTTCCTGCCGGTTCTTTTCGGCAGCGATGGCCCTGGCCAGTTCATCGTCATATCCTTCGATCCGGTAGCTGCTGTCAAACATTCCTCTTCCTGTCCATTGTCGTCGCTGCTGACTGATTTCATGCACCAGGCATGAACCCAAAAATAGCAGTGGATTCTATCATTGATTGCATCCGCCTTGCCTCGTCAGAGCTCCAAAGACGTCGGAGTGCCACCAAGCACTCGTCGCCGGAGCGAATTTAGTTTAAGGCGTCATGCCAGACTGCCGTTTTTTTACTACCGTCATGCCAGACTGCCGCAGGCATGTCTGGCATCCAGAGCAGCCATTCAACGCAGACTGGATCCCACGCGCCTGCTGCCGCAGGCGCTGGGATGACGTCGTTAAAGGTAGTCCGGATGGGATGACGTCGTAAAAGGAAATCCCGGTTGTGCGATCTGCGGGTGTGGCAAGAGCTGGACTCATCGCGCATAATTCGCGCCTTGTTTCCAGCAGCCTGATACCAAGACATGTCTCAGTACATTTACACCATGATCGGGGTGAGCAAGATCGTGCCGCCCAACCGCACCATCATCAAGGACATTTCCCTGTCCTTCTTTCCCGGCGCCAAGATCGGACTGCTGGGGCTCAACGGCGCCGGCAAGTCCACCGTGCTGCGCATCATGGCCGGAGTGGACGAGGAATTCGATGGTGAAGCCCGGCCACAGCCCGGAATCCGCATCGGCTACCTGCCACAGGAGCCTCAACTCGACGACAGCAAGACCGTGCGCGAGATGGTCGAGCAAGGCGTGGCCGCGGTGCGGGACATGTTGATCCAGTTCGATGAAATCAGCATGAAATTCGCCGAGCCCATGGATGACGATGCGATGAATGCGCTGCTCGCCGAACAGGCGGAATTGCAGGAAGCCATAGAGAACGCCAATGGCTGGGAACTTGAACGCACACTGGAAGTGGCCGCCGAGGCGCTGCGCCTGCCGGAATGGGATGCGGCCGTCAGCCACCTCTCCGGCGGTGAACGCCGCCGCGTGGCGTTGTGCCGCCTGCTGCTTTCCAAGCCCGACATGCTGTTGCTGGATGAACCGACCAACCACCTGGATGCCGAATCCGTAGGCTGGCTCGAACGCTTTCTCACCGAATTCCCCGGCACCGTGGTGGCGGTCACGCACGACCGTTACTTCCTGGACAACGCCGCCGAGTGGATCCTGGAACTGGATCGCGGCTACGGCATTCCCTGGAAAGGCAATTATTCATCCTGGCTGGAGCAGAAAGAGCAGCGTTTGCAACAGGAAGCCAGCCGGGAAAAAGAACGCCAGCGCTCGATCCACGCGGAGCTCCAGTGGGTGCGCTCCAACCCCAGGGGCAGGCAGGCCAAAAGCAAAGCCCGTTTGCAGCGCTTCGAGGAACTGAATTCACAGGAATACCAGCAGCGCAATGAAACCCATGAAATTTTCATTCCACCCGGTCCGCGGCTGGGCGATCATGTCATCGACCTGGAACATGTAAGCAAGGGCTTCGGCGAGCGCCTGCTGATCGATGACCTCAGCTGCAAGATACCGGCGGGCGCCATTGTCGGCATCATTGGTGGCAATGGCGCCGGCAAATCGACTTTGTTCCGCATGATCACCGGCTCGGAGCAGCCTGACAACGGCGCCATCAACATTGGCGCCAGCGTACAACTGGCCTACGTGGACCAAAGCCGCGACAGTCTGGACGGGGATAAAAGCGTGTGGGAAGAAATCGCCGACGGCGAGGAAATCATCACCGTGGGTAATTTCAAAACCTCGTCCCGCGCCTACGTAGGGCGTTTCAATTTCCGCGGCGGCGACCAGCAAAAACGGGTGAAGGACCTGTCGGGTGGTGAGCGCAACCGCGTCCACCTGGCCAAGGTGCTGCGCTCCGGCGGTAATGTCCTGTTGCTGGACGAACCGACCAACGACCTGGACGTGGAAACGCTGCGGGCGCTGGAAGAAGCCCTGCTGGAATTTCCCGGTTGTGTCGTGGCGATTTCCCATGACCGCTGGTTTCTCGATCGTATTGCCACCCATATGCTGGCCTTCGAGGGCGACAGTCACGTGGAATGGTTCGAGGGCAATTATTCCGACTACGAGGCCGATCTCAAACGGCGCCTGGGCGATGATGCAGCCACGCCGCACCGCATGAAGTACCGGAAATTCAGCAAAATCCCATAGCGCACGCACGCGCGGCCTACAACGGCTGCGTGCTTATCCGGTTGTAACACCCAACCCCCATGGGTGGTATGGTGAGCATCTGCATCACGCTGGAGCCGCCGTGGCTATCGACGTTCTTGAGCGAGACGATTTGCCGTTTCCGCGCTCGTTGCCGGAGTTTCAGCGTCTTTTCCCTGATGAAGCGGAGTGCGCTGCATATCTTGAACGTGCTCGATGGAGCGATGGCTTCATTTGCCCGCACCGCGGGGTGGCCGATGCGCCGCGGTACATTGCTATGCGTCCTGGGGTACTTTGCTGCCGACATTGCCGCCGTGACACAAGCCTCACCGCAGGCACCGTCATGGCACGTACGCATACGCCGCTTTCGGTCTGGTTCTGGGCGGCGTACCTGGTCGCTAGCCAGACCCCCGGCATGTCCCGCCGTTCGGTTTCAGCGGCAACTCGGACTGTCTCGCTACGAGACCGCTTTCCAGATACTCCATAAGTTGCGCGCCGGAATGGTGCGTCCCGACCAGGATCGGATCGGTGGCAAACCCGAAGAAGCCGTCGAGGCCGATGAAAGCTACGTCGGTGGGCGTACCCGCGGCAAAGGGAGAGGAGTGCACGACATGCTTCTTGTGGCCGGCGCTGTCGAGGTCCGGTAGCGCAAGCTGGCCAGCAACCGCAACAAACGCAAGACTGGACGGTACGCCGGACGAGTTCGGCTCGCCCTGGTTCCTGACCGAAGCGCGAGCTCGCTGGGGGGCTTCATCGAGGGTACTGTGGCTCCCGGTGCCACCATCATCACCGACGACTGGAGTGGTTATGCGAAGCTGGGCGAGTGCGGCTATTGCCATACCGCCATCGCAAAGCGCGGCGATGTGCAAGTCGCTGAAACCTTTTTGCCGATCATTCACCTCGTGTTCTCCAATCTCAAGACCTGGCTGCGCGGTATCCATCACGGCGTCAGCCCGCAACACCTGCAAGCCTATCTCAACGAATACACCTTTCGCTTCAACCGCCGTTTTTATCCCTTCAACGCATTCCGTTCCCTGCTCGGTATCGCCGGTGACGTCACCGCACCAACCTATGCCGAGCTTTGTGCCAAAAAATCACGACCCACTGCATCTAGTAGGTGGGTGTGATAACCGGATAAGCACGAAATCTTCACCGAAGTGTCACCGAATGGTCACAGCCTCTCACTATCTTGAAGATCGAACAAATCGCTGAAAGAGGGAAGGCAATGAGAGGCGGAATGGCGGGCAAGCGAGTGGGGTGGGGCGGCGCAGTTGCGCTGTGTGTGCTGGGATGCGGTGTCGTGCTGACGTCGGCTGTCGCGCAGCAAACGCACGCCGGCGACGAGGCCAGCGCACACATCGAGGCGCCGGCCGATGAGCCGTTGGTCGATGCGGACGAGGCTCAAGTCGAGCCCGCGAGGGTGAGCGCCACATCCAACGATTCCGCGCCGGGCCCCGAAGGTCGGGTCATCGAAGAAATCACCGTTACCGCCACACCGATCCGCGACAGTCTTGAAGCGTCGATCAATGCGCAGCGTGCGGCGGTGAACGTGGTCAATGTCATCGAGTCCGACACCATCGGCCGCTTTCCCGACCAGACGGCGGCGGCGGCACTGGCGCGCCTGCCGGGTGTCGCGGTGCAGCGTGATCAGGGTCAGGAGCGCTTCATCCAGGTGCGCGGCGGGCCGTCACGCTGGACCCAGGTGTCGTTCGACGGCATCAACGTGCTCGGTGCGCAGGATCGCGTGTTCCGCTTCGACTCGGTGCCGGCGGCGCTGATCGGATCGGTGGAACTGAACAAGACGCTGACGCCGGAAATGCCGGCAGAAGCCCTGGCCGGCCGGGTCGACATCAACACCTACTCAGCGCTGGACAACCCGGGCTGGGACATCCAGCTTGAGGCGGGGTACGGGTTCATCGACCTCGCAGACGGCCCGCAGGAATCCTATTCCGGTCGGCTTGCGTGGAGCGATGGCCGCATCGGTGCGGTGTTCACGCTGTCGCACTTCGAGTTCGAACAGCAGGCCGACAATGCCGAGCCGGCCTACGACGATGTGGGCATCTCGGCCTATCGCGCAGCCAAGTACGTGACCATCCGCGAGACCAACGCCTATTCCGGCAAGCTGGAATTTGAAGTCGCGCCGGGCCACCGCCTCAGCTTCACCAGCCTCTACACCGAGTTCAAGGACGACGAACTGCGCAACCAGTACACCTTCAACTTTGCCCGTGCCGAAAGCGGCACGCGTGACTTCAGCGCTGGCAATTTGCAGGGTGTGCCGGTGGTGGGCCTGTTCGAGGAAGGGGATTACAAGAATTCCACCTTCTACAACGTGTTGCGCGGCGAGCACGAGCTCGGTGCCTGGCGCGGCAACTGGCAGCTCGCTTACACCAAAACCGAAGACCTCACCGATCTGCCGCTGGTGTCGCAGAGTGCAGGGGATGCCACGCTGCGGCCCGATCTGACCTTCCTCGCGGGCCCGAATTTTCCCGTCGTCACCATTGGTGGCGGAAATCCCAGCCGCCTCGACCAGCAGGCGTTCGATACCGAGGTACTGAGGTATGTCGGCCGCGGCTCGGAGTCGAAGTCCTACACCATCAAGGGGGATCTGGAGCGCGAGTTGAACGTGCTGGGCGGGCCCTCGACTTTCAGCGTCGGATTCCAGTACGACACCCGCGAATCGGTCAGCCCTGGTGATGTTGCGCTGCTGCGGCCGGACGGCACGGTGGGTTCGTTGCCGCTGCGCCAGACTGCTGTGGCGGTGGGCGCGCCGTGGACGCCGTTCGACTTCATCACCAGCGAGCGCATCGACGAGCAGTTCCAGCGCGGCTTTGACTGGAATTTTATCGACAACCGCGGCCTGCGCAGTCAGCTTGACGGGGTGCTCGCAGCGGCCGCTGCTGCCAACGCTGCGGGCAGCGGCAACTTTGCCCTGCCGACCCGTGATCCGGCGCAGGCCTATCAGGTCGATGAAGACATTATCGCCGCCTACGCGATGAACCAGTGGCAGTGGGGCCGCCACGGGCTGCTGGCCGGTGTGCGCGTCGAGCGGGTCGATATTCGCAGCGCGGGCAATGTCAGCCAGCCCGGTGCTGCCGGCGCGCCGCCGGTCCGCAACGCGTTGCGCGTGGAGAACAGTTTCACCGACGTGTTTCCCAGCGTGCACTGGAACGTCGACGTGACCGACACGCTCAAGTACCGCCTGTCCGGCGTCACCGGCGCGGCGCGACCCAACTTCGACGAGTTGCGCGCCAACGCCAGCCTCAACGACACCGACCTGCGCGTCACCGGCGGCAACCCGAATCTCGAGCCCGAAACGGCGTACGGTATCGATACCTCGCTGGAATGGTATTTCGCGCGAGCCGCGCTGCTGGCTGTGAACGCGTTCTACCGCGATGTGGACCAGGTGCTGTTTGATTCACTGACCCTGGTGGGCGACGACCGCTTCAATTTCGGCGGCATTGATCGCAGCGGCTACGAGTTCGAGACCACGCTCAACGGCCAGGACGGCGAGCTTTACGGTGTCGAGTTCACCTACAACCACCCGTGGACCTTCCTGCCGCCCATGTTCGACGGCCTGGGCATGCAGGCCAGCGTGTCGTTCCTCGACGGCAGCTTCACCACGCCGGAAGGCCGCAAGGTGGACTTTCCCGGCACCTCGGACCGCATCACCAACATCGCGATGTTCTACGAGAATTACGGCGTCTCGGTCCGGCTGGGCTATCAGCACCGCACCGACTGGCTGGACGATATTTCGTCGGACGCACAGTCCGACACCTTCTGGAAGGCCACCGAGCGGGTGGACCTGTCGGTGCGCTACGTGCTCACCCAGGCCATCACGCTGTATGTGGACGCCAACAACCTCACCGACGAGCTCGGCATTCGCTATGCCGGCAATACATCGCGGCCTATCGAGGTGGAAGGTTTCGGTCGCCGCTACCTGTTCGGCATTCGCGTCAATTTTTAGAGGCCCGCCCATGAGCATCGATTCGCAACCGTTCCGTAGCGCCCGCGCACTGGTCCGCAGTCTGCTGCTGCTCGCAGCGCTGGCCCACGGCGCCATCGCCTATGCCGAGCTGGCCTCCGCCGAGCTGTCGCGTGACGGCGACACCCTCAACATCCGCTGGCAATCCGCGACGCCGGTCGACGTGTATCTGGCCAACGCAGCGGATGCAACCGCCACGGAGCGCAGGCTGATTTCCAAGGCCGATGCCGACGGCGCACACGACATCACGCACAACACCGGGGTGCGTCCCTACGTGTGGTTGCAACCGCAGCAGGGCGAAGGCCGCTGGGTGGCCGAGCGGGTGCTGCCGCTGGAAGGCGGGCGCAACTTCCGCGACATGGGGGGCTATGCCACCAAAGACGGCCGCCGCGTGGTGTGGGGCAAGTTGTATCGCTCGGGCACCATGGCGCACTTCACCGAAGCCGACTATGACTATCTGCGCCGTCTGGACATCGCGGTGATCTGCGACCTGCGCTCGTCCGAGGAGCGCGACTACGAGCCCACGCAGTGGCAGCGCATCAATCCGGCGTTGCAGTACCTGGCCTGGGAGCAGCCAATGACCGAAATGCGCCAGGTCGATGCCGACACCGATGGTGAGCCGACACTGCGTAGTCTGATGGGCCAGGGCCCGGTGACCGACCCTGAACTGGCCCGCGAAGCCTTCAAGCACAACTACCGTCACGGCGCCTACGACTTCAAGCAGCAGTACGCCGCCGTGTTTGACCAGCTCGCGGACGGCAAGGCGCCGCTGGCTTTCAACTGCTCGGCGGGCAAGGACCGGACCGGTCGCATCGCCGCACTGCTGCTGACCGCGCTGGGCGTGCCGCGTGAGGTGGTGGTGGCCGACTACGCGATGTCCGACGACGTAGTGGATTTCGAGAAGGCCTTTGCCGCGCCTGCCGACGACGGCGACGGGAACAAGAAGGAATCCCCCTTCAGCGCCCTGATGGCGCAGTGGTCGCCCGAGGCACGCGCCGTGGTGCTCAGCTCCGAGCCGGCGTTCATCGAAGCCATGTTCGAGCAGATCGAGAAGGACTACGGCAGCGTCGCGAACTTCCTCGAACGCGAACTGGGGGTGGATGACGCCAAGCGCGCGCGGCTGAAGGCGCTGTACCTGGAAGGCTGAAGCGCATGCTCATGATCAAAAGTCCAGGTGCGCCGCTGCCCTGTTGTCGGTCGGCCTGCTGGGGGCCGTGGGCGGCGCCAAGGCGCTGGAGCAGATAAGCGTCAACCGCGACGTCGGCCAGTCGATGGTGCTGCACCTGGTGCACGGCGAGCGCATCAATCAGCGTGAGCTGATCCGTCAGCTGACGTCGATGCAGTACACACGCAACGAAGTTGCGATCGAGCGCGGTACCTACCGCGTGCGCGGCGAAGTCATCGACATCCACCCGGCCGAATCGGACGCCGATGCGATCCGCGTCGAGCTGTTCGACGACGAGATCGAGTCGCTCTCACTGTTCGACCCGCTGACCGGCGAGCGCCGGCGCGTCTGGGGAATATCGGCAATCCGGTCCCCGGTCACCACGGTGCCGCGGTCAAAGGGGCCATCGTTGTCGATGTACTCGTAGGCGGCGGTCAGCGACAGGCGCTCACCGCGCCAGCTGATCGACGGCGCGATGAAGGTGTTGTCGTATTCGCCAAAGTTGCGCCAGTAGTCGGAGCTGTCGTGGTCGGCGACCAGTCGGCCGGCCAGCGTGCGGATGCCGTTGCGAAAATATCCGAAGGGCTGGAAACCACGAATGGTGATGCCGTCCGAGGTATTGCCGAAGGTATTGATTTGGTTGATGCCGCTCAACCGCCGTTTTTATCCCTTCAACGCATTCCGTTCCCTGCTCGGTATCGCCGGTGACGTCACCGCACCAACCTATGCCGAGCTTTGTGCCAAAAAATCACGACCCACTGCATCTAGTAGGTGGGTGTGATAACCGGATAAGCACGCAACGGCTGCAAATCCCTGGCATGTTGCGGAACGGTGAAATCCGCCGGCGTTGGCGCGAATGGCCGCGGCGCAAAACCCAGATGATCGCGCAGCCAGCTATCGTCAAACACCATGTCCATGTTCTGACGAAAAACATAGCCGGTATTGAGGCCAGCCGTGAAGGGCAGCCACGATACCACCCGCAGCAGCAGGGCCAGCAGTGCCGGCGGAAACCGCAGTGTGCGGGGAGACAAGCCCATAGCGGCGAATATTCGCTCGACCATTTCCCGGTAGCTGATGACACTGCCGCCGCCCACCGGACATTCCAGCCCCGGCAGCTCGCGGGCCTCGAGCACACTCAATGCGAGTTTTGCCAGATCGTCAGCATGCACCGGCTGGCGCAGGCCTGAGGCCTCGCCCGCCAGCGGCATGAAATGAAAACATCGCACCCAACGAGCCATGCGGCTGACATTATGGTCCAGACCACAACCATAGATCAAAGTGGGCCGCAGTAAAACGAGGGTAATGTCACGCTGCCGGCAACAGCGTTTCAGGGCGTCTTCGGCAACCTGGATCCCGGCCATCAGCTTGCGCTCGGCGGCATCCGCGGATGCCAGCTTGGTGTAAACACTGCTGGTCGAGATGCACACCACCCGTTGCAGCCGCGGACACAGCGGCGCCCACCGCGCCGCCAGCTCCACCGGACCGCAGGACAGCAGGACATCGACATCCTGCACCATATCGCCGCCCGTCCGCTGGACCGAATCGGGGTGAAACCAGCTCAAACCCGGTGTTGTGCTTACATCACCGGAGTCGACGGGTATTTTGCGGCTGAGCGCGATGATCGAATGGCCGGCGGTCAATAACCTGGGGACGGCAAATAAGCCCACCTGACCGGTCGCGCCGGTCAGCAAAACGGTCGCCCGCCGGCTTGCCGGCTTCAACTGCGCAGCCATACCATGGGCAGGGTCAGCACATAGTGCAGCCAGATTCCTGTACGCATCAAACAACGACTCGGTCGCGAATATCGATCCGCATAGTGTTTGTGGAAAAACCGCTGCATGCCGAGGTGCTTTTGCCGGTGAACCCACCAGGGACGGCTGCGGCTGGACGTGCCGGGATGATGAATGGCGCTGGCAGCCGGGACGTAGAGGCAATAATGCTGCTGGCGGCGCAAGCGGTACATCAGGTCAAGGTCCTCGAAGTGCAGGCCAAAGGCCTCATCGAAACCACCCAGTTGCCGGAACGTACTGGTTCGAACCAGCATGCAGGCGCCGGAAACCGCTTCAGCCCGGCAGGTCCCAAGCGGCAGTTCAGCGGCAGCGGACTCGACACCGTGCAAGCGGGGCAGCCAGCGGCCCAGGCGCCACAGGCCGCTCGCTGTCATCATGGCTTTCCATGGCTCAGGAAAGGAACGCCATGTGCCGCGCAATACCCGTCCCTGGCTGTCCACGACCCGGGGCGCCGCCAGCGCTGCCTGCGGATCCTGTTGCAGCGCCTTCCTCAGTTCCGCCAGGGCCCCCGGAGCCAGTTCGCAGTCCGGATTGAGGATCAACAGGAACGGCTCGACAACAGACCGGGCACAGGCGTTTACCGCACGCGCAAATCCGAGGTTATGCACATTCTGGCGTATCTCCAGACCGTCCTTGCCGGCATACAGATGGCGCAGCTTTTCACCGCTGCCATCGGTGGAGGCATTGTCCGCCACGATCAGGCGCAGTGGTTGGTCAGACGCCAGCACCGCGGCAACAGAGCGCAACAGCGCATCGCCGGCGTTGTAGTTGATGATCACAACGCCGGTGGCATCATCCATTGCGTGCGACCAGGTAGCCCTGAAGTTCACAAACCGTCGAAAAGGCGGCGCCACCACGGGCGTGGCGGGCGGTCCTGCAGTAGCCGCAGGGCGGCCTGGAGCGCTTCGATCTCCCTGTCCCTGCTTTGCAGGATCTCACCGGCTTGCATGTTCTTGCGGATTTCATGTTGATAATGCCGATACACGGTCTCCGCAGCATCATCGAACAGCCACAGTTGCCGCTCCATTTGCGGCAGGAATTTTTCTTCTGCCGCGCACAGGGCAATATAATAAACTGCATCTCCGCCCGGACCCGGCAAGCGTGAAGTAACGTCATCCTGTTGCCGGTGCAAGGCAAGGCTGGATATGTGATCGGGATGGCCCGCAGCGGGTGGATCAAGCGGCCAGATCATGGAATGAAAGGCCAGCTTGTGGCCCAGCAAGCGCACCGCCGGAAATTCGCCGGCAAGCAAATCTTCGAGTTCCTGCCGGTACAACTCCCGCAGATGAAAGGGATTGTCATTGCCCAATTGCTCGGTATAGACGGCTTTGTCCGGCGAAGAGATCAGCAGGAATCCATCGCTGGCCAGTACGCGGCGAAATTCCCTCAGCATCCCTGCCTGGTCCTGCAGGTGTTCCAGGGTTTCAAAACTGACGATGCAGTCGAACTGCCCGTCGGCGAAGGGCAAAGCCCGGCAATCGGCAACCTGGAATGACAAATTGTCGCGCCGGTAACGGCCACAAGCATGCGCAATGGTCTGCTGCGAGATATCAACTGCGCTCACACGGCTTGCGGCGATGGCCAGGTGGTGTGCTCCAAAGCCTTCACCACAAGCCGCATCGAGCACGGTCTTGCCACGCGTGAGTTCGCCGGCCAATACGTAACGATGCATGTGCTCGTACCAGATTTCGCGCACGCACTCCGGGGTGAAGCGCTCACCGGTAAATTCAAGCTGTTGTGAGGATTCGCGAGTCAATATTCCCTGCCCGGCTGCCGGCCTGATTCTATCCTATTTCGATTCCGCCATGACGCAGCGCGGAGACCAGCTCCTTGCGCCGCCCGGCCAGAGGATCGGCGGCGATGAATGCCTGGATCAATTGCAGATAACCGGGGTGGCGCGACAGTAATTTTTGCATGGCGCTGGAGTCAGGGCGCAAGTTCCTGGGGGTAAACGACCGCCCGCCCACGTGCGCCACGTAGACATCATCGCACAGCACATTTCTCATGCCCGCATGACGCGCGCGCATGGAAAAATCGTTCTCCTCGCCATAACCCAGGCCGAACAATTCCTGGTCGAACGATCCCAGCGAGTCGATCGCGGCGCGCGAAATGGCCATGCAAAAACCGACCGCCGTTGGAATTTCAGGATACGCGGGCTTACCCGTCGCAGCAATCACCCGCGCGATCGCAGCCGCATCCGCCGGCAGCGGATTGGCCTGACAAAACGCCGGCAGGGAAACAATTTCACCGTTGTTGGTCCACGGCGTTGCGGTCGCGATGGTGTCATCCGCGGCCAGGCAGCGCTGCAGGCCTTCGATCCAGCCGGGCGTCAGCACGGTATCGGAATTGAGCAGCACGACATCGCCCCGGGTCATTTGCATACCCCGGTTGACCGTGCCGACAAAACCAACATTATGTACCTGCTGTTCCAGGCTCCAGCCCGGACCCGCTTGTCCCAGCCAGCGGCGCAGCAGCGGCTGCACCAGCGGGTCATCCGATGCATCGTCCAGCAACAGGACTTCGCACTGCGGCGGCGTGTTGCGGTGCAATGAATCCAGACAGACGGCCAGTTCCCGCGGCGCATTGTAAATAGGGATGATGACTGTGGGCAGCGTGGATGCGTTCATGGCCTGGAACTCAAACTTCGTTGCCGTGGGTGGAGATGCCGCAGCGGGTATTCACAGCCAGTCATGTGACAGGCGGATAAACCCCAGCTCGCGGCTTTCACCCAGCACACGCATGTTTCTCTCCACGGTATCACACAGCCGCAGACCTTCGGGATCCATGGCATGACCGCGTATTCTGTAACTGCCGGGCAACAAGGCGGGCGCGCTGAAGCGTATGCGAAAGCGGAAACGATGGGCATCGATCTGAACCGGCCTGACCTGGTCAAAATCCGTGGCCACGCCATACACTGGCGTACCGTCGGCGCGGCCGATGCCTACCAGGCCAACCGGTGGGCGGCCATCGGGAGAATACAATACCAGGTCGGCCTGCAAATCATCGCCGCAGTTGAGCTGGATATCTCCTGCTTCACCGGCCCCGGCCAGTTCGAAGGTGTCAACGCGGTAAATACCCCCATTACCGCGCAGCGATTCACGTCCGCTCTTTTCCTGAGCGCTGCGCATTTCATGCCAGGCGAGGTAAGACTGCGTGACTTCGAACACGTCACCCAACTGCTGCGGCCGCCCTTCGTGCAGCCACAAGGCGCGGCGGCAAAGTTTCTGCACCAGGTACATGCTGTGCGAAACCATCAGCAGGGTATTGCCGCGTTGCAGGAACGATTCAATCCAGCTGATGCATTTTTTCTGGAATGATTCATCGCCCACGGCAAGCACTTCATCGGTAATCAGGAGTTCCGGGTCGGAAGCCGCAACCACGGCAAAACCCAGCCGCACCACCATGCCGGAAGAATAGTGCTTCACCGGCTCGTGCACGTATTCCCCGATATCGGCAAAGGACAGGATTTCATCCATGCGCCGCTCGAGTTGTTTGGCGTTCATGCCCAGCAGGGATGCCTTCATCCGGACGTTGTCGATGCCGGAAAATTCCGGCTGAAAGCCGGCGCCCAATTCCAGCAGAGCCGCAACCCGCGCGTTGACGGATACCGACCCACGGCTGGGCCGGATCACCCCGGTCAAGACCTTCAGCAAGGTGGATTTGCCGGCGCCGTTTTCGCCGATGATGCCAAAAGACTCGCCAGCGAATACTTCCAGGCTGACATCGCGCAACACTTCGGCCCCGCCCTGGGGTTCATGCCCCGCCAGCAGTGCCGCGAACGCGCGCAGCCGCTCGCCGGGTTTGTGCACCCGGGGGTAGATCTTCGATACATTCTCGACCCGGACCAGGAGGCGATTCACAGGAAATCCTCGAAATGGCCGGCGAAGCGGCGAAAGAACATCAGCCCCAGCCAGAACAAAGCCACGGTAATAAGCGGCACCGCCAGGTCCGGCCAGCTGGCCTGGTAGTCACCGAACAGGATCGCGGCGCGCAACCGGGCAACGAACCAGGCCATCGGGTTCCACTGCAACCACGTGGCCATCCTTGCCGGCAAAACAGAAGTGCCGTACAGGATGGGCGTGGTGAAAAACCAGAAGGTCATCAACGGCGGCAGGATCTGCGCCACGTCGCGCACGAACACCTGCAAAGCACTGGTAAACAGGCTGAACGCGCCTGCCAGCAAGCACAGCAGCAGCAACAGGGGCACGGCCGCCAGCAGTCCAAACCAGTGTATATCCGTGCCGCTGACCTGCAGCACCAGCAGCACGGCCAGGTAGCCGCTCATATGCATGATGAATGTCGCGGTGACCATGGCCAGGGGCAATAACTCGCTGGGGAAGGCGACCTTGCCGATCAGAGCGGCGTTGGCCGACACCGTGCCGCTGCCTTTCAATATGGCCTCGGAAAACGCGGTCCACGGCCAGAACGCCACTGCGAGATAAGGCACAAATCCGATCAGCTCTGCGTCCGCTATGCGCGCCTTGAAAATGGTCGTAAAAACGAAGGCGTAAACCCCCAGCAACAACAAAGGCTGCAGGATCAGCCAGGCGAATCCGGTCAGGTTTTCCAGGTAATCCGTGCGGATGGACCGGGAAACCAGCTGCCAGAAAATGGGGTGGGAAAGCAGGTTCACAGGCCGCTATTGTACGCCGGAATGCTACCGCGAATGCCGGGGCAGTTTGCTTCCGCTACCGGGAAAAGCAGCTGTCCTTATGTTACATAACAGGCTGGGATGCCCGTTTATGGACAGACACTATCTATTCCGTACCCGTCTTGATGCCTTCCTCGGTAAATACCGGCGCCTTCTCCAGGTCCTCGCCAAAATGGCGCCGCGCCATGATGTCGACCGATCCCTCGGGAAACTCGATCGGATCCTGCAACAGTTTTTGCAGATAACGGCTGCGGTAGTCGGCTATGTACCTGGCTTTCATTTTCTCCATCGCTTCAGCTTTTACCCGCTCGAAAGGCTGCAGCACGGGTTCGTTTTTCTGATCCAGGCGGATCAGGTGAAAACCATACTCAGTCTCGACGGGTGCGGTAATTTCGCCCACGGTGTGCATGGCGAACGCAGCGTCTTCAAATGGCTTGACCATCTGACCGCGTTTCATTTGCAGGTACCTGCCGGAATTTTCGGCTTTGCCAGGGTCGTCGGAATATTCCTGCACCAGGGCGTCGAACAGGCCCGGATCCTGCTCCAGCCGCGCCTGCAATTCCAGGGCTAGGGCTTCAGCTTCACCGGGCGGGCGCTTTTTGGTGTCGATGAGGATATGTGTGACGTCCACCGTGGCCGGACTGGAATAAGCCTCGGGGTGGGCCAGGTAGTCCTCCCGGGCCATCGCGGCGTAATCTGCGGCGGGTGCCCGTTTGACCAGTTCATCCAGCCAGGCTTCCGCCAGCTCCTTGCGCGCGGCCAACAGCACGCGTTCCTGCACCACGGCATCCTGGCTGAAACCCGATTTCTCCGCATCGCGCGCCACGACTTCGGCCTGCAGCAGGTTTTTGACCAGCTTGTCCACCTTGGCGCCATCGCGAATGAACATGAGCCGATACTGTTCCGGGATGCGGCTGAAGGCGCCATCCAGCGCCGCCTGGGTCAGCACCGCCTGCCCCTGATAAGCAAAAACCGTTTGTGGATCGCTACGGTCCACTTCCGTCAACGGCAGGTCCTGCGCTGCCAGCAGTGGAGCCATGCCCAGCAGCAGCAGCAAGCCGACCGTGCGAGTCTTCACATCGTTCATGGTGGTTCTCACTTTCGTTTAACAGGAAACATTGCCGGCAAGCGGCTGCTTGCGGTCCCGGTATGACCTTGCTTCACAGCAGAGGTTCCAGAAAAAAGTAAATCGCTGCCGGACAAAACGAAGGGGCTGCAACAGCAGCCCCTCGTTTTCCTGCCAGGGTCAGACCGACCCTGAATTACCTATCTTTTCTATCTCAATCGATACTCCGGGCTCGGGCTCCACGACGTACACTGCCCTTGTGGAGCCCGGCGCGGAGCCGACGCCGGAGCAGCTGTGGTGTCCGGGGTGGCCTGCCCAGCCGCGGCCACCGCCGGCGCTGCGGCCACCGGGATCTTCTGCGCACCAGCCGGTGTGGCGCGCCCAGGCATGTGCACCACCTCGCCCAGACGCAGATCGACACCCTCGATCGGCGCTACCGTGCCGTCCGCGTCGATGTCTTCACCGAGAAGTGTTCGGCGCTCGATAGGAGTCAGCTCCCACAGCACCCGTGAACTCTGCGCATCCGCGGTGACGACCCAACCTCCTCCTGCGCGCCCACCCGCGGTGTCCACGGTCAGGCT
>CAVPUV010000039.1:0-97736 GCA_963708905.1 uncultured Gammaproteobacteria bacterium | reverse complement strand
TGCGGTGACTGTACACACCCCAGCGTTTTGCCGGCAGCAGTTGGCGGTCTATGTTGTGCCGGTGCTTGAGCAAAGCGTGGGTGGCCAGGCAGGAACACAGGGTGGAAGCCACGTTATGCTCGGACCAGCGCACCACTTCCATCAGCGGCTCCCAGAATGGCTCCTGCTCCAGGGCCGGGTTGGCCACGTTGGCCCCGGTGATGATGAGGCCATCCAGTCCCTGCTTCTGCAGTTGCCCGAAGTCGCAATAGTATTGTTCGATATAAGCCTGTGTTTCCTTGCTGCGCCGCAGTCCCGGCAGGGAAAAAGGATAGACATAAAATTGTGCGATGCGGTTGCAGTTGCCGACCAGGCGGATGAATTGGCGTTCGGTGGCCTCCAGCGCGGCATCCGGCATCATGTTGAGAAACCCGATGTGCAGCTCGCGGATATCCTGGTGCAGTGCGCGGTCCAGCGACAGCACCTCGTGCCCCTGCTCGCGCAGGCGGGAAAAGGTAGGCAGCTTGAGGTGTTCGACCAACGGCATCGGTGAAGTTTAACTGCAATCAACAAGCAATTCCTAGAATCGTTGAAGAGTTTCCGGCGATTTTGCCAGAGTGCCGAGCCGGGGCGGGGTTTTCTTTCCGGGACCGTATGCGACATGGATGTCGCATCCGAGCCTACATGGATGTATTTACGGCGTGTCCCGGGAGCAAGCCCCGGTGCCAGCTCGCCTCTTGCGTATGAACGAAAGTCCTTTGAAAAACGCCCGGATGACCGGGCGTTTTGTTTACATGCTTTGGGACCGAAGCTTACTCGCCCTCAGCCACCGCCTTCATGGACAGGCGGATGCGGCCCTGTTTGTCGACTTCCAGCACTTTGACCTTGACCGTGTCACCTTCCTTGACCACGTCGGTGACATTTTCCACGCGCTCATTGGAAAGCTGGGAAATGTGCACCAGGCCGTCACGGCCGGGGGTCAGGGTGACAAAGGCGCCGAAATTCATGATCTTGATGACTTTGCCTTCAAAAACCTGGCCGGGCTCGATGTCGGCTGTGATCTGCTCGATGCGCTTGCGTGCGGCTTCAGCTGCCTCCTTGTTGACGGAAGCGATGGTCACCGTGCCGTCATCGGCAATATCAATGGTCGTGCCCGTTTCCTCGGTGATCGCGCGGATGGTGACACCACCCTTACCGATAATGTCGCGGATCTTGTCCGGATGAACTTTGATAGTCATCAGGCGCGGTGCGTATTCCGACATTGAAGCCCGCGGCGCATCCAGCACCTTGTTCATTTCGCCGAGGATGAAATTGCGCCCTTCATTGGCCTGCGCCAGAGCGATTTTCATGATCTGTTCGTTAATGCCCTCGATCTTGATGTCCATCTGCAGGGCGGTGATGCCGTCACGGGTACCCGCCACCTTGAAGTCCATGTCGCCGAGGTGATCTTCATCTCCCAGGATGTCAGACAATACCGCAAAGCGGTCGCCTTCCTTGATCAGGCCCATGGCGATGCCGGCTACTGCCTGCTTGACCGGAACCCCGGCGTCCATCAGCGCCAGCGAGGTGCCGCACACTGAAGCCATTGAACTGGAGCCGTTCGACTCGGTGATTTCCGATACCACACGCAACACGTATGGGAACTCCGCAAGCGACGGCAATATGGCGGAAACACCACGCCGGGCCAGCCGGCCATGACCGATCTCGCGCCGCTTGGGTCCGCTCATGAAACCCGTCTCGCCGACGCAGTACGGCGGGAAGTTGTAGTGCAACATGAAAGGATCTTTGTATTCGCCGTTGACCGCATCGATAATCTGCGAGTCACGAACCGTACCCAAAGTCGTGGTTACGATGGCCTGGGTTTCGCCACGGGTAAACAGCGCAGAACCATGGGTACGCGGCAGGATGCCACATTCAACTGATATCGGGCGCACCGTGCTGAGATCACGGCCATCGATGCGCGGTTTACCGGCAAGGATGAGTTCCCGCACCAGGTTTTTCTCAACCTTGTAAAGCAGTTCGGACACCGCGCCCGTGCTGGGAGCATTTTCTCCACCTTCAATGCAGAGTGCTGCGATGGCTGCATTTTTGGCCGCTGTGATGGCATCGTGCCGCTGCATTTTGTCGGCGATGGCATAAGCTTCGGTCAGACCCTGCTGCGAAACCGCCTGGACCTGGGCCAGCAGGACATCATCAGTCGTTGACGGCTGCCAGTCCCAGGCTTGCACGCCCGCTTCGCCGGCGAGTTCACGCACCGCCTGTACTACGGTCTGCATGGCCTGATGGCCAAACATCACTGCGCCCAGCATGACCTCCTCGGAAAGCAGTTTGGCTTCCGACTCAACCATCAACACCGCTTTTTCGGTGCCAGCGACGATCAGATCGAGTTTCGAGTCGGCCAACTGGGTAGTCGTAGGATTGAGCACGTATTGTCCATCGATGTAGCCCACACGCGCAGCGCCAATCGGTCCATTAAACGGAATACCGGAAAGCGCCAGGACTGCGGACGTCCCGATCAAGGACGGAATATCGCCATCGACATCAGGATTGGATGACATCAGGGTGGCGACAATCTGCACTTCATTCAGGAATCCCTTGGGGAACAGCGGCCGGATTGGACGGTCGATCAAACGGCAGGTCAGGGTTTCTTTTTCCGTTGGACGTCCTTCGCGTTTGAAAAACCCGCCCGGGATGCGCCCGGCGGCGTAGAATTTTTCCTGGTAGTTCACCGTCAGCGGAAAGAATCCGCGCGAAGGATCCGCTACTTTACTGGCCACAACCGTGACCAAAACCACCGTGTCGCCCATCGTGACCATGACGGCCGCGTCTGCCTGGCGGGCAATCTGGCCGGTTTCCAGGGTAACTTCGCTATCGCCATATTTAAAAGTTTTTTTCAATTTTTGCACTGGACGATTCCTGCTTGCTATGAGTTAAAGCCGTGTACACAAAAACCCTGGCAGAGCATCAGCACTGCCGGAGTACTTGCCGCGTCGTGATGCAGAAATTAGCGACGAAGACCGAGGCGTTCGATCAGGTCGCGGTAGCGCTGCAAGTCACTCTTCTTCAAATAGTCCAGCAGGCGGCGACGCTGATTCACCATGCGCAGCAAACCACGCCGCGAGTGATGATCACCTATGTGATTTTTGAAATGGTCTGTCAGGTGTTGGATTCGTCCAGTCAGCAAGGCTACCTGTACTTCGGGCGAGCCAGTGTCGCTTTCTGAGCGTTTGTATTCGCTGACGATCTTGCCTTTAGCTTCTGCATCGAAAGACATGGTTCAGTCTCCATATCTAGAGCCGCGAAGCCTTTGAAAAAACCCTTAAATCTGAACACCTTCAAGCCATTTGCACCATCGGGTGTGGGTCTTTGCAAAAACTTCGAAGCCCCGGTTTAAATTAGCCCGCTATTCTAACGGGGGAACCGATCCTAAACAAGTGAAATAATAGCGTGGCCCATTGTTTCAACCATTATCTGGCGCAAAAACAAACACCCGCTTCGGGTAAACCATGCCATCCGGGCCGGACTCGGCCAGGCCCAGGATTTCCCCGTCCGCGCCGAAAACCCGGATCATGCCGGTGGCTACGCCGGCCGTCACGGCATTACCATGGCGGAACCGTTCAGCGGCTTGTACATCCAGACTCAGTGCCGGCCAGGTGGACAATCCCGCATCCAGCGGCAGGAGGATTTCCCGTTCACGACCCTGTTCTGCTGCCCGTTCCACCGCGTCCATGGAAATCAGGCCGGCGGGTGCGAAAGGCTCCACCGCAAGGCGGCGCAGCGATTGCAGATGTCCACAGCTGCCGAACCGGGCGCAAATGTCTTCCGCCAGTGTACGTATATACGTCCCCTTGGAACACTGTACTTCGAATGACAGCCATGGAGGTTCCCAGCTCAGGAGTTCAAGCCGGTGAATCAGGATTTGGCGAGGTTTGCGCTCCACACTGATACCCTGCCGCGCCAGCCGGTATAAAGGTTGACCCTGGTGCTTGAGCGCGGAATACATCGGTGGAACCTGGGAGATGGTTCCGGTAAAACTTCGCAACACGGTTTCAATCTGGTGAGCCTCCAGGGCAGGCACTGGCTGCTCCAGTACGACCTCACCCTCGATATCCCCGGTGCTGGTGGCCTGGCCCAGCCGCGCCACCGCACGATAACTCTTGCCGGCTTGCAACATGAATGCCGCTGTTTTACTGGCTTCACCCAGACAGATTGGCAGCATGCCGGTGGCAAATGGATCGAGACTGCCGGTGTGCCCGGCCTTGCGTGCATGCAGGAGCTGGCGAACTTTTTGCAAAGCCTGATTGGAAGAAATCCCCGCCGGTTTATCCAGCAGAAGGATGCCGTGGATATCCCGGCCAGAGCGATGCCGGCTCATCATTCGCTGCCGTCTTCGTCAGCCCCCCGGTTGCCTCGATCAGAAGCGAGTGCGGCGTCTATCAGGTTATCCATACGCTGCCCGGTTTCCACCGAAGCATCATGGTGAAAATGCAATTCCGGCACACTGCGGATACGCATTTCCTGCCCCAGGCGATGACGCAAATAACCGGCGGCATGACGCAATGCCACCAGGGTTGAGGCCGCCTTGTCGCTGTCGAACACCGTGATAAAAACCTTGGCGTGAGCAAGGTCACGGGTAACCTCGACATCGGACAGGCTGATGAAGCCGATGGCCGGATCCTTGACTTCGTGCTGGATCAGCTGCGCCAGTTCCCGGCGAATCTGGCCGGCGACCCGTTCTGATCGATTGAACTCTCTTGGCATGGCGGCTGATCAAATACGCAATGAATCAGAGTGTTCTTGCAATTTCGATGCGTTCGAAACACTCGATCTGGTCGCCAGGCTTGACGTCATTGTATTGCTTTACACCGATACCGCATTCGGTGCCGGACTGGACTTCACTGGCCTCATCCTTGAAGCGGCGCAATGATTCCAGCTCGCCTTCGAAAATCACCACATTGTCACGCAGCACACGGATGGGGTTTTTGCGCTTGACGATGCCATCCACCACCAGGCAACCGGCAATGGCGCCAAGCCTGGAGGAACGGAATACTTCTCTCACCTCGGCCAGGCCAATGATGTGTTCCCGGACTTCGGTGCCCAACAGACCGTTGATGGCCTTGGTTACTTCGTCGATGGCGTCATAAATCACGCTGTAATAGTGCAGATCCAGTTCATTGTCCTTGATCAACTTGCGCGCAGCGGCATCTGCCCTGACGTTGAAGCCGATGATGATGGCGCCAGAAGCCTGAGCCAGTCCTGCATCGGATTCGGTGATGGCGCCAACACCGGAGGCCACCACGTTGACCTGTACTTCATCGTTACTGAGTTTCGTCAGCGCATCCCGCAAGGCTTCGACACTGCCCTGCACATCTGCCCGTATCAGCAGGTTCACGTTGATCTGTTCTTCCTTGCCCATGCTGTCAAACAGGTTCTGCAGGTTGCTGGCCTGCTGCCTTGCCAGCCGGGTTTCACGCTTGCGGTCATGGCGTTGTGACGCGGCTTCCCTGGCTTTACGCTCGTTGGTCACGCCCAGCACTTCATCACCCGCCTGTGGCACCCCTGAAAGACCCAACACCACCACGGGCATGGAAGGTCCGGCTGACTCGATGGCGGCGCCGGTTTCGTTAAACATGGCGCGCACACGGCCAAACTCCTGGCCTGCCAGGATCATGTCACCACGGTTCAGCGTGCCCTGCTGCACCAGCAGCGTGGCTACAGGTCCACGGCCCTTGTCCAGGCTGGATTCAATCACGACGCCGCGAGCCCGCGCCTGGGCCACGGATTTCAGTTCCAGAACCTCGGCCTGCAAGGAGATGGCGTCGAGCAACTGGTCGATGCCTTCGCCCGTTTTAGCCGACACATAAACGAAGATGTCCTGCCCGCCCCAGTCTTCGGCAATCACTTCTTCTTTCGACAACTCCGTCTTGACGCGGTCCAGATCGGCATTCGGCTTGTCGATCTTGTTTACCGCAACGATAATCGGCACGTGGGCCGCACGTGCATGCTGTATGGCTTCCCTGGTCTGCGGCATAACGCCATCATCGGCCGCCACCACCAGAATGACGATATCCGTGGCCTGTGCGCCACGCGCCCGCATGGCGGTGAAAGCGGCATGGCCGGGGGTATCCAGGAACGTGATGGTGCCGCGCGGGGTTTGCACATGATAGGCGCCGATGTGCTGGGTAATTCCGCCGGCTTCACCTTCGGCAATCCGTGCTTTACGGATATAGTCCAGCAACGATGTTTTGCCATGATCGACGTGCCCCATCACAGTCACCACCGGCGGGCGCGTTACCTGCTCGCCGGAGATGGCGTCGTCTTCCTCGGCGATCAGTTCCTGCTCAACATCCTTGACGTCGGCCGCTACCGCGCTGTGACCCATTTCCTCGACCACCAGGATCGCGGTATCCCGGTCAAGGCTCTGGTTGATCGTTACCATCATGCCCATTTGCATCAGGGCTTTGATCACTTCACCCGCCTTGACCGCCATCAGCTTGGCCAATTCGGCGACGGTTATGGCCTCCGGTATGCCGATCTCACGGGAAACGGGCGCGGTAGGGCGTGAAAAAGCATGCTCTGCGGGCCGCCCGGAAGGTTTGACGCGCAAACCTGACTTGCGCCGCCGGGCAACCGTTCCCTCCGCCACGTGTAATTCCTGGCGGCCGTAACGGGTACCCGATTTGCCCTTGTCTTTTTCCCGGCGCCGTTGATCATCCGCCTGTTTGCGCACGCGCTCTTCTTCACGCAGGCGCTCCTGGTCTTCTTCACGCCGGCGGGCAGCAGCTTCTTCACGTGCTTTCTCTTCGGCCTCGAGGCGCAATTTCTCTTCGGCTGCTTTCCGCGCCTGTTCTTCCGCGGCCTTGCGCAGTTCTTCTTCACGCTGCTGGCGCGCCTTCTCGCTGGCGCTTTGCATGCGGTGTTCTTCTTCGGCTCGCCCCGCACGGGTTTCCTCGAGGATTTTCCTGGCCTCCTCGCGATCCAGGTACTCGACACCTGTTTGTTCCTGCACAACCTCGCGCTTGACATAGGTACGGCGTTTACGCACTTCGA
Organism: uncultured Gammaproteobacteria bacterium; assembly: GCA_963708905.1. Lineage (GTDB taxonomy): Bacteria > Pseudomonadota > Gammaproteobacteria > Xanthomonadales > SZUA-36 > SHZL01. The sequence goes on along the minus strand of CAVPUV010000039.1, from coordinate 90,707 downwards.
CGTTGACGGTGCGGGCAGTTGCTCTCGCCCGCGGCCCACTGCCGGGTACACGCAATTCACTGACGCTTTTACGCTTGAGCGTTACCTTCCTCGGCGCCGTCGTATCGTTGGCCACCTTGCCGTGGCTGGTACGCAGGTAAGCCAGCAACTTTTTCTTGTCTTCATTGGAAACAGCATCTTCACCAGAAGACGCCTGAATGCCAGCGTCTTTCAGTTGCGCAATTAATTTGCTGACATCAATACCCAGGACTTCCGCCAATTGTGCAACACTTACGTCCGACATAATTTACTCCTTGGGGCCTGCCTTATTTGTTTTCTTCTGCAAACCAGGGCGCCCTGGCGGCCATGATCAATGCGGCCGCAACCTCGTCGCTCATGTCGTCAATTTCCGTGAGTTCATCCACGGCCAGTTCGGCAAGATCTTCCTGCGTACGGATACCCTTTTCCGCCAGCCGGAACGCCAACCGTTCGGTCATGCCATCGAGGTCCATCAAATCAGCTTCCGGACGGTTTTCATCCAGCACTTCTTCCTTGGCAATCATTTGCGTGAGCAGGGCATCACGCGCACGGCGCCGGATTTCCTGCACCATCTCCGCATCAAACTCCTCGATTTCCAGCAGTTCTGACTCAGGCACGTAGGCAACTTCTTCGATATTGCTGAAACCTTCCTGCACCAGGATACTGGCCACGTCTTCACCGACGTCCAGTCGCTGCATAAAGCGCTCCAGGATCGCGCGGGATTCCTCTTCACCTTTATGCTCGGCCTGCTCTACCGTCAGCACATTCAGCGACCATCCGGTCAGCTCGCTGGCCAGCCGGACATTCTGTCCACCGCGGCCTATGGCCTGTGAAAGATTGGCTTCGTCCACGGCAATGTCCATGGACTGATTTTCTTCGTCCATCACGATGGACGCGACTTCAGCGGGCGCCATGGCGTTGATGACGAACTGCGCCGGGTTTTCATCCCACAAAATGATGTCAATACGTTCACCCGCCAGTTCATTGGAAACGGCTTGTACCCTTGAACCACGCATGCCAACGCAGGCGCCAATGGGATCGGTGCGCCGGTCATTGGAACGGACAGCAATTTTCGCGCGCCGGCCAGGATCGCGGGCGCCGCCCATAATGGAAATCAGTTCCTGACCGATTTCCGGCACTTCGAGTTCGAACAGCGAGACCAGAAACTCAACGACGGTGCGACTGGCGAAAAGTTGCGGGCCGCGCAATTCTTCACGCACTTCAAACAGGTAGGCGCGCAAGCGCTCGCCGGGGCGGACCGTCTCACCAGGAATCATGTGCCGTAGTGAAATGAATGCTTCCGCATTGCCACCCAGATCGATGTACACATTGCCACGCTCGACCCGCTTGACGATGCCGTTGATCAGTTCGCCGGTACGATTACTGTAAGCGTCGACCACCTGCGCGCGCTCTGCTTCGCGCACGCGCTGAACAATGACCTGCTTGGCGGTCTGTGCGGCAATGCGGCCGAACTCCGCATTTTCCATCGGCTCCTCGATGAAACCACCGACCGTGATTTCGGGGTCTATCGCCCGGGCGGCACTGAGCGGCATCTGGCTGTGCTCGGATTCGATCTCGCTGTCGTCGTCGACGACTTGCCAGCGACGAAACGTCTCGTAATTGCCCGTTTCGCGATTGATCGCAACACGCACATCACGCTCGTCATTGCTGAGTTTACGTGCCGCAGACGCCAGTGCCGCCTCCAGGGCGCCAAAAATAACATCCTTACCGACGCCTTTCTCGTTGGATACCGCATCCACAACCAGCAGAATCTCTTTGCTCATCGTGATTTTTCTCTCTGTCCGCTCATCAATTCAATTGCCGCAAACCCGTGCCTCAGGCTTTGCCAGCAAAAATGCTGTCGTAGTCAGGCACCAGCCGCGCTTTGGCGATATTGCCGTGTTCCAATGTGACTTCCACTCCATCCTGTTCAATAGTGACCTTCCCATCCCGCACGCCCAGGATACGGCCCTTGAATTTTCTCCTGCCATCGAGCGGCGCAAACAAGGTCAGCTGCACGAGCTCACCGGTAAACTGTTCAAACTGCCGCAGACTGAACAGGGGCCGGTCAAGTCCAGGGGACGACACTTCCAGCACGTAATGTCCCGGGATTGGATCTTCCACATCCAGCAAGGCCGCAACTTCGCGACTGGTCAGCTCACAGTCTTCGACCGCAATGCCTGCCGGCTTGTCTATATACAACACCAAAACCCGGCTGTTCGGGTTACTGCTCAACTCCAGACCGACAAACTCGTAACCAAGGTCCTCCACCAGAGGCTGCAACATCGCTGTCAGTTTGGCTACGCTCAAAATCAACTCCGGCCCGGTTCCCAGGCCCCAAATCCCGGGCACAAAAAAAGGGCATAACAGCCCCTCACGACAACCCACCCATACCGGGAATCCCCGGAACAAGCCCATGACCCGCACTGGTTTGCGGCGGACCACGGTTCAATGCGAATTTATAAATTCATTGCATCTTCCATTGTGTCGCAAGGTCACCGGCGCACCTCAAAGCAGGTTTGCCGTTGCATCAAAAAGGCCCCTCGGGGCCTCAGTCCTGAAACTGGTAGCGGGGGCAGGATTCGAACCTGCGACCTTCGGGTTATGAGCCCGACGAGCTGCCAGACTGCTCCACCCCGCATCAGTAGGCGGCAAATAATATAGACTCCGGGTGGCTATTACAAGGGCTCCTGGTCAACTTCAAGCGGCAAACGAGTTCATGCACACCGCAATCAGCGAAGCGGAAAACAGTCCCAGTCCAATCATCAGGATTCCGTTAAGCGACAATACTACACGGAAATCCACCGGTGCGTTGATGGCTTGTTCGGTCACGGGGTCATCAAAATACATCAACTTGACCACGCGCAGATAATAAAAGGCTCCGATCACGGCAAATACGACGGCGACAATGGCCAGCCATACCAACCCGGCATTCAGTACCGCCTGAATCACCAGCCATTTGGCAAAAAATCCGACAAATACCGGCACGCCAGCCATGGAGAACATCACCATGGCCATGACCGCGGCGTACCAATTATTACGCTGGTTCAAGCCTTTGAAGTCATCCAGGTTTTCCGCCTCAACGCCCCTGGAAGATAGCAGGATGATCATGCCAAACGCCGCTGCGGACATCAGGGAGTAGACAATGATGTAGTACATTGCAGCTCCGTAACCCTCGTTCGTACCGGGCAGGAACCCCAGCAGCACGAAGCCCATGTGGGAAATGGTCGAATAAGCCAGCATGCGTTTGATGTTGGTTTGCGCAATGGCGGCGATGTTTCCAATCACGATGGAAAGCAGCGCAAGCGCCGAAATCATCTGTTGCCAGTCGCTGTGCAATCCACCCAGCCCGGTCTGGAGCAAACGGAAAGTCATCGCGAAAGCGGCCATCTTGGGTACCGAAGCGATAAACAGGGTAACACCGGCTGGCGCGCCGTGGTAAACATCCGGAATCCACATGTGAAAAGGCGCCACACCCAGCTTGAAAGCCAGACCGACGATGAGGAAAGCCAGTCCGAAAATCAGCATCAGGTCATCACGGCCGGCGCTGCCAACTGCGGCGCCTATCGTATTCAGATCAAGACTGCCGGTAGCGCCGTAAATCATGGACATTCCATACAACAGCATGCCTGAGGCCATGGAACCGAGCACGAAATACTTCATGGCCGCTTCCGAACCCCGGTTTGAATCCCTGTCGTAGGCAACCAGGGCATAAGTCGATAATGAAGTCAGCTCGAGCCCAAGATAAATCATCACCAGGTTGTTTGCCGAAATCAGCAACATGACGCCCAGCAAGGCGAACAGGGACAGCGTATAGAAGTCCGCGCGGAACATGCGGAATTGCCGTAAATAGAATTTCGCGTAAATGAAAACAAAGCCCAGCGTCACATAGCTGAAAAGCTTGAGTACGTCACCCATCGGGTCACGCAAAAAACTGTCATGAAACGCGGTGGCAGAGCGCAAACCATCGTGCAGATAATCGGCGCGCAGGGTGATAATGGCGGCAAAAATCAGCGTGATCATTGCCAGCAAGTGAACAATTCCCCGGCGCCCTTCACGCACAGACAAGTCTACCAGCAGGATAACGCAGGCCATCGACAACACCCATATTTCTGGCGTGGCAAGCAGGATTTTCGACATGTTCATTTCAGCCTGAACCTCAGATGCCTGCCGTGGCGATAGCAGCCACCGGGAGTTTGGTATGCTGGATATGCAGCAGCAGATCAGCGACGGAAGCGTGCATCAAATCCACCAAGGGTTGCGGCCACAGGCCCACCAGCAGGATCGCCACGGCCAGCGCCCCGAGCACAAAAGCTTCGCGCTTGTTGATATCCTTCAGAGCAGCCACTTCCTGGCTTGCCACTGCTCCAAAAATGACCCGCTTGACCAGCCACAGGCTGTACGCAGCGCCCAGGATCAGGGTCAGTCCGGCAAAAAAGGCATACCAGAAGCTGGCATTGAAAGCTGCCAGGATGACCATGAATTCACCCACGAAACCGCTGGTTCCCGGCAGACCGGAATTGGCCATAAAGAACAATACCGCAAACGTGGCGAACCACGGCATGGTGTTGGCCACGCCGCCATAGTCGCGGATCATGCGGCTGTGCAGCCGGTCATACAGTACGCCAACGCACAGGAACAGCGCGCCCGAAACAAATCCATGCGACATCATTTGCACCATCGCGCCTTCCACGCCGAGTGCGGCACCCTGTCCACCGCTGCCATGACGGAAAATGGCAAAGGCAATAAACAGGCCCAGAGTGACAAAACCCATATGGGAAACAGATGAATAGGCAATCAGTTTCTTCATGTCCTGCTGCACCAGGGCCACGAAACCGATATACACAACGGCTATCAACGACAGCATGATGATCAACCAATCCAGCGCGGCGCTGGCATCCGGCGTGATCGGCAGGCTGAAGCGGATGAACCCGTAGCCGCCTATTTTCAGCATGATGGCTGCCAGGATCACCGAGCCTCCGGACGGCGCTTCCACATGCGCATCCGGTAACCAGGTGTGTACCGGCCACATCGGAACCTTGACTGAAAACGCGGCGAGAAAACCCAGAAACAGCCAGGTCTGTGCCGTGCTGCCCAGTGGATACTGCTGCCAGTCCAGGATCGACCAGGAACCCGACTGGGTGTAAAGGTAAATCAGGCCGACCAGCATGAACACGGAACCGAGGAAGGTATAGAGGAAGAACTTGATGGTCGCGTAAACGCGTCTGGGCCCGCCCCACATGCCGATCACCAGGAACATGGGTATCAGCATGGCCTCGAAAAACACATAGAAAAGAAAACCATCCAGCGCGGAGAAAACGCCGATCATGAGCCCTTCCATTACCAGGAAGGAGGCCATGTACTGATGCACGCGTATGCGGATGCTTTCCCATCCGGCGATGACGACCAGCACACCGAAAAAGGTTGTCAGCAGGATCAACGGCACCGAAAATCCATCCACCCCAAGATAGTAGTAAATGGAAAAAGAATCGATCCAGACCTTGTTCTCAACAAATTGCATGGCCGCCGTGCCGCGATCAAAAGCAGTAAACAGCGAAATACTCAGGAAAAAAGTCAGGGCGGAGACAGCCAATGCCAGCAGGCGCGCCTGCGCTGCTTTCTGTTCGCCCAATGCGACCACCAATACGCCACCCAAAATGGGCAGCCAGATCAGCACACTCAGCAGAGGCCCGTTGAATTCCATATCAAATCCGCCCCTTCATCAAAGCACCACCCAAATGGCCAGTATGCCGATCAGGCCAATGATCATGGCAAATGCATATTGGAACAGGTAACCGCTTTGCCACAGGCGGACTCTGGCCGCCAGGCTGCCAACCACCCGTGCCGAACCATTGACCAGCAAGTCATCGATAAACGCCGCATCGGCTTTTTCCCACAGATCCTTTCCCAGCCGGACGGCGCCCTTGACGAAAACGGCCTGATACAACTCGTCCCAGTAATACTTGTTCAGCAAAATGCGGTGCAGGCGCGGCATCCTGCTGCGCAATACACCAGCCAGAGCAGGCCGGAAGAGATATATGACCGTTGCCAGAGCGAAACCCGTGATCATCAGCCAGAACGGCGCTGAAACCAGTGCGTGCACAGCCATGGCGGCGGAACCATGGAAGTGATGGCCGACCTCCGCCACGACTTCATTCTCCCCCAGAACAGTAATGGATTCGGCCAGCCAGCCGCCGAACAGTACCGGTTGGATGGTCAGATAGCCAATGAGTAGGGATGGAAGCGCCAGCATCACCAATGGAACCGTGACCACCCATGGAGATTCCTTGGGCTCATGCGGCAACACGCCATCTGCGGGATGCTCGCCGGCCGAGTGGTTTACTGCATAGCGCGGCTCGCCGTGGAACGTCAGGTACAGCAGGCGAAAGCTGTAAAACGAAGTCACCAGAACGCCCAGCAAAACAGCCCAGTACGCCACGCCGCTGCCGAACCGGCTGGAGGCCTCGACAGCTTCGATGATGGCATCCTTGGAGTAGAACCCGGACAGGAAAGGGAAACCCACCAGGGCCAGGGTACCCACCCAGGCCGTGATCCAGGTGATGGGCATGCGGTGGCGCAGGCCACCCATGAAACGCATGTCCTGCTGGTGATGCAAGGCGATAATGACCGACCCGGCACACAGGAACAAAAGCGCCTTGAAAAACGCGTGGGTCATCAGATGGAAGATGGCAGCCGAGTATGCCGACACCCCCAGCGCCACCGTCATGTATCCGAGTTGCGACAGCGTTGAGTAGGCAATCACGCGCTTGATGTCATTTTGCACGATACCGATCAGGCCCATGGACAATGCGGTGAAGGCACCGATCAGCATGACAAAACTCAGCGCCGCATCGCTGAACTCGAACAGCGGTGACATCCGCGCCACCATGAAAATGCCCGCGGTTACCATGGTCGCGGCATGAATCAGGGCGGAAATCGGCGTCGGGCCTTCCATGGAATCAGGCAGCCACACGTGCAAGGGCGCTTGCGCGGACTTGCCCATGGCGCCGATGAACAGGCAGACACAGATCAAGGTGATCAGCTGCCACTCGACCCCCGGGATGATGCTGATGGTCTGCGTGGCGATCTTCGGGGCCTGACCGAATACCTCGGCATAATCCAGTGAACCGGTGGCATAGAGCACCGCGGCGATGCCGAGCAGAAAGCCGAAGTCACCCACCCGGTTCACCAGGAACGCCTTGAGACTGGCGAAAATCGCCGACTCCCGATTGAACCAGAAACCGATTAAAAGATAGGAAACCAGGCCGACCGCTTCCCAGCCGAAGAACAGTTGCATGAAATTGTTCGACATCACCAGCATGAGCATGGAGAAAGTGAACAAGGCGATATAACTGAAAAACCGCTGGTAGCCGGGATCGTCTTGCATATAGCCGATGGTGTAAATATGCACCATCAGTGACACGAAACTCACCACGCACATCATCAGGGTGGTCAGGTGGTCAATGAGGAAGCCGACTTCGAATGTTATTCCGTCGGCAACCATCCAGGTGTAGACCGTAATGTTCTGGGTAACCATGCCGGCAAACACCTGCTGGTACAGGACCCAGGCCGAAAGCACGAAGGCGGCGGCCACGCCAAGTATCGCGACCCAGTGCGCGCCAGAGCGGCCGACCTGCCTGCGCAGCAGGCCTGCAATCGCTGCCGCGGCCAGCGGCAGCACCGGTATCAGCAGCAATGTGATTTCAAGTGACATATCAGCCCTTCAGTTGGTCCAGTTCGGCCACGTTGATGGTGCCACGGTTGCGGAACAGCACCACCAGGATGGCCAGTCCGATCGCTGCTTCCGCAGCAGCAACCGTCAGGATGAAAAATACGAATACCTGACCATCCATATTGCCCAGGAAACGGGAGAATGCGATGAAATTCATATTGACGGCCAACAGCATCAGCTCGATGCACATCAACAGAATGATCACATTCTTGCGGTTCAAAAAAATGCCCGCAACACTCAAACAGAAAAGTATGGCGCCGAGCGTCAGAAAATGGGCCAGTGTCAACATGTCGATTCCTCAAGCATCCTGTCTGGGCTCGGACTTCATGCTGGCGAGCCGGATACGGTCCTCGCGTCGCACCAGCACCTGCCGGGACGCATTCTGGGTTTTAATGCCCGTTCGTTTTCTCAGCGTCAAGGCTATGGCGGCGATAATTGCGACCAGCAGAATGATGCCCGCGACTTCGAAAGGCAGCATGAAGTTCGTGAACAGCCACTCGCCTACCGCCTTGGTGTTGCTGTAACCATCCGGGTGCGGCGCCGGTACGGGAAAAGCCTCGACGGCAAAACGCCCCCGCGTCCAGATGACCAACAACAATTCAGCAGCCATCGCCGCTGCAACGGCGATGCCGACCGGCAGGTAACGGATGAACCCTTCCTTCAATGGCGCGAGATTGATATCCAGCATCATCACCACGAACAGGAACAGCACCATGACCGCCCCGACGTAGACCAGCACCAGCACGATGGCGAGGAACTCCGCTTCCAGCAGCATCCAGATCGCAGCCGAACTGAAGAACGCCAACACCAGGAACAGAGCTGCGTAAACCGGGTTACGCACCGTGATGACCATAATGGCCGCCCCGGTGAGCAACAGCGAAAAGATATAAAAAACGGGTTCGACAATGGGCATCTGTTGTGCTCCGCTCAGCGGTAAGCCGCATCCTGGCGGCGATTGGCCGCCACACTTTCTTCGTAGCGATCGCCGATGGCCAGCAACTGTTCCTTGGTCACGATGTGTTCACCACGGTTTTCGAAGTGGTACTCGAGTATGTCCGTTTCGACGATGGAATCCACCGGGCAGGATTCCTCGCAAAAACCGCAATAGATACACTTGAACAGGTCAATCTCATAACGGGTGGTGCGGCGCGTGCCGTCATCCCGCTGCGTCGATTCGATGGTTATCGCCAGCGCCGGACAAACGGCCTCACACAATTTGCATGCGATGCAACGCTCTTCGCCGTTGGGATAACGCCTGAGCGCGTGCAAACCCCGGAATCTGCCGGACTTCGGTGTTTTTTCTTCCGGATAGCGGATGGTGAATTTAGGGCGGAAAAAGTACTTGATGGTTACACCCAGGCCGCTGGCGAGTTCCAGCAACATCAGGCTTTTGAGGTAGCGCCAGATTCGTTGCATGATCAGCTTCCTTTCACGACCACGCCCGACACGGCGAGAACGGCGGCAACAAGCACCCAGAAGATCGTGATGGGAACAAAAACCTTCCAGCCCAGGCGCATGATCTGGTCATAGCGATAACGCGGGAACGTTGCCCGCCACCACAGGAACAAAAACATGAAGAATACGGTCTTGCCCAGGAACCAGAAAACGCTGCCCTGGCCGAGAAAGGTATCCCCGATCAGCGGCAAGCCTTCAAATGGTGACAGCCAGCCGCCGGCAAACATGATGGCGGTCAAACCGGAAATCAGGATCATGTTGGCATATTCGGCGAGGAAGAACAGCGCAAAGGCCGCGCCGGCATATTCCACGTGAAAACCGGCCACGATCTCGGATTCACCCTCGGCCACATCGAAAGGCGCACGGTTGGTTTCAGCGACACCGGAAACCAGATAAATCACGAACAAGGGCAGCAATGGCAACCAGAACCAGTCGAGCACACCGCCGTGCTGTGCCAGCACGATTTCCCGCAGGTTCAGGCTGCCCGCCAGAATCAGCACGCCGATCAAGGCGAAGCCCATCGCGATTTCATATGAAACCATCTGCGCGGCGGAGCGCAAGCCGCCAAGGAAAGCATATTTGGAATTTGAAGCCCAGCCAGCAATGATCGGCCCATAGATACCCAGCGAGGACAGGGCCAGGATAAAGATCAGGCCGGCATCGATGTCAGCCAGCACCAGCTTGTCGCTGAAAGGCACCACGGCCCAGGCCGAGAAAGCAGGAATCAGGGTCACCACGGGAGCCAACAGAAACAGGAACTTGTTGGCGTTTGCCGGCAGCACGATTTCCTTGAGCAGGAGCTTGGCCACGTCGGCAAAGGGCTGAAACAGACCCCAGGGCCCAATCAGGTTCGGACCCAGGCGCACCTGCATATAGCCAATAACCTTGCGCTCAAAGTACGTGTAATAAGCAACGGTCAGGATCAGCGGCACCACGATGGCCAGGATCTTGAGCACCATGATCAGCAGTTCGATCAACTGGTCAAGGAATGGGCCTGACATCACGCCACCTCCACGATGATAGGACCCGTCGCCGAGCCCAATTCACGGGTGCCGGATGTTGCGCTGCGAACCCAGGCGGCACCAACGGGAACACGCTCACTGACTCTGACTTCCAGTGCCGTGAATGCTTCACCCTGGCGAACATTTGCCCTGCCCCCATCAGCCAGTCCCAGACGCCCGGCATCCGCCGGGTTGAGCCCGACAAAATCACTCACGGCGTGCACGGTCTGCTGCAAAGCAGGTGCGCGGCGGCATAAGGCATCGGCGGAATACATCGGTACCTCGCCAACACGGTGCAGGGCCTTGCCGGCATCAACGGGGGCGGTTGCCAGCGCATCGCGGCTCGCAGCCAGGGAGTCGACTGCCTGGTCCGCAACGGCCGCAGCACGCAGCGTGGCTTGCATCTCGGTTTGCAGGTCGGCCAGATCAACCTGGCCGAAGCCTGCAAGTCCAAGTTCGTCACCCAGGCGGCGCAGAATTTTCCAGCCGGGCCGGGCTTCGCCCGCCACTTTTGCGGCTGGCGTAAACCCCATGGTGTCGCCATCGAGATTGACCAGGCTGCCCTCGGACTCCGCCAGAGGCGCCAGCGGCAGTATGACATCGGCGACCTGTTTGAGGCTGTCACTGGCAAATACCGCCACGGCGAGAACCTTTTCAGCCGCTTGCAGCGAAGTCAGTGCAGCGGATGGATTTTCAATGTCGAAATCGGGCTCCACATCCCACAATAACCAGGTTTTCCCGGATGAATTTATCATCCCGTCCTTGCTCTTGCCGCCGGTCTTGCGAAGTCCGGCCGGGCCGCGATGGGGCACGGCGCCAGCCAGCCATGCGCCCACCGGATTGGCGCCGTGGGGCAGCAGATTCAGCGCACATCCACTGGCTGTGGCAATCCAACCGGCAAGTTGTCGCATGGCGCCGGCCTGGTGATGAGCCATCGCAAACTGGCCAACAATCAGCACACCGCGCTCGGCCGCATGCAACGTGGCAGCAATTTCCTCGTGCCTGGCCGCAACCGTCATCGAACCAGCCAGGGCGGCGATGTTGGTGGGCAACGCCTGGCCGCTGACAGTTGCGACGGCTGCTGCCACGGCCGCCAGCTCCGCGATCATGAACTGCGGTGCAACGACGATGTTCTGGCGGGTGGAGAAAACGAACTCCCAATCCAGCGGGTTGATGGTCATCAGTGCAGCGCCCTTGCGCCATGCCTCGCGCAAGCGGTGACCGAGGATAGGTGCTTCGTGACGGGGATTGCATCCCAACATCAATACTGCGTCTGCCTGTGCCAGTTGCGCGATTTTCACCGCAAACACCGGCGCGACCGGGCGCGACTCATCGTCGGAAAAGTCCTGTTCGCGCAGGCGATGATCAATATGGTTGCTGCCCAGGCCGCGCACCAGGCGCTGGGCGAGGAAATATTCTTCGGTCGCGGCTCCGTTCGACATCAGCGCGCAAAGCTTGTCCGCCGCATTCGCAGCCGCCGGGCGCAAAATTCCCAGTGCTGCCTTGATCGCCTCATCCCAGGAAACGGCCTGCCAGTGGCCTTGTTTTTTCACCAGCGGCTGCGTGACCCGGTCTGCCGCATACAATCCGGCATAGCTGTAGCGATCCCGGTCGGATAACCAGGATTCGTTGGTGGCTTCATTATCACGCGGCACCGAACGCAGTATGCGGCCGGCACGCGTATGGTGGTACAGCAAGGAACCCACTCCATCGTGCACCCCAAGAGAGGGCCTGGCGACCAGTTCCCAGGCGCGGGCGGCGAAGCGAAACGGTTTGTTCGTCAGTGCGCCCACCGGGCACAGGTCGATGATATTGCCGGACAGTTCAGAGTCGATGCTGTTCTGCACGATGGTGCCGATTTCAAGGCGGTCGCCACGGCCGCCGCCGCCCATTTCGGTGGTGCCGGCGATTTCCTCGAGAAATCGCACGCAGCGGGTGCAATGAATGCAACGCGTCATGTCGGTCTGTACCAGCGCGCCGACGTTCTTGTCCTTGACCACCCGTTTACTCTCGGTAAAACGGGAAACCGAACGTCCGTACGCCATGGCCAGATCCTGCAATTCACATTCGCCACCCTGATCGCAGATCGGACAATCCAGGGGGTGGTTGATCAGCAGGAATTCCATCACGCCATGCTGCGCATCGATGGCCCGGCGCGACTGGGTATAGATTTTCATCCCCTCCATCACCGGTGTTGCACATGCCGGCATGGGCTTGGGCGACTTCTCCACATCCACCAGACACATACGGCAGTTGGCTGCGATGCTGAGTTTGCGGTGATAGCAGAACCTGGGAATGCTGATGCCGGCCTGGTCGGTAGCCTGGATGATCATCGAGCCTTTTGGCGCCTGCAGCGGGATGCCGTCAACTTCGATATTGACCATGTCCACCTGCCCGGCGACCGGACTTTTCACTTCTGCACTCATGCCGCCAGCCCTTGCTGTTCCTCGACCATGGAACGGCCGTGGGTGACGAAATACTCAAATTCGGGCCAGAAATGACGCAGCATGCCCTGTACCGGCCAGGCCGCAGCTTCGCCGAAGGCACAGATCGTGTGGCCCTCAATCTGGCCGGCGGCCGAGCGCAGCAATTCCAGGTCGCCTGCACGTCCCTTGCCAGCAACAATGCGTTCCAGCATGCGGTGCATCCAGCCGGTTCCTTCCCGGCAGGGTGTGCACTGGCCGCAGGATTCCATGTGGTAAAATCGGGCAATTCGCGTGCACGCTTTCACCATGCAGGTCGAGTCGTCCATAACGATGACCGCGCCGGAACCCAGCCCGGACCCGGCTTTGCTGAGCGCGTCATAGTCCATGGTGCATTCCATCATGATGCTTGCGGGCAGTACCGGCATGGAAGATCCGCCCGGAATGACCCCTTTCAGGGTACGTCCGCTGCGCACTCCTCCGGCCATTGCCAGCAAATCCGCGAATGGCGTGCCCAGCGGGACTTCGAAGTTTCCTGGCGAGTTGACATGACCGGAAATCGAAAAAACCTTGGGGCCGCCATTGTTTGGTTTGCCGATGCGCAAAAACCAATCGGCACCGAGGCGCAGGATGTGCGGTACAGAGGCCAGGGTTTCAGTGTTGTTGATCGTGCTTGGCTTGCCGTATAAACCATAACTCGCGGGAAACGGCGGTTTGAACCGGGGCTGTCCTTTCTTGCCTTCGAGGGATTCCATCAGGGCGGTCTCTTCGCCACAAATGTACGCGCCAGCGCCCAATGCCGTATGGATGTCCATATCAATACCCGATCCGAGGATATCCTTACCCAGCAAACCATCCCGGTAGGCTTCTTTCAGCGCCTGTTCGAAGCGCTCATAGGGCTCGTGGTGAAATTCACCACGCAGGTAGTTGTAGCCTACCGTCGCCCCCATGGCATATCCCGCAATGGCCATACCCTCGATAACGGCGTGCGGGTTGAAGCGCAGGATGTCACGATCCTTGCAGGTGCCGGGTTCGGACTCATCGGAATTGCACAGAATGTATTTCTGTCCCGGGGCCGAGCGCGGCATGAAACTCCACTTCAGACCCGCCGGAAAACCGGCGCCGCCCCGACCGCGCAGCGCGGATTGCTTGACCACATCGATAATTTCCGCCTGCGGTGTTTTCTGCTGCAGAATCTTGCGCCAGGCCTGGTAGCCATCAATGGACAGATAGGTTTGCATGGACCAGGGCTGATCCGCATGCAGGGTAGTGAATACCACGTTGTGCTCTGACATCTTGCTTATTTGCCTTCAATCCAGTCCATCGAGAATGGCGTCCAGTTTTTTCACATCCAGGTTTTCGTGGTAATGGCCGTCCACCACCATCATCGGTGCACCACAGCAAGCCGCCAGACACTCCTCTTCCCGCACCAGGGTGATACGTCCATCCGGCGTGGTTTCACCAGTGCTGATCCCCAACTTCTTCTCGGCGCAAGCGACAATGCCTTCGGCCCCGTTCAGCCAGCACGAAATATTGGTGCAGATATTGACCTTGTGACGCCCCGTGGGCTCCAGGTCGAACATCGAATAGAACGTCGCCACCTCGTGTGCCCATACCGCAGGAAGCTCCAGGTAGGATGCCACGGCTTCGATCAGTTCCCGGTTCAGCCAGCCGCCGTTTTGCATTTGCGCCGCCATCAGGGCCTGAATCAACGCCGAGCGCTTTTTGTCCGCGGGAAACTTGGCGCGCCAGTAGTCAATGGTCCGCAGCGTTTCTTCGCTGAGTTTGGCTGCGGCATCGGCCTTGTTTTCACTACTGCTCATTAGCGGTCCACCTCGCCGAATACCAGGTCCAGTGTGCTGATGATGGCGACGGTGTCCGCCAGCATATGACCCTGCACCATTTCATTCAAACCAGACAGATGGGCAAATCCCGGCGCCCGTAAATGCACCCTGAAGGGCTTGTTGGCGCCATCCGAAACCAGGTAACAACCGAATTCACCCTTGGGCGCCTCTACGGCCGCGTAGGTCTCACCAGCCGGCACGCAATAGCCTTCAGTAAAAAGCTTGAAGTGGTGAATCATCGCTTCCATGTCGTCTTTCATTTCTTCGCGGGTCGGCGGCACAACCTTGAAATTCTTCAACATCACCGCGCCGGGATTGGCCCGCAGCCAGTCGACGCATTGCAGGATGATGCGGGCGCTCTGGCGCATTTCCTCCACACGTACCAGGTAGCGGTCGTAGCAGTCGCCATTGACGCCGATCGGTATGTCGAAATCCACCTGGTCGTACATGGCATACGGCTGTTTTTTGCGCAGGTCCCATTCGATGCCCGAACCGCGCAACATCGGTCCGGAAAAGCCCATCTGCAGAGCGCGTTCCGGTGACACCACGCCGATGTTCACCGTGCGTTGCTTCCAGATCCGGTTTTCCGTCAACAAGGTTTCATATTCATCGATACGGTCAGGCACATCTTTGGCAAAGGCCTCGATGAAATCCAGCAAGGAGCCATTGCGCCACTCGTTCTTGCGTTTGAGGGCTTTACCCTTGGTCCAGCGGGATTCCTGGTACACCGGCATGCTGTCCGGAAGATCCCGGTAAACGCCACCCGGTCGATAGTAGTTTGCATGCATGCGCGCGCCGGACACAGCTTCATACATATCCATGACCATTTCCCGCTCGCGAAATGCGTAAAGAAAAACGGTCATGGCGCCCAGGTCCAGCGCCGACGAACCCAGCCACAGGAGGTGATTGGAAAATCGCGTGATTTCATCGAACATGGTACGAATCCACTGCGCGCGCACTGGCGGCTGGATCGCGAGCAATTCCTCGATGGCCCGGACATAGGCATGTTCATTGCACATCATGGACATGTAATCGAGCCGGTCCATGTAGCCTATGGACTGATTGAACGGCTTGCTCTCAGCCAGTTTCTCCGTCGCCCGGTGCAACAGACCCACGTGCGGGTCGGCACGCACCACCGTCTCGCCATCCATTTCCAGCACCAGGCGCAAGACACCGTGCGCTGCAGGATGTTGCGGACCGAAGTTCATCGTGTAATTTCGAATCTCGGTCACGGTACTAGTCCACCCTTTCTGCGGCCGCCGTTTGTGCCGCGCAATCGATGTCATCCGTTTTGTAACGTGAATCATCACGCAGGACTTTCGGCACCAGCACTCTGGACTCGATTTCGACCGGTTCGTAAACCACGCGCTGCTTTTCAGTGTCATAACGCACGGCGACATTGCCGATTAACGGGAAGTCCTTGCGGAACGGATGTCCGGTGAAACCATAGTCGGTCAGAATCCGGCGCAAATCGGGATGACCTTCAAAAACAATTCCGAACAGATCAAACGCTTCACGCTCATACCAATTGGCCGAGTTCCAGATATCGACCAGTGAAGGCACTATGGGCATGCCTTCATCGGCCGTAAAGCAATGCAGGCGAAGACGGTGATTATGACGAAACGACAGCAGGTGCACGACTACGGCAAAGCGCCGTTCGATGTGTCGCGCTGCGGGCCGTTGCGCCCAGTTGAAGCGGCCAGGGCCAACACCTTCCACACCACGGCTGAAACCCTCCGCCGTAGCGTCATCCGTTTCCCACTCGGACTCGCCGTAGCCCAAATGATCCACAGCGCAAAGGTCGGTTAACAGCTCATAGGCGAATTCCGCATCATCACGCAGCTGCCGGCAAACTTCCAGCCAGTGATCGAGAGCCACCTCGATGGTGACAATTCCGCTCTGCATGCCAATGGCCTTGACACGATTTCCAAAACTTTCCGAGAAAAGCTCTGTTACTGCCTTGGGAGTGTCTTTCATCGGCTCATCTGGCAATGGTATTGGTGCGGCGAATTTTCGCCTGTAATTGCAGAATGCCGTAAATCAGCGCTTCTGCTGTCGGCGGGCAGCCGGGAACATACACATCCACCGGGACAATGCGGTCGCAACCCCGGGTGACTGAATAGGAATAGTGGTAGTAGCCACCGCCATTGGCGCAGGAGCCCATGGAGATCACCCATTTTGGCTCTGGCATCTGGTCGTAGACTTTGCGCAGGGCTGGCGCCATCTTGTTGCACAGTGTCCCGGCCACAATCATGACATCGGATTGCCGTGGACTGGGCCTGAACACCACGCCGAATCGATCCAGGTCATAACGCGCCGCCCCGGACTGCATCATCTCGACCGCACAACAGGCCAAACCAAAAGTCATGGGCCACATCGAACCTGTTCGTGCCCAGTTGATGAGCGCGTCGAGCGACGTGGTCACCATCCCCCGTTCCAGCAGTGGGTTGTCATTGGCATTGGGACGCAGGATGTCATCGACGACGGCAAGAGGTACCGGATTGATTACTCCCATTCCAGTGCCCCTTTCTTCCACGCAAAGAAAAATCCAACCACCAGTTCGACAACAAAGACGACCATCGCCAGCAGGCCGAACATTCCCAGCTTGTCCAGCACCAGCGCCCACGGCACGAAGAAAGCGATTTCAAGATCGAAAATTATGAACAGGATGGCCACCAGATAATAGCGCACGTCAAACTTCGTGCGCGCATCTTCGAAGGCCTCGAATCCGCATTCATAGGGAGACAGCTTTTCACTGTCAGGCCGGCTCGGCCCGAGCATGCCACCGGTCAGCAGCAAAGCAGCACCCATTGCACCTGCAATTGCCAGGAACAGAAGAATTGGAAAATACTCTGCGAGCATACTCTTACCTTCTCCAATGGTGCCCAAGGCCGGACTCGAACCGGCACGGCTGTCGCCACTACCCCCTCAAGATAGCGTGTCTACCAATTCCACCACTTGGGCGTGTAAAGCCTTCGTATCAGGAATCGTCTGAATCTGTGCCGGTGGCTGCTGCGCCCTGGTCGTCTTCAGTCGCCCTCTGGTCTTCAGTCGATTCAACGGCGCCGCCATCGAGTGCGGGCAGGTCGTCAGCAGCCTGCTCTTGCTGCTGTACTCCATCGCTGGCGGCCGGGTCTTCACTGATCTGAAGCGCCGGCACAGCCACTTGCTGGCCACTCTGTTCCTCGACTGCGGTTCCCTGAGCGGGCTCCTGAACTGCAGCCGGGGTGGAGGCAACAACGCCAAGGTTTGTTTCCGGCGAAGTGTCAGTGCGAGACACCAGAACGGCTATCGTCAGGCTGATGGCGCAAAACAGTGTCGCCAGAACCCAGGTGGATTTGGTCAGAAAGGTACCGGCCCCGCGAGCGCCAAAAACCGTACCGGAAGCACCACTGCCGAATGCCGCACCAGCGGTGGCGCCAGCGCCTCTTTGCACGAGCACCAAAGCAACCATAGCGATGGCAATCAGCACATGAAAAATATTCAGAACAACCATGTTTTATCCCATCCAGCCAGGAAAATCCCGGACAGCAGCATCACGAATGGCAAGGAAATCCTCCGCTTTAAGGGAGGCCCCGCCAACCAGCCCGCCATCTATGTCTTTCCGGGCAAATAAATCGGCGGCATTGCCACCATTCACACTGCCGCCGTATAAAATACGTATTTGAGCGGCTATTGTATCATCCCGTACCCTGATTTTGTCACGTATGAATTCGTGGATTTCTTGCGCTTGATCAGGTGATGCGGTTTTTCCGCTGCCAATCGCCCACACCGGTTCATAGGCGATGGTTGCGGCAGCGAAGGAATCGATGCCGCAGCGATCCAGCACCGCATTGACCTGCCGGGTCACAACCTGTTGAGTTTCGCCACGTTCCCGCTCTGTCAGGGTTTCACCGACACAGAGCACGGGTTCCAGTCCCGCCTTTTGCGCAGCCTCGAAACGCAGAGCTACCTCGGTGTCACTCTCCCCGTGCAGCGTGCGGCGTTCCGAATGTCCCACCAGCACATACCGGCAACCGAAATCGCGCAGCATGGAAGCACAAACTTCACCTGTGTGAGCACCCTGGGCAGCCGGGTTCAGGGTCTGTCCGCCCCAGGCAATGGTAGTGCCCTGCAGTATCTTTTGTGTGAGCTGCAAGTATGGAAAAGGTGGAAAGACTGCCATCTCAACCCGTTCCGGTCCGGCAATCCCTGCCAGCAAGTCTTTCAGCAGCCTGTCAATCATGGCCTTGTCGCCATTCATCTTCCAGTTACCAGCAAGCAGAATTTTTCGCATGACATGTTCCTTGCAAGCACAGCCAAACCGCGCACTCGACGAGTTTTTAATTGACCACGAGCCGGGCAAAAAGTCCAATTTCCTCGGCCGTTTTCTGTCCGATCCTGCACTGCGCCAGAGATTCAGGCACTTTCGATTCGAATGAACTCAAAGGGATGCGCCCGCCCATGATTTCCGCCTGTGTCTGCGGAAACAGGGGGCGCTGCCCGGGTGCGGCATAGCCAAACGGGTATTCCGGATCGCCAGTGGCGAACACGTACTTGTCCGTTGCCCCCAGAATGTGCAGCAACTCATGTGCGATCACTATCTGGTTATATGAACTCATCTTCTTGCCGGCGTAGGCTTTCACCAGGCCATACATCCCTTTGCGCATCCCCACCGACATGTTCATTTCACTTTTGCCGCCAAGCGCATGGTAGAGCACGAACATCTGGATATCGGGCGCGCTCAAACCGTCTTTGCGATGCATTCTCCACGACCACCAGCGCATCTTCAGGCTCCAAATGGCAATAGCCACGGGGCTGTGACGATCGGGTATGGCGGGAGGGAATTCCCGGCTCAGCGGTGCAAGCTGAAAATACACGGCGGGAGAAAGTGAAACACCGTACAACTGCAGGTCACGCTCGAAGAATTGATTGATCTCATCAAATGAGGCTTCGTCGAGTCCACTGACATAGGCCTGCGTGGCCTCACCCTCATCCGCCACGATCGGATAGACAGTTACCCACAGTGGCTGTTGCCAACTGGCCAGCCGGCGTTCATTCATGCAGGTGCTTACAAGCACTACCAACAGAATGCTCAGCAGCACGAAGATCCGCACCAGTTTGAATACACTCATGCGCCAGCCACGGTCATTTCACCAATCCGCACTGCACCCGTATGGATATTGCCGCGGGTGTCGAAATCCGAGCCAGCTGCAAGCAGGTCAAGGAACATGTCGCGCAAGTTACCGGCAATGGTGACCTCTTCCACCGGGTGGCTTATTACGCCATTTTCCACCAGATACCCGGCCGCTCCGCGCGAGTAATCTCCCGTCACCAGGCTGACCCCCTGGCCCATGACTTCGGTGACATAAAACCCGTTGTGCATGGCGCGCATCAAATCCTCACTGCTGCCACCGTTGGACTGCAAAAGCAGGTTTCTGACGCCGCCTGAATTGCCGGTGGTTTGCAGGCCCAGCCTGCGCGCGGAATAACTCGACAACACATAGTTCTGCAGAATGCCGCATTCGACAATATTGCGCTCGCGGGTGGCTACGCCCTCGCCATCGAACACGGCACTGCCGGCACCACGCAGAAGATGGGGACGCTCGGTCAAGCTCACCCACGCAGGAAATATCTGCTGTCCAGCGGCACCTTTGAGGAATGAAGCATTGCGGTACAAAGCCGAGCCGGATATGGCGCCGACCAGATGACCGATCAAACCCTTGGCCACTTCCGGCGCAAACAGAACCGGCATTCTTCCTGTTTTAAGTTTGCGCGCGCCCAGGCGCTGCACCGTTCGGCGAGCGGCCTCGCGGCCGGTCTGTGCCGCCGGCTCCAGCTCGGACAGGCTGCGCCGGCTGTCATAACTGTAGTCGCGCTGCATGCCATCGCCCTTGCCGGCGATCAGAACACAACTCTGGTCAAAGTGGGTTCCGGCGCTGCGGCCGATAAATCCATGAGAATTGCCATAGACGCTGAGCCCAAGTCCGGCGTCGAAGGATGCGCCTTCTGAATTGGTAATTCTTTGATCTTCCCGTCCCGCCGCTTCGCAAGCCAGCGCACGTTCTATTGCCGCCTGCGCATCCATGACCGCAGGGTGCCACAAATCAAGATCTGGAAACTCGGTCGCGAGCAATTCGGCATCAGCCAGTCCATTGCAAGGATCCTCCTGGGTATAGCGTGCAATCTCCATGGCTTTGTCTACGCACGCTTCGATGGTCTGACGGCTGAGGTCGGCACTGCTGGCATGCCCGCTGCGCCGGCCAATGAGCACGCTGACGCTGATGGCACGGTCCTGCATGTGCTCCAGCGTTTCGACTTGCCCCAGGCGTACAGTGACGGACAAGCCCTGGCTGGCATGGGCGGACACCTCAGCCGCCGTCGCGCCCGCTTTTTTTGCCCGTCGCAGCGCCGTTTCCACGTGCAACTGCAATGTATCAAGTTCCGCATCGCGATCCGGTTGTGGCTGGGTTACCATGGTCGAATAAGGCATGTGATGAAATCCCCTTGCAACGGCTATCGAATTACGGAGTACCCGATGGCGCCAGGAAAAATTGAGAATGACGTGGCTGACAGCGGCCGGGAAAATGGACTCCCTGCCAGCAAGAGCCAGCTGAAGCGCGACGCGCAAGCCATGAAGACCCTGGCTACGGATTTGCTGCTATTGAGCGCATCACAACTGCAACGTGTGCCGCTGGAAAACGACGTTCTTGTGGCCATCCGGGAGGCGCGCAAATTCCGCTCACATGGTGCGCACCGCCGACAGCTCCAATACATTGCCAAACTGATTCGACGCACGGATGCAGCGATCATCATTGCGGCGGTGGCCGAAATCAAGTCTGAAGCCAGGGGACTTACAGCGCGCCAACACCGCACCGAAGCTTGGCGGGAAACCTTGCTGGAACGCGGCGATGTCGCCCTCGGTGAATTGCTGCAGCACCATACGGGAATCGACGTGCAGCACTTGCGCCAACTGATCCGTAATGCCCGGCATGAGAAAATCACCGGCAAGCCGCCCGTGGCTGCACGCGCCCTGTTCCGGCAATTGCGTGATCTCGATGCCAGGCAGGCCCTACCGCCCTGCACCTGAAGCAGGCAAGCATTATCGAGCGGCCAGTTTGCACCATCTGGCGGCAAGAGAAACTCATGCTTCCGTGCCGCCCACCGTCAGCCCATCGATTCTCAAGGTTGGCTGTCCAACGCCCACCGGAACGCTCTGGCCGTCCTTGCCACACACACCTATGCCGGCGTCCATGCGCAGATCATTTCCCACCATGGATACGCGGGTCATGGCTTCAGGCCCGTTACCGATCAAGGTTGCCCCCTTCACCGGGCGCGTAACCTTGCCGTTTTCGATGAGGTAGGCTTCGCTGGCCGAAAATACAAATCGGCCAGAGGTGATGTCCACCTGGCCGCCGGCAAAATTGACGGCGTAGAGCCCCCGCCCTACCGAGGCGATTATTTCTTCAGCCGCATAGTCCCCAGGCAACATGAAGGTATTGGTCATGCGTGGCATGGGCAGGTGGGCAAATGATTCACGCCGGCCATTACCGCTGGTGGGCATATTCATCAAGCGGGCATTGAGTTTGTCCTGCATGTAAGTGCGCAGCACGCCGTTTTCGATCAGCACGGTGCGCTCCGTGGGAGTGCCCTCATCATCCACCGTCAAGGATCCACGGCGGCGTGGCAGAGTGCCGTCGTCCACAACCGTTACACAATCCGCCGCAACCTTCTGGCCCAGCCTGCCGCTGAATGCTGAAGTACCTTTGCGATTGAAATCTCCTTCCAGCCCATGACCCACGGCCTCGTGGAGCAAAACACCGGGCCAGCCAGGACCAAGGACTACCGTCATGGTACCGGCAGGAGCCGCGTCCGCTTCCAGATTCACCAGGGCCTGCCGCACGGCTTCGTCTGCGAACCGCTGCCAGGCATTGTCCTGGACCAGTTCCTTGTAACTGAAACGTCCGCCGCCACCATCACTTCCCTGCTCCCTGCGATTACCTTGCGTGGCGATCACGCTGACATTGAGACGCACAAGCGGTCTTATATCGGCGGCAAAAGTACCATCGCTGGCGACGACCAAAATGGTTTCAAAAGTTGCGGCCAGGCTGACCACCACTTCGCTGACCCGTGCATCACATGATCGCGCGTAGGTGTCAATTTGCCGCAAAAGATCGACTTTCTCCTCCGCGCCAAGCACCGCCATGGGATCTTCAGCCTGATAAAGGGGTGAAGTGTCTTTCCTGCGCCAGGCCTGTACCTGGCCCTGGCTGCCCTGATTGGCGATAGCGCGTGCAGCACGGGAAGCCTGCAGCAGGGATGGCATGATGATTTCGTCAGCATAGGCGAAACCGGTCTTATCGCCACTGACGGCACGAATTCCGACACCTTTTTCCACTGAAAATGAACCACTGCGAACCAGCCCATCCTCCAGCGTCCAGGACTCGTGGCTGGCAGTCTGGAAATAGAGGTCGCCGGCATCAACGGCCGGCCCCATCAAATCGGACAGCACACGCTGCAGGGACTGATGGTCCAGGCCGCCGGGCGCAAGAAGCTCTTGCTCCGCCATCTTGATCGTATCATTCATCTCGATATTCCTTGGTGTTTAACCCCCGGCCTTATCTTTTAAGACCGGTTCAATCAGCGGCTGATCCCAGCTTCCGGTGATGGTGTATCGCACCTGGCTGGCATGACCGAGTTGTTTTTGCAGCAGGCCTTGCAGCGCCAAACCTGCGGCTGCCCCCCCTGGACCGCCAGCCAGGGCGCCGATGACCGGCAGCGTATTGCCCAGACCCGGCTGGATCGTCATGACCTGGTCATATTGTTGTGCCACCAGATCGGTACTGCCACTCAAGGTGATCCTGGCGGCAGAGGAAGACAGCACCACGTCCTCGGTACTCGCCATGCCGTTTTCCATGTGGAAAGTACCTTTTGCCTCTTCAAAAACAAAACCGGAATCGAATACGTCCCTGAAATCCAGCGCCAGGCGTCGCGGCAGAGCCTGAATACTCAGCAGTCCCAGAATTCTTCCGGTACCACTGCCCGCATTGGTGATCTGGCCCTGGCTGACGCTGAATTCAAGCGCGCCGTTCAAGCGGGACAACGCAAATGCCGCAGGAGATCCCGGCCACCAGGCGTCGAAGTGAAGCACCGTCTGCCCGCCTTCCAGCGAAGACCCGAAGTCCATGGAATGCAGTAGCTCACCCAGGGACTCGGCTGTCACCAGGATGCTGAAATCGGAACGCTGACCATCATCGACCCGCAACCAATCTCCACTGGCCTGGACATTCAGATGGTCCGACTCGGATTCCACTTTCTCAAAATGGAAACCAGCGGAAGTTGGATACGCCTCGATGCGGGTTTCACCCATCTCGACGCCGGCATATTGGAAGGACCTGGCGTACAGATGCAGCGCCGGTAATTCTCCTGGATTTGACTGCACATCGACACCCCCTGAGACCGGCTTGGCCAGGACAAGTCGCTCGAATTCAGCGGACAGGCTGCCGCTGGCGGGACTGAGGATGACCTGCCCATTGATATCGGCAGCAGAAAACGTGGCTTTGATATCGCCCCGGCCGATGCTCAGACTGATACCGACGTCACTGAACCGGCGATCCATAAACCGCATTTGCCCGGCCGTGACTTCGCACCGTTCCAACTGCAGGCTGGGAAGACCCCTGCCTTCGTGAACCCTGGCAGTGATCAGATCGACCCATCCATCCAGGTCCAGAGAATCCGCCGCGCCTTCGATGCGGATCTGGCCCGGCTGCGGCAGATCGCTCGCACCGTCACCCAGATGCACCAATGCCCGCCCGATAACTGCATTGCCACTCCCGCTTTTCAAGGCTGGAGGAGTATCAAGGCTCAGCTGCATGCGATCGCCCAGGTCCAGATCCAGCAATCCGGACAAGCCATTCAAAGGATAGTGCAGCTCCAGCGGCCAGCTTTCGCCGGCGCCTTTGCGCAAGGGATCGGGCAGGTCGATAGCCACCCCGATCAGATCCGAGCGCATGACCAGTTCCGCGCCGGAGTCCTGCCCGGCTGCTACCGCAGGTATCACCACGGACACCCGCCAGTCCGCTTCGCCTTGCATGCGTCTCAGTTCGGTATAGCCTTTCAGCAGGAAACCCGGCAGAACGTCCTGCACATCGAAGACCCCGGATACATCGGCGCGGAATCTTTCCTCGGCATTCCTGTCCCCGGCCAGGTCCAGACGGGCGGGCTGGTTTTTAAACTGCGCCGTCAGCCCGGAACCCCTGATACCTTTCTGGCTGTATTGGATGGCACCTTCGATGGCATCCAGCACAACAGCGGAATTCGGGTCAACGAAACGGTCTCCGTGCAAGGAGACCTGTCCGTCGACGACCAGTTCGCCCGCTGCAGTTCCCATGGGAATCTGCAAGGAACCCGATGTGTCAGCCGGCCCGGAAAAGTCAAAACGCGAAAGGTTTGCGTTGATTTGCTGATCCAGCGGCGATTGAACGACGAAGCCGATCAGGGTGTCCAGGGTGGATTGTGCATCATAGCGAAGCTGCAGCAGTGGTGCCTTGAAATCGGCAATGTCGGCCGTGGCAAGCCGTACTTCGGCACCAGCAATATTGCCTATCGCTCCTTTGACCGTCATGGACGCTCCGGCAAAACGAGCGGTTGCATCAACCCCCTGCGCTTTGGGCCACCCGGGAGAGTAGTCCAGTTCAGCGCCACTGATCTGTGCGACTGCTTCAAAACGGCCCCTATTCTGGCGAAAAGGCCAATCGTCCATGTCACCAACAATCTGTACGCGGCCACCGGTGATGTCCCCACCGAGTAATGCGCGCCACAACCAATTCAACACTTTTTCACTCATGATGCCGCGCGGCCAGTAGGACGCGAGCTGTCCCAGCTGACCACGTATGATCTCGACATTCACGTCAACCGCCGGACGCCCTTCATTGGCCGCCAGCAGAAAGTCACCCGTCAAAGCCAGATCATCATTGATCAGGCTGCAACCGTGAAATACAACCTGCCGGCGATCTCCCCATTCGAGATCCAGATCACACTTGGGGAGTGTGAAGGCCAGGGGATCGCGGAACATTCGCGGCCAGTGCACGTCCAGACGACTGGCGTGCAGGGAGAGCGTTCCGAAACCCCGTCCCAAATCGATCCCGGCGTCAATGCCCCGCAGGTCCGGCCACTTTCCCCAGTCGGAAATGCTGGCCTGGTGAGCCGTGCCGCGCGCCAGCTTCAGGCGCCATTTTCGGTCGAGGACCAATTCCAGGCCAGCCACATTGCCGCTGGCGGACCCGGGAAGAAATCGGGGCCAGGGCGTGCCGTAACTGGCCATGATGTTGCGGGCCAGTTTCAAGGGTACATTCAGGGGAAGGTTGTCTGCACTGATCCACAGGCCAAGATCTGCGGCAAGATCCCGGGCCAGGGTAATACTGGGGGCAGTCCATGGTTCCACTCCATCGTCATACAGCAACTCATCAAGGTCCAGGCGCCAGTCGCCTTTAGTATGAAATTTCCAGGCGAGGCGTGTATTGAGGTGTTCTATCAAGGTTTCCTTGCCGTCCAACAGCAGACGTCCGCTGCGTAGATCAACCACGCCTTTTACCTGTAACGGGTTTTGTGCAGACCAATCGCACCAAAACTCGGCGTTTACCCGGCCTTCCCGAGGCAGCATCGAATTGACTGGCAATCGCCCCTGCAACGATGCCAGCAGCAATTCACGTACAGTAACCTGCCAATGCGCTTCCTCCAGACCGCTCAAGTTGGCCAACTTGAGCAAACCGCTTGCATCAATTTCACCGTATACGCGGCCGGTCCCTTCTTCACTGAGCCTGGCCTCGATCTTCATTGAAACGAATTCGTCATCGAGCTTCAGGCGAGCATCGATCGCGGTCAGATTCAAGTGCACATCATGCTTTTCATCGATATATTCCAGCCTGGAGTTTTCAAGAATGAGCTCGCCTATTCCCACCAGATTGCGCAGTCCGGACACCTCCTGGCCCTTACCTTTCCCGCCAACGCCAAAACCGGAGAGCACATACTGGCCTTGCCGGGTATGGATCAGGCGAAGATCCGCTCCAATGACAAGGAAGTTATACAAAGCTTTTCCCGGTATGAAAACATTCAATGGCTTCAAGTCCACGGCCGCGCGGGCGATTGCGACCTCGCCCGTGCCGCCTGAAAGCGGCTGGAGGCGCAGGCCCCGCAATGACAAGCGCGGTCCAAACGCGTTCCACTCGCCAGCGAAACTTTCCAGAGTGACTTGCTGACCAAACTCCCGCGACAACCAGGCCTCGAGGCTGGGCTGGTAGCGCTCACTGTAGGGCATCAATAATTTACCCATACCCACCATAGTGGCGGCAAATATGATCAGAATGGACAGTGCGGTCCAAAGCAAGGTGCGCGCACGGCGCAGAATCAAGCTCAGCGTAGCCATGATTCGTTATGACAGCCCAGCTGCGGCCACTCAGCGTTACAACAGCACAACATCAAACTGTTCCTGGGAATACTGCTCTTCGGTCTGAAAACGGATGGACTTGCCGATGAGTTCCTCCAGTTCGGCTACGGTGGCGGATTGTTCATCGAGAATTTGCGCTACCACTTGCGGTGAAGCCATCACCATGAGCTTGTTCGCTTCGAACTGCCTTCCCGAGCGCATGATTTCCCGGAATATCTCCAGACAGACTGTTGCAGTACTTTTGATACTTCCGCGGCCGGAGCAGACCGGGCAGGTAATGCACAACCTGCGCTCAAGACTCTCAGTGGTGCGCTTGCGCGTCATTTCAACCAGGCCCAATGCTGAAAGTTCGGACACGCTGGTTTTGACGCTGTCCCGCTCCAGCGCCCGATGCAGCGATCTCATGACCTGGCGGCGGTGTTCCTCATCATTCATGTCGATAAAGTCGATGATGATGATACCCCCAAGGTTGCGCAAACGCAGTTGTCTGGCGATGGCCTGAGTTGCTTCCAGGTTGGTTTTGTAAATCGTTTCTTCCAGGTTTCGACTGCCGACAAAACCACCGGTATTCACATCGATGGTGGTCATGGCTTCCGTTTGGTCAAAAACCAGATAGCCACCCGATTTCAGTCGCACCTGTCGTTGCAGCGCTGCTTCGATTTCGTCCTCAACGCCAAACAGGTCAAAAATCGGCCGCTCTCCGGTATAAGCCTCGATGCGGTTATGCCAATCAGGCACAAAACTTCGAGTAAACTTTCGCGCTGCTTCCAGTGCATCCATTGCATCAATGCGGACCCTGTCCACCTTTTCGTGCATCAAATCACGTAAAGCACGCAGTGGCAGCGAGAGGTCTTCGTAGATGCAGGTCGCCGCTTCCGCATGGGCGGCCCGATCCTGGATCGATTGCCAGACTTTGCCGAGGTAGACCATATCAGCAGAAAGCGCGAATTCACTCACACCCTCGGCATTGGTGCGCACAATGTAACCATGACCGAATGTTGCGTCACGCAAAGTGTTCAATAGCTGTTTCAGCCGGGTTCTTTCATTCTCATCCTCGATGCGGATCGATACACCGACGGTATTGCAACCCGGCAGCAACACCAGGAAACGGGAGGCAATGCTGATGTTGGTTGTGAGCCTTGCGCCCTTGCTTCCCAGCGGATCCTTTATAACCTGGACGGCAAGCGTCTGACCAACACGGAGCAAGCTTGCTATCGCTGGTGTCGCGACCTCGCCATTTTCCAGGGCAGGGTCCTGCCGCTTCATGTCCGCCGCATGTAAAAAAGCTGATCGCTCCAGACCAATATCGACAAACGCAGCCTGCAAACCTGGCAAAACCCGGGACACCCGGCCGATAAAAATGTTGCCAATATGTCCGTTCCGTCCGGCACGCTCTTGCCAGACTTCCTGCAGCATGCCGCCGTCGACCAACGCCACCCTGGCCTCCGAAGGCGTAACATTAATGAGGATTTCCTCGCTCACAGGGGATCATTCAGTCTCGGGTTCAGGCAAGAATAACACCCGTTGTTGATCATAGGGTTCATTTCACGTCAATACCGGGAAGAACCTGTATTCCGGCATTATGCAATAGCTCCATGGACTCAAACAGCGGCAGACCCATTACGCCTGAAAAACTGCCTTCCAGCCGGCTGATATACCGGGCGGCAAATCCTTGTATGGCATAAGCACCGGCTTTGTCGAGCGGTTCGGCGCCGGCGCAATATGCTGCAACCCAGATCGGGTCGAGTGGGGCAAAAGTCACCTGTGAAATACTGAGTCTCCGGGATTCAGCTCCGCTGCGTGTCACCAGCATGACAGCAGAAAAAACTTCGTGTGAACGGCCGGAAAGGCTGAGCAGCATTTCTGCCGCCGCGGCAGAGCTGCCGGGTTTGCCCAGTATTTTTCCTGCCAACACCACTGCTGTGTCCGCAGCGAGCACAGGTAGATCCGAAGCATCCGTGTCAGTGACCCGCTGGGCTTTTTTGGCGGCAATACGGTACACGTAGTCTGCTGGAGCTTCGCCTGGACAGGCACTTTCATCCACATCGGCTTTAACCACTTTGTACTTCAGCCCCATTTGATCCAGCAATTCCCTGCGGCGCGATGAACCGGACGCCAGAATAAATTGTGCTGTCATAATGGCTGCCCCATGCGCTTGCCCGCACCTAAACCCGGTGGTAAGGATGGTTTTGGGTCAGGCTCCAGGCCCGATATAATTGCTCTGCAAGGACGATGCGCACCAACGGATGCGGCAACGTCAAACGGCTCAGCGACCAGCGGCTCGCAACCTGGGAAAGGCAATGCATGGAAAGCCCGTCAGGGCCGCCAATCAGGAAGGCAACATCGCGGCCACCTTGCATCCAGTCCGTCATTTGCCCGCACAGCTCAAGGGTCGACCACTGTTTACCCTGTTCGTCCAGCGCGATGATCAGGCTTGATTGGGGCGTGGCCGCAAGCAATGCCTCACCCTCGCGGCGGCGAATGGCTTCAATGTCTGCGTTATGGTGGCGCCGGATGGCGGGAATCTCCCGCAGGTCAAGTGCCATGCCACGTGGAAAACGACGTGCGTATTCGGACCAGCCGCTAACTACCCAGGATGGCATACGTTGGCCGATAGCCACGATACTGAGACGCATGACCTGGAAAAGCCTCAGGCTGGTGCGGCGGCGCTGCTACGTCGGCTGGAGCTTACTTCCCAGAGCTTTTCGAGATTATAAAAAGCACGGGTTTTGGGCAGCATCAAATGCACGATAATGTCATTCAGGTCAACCAGCACCCATTCCGCCTGCTCCTGCCCTTCCACACCGAGCGGAGGACAGCCGGCCGCTTTTGCCCTCATCACGAGGTTTTCCGCCATTGATTTGACATGCCGGGTCGAACTGCCTGAAGCAATAATGAACAGATCCGTCAAGGGGTTGCGGGTAGAAACGTCGATTTCCTGAATGTCGATGGCTTTAAAATCCTCCAGCGCGCTGCAAACGAGTTGCCGGAGTTGGTCTGAGAATGGTTCGCCGGAGGCGACTTGATTGGTCAAATGATTCCACCTGTTCTTGGCCTGGTATGCCCGGGATTCTATCCTTTCCTTGCCGGTGCCGCAAAACTAGTGTCTGTCCATAAACGGGCATCCCAGCCCGTTATGGAATCGCGAAGCAAAAGCGTGGTTTTGCTTCGCTCTCATTTTCAATGACTTACGTCATTGAAAATGGCGGCACTTCCATGTGCCGCGTTAGCGTGCATCCATTTCCGGATATGCACTCACGATAAAGGCCGTGATCATGTATATATTTGATGACGCTGTCCGGCAGCAGAAATCGTGCAGATTCTCCGCCTGCGATCTGGCGTCGAATTTCTGTGGATGAGATAGCCAACTGCGTTACTTCCAGCGGCAGCACAAGGCCCGCCGGGGATTGCCGTAATAAACCCGGATCACTGACCACTCTTGGGTGCATCTCCTGGAACAGCGCGCCCGAATAGCCGTGCCTGGAATCCGGCCGGCGCATGATGACAAGATGCGCAAGCGTGAAAAGCTGTTGCCACTGGTGCCAGGAATCAAGCTTATTGGCGGAATCCTGACCTATCATCAGAAGCAGTGGACCCTCACCTTCTTCAAGACGGATTTCTTTGAGTGTATCCACCATGTAGGAATAACCACCACGCCTGACTTCCCGATCATCCGCCCACAGGTCGTTGTGATTTGCCAATGCCAGTCGCAGCATGGCGAGACGGTGTTCAGCACTTGCAAACGTGACCGCCCGGTGAGGAGGGTTGCCCGCGGGAAGTAATCTCAGATCGGCCAGTGACAGGCGTTCCCTGGCTTCGCTGGCGGCGCGCAGATGGCCATAATGAACCGGATCAAATGTTCCACCGAAAATTCCAATCACGCGATGATTAGCCTTTCATTTATCATTGATTCGGTGCACAGGGCCAGCAGCATCTGGTCCAGCGTTTGCCAGGCATCGCCCGCGGCGCGTCCCTTGCTTTGCCGGTCCATCAGAGCCAGCGCGCGGAAGGCGTCACCGATCTGACGATCGGACAACCTGTTCAAGGCGTGACGGAACAGGGGCTGGGCCATCGCGAAAACCCGCATCCGGCTAAAGGCACGGGCTTCATTCTCCCCCGCTTGCACGGCGACACGCACCGCATCCAGTTGGCCTATCTGGTAATACATTGCGCCCGTGATGGCCTGGAGGGCGACACCGGTACGGCGCAAGCCTGAGGCGACCTTCAAACAATCACCTGCCTGTCCTCCAAGAAGACACTCACTGAGACGAAAAGCATCAAAGCGGGTACTGTTGGAAACGGAACGGCGGATAACATCCACTGTCACGGTGCTGCCTGGATTCAGCAAAGCCAGCTTTTCAATTTCCTGCTGGGCGGCAAACAGGTTGCCTTCCACCAAATCCGCCAGCAGGCGCACGGCTTCCCTTTCCGGGCTCAAACCGGCCGAGCGCATGCGGCGTTCAACCCACACGGACAACTCCTTTGCCTTGACCGGCCAGATCTCGACCAGCACGCCGGCAGCACCCAGTTCCGCTGCCCAACGTGACTTGCGCGACGCCGAATCCCACTCGTCACAAGAGATGATCAACAACCTGTCCGGGTCGGGACTTCTGGCCCATTGGCTGAAGAACTTGCCGCCATCCTGGCCGGGTTTACCCGTAGGGAGACGCACATCTATCACATTGCGGGATGAAAACAGCGACTGCTCCCCAGCGGCATTTTTAATGATTTCCCAGTCGAAAGAGCTTCCAGTATGGTACACACTGCGCTCAACAAAGCCGTGTCTCCTGGCAACCTGGAGAACGAGGTCACGAGACTCTTGCAGCAGCAAGGGCTCGGCTCCCGCCAGCAGGTAAACCGATGCCAGTGACTGTTCCAGAGCCCGTGCCAGACGTTCAGGTTTGATGTTCATTGCTCAAGGACCGGAGTTCCTTGCCTGGATCAAGACTGGCTGCCGGCGCCAGCGAGCCGGTTAAGCAGCAGGCGCGAGAGCGTTTCCGCCAGGTCCTGTTTGACGTATTCCTGCTCGCGGGAAACAGCCAGTATCTGTTGCTCGTCAAAACTGATTTCCCGCGTCTGGCGGATCGTCTGCAAAGGGATGATCTCGTGACCGTCTTTTGCCAGCACCCGAAACCGGATCGTATGACTGATGCGGTACTCCCGCACCCTGGCATTGTCACCTATGGTAAGAACTTCAGTCACCACGTCGTTTTGTGGAATTTCCAGTATTGCCGTTGCATCTGCCGACGGGACGAATTGCACCCCCGACTGTTCCAGCAGCACCCGTACCCGGCGGGCAAACATGCTGTACTCGTCGCCAATGACCAGTTGGGTCCGGTTCATTTCCGGCGGTAACTGCGCTTTGCCACGTAACTGGAAGCCGCAGCCTGAAAACAGCAACGTCAGGCCAAGAACCAACAAGGAGGCTTTGCAATTCATAGCCTGATCAGCCTGCTACGATATTGAGCAGGCGGTCCGGAACATGGATCACTTTACGAATGGTCATGTCTGCAACGTAGCGCTGTACGTTTTCAATTTCCAGTGCTTTCTTCATTGCCATGTCCTGCCCCAGACTGGGTTCCACCGCGAGGCGAGCACGCACTTTACCATTTACCTGGATGACGAGTGTGACTTGTGAACGCACACGCGCAGACTCATCGGCCAGTGGCCAGGGTGCAGCATACAATGCTGTTTTTTCACCCAGCGCCGTCCACAGAGTTTCGCAGATATGTGGCGTAATCGGGTTCAGCAGGCGCACCACGGCAAGCCATGCCTCTTGCACCACAGCCCTGCCCTGGGCACTGTCATCTTCAAACCTCGACACGTGATTGGTCAATTCCATAATGGCGGCTATCGCGGTATTGAAGGTGTAACGCCGGCTGATGTCGTCACTGACTTTAGCGATCGTTTCGTGCACGAGTCGACGCAATTCACGTTGCGCCTGATCCAGAGCAGTCGGGTGCAGAGGCTCAACCGGGCCTGCTTCGACATGTTGCATGACCTGGGACCAGACCCGGCGTAAAAATCGGGATGCCCCTTCGACACCTGAATCCGACCATTCAAGTGACTGATCAGGGGGGGCAGCAAACATGGAGAACAGGCGCACGCAATCCGCACCATAACGTTCCACCAGACCCTGTGGATCGACGCCATTATTTTTCGATTTCGACATTTTTTCCACTGCGCCTATGGTCACGGCGCGGCCGTCCGCTCGCAGCACGGCCCCCAGAGGCTTGCCTTTCGCGTCGCGCGTCACTTCCACGTTTGCCGGGTTTATCCAGATGACGCCGCCATCCGCAGTTTCGCGGTAATAGGTATCTGCCACGACCATGCCCTGACACAACAGGCGGGTGGCTGGCTCGTTGCCATTCACCAGGCCCGCATCCCGCATGAGCCGGTGATAAAAGCGGAAATACATCAAGTGAAGAATGGCGTGTTCGATGCCGCCAATATACTGGTCTACCGGCAGCCAGTACCTGGCGCGTTCATCCAGCTGCGTATCGGCGTCGGGACAACAATAGCGCGCGTAGTACCAGGATGACTCCATGAACGTATCGAAGGTATCGGTCTCCCGCTCTGCGCCGGCGCCGCATTCGGGACAAGATGTCTTGCGCCATTGCGGGTCCGTCTTGATCGGTGATTGAACGCCCATGAAGCTCACGTCTTCCGGCAACACTACCGGAAGCTGGTCCTCCGGAACGGGCACGGCTGCGCAGTTCGGACAATAAACTACCGGGATGGGACAACCCCAGTAACGTTGCCGGCTGACACCCCAGTCGCGCAGACGATAATTGATCTTTCGTTTGCCGTAGCCACGGGCTTCAAGCCAGACGATCGCCTTCTCCTTGGCCTCAGCCACAGTGAGGCCATTCAGCCACTCGCTGTTTATCGCAAGTCCGTCTTCGCACCAGGGCCCTCCCTCCCAACCTTCGGGTGGTTCTACCGTGCGGATGATGGGTAGACCATGACTGATGGCAAAGTCCCAGTCACGCTGGTCCTGTCCGGGCACGGCCATGATGGCTCCCGTGCCATAGGCCAGCAGTACGTAGTCGGCTATATATAAAGGTACCGGTTTGTCAGTAAACGGATTGCGCACATAAGCGCCAGTAAATATTCCACGTTTTTCCAGGCTGCCACCGATGGCCAGCCGATCTGCCTCAGTCGTTGCCCGGGCATTTCGCACAAACGCTCTGACCTGCTCGGCCTGCGGGGCGGTAGTTACCTCATTAACCAGTGGATGCTCCGGTGCCAGTACTGCGTAGGTCATACCAAAAGCCGTATCGGGGCGTGTGGTGTAAACACTGACCTGCCGCATGCCTGCGTCCGGTTGGCCATGTTCGTCGCAAATCGTCATACTGAACTCGACACCCTCGGAGCGGCCGATCCAGTTACGCTGCATGGTCTTGACTGAATCCGGCCAGGCATCCAGCTCATCCAGGCCACAAAGCAGTTCCTCTGCATAGTCGGTAATGCGAAGAAACCACTGGGGGATGGACTTTCTCTCCACTACGGCACCCGATCTCCAGCCACGACCATCGACTACCTGCTCGTTGGCCAGTACCGTTTGGTCCACCGGGTCCCAATTCACTTCGGCATCCTTGCGGTAAGCAAGCCCTTTTTTCATCAGGCGGGTAAACATCAACTGTTCCCAGCGGTAATAATCCGGCTTGCAGGTGGTGACTTCCCGTGACCAGTCGTAGGCAAAACCGAGCCGCTTCAGCTGGGTTTTCATATGCGCAATGTTGGCATAGGTCCAAATTGCCGGGGCCGTGTTATTGCTGATCGCGGCGTTTTCCGCAGGCAGACCAAAAGCGTCCCAGCCCATGGGTTGCAGTACATTGCGGCCACACATGCGGTGATATCGGCTGATGACATCACCGATGGTGTAATTGCGCACATGGCCCATGTGCAAGGCACCCGATGGATAGGGCAACATCGACAGGCAATAGAATTTTTCGCCTGTAGCGTTTTCAGTCGCGCGGAAAGCATCGTGCGCCTGCCAGCGTTGCTGTACGCTCAGCTCGATTTCTTCGTGCTTATAGACCAGCTCGGACATCTTGGAATTCATCGCTTTGACTAGGGAGTACTTCAGGAACGGCCATGATCGACCTGTTGTGGAAAAATGGAAGCTTAACCGAGCCCTTACGCAGAAAAAAGCTTAATGATGCTTTCAGCTGCATCGAGGACAGAAATTCAGATTTGGACAACCACCATGGACCGGTCAGGCCATTGCGATTCCGCTGCCAATAAAGGGTCAACAGGACCTGATTTCTGTTGCTTTTTCGCAACAACTGGACAGATTCAGGGTAAAGAACAGAAATTGCAGACAAAAAAAACCTCTCCCCGATAAAGGGGAGAGGTAGGCTTTTGGAGTGATGTACCCGTATTTCGCGCCCTGCGACCTTGCTAAATGTTGCAGTTCTACCAAGGTTGGTGGTAATAATACCACTATCTGCTAAAAATGCAAATCTAATTCTCTAGTCGCTGAATGCCCTGAGTTTCCAGCCGGTCCAGGCAAGTTCGAACGGAACCTATACCAGGAATGACCAAGTCCGAGTCGAGCTCCAGTAATGGCGCCAGGACAAAAGCGCGCAGGTGCATTCGGGGATGAGGCAACTCGAGATTCGGTCCGCGCGATACGTACTGCCCGCAGCATAACAAATCAATATCGATGATTCTTGGACTCCAGCGAATGGAGTTGCGCTCGCGACCCAAGCGCAGTTCAGTATCCAGCAATACCGCCAGCAGGTCTTCCGGGCTCAGGCTGGTTTCGAGTTCCGCCACTGCATTGGTGAAATCAGGCTGGTCTGTGCAGCCCCAGGCTGCAGTTCGATAAAGACTGGAAACGCGCACGACATGGATGGAATCCTGCTGATCGATCTCGGCCAGCGCTGCGCGAACCATGGCGGGCCCGTCACCCAGGTTGCTTCCGAGTCCGACAAAAGCGCGCATGACAGCTGAATTGGTTCTGCCTCAGGGCCGGTTAGCACCGCGGCGGCGCGTGCGTGGTCGCCGGCGCCGTATTGGTTTCCTGTCGACGCTTTCAGGCACAGGGACTGACAAGCCTTCCTGGGCCCGGGTCCAGAACACTGCCAACTCTGTCAGGGCGGGGTCTTCTGCGACACGCAATAACAGAAAGTCGTATGCGGCGCGAAAACGTTGTTCCAGGAATAAACGCTTCCAGCGCGCGCCAGAGGTTTTATTGAAACGCGGCTGTAGCGACCAGATTTGCCTGGAGATGGCACTGAAACGTCGCGGAACAGCCGTGCTGCGCGACTGGGTGGCAAATACTTCATCTGCGGCTACCATGAAGGCATCGTATACCGCCATGCCATCAGCCATCAGGGCCTCCGATCGCTCTTTCATCGGCTGCCACAACAAGGCGGCAAACAAAAATGCCGGGGTCACGGATTTCCCCTCGCCTATCCGCGCATCGGTGTTTGCAAGGGCCTGGCGCAGCAGGGGTCCAAGCTCGATCTGGCCGGATGCGTTTACCTTATCCAAAGCAGGGAACAAGCTTGAACTCAAGCCAAAGCGCTGCAGGGCCTCCATGCTGCGCAGACCATGGCCGGTCAGAAATAGTTTGCAAACTTCTTCAAATAAACGTGCAGGCGGCACGCTGTTGAGAAGAGGCGCCAGGTTTCGAATCGGGAGTTCGGTCCCCTCATCGGGTTCAACATCGAGTTTGGCCACAAAGCGGGCTGCGCGCAGCAAACGGACTGGATCCTCGCGGTAACGCAGCTGGGGCTCACCGATTAAACGTAATCGTTTCTGTTTCAGGTCTTTGTAACCGCCCAGGTAATCCCGGATGGTTCCACGAACGGGATCCAGAAACATGGCATTGATGGTGAAATCCCGTCGTATCGCATCTTCTTCCACTGTTCCCCAGACGTTATCCCGCAGAATGCGGCCATTCAACTGTTCACGGTCGCCTTCTTCTGTACTCTGACCACGAAACGTCGCCACCTCGATCAATGCGCCTTTCTTACGCACATGCGCCAGACGGAATCTGCGACCTATCAAGCGGCAGCGCGGAAAGATATCCAGCACCTCTTCCGGTGTCGCGCTGGTTGCCACATCGAAATCCTTGGGCGCTTTTCCCAGCAATAGATCGCGCACGCCGCCGCCGACGATATAGGCTTCGAAGCCAGCATCCTGCAGATCCTTAACCACCTCGGTGGCGTGCGGACACAACTCTTTCAGAGCGATTCCGTGCCTGGATTCGGCTATTTCGGTATAGGCTTTGATAACTCTGTTCCTGGTCTGCTGGGCTCAACACTGCCGGATCCTGGCCGCTTAACCCTGAAAAGGATGGTTGCTATAGGATTCAGATTGAATATGATGTAGGCGCTAGTTTAACATGTGCGGCCGATTGCACTACGCTCCCTTCGTCTAGCGGTCCAGGACGCTGCCCTCTCAAGGCAGAAACACGAGTTCGATTCTCGTAGGGAGCGCCAACGGTTGCGAAGTCCTCGGCTGAATTGGTTTGTACAGAGTGAGAAGATGACATTTGTCGTTACTGAAAATTGTATCAAATGCAAATACATGGACTGTGTTGAGGTGTGCCCTGTCGACTGTTTTCATGAGGGCCCAAATTTCCTCGTCATCGACCCGGAAGAATGCATCGATTGCACTTTGTGCG
Organism: uncultured Gammaproteobacteria bacterium; assembly: GCA_963708905.1. Lineage (GTDB taxonomy): Bacteria > Pseudomonadota > Gammaproteobacteria > Xanthomonadales > SZUA-36 > SHZL01. The sequence continues at coordinate 53,168 of CAVPUV010000039.1, read as the reverse complement.
AGCCGGAATGCCCCGCGGAAGCGATTTATCCCGAAGACGACCTGCCCGGCGGACAGGAGCTTTTCACCCAGCTGAATGCCGAACTGGCGCTGCAATGGCCGGTCATTACGCAACGCAAGGATCCTCCATCCGACGCAGTCGAGTGGGACGGCAAGGCAAACAAACTGCCGTTACTGGAACGCTGATCCCGCAATAATCGCCCCAAGTCAAACAGATCGCGGTTCAGCCCAGGCGCTGACCGAGAATGACCAGCAAGTGCTCCGCTGCATTCTGATCAACTTCCGAACCATCTGCATTCCTGATGAATACCCGCGTAGCCTCACCGTCAGCTTGCGTCATGGCGTGATAGGAGCCACTGTAGTTTGGCCCATCATGCCGCCAAAACGCCAATCTGCTGAAAAAACCTCTATCCGGGTCTTTTGTATCGTGGAAGTACTCGAACTGATAACCGTCTTCCACGCTCGCCTCAGACAAAGACATGCCGCTGCGCTTGATAGCCAGGCCGAGCCGGCGGTAAACGCTGGCCTGTGTGTCCTGTACAAAAAGGTAAACGCCCTCGGATGACCACCGAATACCTGAGCCGTCTTTGCTGGCCTCAGTCTGGCTGGAAACACGCGGCGGTACGATTTGCATTTCTTTCGCTGGTAATGGCGCCAAAGGAACGACAATGACGAGGGCACTGCTGGAAACAGGCCGATCCAGACCTTCCGGAATTTCCAGTGGTGGCGTTTCGGCTGCGGAATAATACAAGGGTTGCTTTTCCTTGTGTCCAAACATGCGGCAAGACGCCAGCATCATCGCACACGCCGACAATGCGGCCAAGCTGGCTGCCCGCCAATATTTCTGACTTGTTCTTGCCTGCGGTTTCATCTCAGGTTCTCAAATTTTCAAAACGCCCAGCGTTGTCAGGCAATGATGCAGCGCTTCGCGGTAAATGGCCGAAAGAGGTGTTAAAGGCAATCTCAGTCGCTCTGAACACAAGGACATCTCATGCAGGGCCCATTTTACCGGAATCGGATTGGTTTCGATCATCAGCAGTTCAAACAGCGCACGTAAGCGAGCCTCTTCGGTCTCGGCTGCTGCCCAATCGTGCCGCTCCACGGCCTGGCAAATAAACTTGAAAGCGGCAGGCACGACATTTGCAGCCACGGAAATGACACCGCGCGCACCACAAATCATCGCCTGCAGAAAACTGTTGTCATCGCCGCTCAGCACGGTAAATTCACTACCGCAAAGCCGCAGCAACTCTGCCACACGATCCATGCGTCCGACAGCCTCTTTAATGGCAACGATTCGTTCATGGCCGGCCAGCTTCTGCACGGTTTCAGGCAGCATATCCACTGCGGTCCGTGAGGGCACGTTGTAGAGGATGAGCGGTAGCTCGCTGCTGTCAGCGATGGCCAGGAAATGCTCCACCAGGCCGTGTTGCGTAGGGCGGTTATAATAAGGCGTCACCACCAGGGCGCCATCCGCCCCGCAGGCCGCTGCCAGCCGTGTGTTTTCCATGGTGCGCTCGGTCGCCGAGGTGCCGGTACCTGCAATCACCGGTATCTGGCCAGCCACCTGGCTGATTACCGCGCTGAGCAGGGTCTGGAACTCTCCAGCGCGCAAACACGCGGATTCCCCCGTGGTTCCACCGACTACAAGCGCGTCCGTGCCTGCATCCAGGTGAAAGGACACCAGCGCGGCGAGGGCGGTGAAGTCGATCTCGCCCGCTGCATCGAAGGGCGTTACGAGCGCAACAATACTACCTTTAAACATAGCTTATATATTTCCCGGGACCGGCTGCATGGTACTTGCGGTACCTCTGGCTGACAAGTATCCTGCAACCTCCGTCGAAAATATCCTCACACTGGAATTCAATGGTCAGCATCGGCAAGAAGGTCGCAAATTTCTCCTTACCCGCCACCGGCGACAAAGCTTTTTCACTGCAAGATTTCCTGGGCACCCATCTGGTTCTTTATTTTTACCCCAAAGACAATACCCCGGGCTGCACTATGGAGGGCCAGCAATTTGCCGCTGCCCATGCATTATTCCGTAAAGCTGGCGCCGACGTACGGGGAGTATCGCGTGACAGCATAAAAATGCATGAGAATTTCAAGGCCAGGCTGAAACTACCGTTCGACCTGCTGTCCGATGCAGACGGGACCTTGTGCCGGCAATTCGATGTAATCCGGGAAAAAACCCTCTATGGCCGCAAATTCATGGGCATTGAACGCAGCACATTTCTGCTCGACAAGCAGGGTGTGTTACGCCAGGAGTGGCGTAAGGTCCGCGTCAAGGACCACGTCGATGAAGTTCTGCAAGCCGTCAAATCGTTGCCTGAACTACCCGCACATGGGAAGTGAAAAACGCCTGTACATCATCGACACCAATGTGTTGATGCATGACCCTACCGCGTTGTACCAATTCGAAGAACACGACGTTTTTCTGCCCATGATGGTGCTGGAAGAACTCGATGCAGCAAAGAAAGGCTTGTCCGAAGTCGCCCGTAACGTGAGGCAAGTCAGCCGTTTCATCGGCGAAATGATGGAGCGCCAGGAAGTAAGTCATCTTGATGATGGGCTTGACCTGATCGTTCCGGATGGGCTTGATCTCTCCAAAAGCAGTGGCAAACTGTTTTTCCAGACCAGCATGCCCGAGTCCCACTCCAGCCTGTTGCGCGATGGTTCGTTCGCTGACAATGAAATTCTCAGTACCGCCTTGGCGCTGCAAAAAGCGGATGGCACACGCAAGATCATACTCGTTTCGAAAGACATCAACCTGCGAATCAAAGCCGCTATTCTGGGCGTACAGGCCGAAGATTATTACAACGACCGGGCATTGGATGATCTCAGCCTTTTGTACCGCGGCACGCGCAACCATGCAGCAGATTTCTGGGAGGCTTACCCGGAACTGGAATCCTGGAATGAGGGTGGAAAGACTTATTATCGTTTTAACCTGAAAGGAGAAAGTGGCTGGTACCCAAACCAGTGCGTTTCCATTGGCGAGGACAGCGGCGTCGAGGCCATCGTGAAAGGTCTGGACAAGACCCTGGTCAAGCTGCAACTGGCTGACGACTATTATCCGGGTCACAAAAATGTATGGGGTGTTCATGCGCGTAATCGCGAGCAGAATTTCGCCCTCAACCTGCTGATGGATCCGGACATCGATTTTGTCACGTTGATGGGCACTGCCGGTACGGGCAAGACTCTTTTGACCCTGGCCGCCGGCCTGGCGCTGACCATGGATGAGAAACGCTATAGAGAGATCATCGTAACCCGGGCCACCGTTCCCATCGGCGAAGACATCGGTTACCTGCCTGGAACTGAGGAAGAAAAAATGACCCCGTGGATGGGGGCTTTGACCGACAACCTCGAAGTTCTCACCCAACCGCAAGAGGGCGGCGAATGGGGCCGGGCCGCGACCAACGATTTACTGGCGAGCCGGGTAAAAATACGCGCCCTGAACTTCATGCGCGGCCGGACATTCCTAAACCGTTTCGTCATCATCGACGAAGCACAAAACATCACGCCGAAACAGATGAAAGCCCTGGTGACACGCGCGGGTCCCGGAACCAAAATGGTCTGTCTGGGAAACGTCGAACAAATCGACACACCCTACCTGACGGAAACCACTTCGGGATTGACCTTCGCTGTGGACCGGTTCAAGGACTGGGCGCATGCAGGGCACATCACACTGCGGCGCGGTGAACGCTCGCGCCTAGCTGATTTCGCTTCCGCGGCTTTGTAATTCCAGTTTGTGTTCCACCAACCCATGACGGGGCCAGGCGCGCAAAATCGCCTGCACCAGGGTGGCCAACGGAATGGCGAAAAAAATTCCCCAGAACCCCCACATGCCACCGAAAACCAGTATGGCAAGGATAATGGCAACCGGATGCAGGTTGACCACCTCGGAAAACAGCAGTGGCACCAGCACGTTGCCATCCAGCGCCTGGATCACGCCATAGGCAATCAGGACCTGGCCGAATTCCCAGCCCCATCCGTACTGAAAGTAAGCCACCAGCGCAATCGGCAGGGTAACAACCGCTGGCCCAATATAGGGAATGAGCACCGAAAACCCGACCAGTGTGGCCAGCAGGGCCGAGTATTGCAGCCCCAACAGAATGAAGGTGATATAGGTAACCGATCCGACAATAAATATCTGCGTCACCTTGCCGCGCACGTAATTGGCGATCTGCATTTCGGCCTCGGCCCAAACCTCGGTCACCAATGAGCGTTCCGGCGGCAGCAAACCCAAGAACCAGCGGATCATCAATTCTTTGTCCTTCAGAAAGAAGAACACGAGAACCGGAACCAGCACCAGGAAAACGACCAAACCGACTACCACCGCAACAGAAGACAGGGACCAGGTCAGGAGTTGCTGGCCAGTGTTTGCCATTTCCTGTCCCAGGCTACCCATCAATGTCTGCACCTGCTCCTCCGAGACCAGCTGGGGATACTTTTCCGGAAGATGTTTCAGCAAGTCCTGGCCTTGTACCAGGTAGTCAGGAAACTGTTGCACCAATTGAGTGAGCTGACGCAATATTTTCGGCACGAACCCCAGCAACAGAAACAACATCAGGGCCATGAATACCAGGAACACCAGTATGACCGCCGGCAATCTGGGTAGGCCAAGCCGCTGCAGGGCAGCGACCACCGCTTCCAGCAAATAGGCGATGACCAGACCGGCAAACAATGGCGCCAGCCAATTTCCCAGACCGATAATAACCGCGAAACCAATAAGGAGAACAACTCCCAGGATCACGACCTGGGGGTCGGAAAAAGATCGTTTAAACCAGTTCTTCAGCAGTTCCAAGCGGCTTCCCCTCACCCTGCCAGGGCATTCCTGTCCTGGCGCGTAAAGAAATTATATGGCCTGTGGTTCAGACCGGAGTGACGGGATATCAGAAAGCAAAAGTCCAGAGTGCCTCGACTTCAATGCGCTGATCCAGATTGTCGGTCGTAATGCCCAGGACACTGCCGCCAAACGCGTATTCAGAAGGGGCATAGGCCGCATTGAAGTTCAGATGGCTGGTCCGGCCCGTGCGGCGTAAGTAGCCGATGGTCATGGCGCTATTGGCCAAATCGCTTTCCAGAGCCTGTCTGAGCAACACGGAAGATGGAGAAGGTTGCGGCCGGGTTGTGAACTCAATCTGCCACTGCTCATCGGCGCCGTCGCTCCATGTCCAGCCAACGCTGTAAACCGTCAGGTCCTCCCAGGCAAATGACGGACTGGTAGAGTCGCCAAGCAAGGAGAGAAAGCGATTGGGCAAGAAGCGGCTGGGAAAAGCATTGATGTCGCTGTATAACACGCGTTCGATCGCTACATTGAGCGACGAACGTCCACCAGTTTTGAAATCCAGACCGACCCGCGCGCGTGCCGGGATGTCAAGATCGGCCGCGTTTGAATACACCCCGCGAAAGGCGGCGAACTCATCCATGTCGATGCGTGACTGGAACGCAGTTTCGAACGCAAAACCATGAAACATTTCCTGGCGCAGAGCCAGACGGACACCCGTGCCATAACCGGATTCTTCATTGGGAACCAGACGCGAACCCGGAAAGAATGCGTTGTCGGGTGTGGTTACTGACGACAAACCCAGATTGGCTGCGCTGTAGCGCTGATACGCAATGACCGCGGCCACACCCAGTACACCATTGTCGTTCAGATGCTGCTCAAAGCCAGGCGAAAAATACTTCCGTTCAAACAGTGTGCCCGCGAACTGCGCATCGGCATCCGGCTGGACAGCGACATACTGCCGGGAAGATTGCCATTCGACGTTCAGGTTGAAATAAGTGTCCGGCTCCGATCCCAGATAACCCGCGAAGTCGGGCAAGATCTTCACATCGCTGTAGCGTAACCAGCTGACACGCACCGGTGTGGCGTCATCCGCAAGCATATAGCTCGGGGTCAACTCCTGGGCGAGGTATTCCTGCCAGGGCCCAAGCTCAAAACCCAGAACATAAAATGAAGTCAGACCAGCACCGCCGGCAACATAGCTGGCAATGGGCAAACCCACTCCTTGGGCGCTGGCCGCACAAGGCGTCAGACCGATCAGGATTGCTATCAAGCTGCTAAATTTTATTTGCAGTCCCCGCACTCATATCACACTGATTTGACTTGATACGGGGTGAAATATGGCAGGAATACAACACCGTGTCAATGATCCCGCCAGGCACATCCGGGCATTTGCGGCCACACCGCACGAGACCGGGACAAGTTACTGATTTAAATCACTCAATGAATTTCATGCACGTGCCATCGCAGGCCCGACGGTATCCTTCCTGTTGCTGATGCGGGACAGGGATGTTGTTACAATGCAACAAGCCATCGAACGGCTCCTCGGCCGGACGATGGCAGACAGCGAGCTTTGACCGTATTGATGAACTTCACGTTAAACTACAGCTCCTTATGACTACGAACCTGTAACATGGGCCTGCTGTCTGATGAGCGACAGCTTCAGCGGAAAAGACGCCCAGATGTTCAAGCTTGCAAAACACAATATGACCCGTATTGCGGTTACCGTGGCAACTCTTGCCATCAGCTACGGTAGCGTGGCGCAGAATGAGCGCGTGGCCTTACCCGACATGGGTGCTTCGGCGGACCTGATCCTGTCACGCAAAGAGGAAGAAGAATACGCCAAGGCGCTGGTGCGTCAAATGCGCGCCTATGAAGTACTGAACGAAGATCCATTGATTAGCGCTTATTTCCAGGACATGGGCTTCCGGCTGGTGGCGCACAGCGACCGCCCGGACAAACAGTTCACCTTCACCGTTATCGACCAGCCGGTGGTCAATGCCTTCGCCGCCCCTGGTGGCGTCGTGGCGCTTTACACCGGACTGATCCTGGCTGCTGATAATGAAAATGAAGTGGCAGGTGTGCTGGCGCATGAAATCGCACACATCACGCAGCAGCATCTATACCGCGCCATTGAAAACTCCCAGTCCATGAGTATTCCGCTGGCGCTGGCCATGCTGGGCCTGGTGCTGGCGGGTGGCGGCAGCGGTGAAGCCATCCAGGGTGCATTGCTGAGTGGCACGGCGGCCGCCCAACAGGCTCAGATCTATTTCACCCGGCAGAATGAAACCGAAGCCGACCGCATTGGCATCCAGACCCTGGCCAACGCAGGTTACGACCCAAACGGCATGGGCGAGTTTTTTGAAAAAATGAGCCACATCACCAGGGCCATGGGCGAAGGGCCGCCGGAATTCCTGCGCACCCACCCCGTGACAACAAGCCGGATCGCGGAGGCCAATGACCGGGCACAGAACTTGCCGGTCCCAGCCCCTGCCGATGGCAGGGATTTTTACCTGATGCAGGCCAGGTTACGCGCCACCGGTGAGACCTACCCGGATACGGCTTTGAAGTATTTCCGCTTTCGCCAGCAGCGTGACGACCTCAGTGAGGCCGAGAGGGATGCGGTGGACTACGGCATCGCCATCACCGTGCAACGCAAGGGCGACTTTACTGAAGCACGAAGGATACTGGCCAGGCTGATGGATGGCGGTCAGCAGCAACTCGCGTATGAAGTCCAGTTGGCCGCCCTGGATGTGGAAACCGACCACGTGGATGATGCCCTGCAGCGGCTGTCAGACCTGTATCAGAATTTTCCGGGTAATCATGCCATCTCCATGGCCTACAGTGATGCGCTGCTGCACGACAACATACCCGGGCGGGCGGAGACCGCCAGCGTGGTGTTACGGCAGCAATTGCTGAGTCACCCTGACGACCCCGCCCTCTACGTTCTGTATGCGCGCGCTGCCAACTCGGCCGGTGACAACATCCGTGGCGAGGAAGCCATGGCCGAGTCCTATTTTCTGCGCGGCGGCACACCTGAGGCAGTCACGCAGTTGCAGAAACTGGCCGTTCGCGACGACCTGGACTACTACGAACGTGCGCGCATCACGGCGCGCCTGAACGAGTTGCAGATCCAGCTGGTCAAGTCGGAAATGAAGGGCGAGCCGGCGCCGCAGTGAGATAAGCGACACAATCATTCTGTCATCAAACTGTCACACGCCCGCCTATAATGGGCTGTAGCAACAGTCAGCGGATGCCGATGTGAGCACAAATCAGCCCCAGGTCCTGGTGGTCGATGACGAAGCAGCCATTCGGGAAATGATTGCCTTTGCGCTGGAGCGGGCCGGTATGCAGGTGCAGCTGGCCGCTGACGCCCGCGAAGCACTCGAGTCCATCAGCAGGCTTCGTCCTGATATCATTCTTCTGGACTGGATGATGCCCGGAGTAAGCGGCATCGAATTAACGCGGCGTCTGCGGCGCGAACCTCTCACTGAGGAAATACCCATCATCATGCTTACGGCCCGGGTGTCCGAAGACGACAAGGTCAGCGGTCTTGAAGCCGGTACCGACGATTATGTCATCAAGCCCTTTTCTCCACGGGAACTGCTGGCGCGCATCCGCGCGGTGTTGCGGCGCAGCACGCCCGCCGACAACCAGGGTCAGATCTTCGCCGAAGAACTCCTGCTGGACACGATTTCCCGGCGCGCAAGCCATAGAGGCGGAGAAATACATCTGGGGCCGACAGAGTATCGCCTGCTGGAATTTTTCATGTCGCACGCAGGGCGCGCGTACAGCCGGGGACAATTACTGGATCACGTGTGGGGTGCTAACACGTACCTCGAAGAGCGCACTGTCGATGTGCATATCCGCCGGCTGAGAAAAGCGCTCGAACCTGCCGGTGTCAGTCACTATCTGCAAACGGTACGCGGCTATGGTTACCGTTTCCTGGCCGAAGACTGAGAGCGATGAGCAGGAATCGATAGGCGGCGCCCATGACCGTGCGCAACTGGAAATTCCATGGCGGCAGATTTGCCGCCGCCGCCATCTTGCTGTTTTTGACCGGTTGGCTGACAGGCCACCCGGTCCTGACCATGAGTATCGGCCTTGCAAGCTATGCGGTATGGCACCTGTTGCATGTCTGGCGCCTGCACGGCTGGGTGCAGCACCCGCAACAGGACGTGCCGGAGAGCTACGGCATCTGGGCAGAAATTTTCGACAGCATTCGGGCGCTTGACCGGCAAAAACGGCAACAGGAGTCGCGCTACAAAAATATGATCGCCGAATTTCAAGGTCTGACCAATGCGTTGCCGGACGCCACGCTGGTCATCGATGCGGATGATACGATCACCTGGTGCAATGACACATCCACTTCGCTGCTTGGTCTGAAAGTCCCGCAAGACCTTGGGCAGGCTGTCACCAATCTCTTACGCGATCCCGATTTTGCTGCCTGGTTATCTGCGGCAGACCGGGCGAACAACACACTGGAAATGCCCTCGCCCGTCAATGACAACCGGTGGCTCCAGGTCACCGCTATTCCTTTTCAACAGGATCAAAGGCTGATCGTGCTGCGTGACATCACTGATATCCACAACCTCGAGCAGATCCGGCGGGACTTCGTTGCCAATATTTCCCACGAACTCAGGACCCCGGTCACGGTGTTGCTGGGTTATCTCGAATTATTGCAAAACCATTCCGCCCGCGACGTGGCGGAAGCGGTGCAACGCATGCATGCCCAGGCGCTGCAAATGAAGGCGCTGCTCGATGACCTGCTCGAGCTGTCCCGATTGCAGAGTGATGAAATTCAGGGTGAAGAGCGGGAAATCGATATCCCGGCCATGTTGGAGCAACTGAAGGAACAGGCCGGGGAAATCAGCCAGGGCCGGCACGTATTGAACTTCAACATCGAGCCGGGTTTGTGGCTCAGCGGGATTTTTGCTGATGTGGAAAGCGCTTTTCGCAATCTGATCATCAATGCAATCCGCTATACGCCGGATGCAGGCAGCATAACCGTCTCGTGGCGGGATTCCGCAGAAGGCCCGCGTTTTTCCGTGCAGGACACCGGCATAGGAATTCCTCAGCGCGACCTGCCGCGGTTGACGGAGCGCTTTTACCGCGTAGGCTCGGACCGGGCCCGAAAATCCGGCGGCACGGGCCTGGGACTGGCCATCGTCAAGCACGTGATGAACGCCCACCAAGCCCGGCTGATCATCCGCAGCGAACTGGGGGAAGGTAGTGAATTTGTCTGTGTATTTCCTCGCGAGCGCAGCGTGACTGGCCATTCCCGACATGAGAATCAGAATCGGCAAGTCTGAATTCACATCCTGTAATCTACGGCATCAGGCCATTCAGGAACTGTAACACTACTGTCACATGCTCCAATTAACATCTGTGGCAGTTTTCGCATCCACGCCATTCTTGCCACGGAGTTACAGACATGAAAATTACCTTTCCCGTCATACTTTCCGGCTTGCTCGGCATGCTCGCTTCAGTAGCGGTACAGGCGCAGGCAAAAGTTGATACCGCCTTGCCGGAATATGAAAAAGTCAGCGGCGTTTCAGGCAATCTGTCCAGCGTTGGTTCGGACACCCTGGCCAACCTGATGACCCTATGGGCAGAAGAATTCAAACGCATCTACCCGAACGTCAACGTTCAGATCCAGGCGGCGGGCTCTTCCACCGCACCGCCGGCGTTAACGGAAGGCACATCCAATCTGGGTCCCATGAGCCGATTGATGAAGGACAATGAAATCGAAGCATTTGAGAAGAAGCAAGGCTACAAGCCAACCCCCGTTTCCGTCGCCATCGATGCGCTGGCCGTGTTCGTGCACAAGGACAATCCCATTGCAGGATTGAACTTGCAACAGATCGACGCTATTTTTTCATCGACCCGAACCTGTGGTGCACCCGCTGGCCTGGACCATTGGGGGCAACTCGATTTGAGCGGTTCCTGGGCCGGCCGCAGCATCCAGCTCTACGGCCGTAATTCCGTATCCGGGACCTATGGATATTTCAAGGAACACGCCCTGTGCAAAGGCGATTACAAGAACACGGTCAACGAGCAGCCGGGCTCGGCTTCCGTCGTGCAATCGGTAAGTTCATCCCTCAATGGCATCGGCTACTCGGGCATCGGCTATACCACGTCCTCGGTCCGCGCCGTGCCGCTGGCCAGCGGGCCGGGTAAGCCGTTCGTCGCCGCCACGCCGGAAAACGCGATCAACGGCTCCTATCCGCTGGCGCGTTTTCTTTACATCTACATCAACAGGGAGCCCGGCAAGGCGCTCGACCCGATCACCGCGGAGTTCCTGCGCATGGTGCTTTCCCGCAGCGGCCAGAATGTGGTGGTGAAAGATGGCTACATTCCTCTGCCGGCGCCCGTGGCGGCGCGAGAAATGACCAAACTGAACTGACGCGGGAAGTATTTAATCTCGCTCGACACTGGCCCGGTTTATGCCGGGCTTTTTTTGCTTTCGACCATGAAGCTCCAAGGCACATTCTGCTGCTCTGTTTCACTCTGTCACAAATCCAATGCTACATTTCAATATCGTAGTACTGCCGTCACATAACTGTCACACAATCGCAATAAACTACCCCGGTTTTAGCGCTGGCAAAAGAAAACTGTCGGTCGATCACAGGCACATACGATCTGCGATCTGCCACAAAAATCCACCTTGTTGGAGATTGAACAATGAAAAATTACATGGTCCTGTTCGGGTTGATACTGGTCGTATCCTCCCCTGTCTTGCAGGCAGAGGTCAGTGATGAAGAAGTACAGGCTTTACGCGAACAGATCCGCCTGTTGTCGCAACGGCTCGATCAACTGGAGAATTCCAGGCAGACCGTGCAGGCCGCCCCGGCGTCCACCTCGAGCACTGCGCCCGATGAGCGCATACTCGACGAGCGCGTACTCGATGAGAAAATCGACCAGGCCATTGCCACCCGGGTGGATGAGAAAATGACCGCCGTTGCCTGGACCGAACGCATGCGCTGGTCAGGTGATTTTCGCTATCGCTATGAAAACTTCGACGCCAGCATCGATCGCAATCGCAACCGCATACGCTCGCGTTTCCTGCTGGAAGCGGACGTGGCCGATGATTTGCAGCTTGGATTCGGCCTCGCCAGCGGCAACGATGATCCCGTTTCCACCAACCAGACACTGGGTGGCGGTGGATCCAGCAAACAAATCAATCTGGATCTGGCCTATGTCCAATGGTCGGGGTTGACCAATGCCTTGCTGGTGGGTGGCAAATTCAATAACCAATTATATCGCGCAGGCGACACTGGCCTGCTTTGGGATGCTGACTGGAGACCCGAGGGAGCATCCCTGCTGTACAACAACGGTACATTTTTCGCGGTCGGTCTCGGCACCTGGCTGGAAAGCGACAGCAACAAACAACAAAAGGAATTTTCCTACGGCTTTCAGGCAGGTGTGAAATTGCCGCTGGGCGACCACGCCTCAGTGACTGCCGGTGCCGGCTATTACCAGTTCGATACGGCGGGCAAACGAGCTTTTTTCAGTAACGGGGACTTTGCCAGCAACAGCTTTGATGCGGCCGGCCAGACCTATCTGTTCGATTACCAGGAAGTAGAGGCATTTGCCGAACTTGCCTTCGATGCATTCGGACGCCCGGGTAGAGTCTTCGGCAATTATGTTGAAAATCAGGATGCGGATGATGACAACAAGGGCTACACCCTGGGGCTCAAATACGGCAAGGCAAAGTCCCGCGGGACCTGGGACCTTTCCTATGCCTACCGGAAGCTGGAGGCGGATGCGGTGCTGGGTCTGCTGGCCGATTCTGATTTTGGCGACGGCGGCACGGATGCCAAGGGTTCGATTTTCGGCGCCACCTATGCCTTCCACGACAACTGGAATTTCCAGGCCACTTATTTCCTCAACAAGATCGATCTGGCATCCGGCAATCCACAGGATTTCAACCGCCTACAGCTCGACCTGAACTTCAAGTTCAAATAGTCAGGGAGCTGGCCTAGTACTAGAATTGCGGGCATGACAGCGCCTGAGCGTTCCGATACCTACGCTGCCATTGACCTCGGCAGCAACAGTTTTCATCTGCTGGTGGCGCGCCGGGAATATGGCGAGTTGCGGGTCATTGACCGCATCCGGGAGGTAGTGTGCCTGGGCGGCGGTCTGGACCGGGAGGGTAAGCTCGATCAGGACACCCAGCGCAGAGCGCTGGCTTGCCTGGCGCGTTTCGGCCAGCGCTTGCGTGGCATCCCCAGCGACAATATGCGGGCCGTCGGGACGCAGACATTCCGCCGGCTGAAAAACGCCAATGCGTTTCTGCTGGTGGCCGAAACCGGTCTTTCCTGCAGCATTGACATCATCGGCGGCCGGGAGGAGGCACGCCTGATTTATCTGGGTGTGTCGCAAGGTGTATCGGGCCACGAGGAACGCAGGCTGGTGATCGATATCGGCGGCGGCAGTACCGAGGTCGTGGTTGGCGAAGGCCTGGAACCCATCGAAATGGAAAGCGTGCAGCACGGTTGTGTTTCACTCACACGGAGGTTTTTCGCCGATGGCCGGCTCACGGAAAAACGCTGGTCCAGGGCGCTCGACTGTGTGCTGGCCGATCTGCAGGAGTTGCGCACGCAGTATCTTGCAGCCGGTTGGCAGACCGTCATTGGCGCTTCTGGAACCGTGCTGGCTGTTGCCGGGATATGCCGCCAGATGGGCTGGGTGGAAAAAGACATCGATGCGGCCGCGATCACCCGTCTGCGGGACAAACTCCTGAGCTTCAAAACCATAGAAGACGTACAGCTACCGGGCCTGGCAGAGGACCGGCAGCAAGTGCTGGTCGGCGGCCTTGCCATACTCAGCGCCTGTTTCAGTGTGTTTGAGCTGGAAAACCTCAAGACTTCTCCTTACGCTTTGCGCGAAGGCGTATTGCATGATCTTCTGGGTCGCATCGAGAATCGTGACCCACGGGAAAATACCATTCAAGCGTTTAAAGCCCGCCATGGCGTGGACCGGGTACAGGTGGAGCGGGTGCGCAAAATAGCACTGGACGCCTTCCACCAGATCCAGGATGCCGCCTTTCTCAAACCCGCTCACCGGCAATTGCTCCATTGGGCCGCTGATCTTCATGAAGCAGGCCTGAGCATAGCCCACAGCCACTACCAGGAGCATTCCGGCTACCTGGTGCAACATTCCGACATGGCAGGGTTTACTCTGCAGGAACAGCAGTTCCTGGCGGCGCTGGTGCGACATCACCGGCGTGTGATTCCACGGGACTTTGCCCGCCCGCTGCCAAACCGGATGCACGAGCCATTGCGTTTCACCCTTTTTTGTTTGCGCTTTGCCTGCATCCTGTGCCGCTCGCGGGATGACCTGGCCATTCCCGCGTTCAGGCTGAACGCGGCAGACCATGAGATCAGCGTTGTTTTCCCGGCGGAGTGGCTGCAAACACACCCGCTCACCCTGGCTGACCTGCACCTGGAAATGCAGCAATTGCGCCTGATGGGATTGCAGCTCAGCATCGCTGAACAGGGCGGCTCTGATGCACCAGCCTGATACTACTGAATGGCGGCCTGCAGCTTCACGCCTGGCGCTTGAGGCCCGGGCGCAACTGCTGGCGGATATCCGCTCCTTCTTTGCCGCCCGCAAGGTGCTGGAAGTGGAAACGGCGATCCTGTCCCTGGCCGGCAATACCGATCCCAATATTGCCGGCATGCGCACCGACTCTTCGCCGCCGCGATTTCTGCGTACTTCACCGGAATATCCGATGAAAAGACTGCTGGCCGCGGGGCTGACCGATATCTACGAAATGGGACGGGTATTCCGCGCCGGTGAATCCGGATCCTGGCACAACCCGGAATTCACCCTGCTGGAGTGGTATCACCGGGGATGGAATTACCTGCAGCTGGCCGATGAAGTCATTGCACTGGTCAAGCACTGCGCCGGCGGAAGATTTGATTCATGGAAAGTGGAACGCCACAGCTACCGTGACCTGTTTTTGCAGCACACCGGGCTTGACCCATTTGCGGCCGATGAGTCGGAATGGGCCATGCACGCGCAGGAACGAAACATACATGCGGGTCCGCTGGACCAGCACCAATGGCAGGATCTGATGCTCACGCACATCATCCAGCCGGCACTGGATATCGAATCCATCACGGTGGTATTTGATTTTCCGCCCGAGCAGGCAGCCCTCGCCCGCATTCGTAATGACGCACCGGCCGTGGCGGAGCGATTCGAGGTTTATCTGGGCCAGGCAGAGCTGGCCAATGGTTACCAGGAGTTGGCCGATGCCACGGAACAATTGCAAAGATTTGAGAGGGATAACCGCCTGCGCAGCATTCGTGGCGAGGAAGCCGTAGCCATCGATTACCGTCTGATCGAAGCCCTGCGACACGGCCTGCCGGAATGTGCCGGCGTGGCTTTGGGCGTGGATCGTCTGCTGATGCGGCTCGTGGACCTGGACGCCATCGATGCCGTGCTGGCTTTTCCTCAAAACCGGGCCTGAAGGAGCATCATCCGAACACCGGCAGCCATCCCGCTGACGCCAGCAGATGACATATCGCGATCAGTGCGCCGTAAGCGAACATGAAGTAGATCAGGCCATTGCCACCCCATACCCGGAACAAAGGATTTCCGAGCTTTCTGCGGCTGACTTGTGCCGCCATGGCCGGGATAAAGATGGTAAAGGCGGTTGAAAACAGGCCGGCAAAGCCGATGGCGAAGATAAACCCGTTGGGGAAAAACATGCTGGCAATGGTCGGCGGGAGAAAGGTGACGGCAGTGGATTGCAGGCGTCCGAAGCGATCATCCCTGAAGTTGAATTTATCGGCGGTGTAGTCAAACAAACCGAGGGCGCCACCGAGAAACGACGAGATGACGGCAAGATTGGCAAAGGTATTCAGCAGCACCAGCACCATCCCGCTCTTATGATGACTGCTGATGGCGGCAACCATGGGGCCGATATTGCCGCCTTGGGCGATGATGGGTCTGAACTCTTCCCGCGGTATCTGACCCAGTGTAATCGCTTGCCAAACCGTGTATGCGATCAGCGATAACAAAGTCCCGTAAAGCAGACACTTTCCGATCCTTGCGGGATCCTTGCCATAAAACTTCACCAGACTTGGAACGATGCCGTGAAAACCGAAAGAGGTCAGATAAACCGGCAGAGCGGCAAAAGAATAAACCAGATAATTCGGCTGCACATCCAGCAGCAATGCGGGTTTTATCCCTGAGACCAACTGCGCGATGGACAGTGCGAAGCTGATCACCATGCCGCCAATGATGATGGCTGTGATGCGGCTCACCACGGCGGTCCCCAACCACACGACCAGGGCGATGAGCGAGGAAAAAAGCAAACCCGAAATCATCGAAGAAAGTTCCAGGCCAAGTGCTGCCTGCAGTGTTTGCGCAACGATTGAACCGCCGCCACTGATGAAGGCGTAACAAAGGATATACAGCACAAAGACCAGCGTGAGATTGTTCAGCAGGTTCCAGAGCGGGCCTAGCGTCTGGCCTATGAAGGTGTCGAAGCTCGAACCGGGCGGGAAATTCAGGTTTGTTTCCAGAATGAACAACCCCGCGTGCAACATGCAAAACCAGGTCAGCAACAGGCACAGCAACGACCAGAAAAAACCCATGCCGGCGGAAACAACCGGAAGCGAGAACATGCCAGCGCCAATGGCGGTGCCGGCGATAATGGCGATGCCGCCCACAATCGACGGCCGACGGGCATTTTCAACCTCGTCGGACGGCTTGCATTATTTCTCCGGCAACCGTTTGACGGATGGAGGTCAAAGCGCCTCGTAGGTGAATTTCTGCCCTCCGACCGAGGCCTCTACCATCAGTCCGCCCTTGGCCATGATAAACGCGGCCACACCGCCATCATAACTGGTAGTGGCGGCGGCACCCGCCGTCACCACGACTGCCGTGGCCTGGGCGGATAACTCAAAATTGCCGCGCTGGAAGTTGCGCAATGCGACCTCGTCCTCGAAAAAAATGACCTGGGCGAAGCTCTGCGCGCCGATCTGGGCGCCCAACGTGCCCTGGATGATGCGCGTGCTTCCGATCGGCTCGCCGAGTTCGAATACGATGCCGTGGCCGTAGGAACCGCCAACCCAGAAACCACCCTTGCCCACGCTGGGAAATACCGCGTAGCCATACGCATTATCCACCCAGGCCTGCAAGCCGGGGTCGCGATCGACGAAGCGCACCAGCGAAGCCCGCGCATCGGTGATGCGCACGTTGTTGGATGGAGCCGCGGCGCAGCCGGCCAGCGCCAATGCCGTCAGCATTGCCAGGCAAGTAACGAATGCAGTGAACCGTGTTCCCAATGTATGTTTGATCATGTCAATTTCCTTTTTTGCGGGGTGCGAAATTCAGATTGTATCCCGAATGAGGGGCCGCAGTCGCCGAGGCAGGCCTCAGACCGCGCACTACTTCACCCCAATATGGCGATGTCTTACCATCCCACCTGATCTTTGAGCACTTTCACGCAGTAGCTATTGAGGCTTTCACTGACTTTCATCGACTCAATGGTGAGCCGTTCATGCAGCTCTTCACCGACTCGTAGATTGAATTTCCCGGAATAGTGCTTTCCCGCAGTCGCGGGCGGCATCGGCATGCCGTCTTCCTGGTAGATTTTTATCCATTCATCGACCAGGTCACAGAGTTGTTCGTAGACTTTCTTCTCATTCTTGCCATGGACCCCACCCAAAGCGAGACCGGGAATACGGCCAATAAAACATTGGTCCTCTTCCGACCATTCAACGACTTTCAAGAACTGATTACGCTTCTTCATCGGATACCAGCTCAATTGCCCTTTTCACCTCTCTGATCTGATAGTGCTTTGCATCGTCCCCGGGTTTACCACTGATAACAATATTTACCCCTTTGGGATGTCTGAAATTGCGATGACTACCCTTCCCGCCTCTGTTCCGGAAGCCCACAGACACCAGTTCGCTTATCAGATCCCTTATCCTGGGCGGCATCCATAAATGGTACCACAGTGGTACCATGCTGCCTATTCCAGCTGCAACATCCCCAGAACTGCCAGTTCATCATCCATTTTCTCGCCCAGCCACTGGCTGTGAGAGGTTGTGGGTGTGATGTGGATACCGGATTGCGCGTGCGCGGTGAACAGGGAAATAACGTTTCCGCGGCAACGGGTGTCCGGGCCGGTCGGAATCACCGCACCAGCCGGGTTGGTGAATTCGATGGCGCCGTGCGCTGATGTACGGATGGCAAAACCTCCTTCATGCACCAGCCGGTGATGCCGACGGCACAGCAATGCCAGGTTCTCCAGCGAGGTCTCGCCGCCATCGGCCCAATGGCGGATGTGGTGGGCATCGACAAAGCGCGAACAGGTACAACCAGGAAAGCGGCATCCGCCATCGCGCCGTTGCAAGGCACGGCGGATGGCCGGGGGAATGCTGCGGGTTTTGCGGCCCACGCTCAAGGGTTGTCCCTCTGCATCATCCAGCCAGTGCACCACACCGGCATCACAGGCCAAACGCCGCGACGTTTCCGCGGCAACGTGGCCAAAGTTTTCGAGTTCGGCCTGTGCACCTGTTCCATCACTTTTCAGGGTTTCCACATCGGTATGCACATGCACCAGGAAACGGTCACCCCCACTACAGGTGTTTTCCTGGGCAGCGCCATAAGCCTGTGCCACGCGTGCCAGCGCATCGGCACGGCGGAAAGCAATGGGTTCGGATCTGGGCGGTATTTCTTCTCCCCATTGGTTACGGGAAATTTCCGCGGCAACGTTTTTCTGCTCCTGAAAATCTTCCTCCATGGCCTGTTCCAGAGCGTTCTGTATCAACGCGCCCTGTTCCGGAGTAAAGCGGCCTCGTAACACCCAGTAACCTTCATCATCGACATACCAGCTCAGCTCGCGCTGCATATGACGGGTGTTTTCCAACGCCAGTGCCTCGCTGCGTTTGACCTTGCGATAATTGCGTACCACGCGCTCCACGTGATGCGCGGTGCCATAACGCGCGATCATCAGCAAATAGCGCTCGTTCTTGCGCGTCGCCACCCGCGTCATGGCGCGGACCTTGGAATAACTCACCCGCCCTTTGCGGAACATCGCGCTGATCCGGGGTAATTCTTTCAGCGCATGTGCCACGCGCACCTTTTCGCGCGCCGCGCCCAGGTCAATACCGCATTTCCAGTTCAGCCAGTGGGCGCAGGAGCGCAAACCGGGCGCACTCCAGCCGTCGCAGGCATCGTATTCGCGGATCAGCACCAGCAGGCGATAGGTGGCAGCATGGATGTGTGCCGCCAGTTCGGTGATCTGATCTTCCAGGTGTTCGATATGCTGCCGGTGCTGCTGACGTTCCTCATCGTCGGCATAATGTGCGGCTTTGGGTGCGGCTTTGGGTTCGGCTTCAGCGGTGCTGTAAGCGGGGTCAAAAACGGACGAGGTGGCGGTCTGGTTCATGCTGGATATCCGGTTGCAAAAGACTATAATAATATATAGTATTCAGGCTTGATAATCCATCTTTTTCAGCTGGTTAAGGAACAAATAGTTTTGATTTCCGTACCTGGAAGCAAAGTGGGTTCATATACCCTCTCCTGCAAGGTGTATCACCGAGTCTGGCAGCAGTGCGACCCGACCTTGAGCATCAGGTAACTACTGGAATAAACATAGGTAAATGGTGTAGGAAATTTGCTTGACCTGGCATGCATGCGGCGTGACTATACCGTGCTGCACCCCGGATCAGGGCGCTGCTTGTCGTTAACTGTCAAAAGAGGAAGTGATGGTGCGTAAATCCAAAGCGGAATTTACGAAGTGGTTCGGACCACTACTTGAGGCATTGCGTGACCTCGGTGACTCCGGACGCCCTCGAGAGGTTTGCGACCGCATTGCTAAAAATCTAAATCTCGCAGATTACGTTCTGGACGAAACGCTCAAGTCTGGGGGAAGCCGGTTTCAAAATCAGGTCGCTTGGGCCCGGCAATATCTTGTTTGGGAAGGCTTGCTTGATTCTTCGAAGCATGGCACCTGGACACTCACGGAAAAAGGTCGCAACGCGCAGGTATCGGATGTCGAAGCACAAGAAATCTTCAAAAAGTGGGTCGCGTTCCATGCTGAAGCCCGGAAACAAAAACGCGAAAATCAGTTGCAGTTGCAACAGGAAGAAATCTCTCCTGGTGAAATTGAGCCTGCCGAGAAGCTAAGCCTCATTGGTATGCTGCGCTCGTTGAGCCCGGTAGGATTCGAAAAGGTCTCTCGGGAGTTACTGCGGGAGTCAGGCTTTGAAAATGTCGAAATCACCGGCGGGTCAGCCGACGGAGGAATCGACGGATACGGTACCCTGGAAATAAATCCGTTTGTCAGCTTCAAAGTACTCTTCCAATGCAAGCGCTATGCTGAGGTCAAATTGGTGTCACGAGCTCAGGTTGGCGATTTCCGCAACGCCATGATCGGGCGAGCTGAGAAAGGCATCATTATTACCACGTCATCTTTCACGAACGCCGCCATCCAAGAAGCTAACCGTGAAGGAGCTCCTCAAATTGAACTGGTCGATGGCACAAAGTTGGTCGAAATGTTTCAGCGTGTCGAACTCGGGGTCAAAAAACGTACGGTGTACGACGTTGATCCAACCTATTTCGAGAAGTTTAAGGTTTGACTGCAAACATGCATTTATGGTGAAGACCGCCAAGATGTGCCTGCCAGCAGCGCCTTTACCCAAGCCGCCGCCGACACGACGCCCAACAAGCTCATGCAGCAGAGCCGGAATTGGTTGACACCCCCTCGGCCAGCGGCCTGGGGCAGAAGATCGCGCAATGCCGCAAATACATCGTCGGCCCGGCGACTGGATCAGGTCAGCAAGGGCAAACTGACCCGCACGCTCAAACCACCACCCGGCGCATTACTGGCCTGGATTTGGCCGCCGTGCCGGCCAACGGCTGCCGCCGCGATGGCGAGGCCGATGCCGTGGCCGCCGCTGGAGCGGTCGCGTGATTCCTGTACGCGGTAGAACGGCTGGAAGATCTTGTCCAGTTCCGCCTCGGGAACACCGCTGCCATGGTCCCTGACGACCAGGTTCACCATGCGCGTGTGGGTATCGGCCCAAAGCGAGAGATCGACTCCCTGCATCGGATCGGTATGGCGCAGCGCGTTGCGCAGCAGGTTTTCCATGGTACGCCACAACAGTTCACGGTCCCCGCGATAAATCAAAGGCAGTTGTGGTTGCCAAAGAATTCCCGGCTGGCCTTGTGGCGCCTCGTAATTGACCACCTCCACCAACTCGCCGAGCAGTTCCGTCAGATCTAGGTCTTCATCCTGCTTGGGTGAATGTTCGGAAGACTCTCGCAGCAGTCCGAGCACATCGTTCACCAATGACTCCAGGCGCTCGCCCTCCAGTTCGATACGATCCAGCTCGGAACGGATGTTGTCAGCGCCTTTCTTTCGCGCCAGCTCCACGGCCACGCTCAGGCGCGCCAGGGGTGAACGCAACTCGTGGCTGACGTCCCGCAGTAAACGGCGGCTGGCCTGTTGCATGGTCTGCAGACGCTCAGCCATCAGGTCAAAATCCGTCGCCAGTTCGCTGAATTCGTCGTGCCGCGGCGGCATCGATTGTCCAACACGGGTATCGAGATCACCCGCCGCAATTCTGCGCGTGGCCAGCCGTAATCCATCCAGCGGGGCAGTCAAAGACCGGGCCAGAAAAAAACTGACCAGCGCGCTGATCAGCGCGGCAGCCAGGATGCGCAAGGCGGTTCCCTGCGGGCCGGGGGCCAGAATGGTGGTGGGCGGAATGCGGTCGACCAGGTAGATGGTGAAATTCCGGCCATCACCATCGATGACCTCATTTGCTTCCATGCGCCTGTGGTTGTCCCTGAGTATGGAAAGGGCTTCGTCCCGCTGCAGTATCTCCTTGTCATTGTTGTCAACGACATAGATGTAGCTGCGTGAATACCGCGGTATCGCCAGCAATTCTTCTTTCGCCGCGGCCACACCCGTTTCGGCGAGGGAAACCTTCAGCCGCTGCCCGATGCGGAACAAACCGCGCGAAAAGGTATTAGCCGGCTCTTCCGCCCACTGCTCACGGGCCAGCTTGTCATTGAGCCAGCCAATGGTGGCCGAGAACCCCACGATACTGAGCCACATGGTCAGAAACAGTTTCCAGAAAAGGCTGGTCACTGCTCTAGGAAACCCGGTACTGGTAACCGATGCCGCGAATCGTTTCGATGCGGTTGTCGCCACGCTCATCCGCGCCGATTTTACGGCGCAGATTGCTGACATGCATGTCAACACTGCGGTCATGGGCGACCGGCTCGCGACCGAGTGCGGTGATGTACAAATCCCGCTTGTTGACCACCTCACCGCGATGTTGCAGCAAGGATTGCAGAATACTGAATTCAGTGCTGGTCAGTTCCACGTCCCGGCCATTCTTCAGCAGCGTCCGATTCCCAGGATTGAGTTCCAGGTCATCCACCTGGATCAAA
This sequence comes from uncultured Gammaproteobacteria bacterium, assembly GCA_963708905.1. Taxonomy (GTDB): domain Bacteria; phylum Pseudomonadota; class Gammaproteobacteria; order Xanthomonadales; family SZUA-36; genus SHZL01. The sequence goes on along the minus strand of CAVPUV010000039.1, from coordinate 30,962 downwards.
CCCTGGGAGGCGGTGCCGCCGGACCGGCGCAAGACGGCGCGGATGCGCGCCATCAATTCGCGTGGATTACAGGGTTTGGGAACATAATCATCGGCCCCCAGCTCCAGGCCGAGAATGCGATCCAGATCATCCCCACGGGCCGTCAGCATGATGACCGGCAAGCGGCTTTCCTTGCGCAACTCCCTGAGCACATCCAGCCCGTTCATGGCCGGCATCATCACGTCCAGCACCACCAGGTCAAGCCCTGCCTGACGGGCCTCTTCCAGCGCGCTGCGTCCGTCGTGTGCCAGTCGAATTTCGAAGCCCTCACTTTCGAAATACTCGCGCAACAAGGCGGTGAGTTCCACGTCATCATCAGCGATCAGGATTCGGGTTGGCATAATTCTCCGCTGCTTTGTGTTGCTTCCTGGACCATTCTATCCAAACATGCGATGCGCCGTAATGTTTGATATTTTTCAGACTTTCACCTCCACGGGAGCGCGCCCATGCCGGGCGCACAAAAAGAGGGGCCGGTGGTCCGGCCCCTCGGGCGTCTCTCAACTTGCGGTCGTGCAAACCTCAGCGATCAATTGCCTCCGTTCGGCCGGAAGGTCCAGGGAACGGTCCAGTCAAGCGAGCCGTCAAAGCCACCGCGGTAGGACGTTTGGTCGAAAAACCCGCTGTCGATGACTTGCACACCGCCCGACAAGGCAGGGGAGTTGGACATCGGCATGTAGCCATTCGTCAGTTTCGGGTCGGTCTCCTGATTGTTCATGAACGCAGCACTGTGGAAGAACGCATCTACCGTCCAGGGCGCGCCGTTCGCGGTTTTGAAGTTGGTGCCGCAATCAACGATCACGCCGTTAAACGCGCTCACGTCTTCATTGGGTGCCGCCGGTGTGCCAGCCGCATCAAAGGTCGCCGGCGTATCTTTGAACTCAATGCAGGAAACGCCGAAGCCGTCGATGATGGTGTTGAAGATACGTCCACCGGAACCTTGCTTGTACAGGATGCCGGAGCTTCCGTGACCGTTGCCGAGGAAAGTGTAGTTGGCGAGGGTCGGGATGGCACGCGGCATGGCGTCGAAGCTGTCCGGGTTGCTGGCCCCCTCGATACCAAAGTCTTCGCCAAAGCCCTCACCCCAGGACAACAGTCCATATTGCAGCTTGCCGCTGTATCCCAGGTCCCAGTCCACCCCGTCGTCACCGCCTTCGGTGGCCACAAAATACTTCATGTTCACAGTGCCGCCGAAGAATTCCACGCCGTCGTCCTTACCGCGGTAGGCTTGCAGATGATGCACAGTGGTGCCGTCACCGACGCCCTGGAAGGTAAATGCGTTCACCTCCCGGTTGGGCGCGAACACGAAGCCGGCGTAGCGCACCTGAATGTAGGACAGCTCCCCACTGGAATCGTGTGGATCGTCGCCGCCGAAGCGCTGCGTCTCGTCAAATTCCGAAAAACAGTTGAACGGCGCGTCTGGACACGCGTTGGCGGGCGCATTACCGGAAACCACGATGCCGCCCACGTCACCCGGGGCGGGGACGGTGCCCTCGATAAACCCGTCCTGCGGACTGGTCCACACGATGGGCGCGTAGGGGGCGCCGTTGGCGATGATCCTGGAACCCGGGCTGATATAGAGATAGTCACTGGACGCGCCTTTTCCGATCATCACGGTGCCGGGATCAACACGGATCGTGGCGGAGTTGGCGTTATCGTCGCCGATACGCACCAGGCCGTTAAACACCCAGGTGATGTTGTTGGTCAAGTGGATGTCCTGGGTGATCACACCGTTCAATTCGCAACCGCGAGGGACGATGGCGGAAGCCTGTGCAAAAGCCGGACAACTGGCGAACTCTGTCTTATAGACACAAGTATCTGCAGGGCCATCGACCGGCTGGAGGTTCCCGAGCGTCACGTCAGGAAAACCGGAATCTTCATCCATATCCAGATCAAAAAAGATACTGTTACAGGAGTCCAGCCTGACGGTCGCGGTACCGACCGCATCCTCGCTTACCGCCCCGGCATCAAACGGGAACCCGAATGAGCCTCCGGTAACGCGAGCGATCTCCAGCTCGGTATTTTCGAACTGGTTTTCGAGGAAATCACCGAAGAGGATCAACCAGGTCGGCTCGTTAAATTCGTCGTAGGTAAACATCGCTCCAAAAAAAGTCATTGAACCATCCGCATGCGGCGCAAACAGGATGGAAATACCGCGCCCACTTTCCGATGGCGAGAAATAGTTACCGTCAAATACGTCGCTCGCCTTGATCGCTGCACTCGCTTCGCCGATAAACAAAGCGCCTGCGACTATGCAAAGCGGGGCAAGTTTTCGCAATGAAATTTTCATTCCAGCTCCCTCCTCCGGGATATGAATTAAGTCTAAACAGACCCATGACCATGGTTGGACATGAGATGCTTTATGTTACCGGCGCTTTGTTACAGTAATGTTTCTCCGCGACGGCAAATAAGACGCCTGTCCTTCAGAAAGCCCACTGCAACTCGAGGCTGAGTTCGCGCCCCCGCGTGAAAATGCGCGTGGTTTCCTTACCCTGGGTGTACTGCACGTCCGGATTCAGCAGGTTTTTCAGCTTCGCCGTAAGCCGCCACCGGTTGGCAATGTGGCGCTTGTAAACGAAGTCCAGTTGGGGAAACGGCTGTTCGTAGATGTCGGGCTGCCCCAGCACCCCCGCCTGCGAGATGCGCTTGCCGAATTCGTTGAACAGCAGCGACCACTCGGTGGGGCTGTCCGGATTGTGGTAGCCGAACTGAACGTTCACCACCCACGGGGACTGCCCCTGCAGCGGCCGGTCCGAATTGGTCTGGGTGCTCAGGCTGGTGTCGATCTCCACGGTGGAGTCGATCCGGGCGTAATTGAAAGCGACGAAGTAATGTTCCCAGTCGAAGGGGCCGATAAACCCCCACTTGAAGTCCGCCAGCCAGTTGAGCCAATGGTGTGCCCTGATCCAACCCAGGGACTGGGAGTAATCCACCTCCACACCAGAGAGTTTGGCTGCCAGGGCGTTTTGCAGGGTGATGATTTGGCCTGATCCGCCGGACGAGAAGGTCTTCTCGATGGGATTCGTGAATTCCTTATAGAAGCCGGCGATGGAGAAACTTTCGCTGGGCGAGAAATAATACTCCCAGCGCAGGTCGTAGTTTTTCAGCTCGGCGGTTACCAGCTTCGGGTTGCCCACCGTGATCAAGTCCAGTAGCGGGTCCAGATACGGCGCCGGGGCAAGCTCCCGAAAGTCCGGGCGGGACACGGACTCGGCGTAAGCAGCGCGAACCTGGGCGTTCTGGCTGTAGGCCCAGGTAACGGCAGCGGAGGGCAGCTGGTCCGTCCGGTCGATCTCGCCGATGACCGGGGGCGCCTCGGGATTGAACAGATCGGCGGTCACAACCTGCTGCCGGTTGTCCTCCTCCCGAACTCCCGCGGATATTCGAAATTTCTCGTTGAACAGGGACATATCCAGGTTCAGGAGCCGGGAATCAAGTTTCTGCGTGGCGGTATAGGTGTCGGTGGCACGGGTGGATTCCTTGAGTTGCAGGAAACCCGGATCGATAAACTCGGGGGTAAACAGCTCGGAGTACGGCAACGTTAAGAGATCCCTGGGAATGCGGCCCTGAAAGTTGAAACTCCGGATACTGGCATCACGGTCGCGCTTGAGCTTACCCAGGCCGCCGCTCACCGTCAGCATGTGGCGGCCGAATTGCAGCGGCAGCTTGCTCTCTACTGACCAGTCCGTCAGCTTGTCTTTCAAATCCGACCAGGACTGCTGGTTGCTGTCAGGCCGGGTGGAAACATCGAACACACCGTCCTCGTTGTCGTCGTCCCGCCGAAACTCACGTGTGTTGGGCTCATCCCGGGTGGCGGTGGCGTCGGTGTATTGCCAGTCGAGGGTCCAGCCATCCAGGGGAAGGGCATGCGAGCCCACCGCTTGATAGGAGAGCAACTCGTTCTCGATCCAGCGGAATTGGAATCGACGCAGCACCTGGTTGTCCTCTGTACCTTCGCTGATCTTGGTCTCGTCCTCGGTCTGGCGCAGGAGCATGGCGTTGAAGCCGACCTTTTGACCCTTGGCGAATTCAACGCCCAGGTTGGCGAATGCGCTCGTATCGATGAGGTTCAGCGTGCGGTCCACGTCCAGGTCGTCCGCCAGTTGCAGCCCGGAACCACTGGAAACCGCGCTGAATTTCCGTCTAAGCTCATGCAAGTTTTGCCAGCTGTTGTCGTACCTGAAGGCGGTGACAAAGCCCCAGCGGTTGCCATGGCCAAATTCAAAGGAATTGCCGAATGAACCGGCCAGACCCACATCCGGCGGAAGGGTCTTGTTCTTGACATCGTAGGTACTCTTCGCCGCCAGGTCCTCGCCGAACACCTCTATTTCCTGCGGCGTAAAGCCGCCCGGATTGGTAAAGGATCGCGGCTTCAAAAACACACCGCCCGCGATGGCCGCAGCCAAAGATCCCGGAAGATCGCGGGCGCCATCGTCGAAGCCGAGAAAGTCGGTACCGCTGCCCTTGTAATCCAGCCCCTCTTCCCCGGTGGCATTCCCCGCATAGCCAAGTTTGACGGTCAGCTTTGCGGTCAGCTCCGGTGGGAAGGAGACGGAGCGCAGTTGCACAGTGCCGCCCCCGAACTCCCCCGGCAGGTTTGCCGAGGCGGTCTTTTGCACGACCACCGCCTCGATCACGTCAGTGGGGAACAGGCTCAGGGGCACCACCCGGCGGGTGGGGTCGGGACTGGGGATTTGGGCGCCGTTCAGCACCACGCTGGAGTAACGCTCGCCAAGGCCGCGCACATAGATGTACTGGCCGTTCACCAGGGTAAGCCCGGTGACCCGCTTCAGCGCCCCCGCGGCGTCCGAATCTCCAGCCCGGGAAATCTGCTCCACGCTCAACACATCAGTGACCCCTCCGGACTCCCGACGCTCGGCCAGCACCGAGGCCAGGGAGCCGGAGATGTAGGGCGCAACGACCACATATTCGGGAAGCTCCGAACCGGCCGGCGTCAGGCGCAGCTCCAGCATGGTCCCGGCCCCGGTTTCCACGGCGACATTGTCGTGCGTCAGCGCACTGAAGCCGGACTGCAACACGGAAACGGTATAGTTGCCTGGCGCAACCTCCACGCTGAACGCGCCGTCGGGGCCGCTGCGTATCTCCGTCGCCACACCGGAGACATAGATACGCGCGGCTGCTATCGGTCTGCCATCATCCGCGCTGACGAGGTGGCCGCTGATGGTGCCCGGGGTCTGGGTCTTTTCGGCGCCGCCGGCCGTCGCACCTGGCTGCGTTTTGGGGGCCGAGGATTCGACATCGAAAATGGCCGATCCGCCGCCGGTGACGTCAACAATCCATTGGCTGATCTCGTCTGTATGGCTGAGGATCTGTTGCTGCAGGACGACATGGTCCTGCTGGCGTAATACCAGGTAATGCAGGCCCGGGGCAGGCGTGATTAGCGCGACTCCGCGATCGTCGGTGACGGTGACGAGCTTGTCGTCCAGCAGTACCTCGACGTCTTTCACCGGCGCCCCGGCAGAAAAGACGTACAGTGTGACGCCGGAATCCAGGGCCGCCGCCGCCGAAGTCAGCAGTCCCAGCGCCACAATGTGCCAGAGCCTGTCTCGGAGCAAGCCGCAGAACGATTTCACAGGCACTTCCAGGAGGCTTGCTGACAATCCTGCATGGCGCTGCGCAGTTCTACCGCCTTGCGCACCAGTTCCGGGCGTGTGAGTTTGGTCAGCAGCTCCTCAGAACGTTTGAAGGCACCTGATTTGAACTGGGCATAAGCCATCGCATAGGCAAGATCCTGGTCGCTCAACAGGCCTACCCGGTACATCGCATCGTCCATCGCAGCGGCTTGTTCGTAACTCTGCATTTCAATCAGCAGCGCGAGGCGCTGACGCAGTTTTTCCGGCTGGTCGCTCAGGCTGCTGTTGATGGTCAGAGCCCGGTAGACCTGACCGGAGCGGCGATACAGTTCGGCAGCTTCCGCCATCAAGTCCGGCTGCAGCAGCGCAGCGCCGTAAAGCAAGTCCGCCGCCGCGCTCAGTTCACCGCGGTCGATGTAGACATGGGCGAGTACTTTGCCGACCTCGGGGCTGGTCGGGAAGCGCATTTGAGCCTGCTCCAGCAGTGCGGCAGCCTGGTCAAGCTGGCTGCTGAACCGCAGGGCATTTCCGAGTGCGACATAGTCCTCGAGCTTGCCTTCGCTCTGGTCCAGGTATTGGCGCCCGAGCCTGGCCGCGGTTTGAAACAGGCCAAGATCGATCAGGTAGAAGACCTTACGGCGCAAAAAGGATGTTTCCTTGGGAAACGTCAGCTGCGCTGCGTCCAGCGTCGCCAATGCCATGTTCTTCCTGCCCATCAACCAATAGCACTGGGTTTTGAGGTGGTGCAGCGATGGCAGCTGCGCAAGCGCATCCCCGGTTCGGTCAACGGCGCCGATAGCGCCATCGTAATCGCCTGATTGGTAATCAGACTGGGCGAGATAGACAAAGACCGTCACATCGGCGCCCTCTGATTTGGCGGCCTGTTGCAAAGCGTCACTCGCGGGTTGGAACTGCTGCAGGCGGTAATGGGTAATGCCGAGCAAGGTGTAATAGCGCAACCGGTCCAGGTTCTCGTCCGACGAATCTACCTGCTGCAGCGCCACCAGGGCGCGATCGAGGTTGCCGTCACGCAACATCAGGGCCGCCAGGTCGAGGTAGTTGACTTCATCTCCTTTGCTCTTGCCCAGCGCAGGTGTGGCCAGGCTGAACGCCAGCACGAGCAGTAGCAGATAGCGGGACGGTGTGCTCACGGTACTAGCTCAGGTCGAAACGGATGCGTTGCTTGGCCCAGGCACGCACCGCCTGATCTTTGTACATGGCCGGTTCGAATCGCCATTGCTGTATCCCCTGCATTGCTGCTTCATCGAACACTCCCTTGGGACTGGACTCCAGGATCTCTATCTGCTCGATTTGACCGGTGACGCCAATCAGCACGGAAAAATCCACGTAGCCCTCAATGCCTTGGGCGCGAGCCCGAGGAGGATAGACCACGGAGGCCTGGTAAGTCGGTTTCGGTGGGTGGTCCACGGTGTCTTCGGTCATCACCATGCCGCCGGGTCCGTTCAGTGCGCCTCCGTCGAGTGCATCCAGATCGTTGACCGAAAACCCGGGTATGCCCACATCGATGCCCGAAAGCGACGTGTCGAGACCCTTCAGCGGCGGCGGAGGCTGATGCGGCGTATGCCGTGGCTTGGGTTTCTTGACGGGCTCGGGCAAAGGTTGTTTCTGCTCGGGCTTTTTCTTGCGTTCAAACTTGACCTGGCCGGACAGGTCCGCCAGGCTCGGCGGCGGTATGGTCGAAAACCGGTTGATCAGCACCACTGTGCCCAGCACCAGAATCGTTCCCAAAACCATCGAGATCAGGGAAGAGGCGAGGCGACGAATCTTCTCCCTGCTTTTCATCTCAACCGGTTCCCGCCTCTTCGACGGTTGCCACACCAACATCCGCGGCCCCGGCAAGCCTGGCCTGGTCGACGATTTCGACCAGCTTGCCTGAGGGTACGCCCTGATCGATGACCACCAGTACCGACTTGGCCGTGCTGGACTTCAGCAGCTCGCGCAGCCGGCTCTGGACCACCCAGATCTGAACCGGTTCACCGTCCAGGAAGGTGTTGCCCGAGGCGTCGACATACAGACGAACCGCCTTGGTGGAGGCGGTGACCGAGCTGGATGCGGCCGGACGTTCCAGCTCCAGTTTCATGTCGCGAACGAACGTGGTACTGACCATGAAGAAAATCAGCAGAATGAATACCATGTCGATCAACGGTGAAATGTCAATCGCTTGTATGCCTTCGTTTCTTTCGCGGTAACGCATACTCATTCACCTCCATCGGGAGTTATTTCGCCAGAGCAAAGAAGGTCCTTGATCTGCGCGAGTTCCAGTTCGAGATCCTTCTGCCGGCGGTTCAGAATGCCGTTCACGATCATTCCCGGGATGGCAACCGCCAGGCCCATCTGGGTCGTGAACAGGGCCTGTGAAATGCCGCCGGCGACGCCGCCCGATTGGGAAAACAACGACATGTCTCCCAGGGAGTTGAAGGTTTCAATCATGCCGATGACCGTACCCAGCAGACCCAGCAGAGGGGCCACCATCACGATGGTGATGATCAATGCGCGGAACTTGCGGATTTCGCTTTCTTCCTCGAAAAACGCTTCGTCGAGGTAGGGGCGAAGTTCATGCAAGCCCCGCTCGAACAATGCGAGTCCTGCGACCGTGGCGCGCACCAGTACACCGTCGGTGTGCGGTATCTTGCCTGCACGGATGCGGTACACCAGGTTGCGCGCGCCGCGGGCGGTACCGCGACGCAAAGCCGCAATGCGATAACCGATCGCGAACCACAGCACGACGGCAGCTGCTATCAGAGGTGGCATCACCCATCCGCCGGCCTCGATGTAACTGCCCAGGTCCTGGAAGATCGTTCCGAGCATCGGTCACACCGCTCTAGACAGGCCGAGGCCCTGGTAAATATTGATGACGTGCAATGCCGCTTTTTCCATGTCGTCCTTGATCGATTCGGCCCAGCCGGAGAGCAAATTACCGAAGATCAGTGCGGGGATAGCGACCGCCAATCCCACTTCGGTTGTCACCAGCGCAATGGAAATGCCGCCGGAAAGCAACTTGGGGTCTCCGGTGCCGAAATCGGTGATGATGTCGAAGGTGGAAATCATGCCCGTTACCGTTCCCAGCAGGCCGAGCAGCGGCGACACGGCGGCAATGACCATGATCATTGCGCCGAAACGATTCAAATGTGCAGATTCGTGCAGGATCTGTTCGGATATGATGTCTTCGATGTGCTCACGATCGCGGTCTATGTTACGGATGGCGGAACCGACGACCCGTGCCGTGGCGCCTTTGTGCATCTTGGTCAGCTTCAGGGCTTCATCGAGCTTGCCCTGGTGCAGCAGGCTGCCGACGCTGGCAATCACTTTGCCGGTGGTGGCGCTGGCGCGCCGCAGAAAGACGATGCGCCATATGATCAACAGAGCCGCGACCACACCCAACCCGACGATGATCCAGGCAATCGAACCACCGCTGTCGATCACGCTGATCACCGATTTTCCGACCTTTTCCTCAATGGCTCTTTCGCTGGATTCGTAGAGGAAAATACCCAGGTTGGAGGGCTGATTTCCTGCAGCCAGAGCTGATGCGGTTTCCGCGGTCGATTCCGCCCAAATCTTGAATTTTCCGTCACCCGCAGGAGCCAGTGCGCCACTGTGCTGGTCGCTGACGCCGAAGCTCGCGATGCGGCCGATATGCAGCAATTTCCCTGACACTTCGGTTCCGTCGGCGAGGAAAAACGATCCTGCTTCTTCTCGTCTCCGGCCGAGCCGATCCAGCAATGAGAGGGTGGCGTCGAGCAGCGTTGTGAGCCGGTCCTCGTCATTGGCCGAGAGATAGTCCGGTGTGCGCACTGCCTCGATGTTGAAAGGCTCCAGCGTTGCGCCAGCCTGTGCAAAGGTGGCTTGCAGCAAATTCTGGCTGTCTTCGGATTCTCTGGCTTCACGTTCTGCGTCCGCCAACAGCCGGTTCAAGCGATCACCTTTGTCCTGCAGCGCAACGTAGGCTGCTTCGACCTGATCGATCGCTGCCTGACCCTTCTTTTCATCCGCGGCCGAGGTCGCTTGAAATTCATCCAGCCGCTTTTGCAGATCGCGAATCTGCGCGTCGAGGAAGGCGTACTCCTTCTGATAGGCTGCTTGCAACTCATCCATCGAGCGGTTGGGGTCGACGGTGACGACTTTGGCCGGTTCTGCACCAGTTTGGCCACCCGATTGAGATTCCTGCGCCGCCACGTTGCCGATCAGGCCCGCTGAGAGCACGAAAGCGGTGAGCAGACCGGCCGGCACTCGGACCGGGATCCCTGTTTTCGCCAATCGCCTTCTCATGACGATTCTCCGGCCGATTGCGCTAGTGCATTTGGCAGTTGGAAGTAGCCTTGCCGGATCTGCTTGCGCAAGGAATCGAACAAGCGAGCCACCTGCTCCTGGTCCTTTGACGAATCCAGCAACTGGAAAGTCCAGCCGGAAGGCGTTTGCACAGCTCTGCCATACTTCTGATCGCGCGTTCTGAAGTACAGCATCGCGTTACCCAGTTTGGCCACGTCGACCAACACGTTCTCTCCATTCAGGGGTATCGACTGCGTGTAGATCGCGTTCTCTCTGGACAGGCGAATTTCATCCTCGATGAACGCCCACAAGCGGTTCACAGCGCGCTGCGCGCTGATCACACCGCTGCCCATTTGCAAAGAGATGTCGTCCAGCGCGGCAACGCGCTCTCCGCGCTTGAATGGGAAGCCGGTTTCGACCTGCCGGCGCAATTGCTGAATATAGGCATTCATGGTGGGTATCAGTGTCTCGGAGCTTGATCCCGCTGCCGCTTGCTGCGCTTTCAGGTCAGCCATCTCCTTCTCCAGTTGGCTCACGCGCAATTCCTCGCGGTTTCGGGTGGCTTCCATATCCGACTGCTGGGCAGCCAGATAGGCCATGCGGTTGCGGTGCTCCTCGCGTTTGATGTTGAGTTCGCTCTGCAGCTCGTCCACCTTCCCACGCATTTGGATCAGGCGATTAGCCAGTGTTTCCAGCGCATCGTCAGCGGCAAGTGCCGCATTGGGGGCAAACAGAACGACGGCCATGCAAAGGCTGCTCAATAAGGTCTTGGTCATGGGAATATTCCAGTTTGCGTGGAAACCATTTGATCGCAAGTAATCGCTACGTTGGGTTAGCGAAGTTTAAGAAACGCATGTGACAGTCGTGTTACAGACTGACTTTATGACAGCCGGATGACCGTGGGGGTGGAGCGGGTCAGGAAATCAGGATCGCGGTCGAATGGATACTGTTCTGATCAGGAAGGATGGTCCTTTTCCGGCGCGACTTCCGCAACGGCGTCATCCACGCTGATATGCCGGATGTCACGGCCATGCACCAGATAAAAAATGTATTCCGCGATGTTCTGGCAGCGGTCACCCATGCGCTCCATGGCCCGCGCCGCCCACAGGATATTGAGCATAAGCGGGATGGAATGCGGGTCTTCCGCCATATAGGTCATCAGGTGGCGGGTGATGGAGCCATACTTGGAATCCACCTTGCTGTCGTTATGCACGACCTCGACCGCCGTTGCCACATCCATACGGGCAAAAGCGTCCAGCACCTGGCGCAGCATGTTGCGCACCAGGGTACCCATGTGTTCCAGCTCCTGGCGCATTTCCTGGTTCAGGGTGCCATTCATTTCCTCGGCCACCATGCGGGCCACGCGCTTGGCCTCATCGCCGATGCGTTCGAGATCGTTGATGGTCTTGATCACCGCCATGACCAGGCGCAAATCGGATGCGGCCGGCTGGCGGCGCGCGACGATGCGGGTGCATTCTTCGTCAATGGCCACTTCCAGTGCATTGACGCGGTAATCGTTTTGCACCACCTCGCGCGCCAGTGCGGCATTCGTTTCGACCAGCGCCTGCACCGCCTGGCTGAGCTGATCTTCGACGATCCCGCCCATCTTCAGCACCTGGCTGCGCACGTTTTCCAGTTCCTCGTTGAACTGGCGGGAAATATGCTGCCCGATATTCAGCTTATCCATGTCCTTGCTCCCTAGCCGTAACGCCCGGTAATGTAGTCCTCGGTCCGCTTGATCCGGGGGTTGGTAAATACCTGGTTTGTATCGCCATATTCGATCAACTCACCCAGATACATGAAGGCCGTGCGGTCAGAGACGCGCGCCGCCTGCTGCATGTTGTGGGTCACGATAATGATGGTGTATTGCTGCTTGAGTTCGTTGATCAATTCTTCCACTTTCAGCGTGGAAATGGGATCCAGCGAGGAACAGGGCTCATCCAGCAGGATGACCTTGGGCTGCACCGCGATGGCCCGCGCAATGACCAGGCGCTGCTGTTGCCCACCGGACAAGCCGAAGGCCGACTCGCCCAGCCGATCCTTGACCTCGTCCCACAGAGCCGCACCATGCAGGGCCCATTCCACCGTTTCGTCCAGCACCCGGCGGCGCTTGATGCCCTGGATGCGCAAGCCGTAGGCCACGTTCTCGTAGACCGACTTGGGAAAAGGATTGGGCTTCTGGAACACCATGCCGACTTCCCGGCGCAATTCCGCCACGTCCACTTTCTTCTTCTGGATATTCCGGCCGCCCAGAATGATCTTGCCTTCGATACGGCAATGCTCTATCAGGTCATTCATGCGATTGAAGCAGCGCAGCAAGGTCGATTTACCGCAGCCACTCGGGCCGATGAAAGCCGTGACCTGCTTTTCGGTAATATCGAGATCGATGTCCCGCAGAGCCTGAACCTCATCGTAGAACAGGTTCAGCTTACGCACGCTGACCGCCACCGCCGAACCGGCCGGCCCAGGCGCTGCCACCTGCAGTCCGGCATCATTGCCGAGTGGCAGTTGTTCCTGTGCGCTCACGATTCCAGCCCCCGGTATTTTTCCCGCAAGTGGTTGCGCATGCGGATGGCGACGATGTTCAGCAACAGGATCACCATCACCAGTAGCATTGCCGTAGCGTAAACCAGAGGCCGCGCGGCTTCGACGTTGGGGCTTTGAAAACCCACGTCATAGATATGAAAGCCCATGTGCATGAATTTTCTTTCCATGTGCAAAAAGGGGTAATTACCGTCCAGCGGCAAGGATGGCGCCAGCTTGACCACACCCACCAGCATCAGCGGCGCGACTTCGCCTGCCGCCCGTGCCACCGCCAGGATCAGACCCGTCATGATGCCGGGGCTGGCCATCGGGATGATGGTACGCCACAAAGTCTCCCATTGCGTCGCGCCCAGCGCCAGGCTGCCTTCACGAATAGACCGGGGTATGCGCGCCAGGCCCTCCTCGGTAGAGACAATCACGATGGGCAGCGCCAGCAAGGACATGGTGAGGGAAGCCCAGAACAAGCCACCGGTGCCAAACGTCGGCGCAGGCAGCGCCGCCTCGAAGAACAGGCGATCGATGCTGCCGCCCAGGGTATAAACAAAGAAACCAAGTCCGAATACACCGTACACGATGGAGGGCACTCCGGCGAGGTTATTGACCGCGATGCGAATGGTCCGGGTCAGCAGGCCCTGCCGGGCATACTCCTTCAGATAGACGCCGGCCACCACGCCGAAAGGCGTGACGAACACCGTCATCAGCAGGACCATCAGGATGGTGCCGTAAATGGCCGGAAAAATGCCGCCCTCGGTATTGGCTTCGCGCGGCTCATCGGTGATGAACGACCACAAATGCCGGAAAAAATGGCCCAGGCGCGCTGTCGTGCTCATCGCATTGGGACGCCAGGCCTCGATAATGGAGGACAAGGGCAATTCACGATCAGAGCCCTCATCCGTGGCGGTGCGCATGACCACCGAATCCTGCTGCATGGATTCATGCAGGGCCTGCAATCGGACTTCCAGTGACTGGTACTGCTGCTGCAAAGCTTGCCGCTGCCGTTCAATGTCTGCGTAAGCTTCGGTGCTATCCACTGCATCGAGTTGCAGTCTCCGCTGCTGCAGACGAAGACGTTCGAGACGGTAGTTGATACTGCCGATTTCGTCTTTTTCCAGTTGCTCGATCTCGTCCCGCAGACGGGATACCCGATCCAGCATCTGTTGGAAATCAGTCCAGACATCGCGGCTTTGCAGTAAAACCCCTTTCGTTTTCAGGCCAATGACGTAGCCGAAAAATACGCCCCATTCCCGCCGCTCCAGCACGGTCATGCTGAGCGGCGTGCTCTGCTGTATGACCTGTTCCTGCAAAATCCAGCGAAAATCCTGCCCGCTCAAGTCGCGGTTGCCGGTCTTCAGCAGGATGCGGGTTACCATGCCGTCCTGCCCGACCAGGAAAGCGGCCTGGTCACCCATGCGGTCCATGGGGACGTGTTCCTTTTCGCGGATCTGGCCGACCAGCCGGGTCTGCGCGCCCTGTTCGTCAAGCGAGATGAACTCGTGCACCGCGGTCGGCCAGAAGTGCCCTGTGCCACGCAGTGTGAGCAACAGCAACAGACCCCCGACCAGCAGGATGCTGGCACTGACCGCGGCCGCGTTGAGCCAGACCCAGGGTGCGCCGGTATGGATCCACTTGCCGAGTTTCATTCAAAGCTTCCTTGGCCGTTTCACAGCGAGCTGTAGCGGTCGCGCAGCCGCTGCCGCACCAGTTCCGCGCCGGTATTGACCACGAAGGTGAACAGGAACAGCACCAGGGCGGCCAGAAACAGGATGCGGTAATGAGAACTGCCAACCTCGGATTCCGGCATTTCCACCGCTATGTTCGCCGCCAGCGTGCGCATGCCCTCGAACAGGTTCCAGTCCATGATCGCCGTATTGCCGGTCGCCATCAGTACAATCATGGTCTCCCCGACGGCCCGCCCCAGGCCAATCATCAGCGCCGAAAAAATTCCGGGGCTGGCGGTCGGAATGACCACCCGGACCAGGCTCTGCCAGGGTGTGGCTCCCAGCGCCAGCGAGCCGTTGGACAGCGAGCGTGGAACGCCGAAAATGGCATCCTCGGCAATGGAAAATATCGTCGGTATGACCGCCAGCCCCATCGCACAACCGACTACCAGGGCATTTCTCTGGTCGTAGTTGATGCCCGCCTGATGGCTCAGCCAGGAACGCAGATCGGTGCCGAAAATCCCGTATTGCAAAGGCTCGGCGACCCACAGGGCGAACCACCCCAGCAGCACCAGCACCGGCAGCTGGAGCACAGGCTCATAACCTTCCGCCAGCAGCGATTTGACCGGGCCATCGTAATGGTCCCACAACCAGGCAAAGAGCAATACGCCGGGGGGCATGATCAGCAACAAGGCAAAAATACCCGCCAGGTGCTCTTCGAGGTAAGGCGCAAACCACAAACCAGCGAGAAAACCCAGGATGACCGTCGGCAGGGCGGCCATGATTTCGATGCCGGGTTTGACCAGCTGGCGCAGGCGCGGGGCCATGAAATACGCCGTGTAAGCAGCCCCCATCAGGGCCAGCGGAATCGCGAACAGCATGGCATAAAGCGCCGCCTTGAGCGTGCCGAATACCAGCGGCGTCAGGCTGAATTTCGGCTCAAACTCATTGTTGGCGGCGGAAGACTGCCAGACATACTCCGGCGTGGTGTAGTTCTCATACCAGACTTTCCGCCACAACGCGGAAAAGGAGATTTCCGGATGTTCGTTGTCGATGACGAGCTGGTACAGCGTGCCGTCACGCCCCTCGATCAGCAGGCCATCGGCACGCGGCGCCAGCGCCGCCGCGCGCGGCTGCAGTTGCGCCAGTGACTGCGCATGAATGAGTCGACCGGCCGTGCTGTGATAGATGGCCAGACCATCGTGCTCATCGAGGACCACAAAGCCCTTGCGCCTTTGTTCATTGATGATCTGCCGTACCGGCGCGGCGCCCTGGTGAAACTGCCGGATCAATTGCAGGGAATACTGGTTGTGCTCATCCCGCACCGGGAAAAGCTGGGAAATCGTGCCGTTTTCACTTCCTGCCAACAGGGAAATGCCACCCAGCAACATGCTCATGCTGGTAATCGGCCCGCTCTTCAGATCAAGCGATTGTGCCACCTCGAGGTCTGGCAGGCCCAGCCTGTGAACGCGGCCTTCGGCATCGCCGAGATACAGCCAGCTGTGGTTGCCGCTCACCGCCAGGGTGGTCGGACGTGTTTCCAGGCGTGTCCGGTAGCGGCTGGAATCCAGCGTGAGCTCCCCGGTCATCAGGTTTTCCCGGCGGCTGGCGGAAAGGATCTCGATACCACCATTGGCATCCAGGGCAGCCAGTAACAGTCCGCTGTCCGTTTCGGAAAGCGCCAGCGCCACCACGTCCGCGCTGGCGAATTCGATCACCGGCTCGCGGCCATAAGGGAACTCAAGGCTGGGGATAATCTGTCTTTGCTCCACGCCGCCGTCAAAACGCGTTTCGTAGACATGGCGAAGCAGGAAAACCCGGCCATCGGCGCTGACGGCAGCGAGCAGACCGCTGTGCTCGATGGCCTCGCTCACACGCAGAAATTCACCCTGACCGTCGGGGAAAAAAGCGATGGTTTGAATGATCTCCGCATCCTTTACGCGGAAGAACTCGATCGTTCCATTTGCCGCAATGCGGATGCCGACTTCTTTTTGTTCTTCCTCGGCCAGGTACAGGGGTACGGTCATGGCCCAGTCGGGACGCGAGCCCATTTGCCCAAGCTCCGTGGAAGCCGGTTTGAACAGCGGCGAAACGACCAGCAGCAGGTAAAAGAAGATCAGCACCACGGCGAGGATGACCGACACGCCGCCCACCCCGATCAGCCAGCGCGCCAGCGTGTCCTTGCGCCCACGCCAACGATGAAAACGGGCCGAACGGGCCGGGCCCGGCGCAGCGCTATCGGCAGAAGCAGGATTCATAGCCGCATGGTAGGGATCAATTGTGACAGTAATGTTACAGCCTGCCGCTTCCGCCTCGCCCTGCAGAATTCTTAATGAAAAATTTAATCGGCGTTCATCTTAATTTCAAGTGCGATTTAGTCCCTGGCAATACGCTGCATGTGCCAGTTTTGATCCAACCGGAGAGGGACCTTGAACAGCATAAAACTTGTAAGCAGCCACGGCGCCGGGCAGCGCCCCCATGTCACGCCGATCGCACTCGAAATGTTTGCGTCAATGAAGCGGGCTTTTTCAACACGGAATGTTCCCGACACGGTGATGCACACCCTGCTTACGGGAGATATTGTTCCCAGCCCCGGCGATCTCGTTCTTGCCCGGGTTGACCGCCTGCGTCAGCATCTGCGGATCGAGTTGCCCTGCGGCAGGTGCGCCCGGCTATTTCCCGGCGATCACATTCTGGTTTGCTATGGCAATCGCTATGCGCCCGACCAGTACGAGTCCCTCGTGCCGGAAAGCCTGGCGCCTTGCCACCTCGTGGCGGCCGGAGGAATTGCTTCCCGGATGCGTTACCGCAATCAAAAGGTGAAGTATCCGACAGAAATTACGCCGTTGGGTCTCGTGGGCAACAGCGCCGGAGTACCGTTGAATCTCAGGGATTGGAAAACGGATGCGGGCGTGCATAACGAGCGAAACATTCCGATGTATGCGGTCGTTGGGTCCAGCATGAATTCCGGCAAAACAACGACGGCGGCTCATTTGGTGAAAGGCCTGGTTCAAGATGGGTTCAGGACCGGCGCCATGAAGGTCACCGGCACGGGCTCCGGTGGGGATGTCTGGCATTTCCAGGATGCCGGCGCCACGCCTACCCTGGATTTCACCGATGCGGGCTACGCCAGCACCTACGGTTTGAGCAACGAGGCCGTGATTGAAATTGTGAATTATCTCGGCAACGCCCTCAGAAACCGGAACATTGATGCCATCGTTGTGGAGGTGGCCGATGGACTCTTGCAGGCAGAAACAAGTGCTCTGCTGAAAAATCCGGAATTCAAAGACCAGGTGAGCGGTATTTTTCATGCCGCAGTCGATGCACATTCCGCGATTTACGGTGTTGGATACCTGGAAAAGCTTGGCTATGACGTCATCGCGGTGTCGGGTGTCGTATCTTCCAGCCCGCTTGCCAGCCAGGAATTTGCGGCCAATTGCGCAGTACCGGTTATCACAAAAGAGGAGCTTGGCGCACCCGGTTTTGGCTTCGGCCTGATGTCCAAAGACCGAATTGGAACAGTCGAAAAAGCAGCTGAAGCGTGAATCTCAGCGCGCCCTACACCCCGTTCAGGCTGCCAGCGGAATTCTGGCAGCATAACCGGCGCTTTGTGGCTCTTCTCATTCTCAACGGGATGGCAAGGGCATTGACCGTAACCGCTGTGTTCTACTCCATTCGCCATGCGGTTAACGGTTTGCAACAGGCAGAGACGCCGATTACTGGCACCTTGTGGATGATGGTGTTTCTGGCTGCGGTCCTGCTGGGCGCGCGCATGCACGAACACTATACCGCAGAGAGAATGAGCCAGAACTACATCAACCGGCTGCGCCGGCGTCTGCTCAGCCGCTTGATGCGCGCATCGGCCCGCGATGTCAATTCCATTCCATCCGGCGCACTGGCCGCGCGCCTCGGCGGTGATCTGTCATCCCTGCGGCGATGGCTGAGCCTGGGCCTGTCCAGACTGATCGTCAACACGATCCTCCTGCTGGCCAGCATCGGGATAATTACGGGTATCAGCGTGACGGCTGGTTTGATCTCCGCGCTGGTGGTGACGCTTCTGACCCTGGTTTCTCTCCGGCTCGGGGAGAATCTCAGGACGGTCCTCAGGGTGCTCAGGTCAACCCATATCCGCATTCAGAGTTTGCTGGTCGAGCGTGTCGGCGAAATGGCGATGATTCGCGTGATGGGACAGGAAGGGCGCGAAATCAGGAGAATAAACAGGCTGGGGAAGAAACTGGAGCGCAAGGCTTCAGCCCAGGGGCTGATGCTGGGTAGTTTGCGCGGTCTGGGTGAGGCCGGGGGTATATTACTGATCATTACCGCGTTTGCCGTTTTCCGCTTACCAGCAGAAAGCATAGCAGCGGCAGACGCGGCGGCAGTCATCAGCCTCGTGATGTTCATGAGCGGGCCCATCCGCGAACTCGGACGAGTGCAGGAATACTACCGAGGTGCCGCTATCTCGCTGAACAAACTCAGTGAGCTGTTCAATATGCATCGTATTACCCGGGGTGCTTCGCGTTATATCGAGCAGCTGACCGATCCCGGCGCCATTGAATTCAGAAAAGTCGATTGTGCGCCCGCAATTCGGAATTTTTCAGGGAAAGTGGCCGCGGGGGAACGCGTGGCGGTTATTGGACGCAACGGCAGCGGCAAAAGCACCCTGATGCAGCTCGCCGTAGGCCTGCTCAAGCCCGACTCAGGGGTCGTCAAGCTGGGCGGCGTCGACCCGCGACGCCTGTCACCTGACACCCGGGCAAAAAGCATCGGCGTCTCTGGTGCAGGCTTCGGTCTGCTTAAAGGTGAGCTCGGCTTCAACATGGCCTACCGCAGACCCGAGGCATCGGATGACGAACTGCAGCGTGCAGCTGCTGAATTTGAATTGGGCCCTTTGATCGAGAAGATGGACCACGACACAAAAAATCAAATCCAGCAGGGCGCAAAAAATATTTCGGCCGGGGAACGCGCCCGGATTGGTTTGGTCAGGGCCACATTGGGCACACCGGCGATACTGATATTGGATGAGCCGGAATCCAACCTGGACTCTGAAGGTCTCGAGAAACTGCATGAAGTACTCGAGACCTGGCCCGGAACTGTCCTTTTGATCACCCATCAGCAATCTTTGATCGACCTGTGTCAACAGGTCTGGAATATGAACACCGGTGAGGTTTACATTCGCAAAGGCACCGTTTCGATACTGGCGGCAGTGCAAAACGGGTGAAAGCGCAAGCACTCAATCTCCGCATGAAGTCTTCTGCTCCTGCCTCCGGCATTCGAAAAATGAGGCTCGAGAATCTGCGGGATCAACGCTATTACCTCGCAGTGCCTGAAGATTCAGATACACATCATGTGATCGTGCTGGTGCATGGCATTTCGCGAAAGGCCAGATTGCTCATCGAGTCAATCTGGCCATTGGTCCAGGGCAAAGGCGTCACCCTGATTGCGCCCTTGTTCGAGAAAGACCGTTGCAGCGACTATCAGCGCCTGGGACGTGCCGGCAAAGGCCCACGGGCCGACCTGGCAGTCATATGCATGCTCAATGAAGTTGGCCGCCTGACAGGATGGACCGGGCACAAGGCCATGTTCTGCGGCCACTCGGCAGGCGCACAGTTCGTGCAGCGATTCATGTTTGCCCACCCGCAATGGGTGGCGCGCGCGGCGCTCAGCGGCGCCGGTTGCTACACCTTTCCCTGCCAAGAGCAATATCCCGGAGGAATCCGTTTGACACGCAGGTTACCCGGGGTCCGCTTCGAACCGCTTCGGTTCCTGCGCGTTCCGGCAGCGGTCTTCGTCGGTCGCGAAGACACGGTGCGCGATGCAACCCTGAACTGCCTTCCAAAAATCGACCGGCAACAAGGACGCAACCGACTGGAACGAGCCCGGAAATGGGTCATGGAAATGGACAGGGCCGCGAGGAATTTGGGGCTGTCATCGCAGATTGAATTGTTTGAGATTGAAGAAATCGGCCATGACTATTGCCAGGCTGTCCAGGTTGGACTCCTCAACAACTGCGTGGTGGATTGGCTGCTTGGGCATCAACACGTGACGTAATTTTGAAAGTCGCAATTGTTTTATTCGCGATCATTTGCTCGATGTCCTGCCGGCCGGCGGTGGCCAGTCCCACGGTTAACGTGGGCGGAAGAGTGGACCTGGACTTTGCGGAATATGATGAGGACGAAACACCCCTGGGGTCAGGGGTCGATCTGCGGCGATTGCGGTTGGAGCTGAGTGGCAAAATGACAAAAAAACTCAGTTACTACGCGCTGGCTGATTTCAGTGACGGGGATTACGGTGCACAAGCAAGCTGGCTGCGTTATCGGTTCAGCGAACAAGACGAATTCTACGCAGGACGTATCGAAATTCCATTCAGCCTGCAACGCGTTACGAATTCCCAGTTCAATCTTTGGATGGAACGCGCCCTGCCTGCCGCACTCACATCGCACTACGGAACCGGGCTGGTTTACATGCACAAGGGCAGCCAGTGGGGCTGGCGCGCAGGACTGTTCGGTAATGACAGGTTGAATTTCGGCGGCGCAAAGGAAGCGGGCGCCGCGCTGGCAGTCCGGGCGGGGCGGCGCCTGCGCTTGGGTGAGTCGCGTTTGTGGCTCGGTGCATCGGCCATGTATCAGGATACGACGGAGCCCGAGCGCTTCCGGGCGCAGCCCGAGTCGTCCGTCACCAGCGCGCATCTGGTAAGCACCGGCAGGATTTCTGACCTCGGAAAAACCGGCCGCCTGGGTCTGGAGGGGGTGTGGAAGAGAGATCGGTGGGCATTGCAGGGAGAGTGGATTCACTATGCCGGAAATCGCAGCGGCGCTGATGACGTGAAATTCAGTGGAGGCTATGTCGAGGCTTCCCGCACGATCAACGGCCGCCGCCGGTTCAACTTCAAGAGTGGCGAATGGATGTCACCGGAGATCGGCGGCAAGGGCGCCTGGGAGATGGCCGTCAGGGTCAGCTGGATCGACCTGCAGGATGGTGCGATTTCCGGCGGGAAGGAAACCAATTACGGCCTCGGGCTGAATTACTACATCAACCCGATCAATCGCATCATGATCAACTGGATCAAAGCCGACGCCCACCCGAACCAAAGTGGCGTCGATGAATCGCCATCCCTCCTGCAATTACGGTTGCAGTTGGGTTTTTGACAATGACAATTGAGTAGGAAAACGGCCGTGAGAAATTCTTCATTTTTGGTCCTGCTGGCGCTGGTTGCACATTGGCCCCTGGCCGTTCTCGCCGACGGCGGAACGTGGAGCTTACCGGCCCGCTTGACGCATGCGGGGCCGGATCTGAATCGCAATTTTGACGCCCGCGAACCGGACGTCGCATTCAACACCACCAACAATGAATATCTGGTGGTGTGGGAAGGCACGGACCAGCGTGCCGGATTGGCGCCGGGTGAAGCTGAAATATACGGCCAGCGCGTGGCTGCCGGGAGCGGCGAATTGCTGGGTGAAAAAGCTTTCCGTATCAGCTTTCTGGGGCCCGATGGCACAGCCAGTTTCGATGCCCGTAACCCGGTCGTGACCTACAATCCGACCCAAAACGAGTACCTGGTCGCGTGGTCAGGGGATGATGACAGTGGCGCATTGGTAGAAGGCGAATTCGAGATATTCACGCAGCGTATCGATGCGGCGACCGGCACACTGATCGGCTCGCAAAATGTCCGTATCAGTGACATGGGACCCGACGGCAACCGCGCATACGACGCCACAGATCCTGCCGTGACATACAACAGTGTGGAAGATCGGTATTTGGTGGTGTGGCGTGGTGAGGAAGGCAGTGCCACGACACCGATCGGACAGTTTGAGATCTATGGCCAACTACTCGATGGCGCCAGTGGCGCGGCATTGGGCGAGAATGATTTTCGCATTTCCAGAATGGGTCCGCAAAACGATCCGAATTTCGACGCCTTCAATCCGGCCGTAAACTATAACGCGACGGAAAATGAGTTTCTGGTCGTGTGGCATGGCGATGACAACACGGGGCTGCTGGTGGACGATGAGCTGGAAGTTTTCGCCCAACGTCTCGATGGAGGAACCGGTGTGTTGCTTGGACCGGCCCCAATCCGGGTCAGCGATTCCGGCAACGATGGCGACATCCTGCGCGAGGCCAGTGAGCCCGATGTGGCCTGGAACCGTGACCGCAACGAGTACCTGGTGGTGTGGACGGCGGACGATGATTTGGCTGGGCGCCCCGACGGGGAATTTGAAATCTATGGCCAGTTGCTGACGGCCGCGGGTGCCGAGGCCGGGGTCAATGATTTCCTGATCAGCAACGCGGGTGGCGCGGGCAGTGCGATTTTCGGCGCGGTGGAACCCGCCATCGCCTATCACGGCGCGGCCCACCAGTTTGTGGCGACCTGGTACGGCGACGACGAAATCGACGGTGAATTCGAGATCTGGTCACAACGCCTGGACGGTCCCACCCTGGTCCCGCTCGGCCTGCCCGGACAACGCCTGACCCATGCCGGGCCGGACGCCAACCCTCTTTATGATGCCCGCCGCGCTGCCATTACCGAGGATGCCGCCGGCGGCCGGATTTTTGTCGCTTTTGAATTGGAAGACGAAACGGCTGACCAGACTGAAGGCGAGTTCGAGGCGTACACAGCCTCGTTGGGCGCGAGTGAATTCCAGGTTGTCGCCGGCATCAGCGCCTCCTGGTTCGACCCGGCCCATGTTGGCGAAGGTTGGGTGGTCGAAATCATCGACGACACGCGGGCCGCGGTCTACTGGTTTACCTACGATACCGATGTTCCAACCCAGGCCTGGATGTTGGGTGTCGGCAGCGTTATCGACAACCGCGTGGTGATGACGGAGGTGGTTATTCCACGTGGCGGCATTTTCGGCCCGGATTTCGACCCCGCCACGGTGCAATTCGATCCGTGGGGCAGTTTTGTGCTCGAATTCGAAAGTTGCGCTACGGCTGGGATGAACTACAACAGCAGCGTTGGCGGCTTTGGTGCCGGCTCCCTCAGTCCGGTTCGCCTGTCTTCACTGGGAGGTCTGGATTGCCCGGGGCCCAATTCCATACCGGATGCCAACGCGAACATCAGCGGTTCCTGGTTTGATCCCACGCACAGCGGCGAAGGCTGGGTGCTGGAGTACCTGCCTGACAACCGCGTGGTCATGTACTGGTTCACTTACGATGATGCCGGCAATCAGGCCTGGTTCATTGGTGTCGGTAACGCGAACGGTGATGTGGTCACTTTCGATGATGTGCTGATTTCATCAGGGACAAGTTTCGGCGCATCCTTCGATCCAGAAGCCGTAGTCCTCGAGCACTGGGGCACCGTGACGCTCACCATTTCCGGATGTAATGAGATCACGGTGGATTATGCGTCGACAGATGCGCGTTACGGCGCTGGCCAGCTCAAAGCCGCGCGCCTGGTCGCACTTAAAGGGCTCGGTTGCAGCTGAAGCCTCACGCCTCACCATGCGCCCGCTTAGCATTCTTAAATTGAACTGATTACCCGATGACCTCGAAGCTCAAGTAATCACCATCATCCGGCGCGATGTCGACCCGCTCCACCCGCGCGCGCTGCGGGCCGCGCCGCGCCCAGTCAACGATGGCGTCCACGTTGACGGCTTCGCCCTGCACTACAGTCTCCACCGTTCCATCACGGCAATTACGCACCCAGCCTGTGACCGCCAATTTTCGCGCCTCGCCGCGCATCGAGTCGCGGAAAAACACGCCTTGCACACGGCCATGAATCACGAGGCGGAGCGTCTTCCTGGGCATGGCATCAATGGTCATTCTTTTTTCCAGGCAAGCCACATTGGTTGCGCAGACACAATATTGTAATGCATTCGCAGCCTTACCCGCGGCGGAATATACTGCAAAAGCTTTATGGATAATGAGGTGAACAAAATGCTCAGGAAAACAGCGCTTGTTTGCTTGCTGGTAATTTTCTCCGCAACACTCGCCGCCGCAGCGGCCGAGCTCAGACAAAACCCGGTGGATATCAAGGAATGGGAAGTGCCCTACAAGGGCCAACCACGCGATCCGTTCGCGGCCAGGGCCGATGAAATCTGGTTTGTCGGCCAGAGTGGTCACTACCTGGGACGCTTCACGCCGTCCAGCGGCGAATTTTTCAAGCACGATCTGGGAGATCAGGCAGGGCCGCATAACCTGATTGTCGGTGCGGATGGCATCGTGTGGTATGCCGCTAACCTCAAGGGCTATATCGGACGCTACGATGCAAAAACCGGCGAGGTCACAAAAATCGCCATGCCAGATGCCGCCGCCAAAGATCCGCATACCCTGGTATTCGACCAAACTGAGGAACACATCTGGTTCACGCTACAGTTGAGTAACTTCATCGGCCGCCTGACGGTTGCCGACTCGGCCGTGCAGCTGATCCCGGTGACGACCGCGCAGGCGCGGCCCTACGGTATCAAAGTAGCCGCTGACGGCACGCCGTGGATCGTTCTACTTGGTACCAACAAGCTGGCGTCCGTCGACCCGGAAACACTCAGACTCACGGAACATGCGCTGCCGTCGAAAGATGCGCGGCCGCGGCGCCTGGAAATCACCCCCGATGGGCGGATCTGGTACGCCGATTACGCGCGCGGCACGTTGGGTCTTTACCATCCTGAAGCTGAAGATGCCGGGACATTCAAGGAATGGCCGCTGCCAGCCGGCGAGGATTCGCGACCCTACGGCATGGCGCTGGACAAGCGCAACCGTGTTTGGGTGGTGGCCACCGGCGTATCGCCGAATCTGTTCATTGGTTTTGACACCAAAGCCGAAAAGATCGTCTCGATAACGCCGATTCCCTCCGGCGCCGGTTCCGTGCGACATATGGATTACCATCCAGCCACGGATAGCGTGTGGTTCGGCACCGATAAGCAGACACTCGGCCGCGCGCTGGTGGAGACGCAATAAAACCAGTCAGGTGTCTCGCTTCCCTTCTTGCGACTGCGTCGCAAACCGGTTTCACGGACGACGGCTTCGCGCCGGGCCGATGGCGGCCGCGCGGCCGCCATCGACTGTCGTGAAGGATTGCCGGTCGCGGACCCGACCTGCCGCATGCCCGGCTCAGACCGAGCGTCGCAGTACGTAGATCGCCGCGCCGGCCAGCAGCAGGGGCGGCAAGCCGTTGCTCAGCATCGCGGGAAACTGGTACGCATCGCCGAAGTTCTGCGCCATACGGCTGACGATCATGAACAGCCCACCCAACACCATGCCGATGAACATCCGCACGCCAAGCCCGTGGCTGCGCGCGGAGCCGAACACGAACGGCATGCCGGCGAGCACCAGCGCAACGACGCTGAACGGGAACAGGATTTTTTCCCAGAACGCTGATTGGTAGACGGTATCGTCGAGACCGTTTTCATCGAGGTATTTGAGGTAGCCGGCAAGCGACCGCAGCGACAATCGCTTGGGGTGCGTCACCGCGGAATCCAGCAGTTCGGGCCGCACTTCGGTAGCCCATGGCCGCAGCGCCAGGCGCACTGCGGAAGCGCCCTGATCGGTAAAGCGGACTTCGGACACGTCCTCCAGCGCCCAGCCCTCGCCGTCGTGCACAGCCCGGGAGGCGCGCGTGATCGACTTCAGATCGACGCCGTCCGAAAACGTGTAGATCGTGACATCCTTGAAGTCAACCGACTGCGCGCCCCGGCTCGCGGTAAGTAGCGGCAACTGAATGTTGACGATCTGCTGGCCATCGCGCAGCCAGACACCGCGTGGCCAGCCGATGATGGCCTGCCCAACCATCTCGCTGAGCCGGAACGCGCGCGCCTGGTGTTCGGCAGCCGGCGCGACCCACTCGCCCATCACCATGACCGGAACCGTCAGCAGCAGCGTGCCCGCCAGTGCCGCCCCGGCCAGTCTCATGCGCGAGACGCCCGACGTCCGGAATGCGACCAGTTCGTTCGATGCTGCCAGACCGCCGACCCCGACCAGCGCGCCCAACAGGACTGCGAACGGGAAGATCTGGTAGACCATCCGCGGCAGGGTCAACGCTACGTACCAGAGTGCGTCGACGGCGGTGTAATCCTGTTGCTGCGAGCGCAGTTCGCTCAACAATGTGGGGAGCATGTACAGCACGGTCAGCCCCAACCACACCGCCAGTGTGCCCTGCACCGCGGCCCGGCCGATATATCGGTCGACGAGTCGGATCATGAGCGCATTCCGCGGCTCTGGCGTCGCAACCATGCGACCGTGACGGTCAGGACCGCCGAATGCACCCACCATAGGCCAAGCGTCGGCGGCAGGGCGCCGTCGTTGATCCGGGAACGACTGTGGTACAGCAGGTTCGCATAGGCCGCATAGGCGAGAATGCCCATCAGCACCCGGCCGCCGCACAAGCCGTGATCCCGCCGCGATCGAATCATCACAGACCGCACACCTTCGACCGGGAGCGTTATCGTGCGCGCCATTTGATCGAAAACCTGTTTGCTCGATTCAAACAATTTCGCCGCCTCGCCACGCGCAATGACAAACTCGCTGCGCATTTCGCTGTTTTTTTCATTCTCGCTCGTACATATGTTTGGCTTAATATGAACACGCTCTAGGAATTCATCCTGCATTATTCGGTGGCAAGCGTTTGGTTCTTGATCCGTATAGCGTAGCCCGGTAAGTCGTCGCTGTTTTCAAAGCGATTCTTGTATGCAACAAACACCTCCAAGCAATCGCCGACAATACCTAACGTACGGTCGTTCGGGGAAAATGTGTTAGTTTGCATGCCTGAATGTTCGTAGATAATGTCGGCCATATCAGCTCCCCAGTCCGTCACTACCAAGCAGCCATCCGGGTCTATCGGATTACCGTGATATTCTGGTTTTTTCAAATACTGTATTTGACCCACTTTAAGAACTGCTCTCAACTCTGTCACGCGTGACTTCAGCCACGGCACAGAAAATATGTGAGCACCTCCCGGTTTCAGAACACGCGCGATTTCAGCAAATGCTCGCGCCGGATTCATCACATGTTCAATCACATCCTGGGTAATGAACAAATCAAATGTTGAATCCGCAAATGTCAGGTTTTCCAGGTTTTCACATCGTCTACCATCAACCGTAGAACCCAGCGTGTCGTTTGCAAAATAATGTGATGAGGTATATTGGGCACAGGCTCGTGCAAGCTTTTCTGCCACCGGGCCAGCGGGCGAAGACTCATGTACACTCAGGTTTCTCCAGTTTGGAAACTCAGTGTCAAGGACGTGCATAAAGCTTCGCATACGTGCGCTGCTAAAACAGCGCACGCAGCGGTAGTATTCCCGATGCCAGGGTTGCTGTAGCACAAACCCGGTACGTCGGTCGCAAACTGGACAGTAACCAATCGAAACACCATTCGCAAAAACACCAGACACAGCTTGTGGCAGTTTCCTGGCAATCCTGAAAAGACGCCCCAGTCGCATGATTAGAGCCGGAAAATGTATGCTGATCAAGCTTGGTTCGACGTAATATCTGCTCCAATCAAAACTTGGTGAAACGCTTTGGAGACCAAATCGGAAAATTGTGCAAGTGCATAGGAAGTATACACCACACCAGCAGTGTCCGGTCAAAATTCGAATAAATTTAGTTGGTTAGCAAAGTCTGTCTGTTCTGAGGAGTTGCCCACTACCCGCGAAGGCTTGAGAGCGCATTGCATGCCTGTTTCTTGGCGCACAGGAAGCATAAACCACCTCTTTTGCCATTCAGGCAAGTATCAGTAGCGGCCAGCAATGCAGTGAGATTTTGTCACGACTTATGGATGGACACTGCCTGAATCTACACTTTTTCACATCTTTCTTACTAATCTAGAGTTTCTCCCAGATACCGGCTACTAATCTCAAGTTTTTCTCATAAGCCGGATACTAATCTAGAGTTTTTCCCATATATAGCTACCTAATCTAGAGTTTTTCTCATATACTGTTCACTAATCCAGAATTTTTGTTTATGCAAGAAACCATCAGATAACACTAAGGAAAGGGTTATGGCGAAACTGACTTTTCCTTCGAAAGAAGAAGCAAAAAAAGCATCCCGGCTCGCTACGAAAGGTGAGCTGTTTCGTATTCGAAACGGTATTTACATCGATACAAACGATCCAGAAGAGATCACCAGAACATTAAACAATAAATGGATGGAGGTTGCCGGCAACATTTTTGCCGACCCGGTTGCTGTTGCAAGGACAGCTGTTGAATTAAAGCCTGCAGGAGGACGTTTGTATTTTGTATCGAGCAAGCTGAAAAGGCGCCGGACAGTTGAAGTAGAGCACCTCAAGTTTGACATTTCCCCTGGAAACACTGATCAAGGGGTTGAGCAAATTGGCCTGGAAATGAGAAGAAGTAATCCAGCACGGTATTGCCTTGAGAATCTGGCTCCTTCTCGCGGAAGTAAAAAGTCAAAGAAAACACTAGGTCATGAATGGGTCGAGTTAGAACTCGTTAAGTATATCCAACGAAGTGGAGAGCAATATATTAATGCGCTCAGAGATGAAGCCAGCGAATTGGCACTTGTTCTCGAACTTGAAAAAGAGTTTGAAGAGCTAAATACGTTGATTGCAGCACTCTTAAGAACTCATCCAACAGAAGGTATATTGCAAACTCGCTTGGGCATAGCTAACGCGAAAGGAAAGCCTTTCGATCAATCTCGTATTGACAGATTTAATGAGCTAGCGAGCTACCTGAATAGAACGGATTTGACAGACAACGCTTACGATTACAACAAGTCCGGCTGGAGGAACCTGACCTTTTTTGAAAGCTACTTCTCAAATTTCATTGAAGGAACAGAGTTTACTATTGAAGAAGCAGAAGAAATCGCTTTTGAAAAAAAAGTGAACTACGAACGGCATGAGGACAGCCATGATATCTTGGCTCACATTGAGATTTCGGGCGATATGTCTGAAATGCATCGGGTTCCGGCAGATGCAGCTGAACTGATAGATATTCTCAAAGTCAGGCACGGGTTGCTTCTGGCGGAAAGACCAGACAAAAGACCTGGGGAATTTAAGTTAAAACCCAATAAAGCCGGCAGGTCAGATTTTGTTTTACCCGAATTGGTGGAAGGAACCCTGGTTCAGGGATTTGATGTTTATCAGTCCCTTCCGGTCGGGTTAAGAAGATCAATTTTCATTCATTTCATGATTAGCGAAGTACATCCTTTCGATGATGGAAATGGAAGGCTATCCAGAATCATGATGAACTCCGAACTAGTATCACAAGATCAGCATAAGCTGATCATTCCCATAGTTCAGAGAGATAGTTATTTGAATGGACTCAGGTCTGCGACAAGACAGGGGCGCTTTAGGACAATGGTTAAGGTACTCCATCAAATGCAGTGCTACACAGCCTCGTTGGACTGGACCGAATATGATGAGGTAAAAGAAACCCTTCAAAAACAGGCTGCCGACCAGGAACCTGACGAAGGCATAACCATTTTCAACAAGGTAATTGTGAAGCTGGGTGGGGTATATCCGGTAGGATAGCTGGCCGCCCATCCATTAATGGCAACGCCGTATAGCAGTGAATTACGCCCCCGCTTGCGTGTACCATCACAATGGCAAATCAATCACAGATACCCGCAATGCCCCGACACGCAAGCCCAAAAATGATTGTTCACCCAGCGGGAATCAATGACCTGGCCAGTATCGTTGGCTGGTACCGGCAATGTGCGGCGCCGACTGATCCGGCGAATACACCTCAGTCTTTCGTTTGCTCGCATAAAAACCACGACAAGCAATCGACCTTGCAGGAACGAATTCTCGATCGCTGCCTGCTGCTGGCCGAAAAGCAGGGACGCCTCCTCGCCGCCGCCGGCATCGATCTTGATCGGGCTGAGTTCAGTGAACTGATTTTTTCTTCCGCAGCGGATGACCAAGGCTTGTTTGAATCCCTGGTGGCGGAGACCGAGCGCCTCGCGGTCCGCTTTGGCCTGCAGCAATTGACCGTCACGCCGGTCCCGGCCGCTGAACGCAGGTTCCGGGCGCTGGGTTATACCACTTGCGGTGCTGGAGCAACGGTAGCAGAAGCCCTTTCCGCCGGGCCAGGGCTGTGCCTGCAGCGTGTGCTGCGGCGCCGTCAGACAGCTTATGGCCGGCGGGTGGGCGCCCTTGGCGCTGAACTCGGCATTCCGGCCGATTATGGCCGCCGACGCCGCCTCGCCCTGCAGCCGGAAGCGCCCCGGTTGAGCAGTATCGGCAAGGACGTTTTTGGCCGTGAGCAACAGCTCGCACCGCGCGCCGCCATCGCCTGGCAACACATGCAGGCTGCCGCGGCGGCGCAGGGTATCGAATTGCAGGCCGTATCGGCGTGGCGATCGGTCAGTTACCAGTGTGAAGTACTGCGGCGCAAGCTGGAAAAAGGCCTGAGCATGGAGGAGATTCTCCAGGTGTCAGCAGCTCCGGGATTCAGCGAACACCACAGCGGTTGCGCCATCGATATCACCACGCCCGGCTGTGCCGTGCTTGAGGAAGCATTTGAACAGAGTCCGGCCTTCCGCTGGCTGGAGCGCCACGCGCGGGAGTTTTCTTTCAGGCTTTCCTTTCCGCGCCATAACCGCCATCAGCTGGCTTACGAGCCGTGGCATTGGTGTTTCGCCAGTTGACGCCTTACGGGTTTTTCAGTGCACCGCCCCCGAAATCTGCACCGCATGCGCGGAGCTTTCCTGCACCCGTGCCGGCAGGTCAAAAGGCAAATGAATCTGCTCCAGACCCAGGCGGCTCAACAGCCCGCGCAATTCATGCTGCAACAGCGGATACAACTGCCGCGTCAGGCTGGCGTGGTTGGAGGTGAACTGGGCGATATCCAGAGCGTCTCCGCTGATCTGTTGGTAAATCGCCTCGAAACCCACCCGCGCCTTGAACAGAGGGCCGGGCGAGTCTGCGGCGCCGCCCTGGCAGGAAAGTCGCGCGCTGACCT
>CAVPUV010000038.1:0-29794 GCA_963708905.1 uncultured Gammaproteobacteria bacterium | reverse complement strand
GCCAATTGCTAGCGGTTCTTCAAGAGGCATTTTTCCGCGTTATGTCGCACGGTCCAGAAGATTTTACCTGCGGGTATGGATCCTACAGATATTGCTCAGGAGGCCATATTGCGCGCGCATGCGGTGAAAGAACTGAGCAGCCTGGACCACCCAACCGCATATATTTACAAGGCAGCGCGCCATATTGCCCTGGATCATGTCAAGAAGTTCAAAACTGAACAAGGTTATGGGCGGCAGGAGCATGCCTCCGGCGTAGAATATTTCTGGGGAAGAACGCCAGAAGGTTATGCGCATTATAAAAGATCACTGCAGGTCCTCTCACGGGCGGTGATGCTGCTTCCGGATAAAACAAGACAGGCATTCATTCTCAGAAAATTCCATAACATGTCGTATAAGGAGATAGCGACCATCATGAATATTTCGGAAAAGACGGTTGAAAAACACATCTCGAAAGGTCTCGTTTTTTGCCGGAATCATTTCGAGATCAACGATTATATCGATTGCGACGTCAAGTCTCCCCGGAAGTGAGGCGCACACGCTCGTAATGTCCACTCAACCCTCCAGTCAGAACGGCCGTGTCGAGCAAGCCAGCGATTGGTTATGCGAGCTCGACCGGGGCAATATGCCCGTCAGAAGGCGGGAAGAATTTCAGGAATGGCTCGCGGATGCCGTCAACAGAAGGGCGTTCGACGAATTGATCTGCCTGTGGAATGATTACGAAACATTGGCGGCTCTTTTACGTCAGGATTTTCCAGGCATCCCCCAGGATTTGCGTAGCTGTGTAGCGAAAGGTAGTGACCAGTTGCGCAGCAGAATCAGCGTCCTTGGGGGCGGGTTAAAAGGGCTGGCGCTGGCTGCCTGTGTAACCATGGCCGTATTGGCTGGGGTCTTGTACTTCAGCATGGAGCAGAGGAGCGATATGCCTACGCTGCGTACGGGCAAGGGAGAATACCTCGAAGCGCAGCTGGACGATGGCTCGACGGTACGCCTGAATACCGAAACGACCCTGGACATCGCGTTCTCCCGCTCCGAGCGCAGAGTCGTGCTTGGATCCGGTGAAGCATTCTTTTCCGTGGCCAAAGAGGCGCAGCGGCCATTTGTGGTCGAGGCTCAGGGCGGTTTGATCCGGGCTATCGGCACCGCCTTCAGCGTCCGGAATTCAATCGAAACGGTCAAAGTGGCGGTTCTCGAGGGCGTTGTCGAGGTCATCCCGAGTACCCTGATCAACCGTTCCGGCGCGGAGCGAATGGCTGCAGCGGACAATTACAAGATCAAGAGCGGTCAATCGCTTACCTACGGACTGACGCTCGGCACGGTTGAAAACCTGTCGGATCGTGAAATTGTACAGGTGACCGCGTGGCAGGGCGGGCGCGTTTATTTCCAGGATACGCCACTCGCACAAATTGTCGCCGAACTGAACCGTTATTCCCATGCGAAGATCGTTCTATCCAGTATGGAACTGGGTGAGGTCGAGGGCAGTGGCGTATTTTTCATAAATGATATTGAAGGATTTCTGCGTGGCCTGGAAACTGCACTTCCCCTTGAGGTAACCAGGATCAACCCCGACGTCATTATCATTGGCGATGCTTCCGATAAAGCAGATCGGGACAATCCGGTGCGCCAATAAACACCGTGATTTCTCTTCTTCAGTCAGTCCGGCGGGTTTCACGCATGGTTCAAGGTTTCCAGTCAGTTCGCGAAACCATCCCGGTTGGCATATTGATCTTGATCTGCACTGTCTATACACCGGCTGAAGCAGGGCGGAATCCCGCTGAATACCAGGACGCCGGTTTGACGGCCGCGGATACCGCTTCTTTGCCCTCCGTTGATATTCTGCAGGCCTGGCACCTGCGGAAAGATGCCGGCGGGCCTACTTTCGCGGGTAATCCCTCATGGCGGTCATACCTGCTCTTCCTGGAGCAGGGCATGAAGGATCGAGGCGTCGTTGACATCAAGCGTGAGACTTTTACCTACCAGCGCTGGTACACCTCAGACGACCGGGCCGCTGGCAAGTGGTCATTGCAGGTGGACGACACCGACATCAATGTGGCTTCCTACTGGGCCTATTCCGGAGAAACCGGCGATGAAGGCATCACTGCGGGGTTGGTTGCCTACGAGCCGGAACTACCGGTCTCTTTTTACAAGGATAGGATCATAGTCTTCGAAGTTCCATCCAGCCCGGAAACACCGCATCCCTGGTTCCGCATTCCTGTTTTCGAGCATGCAACCGATCCCGAGTCCATTCCGGCCGATCCGATGGACACAACACAAACGATCACTTACAACCAGTTCTATCAGCTTACCTATGCCACACTCTTCGGCGGCTTGAACAGGATCGTCACGGAGAGCGCGCCGGCCGGCGCACTGGTCATCTTCAATATGAGCCACCGCAGAGCTGCGGGGCTTTATACTTTCCCTGTGCCTTCCGCGGTGCTCGACGCACCGGGGCTTTATCTGGATCGTGTCGCAGGCGCGCAAGTAAAGGCTGCAATGAAGAATGACGACCGCGCCGTCGCCACCCTGAAACTTGTCTCAAACCGGGAAGAAACAGAGGTCTGGTTTCTTTCAGGAGTCCTGCCCGGCAGAGACTACGGGAAAGAATCCGATAAGATGGTATTGCTTATCTCGCATACCGATGGACCTTCCCTCACGCAGGAGAACGGTCCGCTCGGAATCCTGGGTGTCCTGGATCATTTGTCCGGTCATCCTCAAGCGAGCCGCAGGCGCAGTATATTGGTGTTGCTGGATCCGTCCCATTTCATGCCGCCGGGCAGCGCACCGGACTGGTATGAACGGAATCCCGGGCTGGCCGGCAAGATCGTGGCGAGCGTTGGCATCGAACACCTAGGGCAGGTCGAGTACAAGGAGCAGGGGGGCGAGTTCCTGGCGACGGGACGACCCGAGTTGACAGGTCTGATGGCGCAGGATAATGACGTTCTTCTCAAAATGGCGATCGAAGCCGTTACCACGCATCAATTGCCAAGAACCTTGGTCTACAGCCCATCGAGAGAAGAGGATGGCGTCTGGTTCGGAATGGGAAAAGTGGCTCTGGAACGTAATATTCCAGGCTTCGGAATAATGGGTTTCATGGGGCCCCATTGGGCGACAACAGGCCGTCTGGACAAGTTCGATGCTGCTTTGATGGTGAGGCAAATAGCAACGATGGCCCAACTGACCGAAGGGCTGATGACCGCGGATTTGCAGACGATTGCCGTCAAGCCCCGTTCCAATTGAATAACGGCATATCCCTTCCGCGGAACAATGAATCGCTCCAGGTGTTCCGGAGACTCGGTCGTGTCGCCCCGGCGAAGAGTGCCTGTTCACTGCGCATCGCCTTTGCTCCATTGGCGGCGGTTGATGGCGTAGTCGTCGATCCTGCCCTTGAACGGCAATGTCAGCATGCCGGGCAACCAGGATACTTCCCGGGCCGTGCGATAGCGGTGTATGCCGATGGTCATGCCGCGATGGCCGGCACGCGGCTGATCGCGATAGGTGCCGAGCAGCCGGTCCCACCACGGCAGATTGAAGCCGAAGTTGCTGTTGGCTTCGTCGTCCTCCACCGAGTGATGCACCCGGTGCATGTCCGGCGTCACGATGATCCAACGCAGCAGA
The DNA here is from genome assembly GCA_963708905.1 of uncultured Gammaproteobacteria bacterium. Classification (GTDB taxonomy): domain Bacteria; phylum Pseudomonadota; class Gammaproteobacteria; order Xanthomonadales; family SZUA-36; genus SHZL01. The sequence continues at coordinate 26,182 of CAVPUV010000038.1, read as the reverse complement.
CGATCCAATGGCCGCGGCAAATGGATATTGCCGTGATTGAACATCGCGGTGGCGTTGAGCAGGACCTCGAAGACCACGACCGCGACCACCGGCGGCCCCAACACTGCGATGGTCGCGAACTTGATGAACAGGGAGAGAATGATCTCGATGGGATGAAACCGTGCGCCGGTGGTGACGTCGAAGTCGGGATCGGCGTGATGCATGCGATGCAGGCGCCACAACACCGGCACGGCGTGGAACATCACGTGCTGCAGGTAAATGATGAAATCCAGCGCGACCACGGACACCACCAGCGCCAGCCAGAAAGGCGCTTCGAGATAGTTGAAGAGCCCCCAACCGTGCGCGCCGGCGAAGGCGGCCATGCCGGCCGCCGCGGCTGGAAAGAGCAGGCGAAGAAGTACGCTGTTGAAAAAGACCAGTCCCAGGTTGTTCACCCAGCGCACGGTCTTGGAAACAGTCAGGGTCCGCCGGGGCGCGAGCACCTCCCACACCGACATCAGGCCCAGGACACCGAAGAAGAAGCCCAGGCGAATCGCCGGTTCGTGGGCGATCACGAACTCATCGATATCCATTTCCTGACCTTGCCGTTATGGGGCGCTGCTGCGTGGAGAGACCGTGCGACCATGCTAAACCAAAATCCATTGCGCCTGAAGCCGCCGATACAGGCGGCCATTCCACAGCTGGATTTTCGCTGCGCTCTGACTTTGCCGCCAAGACCGAAGCACGGTATAAACCAAAACGCCGGTATCGTTGCATCGCATTCGATCAACCCGGATAGGGGCTCGGGCGCCGCCACGCGGTGGCATTGGAAATGACATCAAGTGATGATAATATTGTGCTTTGCAACGGAGATCCGCAGATGCGCACGACAATTGCCCTGGATGATGAGCTTGTTGCCAAGGCCCAGTCGTTTCACCGGCTTGAAGGAGAAGTCCAGCCTGGTCCGCGAGGCGCTCAAGGCCCTCATCGAGCGCGAAAGCGCGCGGCGATTGGCGCGTCTGGGTGGCAGCCAGCCCGGTCTGAAGGCACCGCCACGGCGACGGTCAAGCGCGGCGTGATCCTGGCCGATACGTCCGTCTGGGTCGACCATCTGCGGGCGGGCGACAAAGTACTCGCCGCGCTGCTCGACACGGGAATGGTTCTGACGCACCCCTTTGTTATCGGCGAACTTGCTTTGGGCAATTTGCGTCAGCGCGAAATCGTGCTGAACGCGATGGCAGACCTACCCCATGCCAGCACCGCGACAGACGCGGAGGTTCTTCATTTCATCGAGAGCCATGCGTTGTTCGGGCGCGGGATTGGATATATCGACGCCCATCTGCTCGCCGCGGCGCAACTGACGGCAGGAGCAGAGCTGTGGACGAACGACAAGAGACTGCACGGCGTCGCTGTTCAATTGGGATTGGCAATCACGCTCCCGCGGTAGCGCGGATCATAGGGCTACGGCAACGGTACAGGCGCCGCAATCCCCTTCGCCACAACCTTCTTTCGTGCCGTTGCGGCGGACACGCGTGCGCAGCCATTCCAGCACCGTCATCTGCGCATCGAAACCGGACAGCTGCTGCAGTTCATTACCCAACAGAAAGCGGATGCCATCCCTCATTAACTACCCCGGTAGGTGCTGTAGCCATAAGGCGAAATCAGCAGGGGCACATGGTAATGTTGCATGGCATCGGCCACGCCAAAACGAATCACGACCTGGTCGAAAAAAGGCGGGTTCGCCAGCACCACACCCTGCCGCGCAAAGTACTCACCGGCGTGAAAAACGATTTCGTACCCGCCGGGCAGAAAGGCCTCTCCCTGCAGCAGGGGCTGGTCACAGCGGCCATCCTGGTTGGTCATGGCCGAGAGCAGACAGCGGCGTTCACCATCCGCCCGATACAGGTCGAAGCGAACGTGGTTTGCCGGTTTGCCGGCAGAAGTGTCGAGTACGTGGGTGGTCAGTGCGCCCATGGTGTTCCTCTTTTTTCCCGTGCGTTTCATCGTGCGGCCTTTGCTGTGACCGCCGACTGACGTAAAGTATGTTCTCACGTCAGGCCTGAAAGTATACAACCCGATGACGCAGAAATACCCGAGGGACCTCGCCGGATACGGTGCCCGCCCACCGGACCCGCAATGGCCGGGTGGAGCACGCATAGCCGTTCAACTGGTGCTGAATTACGAAGAAGGAGGTGAAAATTGCGTCCTGCACGATGATTCGGCTTCTGAAGCCTTCCTCTCGGAGATCATCGGCGCGGATGCGCGCCAGGGTGTGCGCCACCTGAGCATGGAGTCGATTTACGAATACGGCAGCCGCGTCGGTGTCTGGCGTCTCAATCATCTGTTCGAAACCTATCAAATCCCCGTTACCGTGTTTGCCGTCGGCATGGCCGTGGAACGAAATCCGCAGCCGATTCTGGCCCTGCACGCTGCCGGGCATGAAATCTGCAGTCACGGCTATCGCTGGATCGACTATCAGTACGTCGATGAAAACACCGAACGCGCGCACATGCGGCAGGCCATCCAGTCGATCGAACACGCCACGGGTGAACGGCCACTGGGCTGGTACACTGGCCGCAGCAGTCCCAACACGCGCCGCCTGGTAGTCGAAGAAGGCGGTTTTCTTTACGATGCGGATGACTATAACGACGACTTGCCATTCTGGAACCATCAATATGGCCGGCCGCACCTGGTGATTCCCTATACGCTGGACGTCAACGATATGCGTTTCGCCACCAGCCAGGGTTTCAACAGTGGTGAACAGTTTTACCAGTATCTCAAAGACAGCTTCGATGTACTTTATGCGGAAGGCCGGCGTACACCGAGGATGATGTCGGTCGGGCTGCACTGCAGGCTGGCTGGCAGGCCAGGGCGTTTCGCGGCGCTGGAGCGCTTCCTGCGCTATGCGCGCTCGTTTGATGATGTTTGGTGGTGCCGGCGCATTGACATTGCCCGGCACTGGCATGAGAAGCACAAGCCCGCATAATGCATGAAGGATCCGGAATTTGCAGTGTAGCTGGCAAAACAGTTTGGTCGATCGCTCGAAAACCCATAGCCGTAGCTATGGGTTGAGAGGGATCGGCCAAAATGTGCAGCCAGATGCAGTGCAAAACCGGATAGGACAAAGTGTAACCACGATAATTTGCGATATTTGGAGCTATCTTTTTGAATATAGGTAAATATTTCCAATTACAGGTCCGCCTTCATGCATTATGCGGGCTAGGGAGGTTCAGTAACGATGAAGATTGAGCCGGGCGAATTGGACCGCGCGGAATTTCTGCAGACCTTTGGACACGTGTTCGAACATTCGCCCTGGATCGCGGAAAAAGTCTGGGACGACGGCCTCGACACGCGTCACGACACGGCGGCCGGCATGCACGAAGTGATGTGCAACGAAATCCGGCGTGCCGATGACGAGCAGAAACTCGAACTGCTGCGGGCGCACCCGGAGCTGGCTTGTGCCATGTCCAGCCCGGGTATGACCCACACCTCGCGCGGCGAGCAGCGCCGTTCCGGACTGGATCAGTGCAGCGCAGAGGAATTCGCTGAATTCCAGCGGCTCAACAAGGTCTATCGGGAAAAATTCGGCTTTCCCTTTATTCTCGCCATCAAGGGTTATCAGCGGCGTCAGATCCTGGAGATTTTCCGCAGCCGGCTGCAACACTCGCAGGAGGAGGAGTTCCAGGCGGCCCTGGCGCAGGTGATGAAAGTCGGCCTGTTTCGCCTGCAGGACATCTATCTGTGAGTGAGCGTACAACGGCTGGGCGACCGGACTTCACGGAGCGTTATATCGACCTGGCCCAGCCGCGCCTGGGCGCGGAAGTCCTGGCCGCCACGGATGATTTCTTCACACCGAAGGAACGCCTGATCAATCCCGCGCCGGCAGTTTTCATTGCCGGCAAGTTCGACCTGCATGGCAAGTGGATGGATGGCTGGGAAAGCCGGCGCAGGCGCACGCCGGGGCATGATTTCTGCGTGGTGAAATTGTGCCCGGGCGTGATTCACGGCGTGGATATCGATACTTCTTTTTTTACCGGCAATTATCCACCTTTCGCTGCCATCGATGTCTGCCATACAACCGGTGAAGCGGATGAACAGGTGAACGGGCCTGGCGAGAATTTCGAGGAATGCCGCCTGGCCCAGGCGCTGGTGATTGGAGAATTTACCGGCTGATCACCGCATACGCCCGCAAGGTCAAAAAAGAGGCAAATTCATCGTTCAGCACCAGCTCGTCCAGCAATTCCGCAGCCCTGGCCAACAAGCCGGGGGACTCCCCTGCAGCGGATTCGACCAGTTCATCAACGATCCCGGCGCGGACTGCGCGATACATCGCACCATCGATTTTGGCGCCGCTTTCCAGGCGCGCCTCGGGATGACGAATCCACTGCCATAGTTGGGCGCGGGATATTTCCGCCGTCGCCGCATCCTCCATCAGGTTATCGATGGGTACACAACCATTGCCGCCCAGCCAAGCTGAAAGATACAACAAGGCGATGCGAATGTTGCTGCGCACACCGGCTGCGGTGATGGTGCCGCTGACCGGCCGCAGCAGGTCCGCTGCCGTGACCTGCACGTCGTCGCGTAATCGCTCGAGTTGATTGGGCCCGGTCATCACGGCATCGAACTCGGCCCGGGCGATGGCCTCCAGACCGGGATGCGCGACCCAGGTACCATCATGGCCGGCCGTGGCTTCGCGCTTCTTGTCGGCCCGCACCTTGGCCAGAGCCACTGCGTTGGCGGCTTCGTCGTCCTTGATCGGAATCTGCGCTGCCATGCCGCCCATGGCCATGGCCCCGCGACGATGACAGGTCTTGATCAGCAACAGGGAATAAGCATTGAGAAACCCTTTGTCCATGGTCACCTGGATACGATCCGGCAACAGGTAGCGCGGGTCATTCCGCAGCGTTTTGATATAGCTGAAAATATAATCCCAGCGGCCGCAGTTCAGGCCCTGGATCCGATCCCTCAGCTCATGGAGGATTTCATCCATCTGGAAAGCGGCCGGCAGGGTCTCGATCAAGACCGTCACCTTGACGGCGCCGTGCGCCAGGCCGAGTTCCTCCTCAGCCCTGCAGATGACCTCGTTCCACAACCGCGCCTCGAGATAGTGCTCCAGCTTGGGCAGGTAAAAAAACGGGTGCACGCCCCTGGCGGCCAGCGCGGCATGGTTGTGAAACAGGAACAGCGCAAAATCGAACAGGGCACCGGGAATCGGCTGGCCTTTCAGCAGCACATGATTTTCCGGCAGGTGCCAGCCGCGCGGACGCACCATCAAAAGCGCGGTCTTCTCGTTGAGACGGTAGCGCTTGCCCGCACCGCCATCGAATTCGATAGTGCCGTTGACCGCATCGCGCAGATTGATCTGTCCCTCGATGCAGTTCGACCAGGTTGGGGTATTGGCGTCCTCGAAATCCGCCATGAAAACCTGGGCGCCCGAATTGAGCGCATTGATCACCATCTTGCGGCTGACCGGGCCGGTGATTTCCGTGCGCCGGTCCAGGGCTTCCGGCGGAATGGCGGCCACTTTCCAGTCACTTTCCCGCACGGAGCGTGTTTCCCCGAGGAAATCCAGACTCGCGCCTTCGTTGATGTCCGCCTGGCGCTTGATCCTTGCTGCCAGCAGTCGATCCCTTTCGGCGCTGAACCGCGCCACCAGGCCGGCGAGAAACTTCAAGGCTGCGGCCGTGAGGATGTGTTCCTGGCCGGGGACTTGAGCGGTAATGCTCAGGCCGGCGGTGTCATGCAAAGATCGGGTCATGGGACTTTATATCCTCCTGCCAAACAGTAAGCCTTAATCAGGCGGTGCCAAGCTTGCTTCATCTCCAGATGGTAAATGTATCATGTGTGGCATCAAAACAAGAGCGGAGCGAACACCCGGGGAGAAGGCAATCAATAATTTTCACAACCCGTACCTCAGTTCCACGCCAGCGTAAACATTCCGCTGCGGCGCTGGTTCATAATAACGGCCGAAAGCGGCATTGATGCGAATATTGCCCACGTAGTTTTCATCGAACAGGTTATTGACGCCCAGGAAAGGCTGGAACTCCCAGCGCCGCGATGACCAGCGATAGCCGGCGCGCAGATTGGAAACCAGATAGCTGTCCGTTTTTACGCTGTTGGCGTTGTCCGCGAAGAACGCCCCGACGTAGAGCAGATCCCAGCCAGCGTAGAAGCCGGAGCTCAGCTGCCAGGCCAGGTCCAGGTGGAACTGGTGCTGTGGCACACCAGGAATGCGATGTCCGTCAAATACGTTGCCGCCCGGCTCGCTGAAAGTCTTGAAGGTAAAGTCCGACCCGGTGTAAGCGGCGCTGCCCGTCAGCCCGGGGACCAGTTCGAGGCTGATGCCCGCCTCCAGGCCATCGTGGGTGGACTGACCGGCATTGCGGAAAAAGGATTGGCCGGAGCCGGCGAGTTCGAACGGCACTATCTCATCCTTCACATCGATATGAAACAGGGCCAGTTCATAGCGCAGGCGATCCGACAACCAGCCTTTGGCGCCAATTTCATAATTGGTCGCCGTTTGCGGACCCAGGTCCTGGTTGAAGCCGCTGGGACCATCAGGGTTGGCCAGTTCGGTGATGGCTGGCGGATCGAAGGATGTCGACAGGTTGCCATATAAATTCAGCTGTGCGCTGTGGGACCATGCCAGGCTCACCATGGGACTGAATTGCTGGAAAGCCGTCTCGCCCGAACCGTTGCCCGCGGTGCGATCGTTTACATCGTATTGCATGTCATCGAAACGCGCACCGGCCGTCAGTGTCAGCTGCCGAGTCATGGCCCAGGCATCTTCTGCAAACAGGCTGCGGGTGCTGACATCTTCGTCCTGGCTGGTGGTCAGCGCGCCCGCTAGACCCTCATTATTGGCGAAGCGCTGGCGCAAATCACGCTGCCGATCCACGTCGAATCCGACGACGAGACGGTTGTCACCCACTCCGCTGAGTGACTTGTTCCAGGACCAGTGACCACCCAGGCCGGCCACCTTGCGCTCCAGGTCCACGCTACCGCCCTGACCGTTACTGTTCACATCAAAGGGCAGCAGGTTTTGAAAATCCCGGCGTATCCCGTAAGCGCGCAGTAATACATCGTTTGCCTCATTCAGCGCTTTGCGCCAGACCAGACCCAGTGTCAGTTGTTGCACTGCTTCATCCGCGTCGAACTGCACATTACGCGCTACCGCCTGGCGGCGATCCAGCAGAACTTCCGCCGCGGTCAAAGCCCCGGCATCCTGCGCCATGGGTGAGTCGGTGGCATTGAATACAGCAGTCAGTGAGGACCCATCGTCAAAGTCATAGCGGAACTTGCTGTTCAGCAAGCTGCGCTCATAGCGCGACTGTGCGCGGTAGCCGTCGAGTTCCGTAGCGGAAAGGTTCATGAACCAGTTGAATTTCCCGGTCTGCCCGCCCGCCTTGGCTTGCGCCAGGCGATAATCATAAGCACCCATACTGAACCGGCCGGACAGGAAGGGTGTTTCCGGCCCTTGCTCGGTGCTGATGTTGATCACGCCGCCGCCGGCAGAGCCATACAGCGCGGAAACCGGTCCGCGAATGACCTCGACGCTCTGGGCCGAACCAAGGTCAAGCGAATCGATGTTGCCCTGGCCATCCGGCATGGTAAGAGGAATATCATCGGCAAACAGCTTGATCCCGCGAATGCCAAAGTTCGCCCGTGCGCCAAATCCGCGAATGGAGATACGAAGGTCCTGGGCGAAGTTGTAGCGGTTCTGGAAAAACAGGCCCGGAATACTGGCCAGTGACTCGTCCAGCCCCAGCTGCTGGCGCCCCAACTGGATTTCATCCTGTCCGACCCGGCCGGCCGCAACCGGCATGCGGCTCCACTCCAGCGGAATGCGCGTGGCGCTGACGATAACCTCTTCGAGAACCGATGACGTCGTGGCCTGCGCCATCGCGATCAAAGGGCCAAACAGGCAAAAAAGCAGCCAGCACCACCTGGAAACCAATAAATATCCCCGTTATTCGTGTTCTTGCGCAAACCCGGTCTTTGTACAACACCTGGCTCGTGGCAATAGCGACCGGCCTTTCGCCTGTGAGCGGATAAACACCTTAGTATTTGGACAGTGAAGTATAAGCCCTGATGACTTTAACGACACCGGTCAATGCTGGCCCTGCTTTGTCGCGCCGAAGGTATTAACCCGCATGTTGCACCAGTGCGCGTAGCGAGACGGTTCAGGAGTGCGTCATGGCTGGCTTTCGCGACCGAGGAGCGCGCAGGCATAGTCGACACTATGTCGAGCACTCCGACCGAGCGAAAACCAGACAGGGCGTGCTACTGGGCCGTCGCAGTAGTGAATTGGTGCAACATGCGGGTTAAGATTGCCCGGCGCACACAGGCGCCAGGCTACAGGAGACTTCCAGGTGAACGAGTTGGAAACACACAGACTGGCGCTGAGCAGGTTCAGAGAGGACGACGTGGCATTCGTGCTGCGGCTGCTGAACGATCCCGGCTACCTGCGTTACATCGGCGACAAGGGTGTCAGGGATACCGACGATGCGCGCAACTATATCCGCACCGGACCGGTGGCCAGTTACCAGCAGCACGGCTTTGGCCTGTACAAGGTCTGCCTGAAGGACTCCGGTGAACCCGTCGGCATGTGCGGGCTGTTAAAGCGGGACGCGCTGAAGGATGTCGACATTGGATTTGCATTTCTGCCGGAATTTCAATCACTGGGATATGCACTGGAGGCCGCTGCCGCGGTCATGGAGCAGGGGCATGTGCAGTTCGGGCTCAAGCGGATCGTGGCCATAACCTCTGCCGACAACACCCGGTCTGCCAGACTGCTGCAACGACTGGGCATGGGTTTCGAAGGTATGGTGAGCATGCCCGGCGAACAGGCCGAGCTCAAATTATTCAGCTGGAACGAGGGAGACCAGAATTCATGATCATGTCACATACGAGTCTCGCTTCCCCTTCATTACCTGCGCTGCCGCAGGCGGGAGCAGGGAAGCGAGAGACCTGCCTGTGTCACGAAAACTCCGAGTTGATCAGAGTTTCCATAGTTGTGTCAAAGCTGTGCTGATAACAACCGGACCTGACAACTGGTGAAGAAAACAGCCGACATCAATATCTCAAGGAAGGTCGCCTTTCTTCGCCTGCCTTCTGCCTACAAGGAACATCCTGCCCGTGTCAACGTCGTTCAAACCCATATGTCCTGGGTTTTTCTGACTGATCGTTTTGTCTATAAGATGAAGAAACCTGTGCGGCTGGATTTCCTCGACTTCAGCACCCTGGAACGACGCTGTCTGAATTGCCTGGAAGAATTGCGACTGAATCGACGGCTGGCCAGGGACATTTATCTCGAGGTGATACCGTTGACGGTTGGCGAAGAGGGACAGCTTGAACTGGGAGGCGAAGGCGAGCCTGTGGACTGGCTGGTTAAGATGCTGCGGTTACCCCGGGAATACATGCTTGATAGCGCCATCGCCAGGCGGCAGGTTGACAAATCCCAGCTGCGCAAGCTTGCGCGCGTCCTGACGAATTTCTATCTACAGGCCGAGGCGGTGAGCCTGACTACAGATGAATATCTGCGGCAGTTCGAAGAGGATGTTCAGGCCAATGACAAGGCCTTATTGGAACCGGAGTATTCCCTGCCAGGCAAACAGGTCAGCATGATAAGTAAGTCCCTGCTGGCTTATCTGTCACGGGAGCGAACCGTTTTCGACGACCGCGTCAGGGCGCATCGCATTGTCGAGGCGCATGGTGACCTGCGACCCGAGCATATCTGTCTGACAGATCCGCCTGTCATTATCGATTGTTTGGAATTCAACCGCAGACTCCGGGTGTTGGACGTGGCAGATGAGCTGGCCTTTCTGGCCATGGAATGCGCGCATGCCGGCGCACCGTTTATCGGCCCGGTGCTGTTCGAAACCTACCAGCAGTGCAGCGGGGATTATCCACCGCAGTTGCTGAAGCGCTTTTACCAGACGTATCGGGCGCAAATGCGGGCGAAGCTGGCCATCTGGCACCTTGTGGATTGTGATCCTGGGGATCACGACAAATGGGTGCAGCGCTCCAAAGCCTATCTTCGTCTGGCAGCGCGCTATGCAAGCGCATTATGAGTCTGGTGCGAGCAGTGTTTGCGAGGATCATTGAGCTCAAGGAGCTGATCTGCTTTAACCCAGATCAAAACCGGCGGGCGCAGATGCATTAACATGAACGAAGGTGGCGATTTCCATTGCCATGGCACAAAAGACTGTAGACATTTATGAAGTTACCTGTGGAAATCGTTTTTAAAAACCTTGACCCTTCCGCGGCCATCGAGGCGAAGATCCGCGAGAGAGCGGAAAAACTGGGTGTATTCTACGATCAAATCATGAGTTGCCGCGTGGTTGTGGAGGCACCTCACAAGCACCATCACACAGGAAAGCTGTATCGCGTTCTGATTGACCTGACCGTGCCAGATGATGAACTGATTGTCAGTCGCACACCCGATCTACACCACGCCCACGAGGACGTGTATGTCGCCATCCGTGACGCATTTGATGCCGTGCGCCGCCAACTGGAAGACTATGCCCGGCGTTGCAGACTGAAAGTGAAGCATCACGAATCGCCGCTGTACGGGAAGGTCTCCGAGGTATTTCCCGACGAAGGCTACGGGATGATCAAGACACCGGACGGCCGGCTGGTCTACTTCCACAAGAATAGTGTGGTGGGCGCGGATTTCAGCAAGCTCGAAGCCGGCAGCGAAGTGCGGTTTGTCGAAGAAATGGGCGACAAAGGGCCTCAGGCAAGTACGGTTCACAGCGTCGGAAAACATCATTACCTTTGATTCCGGACTGTTCGACCGGCCTCCCGGTCTTGTCGCGCCGCCTTTATATGGACAAAGCAGGCACCAGCGGGAAGCGACATGGATGAGGATCGCATTGCAGGCACGCTAACGCTGTTTCTCGCCGGCGATGTCATGTTGGGTCGCGGCGTAGACCAGATCCTGCCGCATCCGTGCGATCCGAAGATATATGAGACCTATGCCACATCCGCGCTGGACTATCTGCGGCTGGTGGAACGCCGTCATGGGCCAATTCAGGTCCCTGTTCCTTTTGATTATGTATGGGGCGACGGTATGGCGGAGCTGTCGCTACGGCGTCCGGATATCCGCCTTGTCAATCTTGAAACCGCCGTCACCAGGTCAAATACAGCAGAACCGAAGGGCATCAACTACCGCATGAGCCCCGAGAATGTTCCAACACTCACCGCAGCTCAAATCCAGGCTTGCGCGCTTGCCAACAACCATGTACTGGATTGGGGCCAGCAAGGGTTGTACGACACCTTGCGGTCGTTGGAGCAGGCAGGCATTGGCACCGTCGGCGCCGGCAGAAACCTTAGTGAAGCCGCGTTGCCGCTTGTGCGCGATATCGTGGACAAAGGCCGCGTTATCGTCATGGCGTTCGGCTCACAAACAAGCGGTATTCCAGCGAGCTGGGCCGCCACAAAGGACGGGGCGGGTATCAATCTTCTGCCCGACGAAACCGACCGCGGGATCGCTGCTATCGTCGATGGCATCCGGAGGATCAAGCAACCGCGAGATGTGGTCGTCGTTTCAATCCATTGGGGTGGCAACTGGGGCTACGATATCCCGAGCGCGCAGCGGAAGTTCGCGCACAAGCTGATCGAAGAAGCCGATGTTGACCTCGTCTTTGGTCATTCGTCTCATCACCCAAAGGCGATCGAGCTGTATCGCGGTAAACTTATTCTGTATGGTTGCGGCGATTTGATCAACGACTACGAAGGAATTTCGGGCTACGAAAACTTCCGGGGTGACCTGTCACTTATGTATTTTCCGCGCATTGCGGTAACAAATGGCCGGCTGGAAGCACTGGACATGGTTATCTTCCGTGCTCGCTCCATGCGCCTTGTGCGTGGCGATGACGATGACGCCCGGTGGCTTGCCGGAGTGCTGAAGAGGGAATGCGCCAGGTTCGGCATCGGTATTGTATTGGGGCCCGATAATGTTATGCACTTGACTTGGGACTGAAGTCTCGTCGCGCTTTGCAAAAGCACTACCCGCTCAACAGCTTGACAATGGAACCACCCGAATGGATGCGCTTAATTGCTTCTCCAAAAAGCGGGGCGACGCTCAGGACCTTGACCTTTGAGCATGCGGCCTGCGAGCGCAAGCGGAAAGGTGGAACAGTATCCGTTACCAGCAAACGTTCCAGCTCGGACAGTGCCAGGTTCTTATCCGAGTCAGCCGCGAATAAACCGTGCGAGGTCGCCGCATATATTCGCGCCGCCCCGTTCCGGCGGCAGGCTTTCACGCTGCGCGCTATCGTGCCGCCGCTGGCGATCATGTCATCGATAATGATCGCGACACGGTCCTGGATATCACCCACGATGGCTTCGCCACTGACTACACCCGCGCTGCGCTTCTTCTCCATGAAAGCGCTTGCTACAAGTCGACCGAGTTTTTTCTGCAGGGCTGCTCTGAACTGTTCGGCACGCTTGATGCCGCCTGTATCCGGCGATACGACGACCACCTCCTCATGTTTTACGAGCGGCGTAAAATGCTCAATGAATAACTTTTTGGCTTCCAGGTGCTCGGTATGGCAACGGAATGCATTCTGGTAGGCGGACAGGTTGTGCACGTCCAGGGTCACGACGCGGTCGACACCCACGGATTCGAGTAAACCGGCGACATAGCGACTGCTGAGCGGGTCCCTGGACTTTGTTTTCCTGTCCTTTCGGGCATAACACAGGTACGGGATCACGGCGGTAGTCCGACTGGCTCCGGCGTCCTTCAATGCGCCCAGGAAAAACAACAGGCGTATCAGCTTATCATTGACGGATTGCTCCTCATCGCTATAGAGGGAATGGATCACGAAAGCGTCGGTGCCACGTACATTTTCCCGTGGCCGCGCCTTGTGCTCGCCATCCTCAAACTCGCGTTCCTCGTGCTTACCAAGCGTGATGCCCATCGAGGCCGCGACCTGCTGTCCAAACTCGTGACTGTGGTTGAGGGCGAAAAGTTTTAGTTGGTCATAACGCATGGGAAGCACCTTTCATTGTCCGGTGCTCAGCCGGCAGCGCTGGTCAGATATTCAAGAAACCAGTCCCGGGCCCGGGCAGCAACCTGCTCAAGTTTGCCAGGTTCTTCAAAAAGATGGGTCGCTCCCTCGACGATCTCGATCCGGCAAGGGGCCTGCATCGCTGCCGCCGCCCTTTCGTTCATCTCGATCACTGAATAATCCAGTCCGCCAACCAGCATCAGGGTCGGCGCCTTTACGCGCGGCAAGGCTTCCATAGCCAGGTCGGGGCGGCCGCCGCGGGACACGACAGCAGAGACCTGATCGGGCCGGACCGCGGCAGCATTAAGAGCTGCGGCCGCCCCGGTACTGGAGCCGAACAGGCCGACGGGCAGATCAGATACCGATTTCTGACCGGCAAGCCAGTCCAGGGCTGCCGTAGTACGCTCACTAAGCAGGTCAATATCAAAGCGCAGCGCGCGTGTGCGCATGTCGATCTCGTTTTCGTCGGCGGTCAGCAGGTCAAACAGCAAGGTGGCCAGGCCGCCCTGGTTCATAATGCCCGCGACATACTGGTTACGAGGGCTGAAGCGACTGCTGCCACTGCCGTGTACAAACACGACCAGGCCTTGTACTGAATCAGGTACGGCCAGGTAGCCACCCAGCGATATTTCACCAGCCTGTACAACTAACTCAGTGATGTGCTCTACAGCTTTCACCGCCGATACTCCCGCTGTCTATTGGCGCCACGCTTGGGCAAGAATCTGGCGTACCTCGTCGTCACCGACCTGGGAAAAATCCACATACCAGACCCCGATCGCCACGAAGGGCTCAGGTTCAGCCAGACAGACCATTTCGTCGACCTGTTCACGCAGCATCTCAACTGTGTCGGGCGGCGCCACCGGCACCGCGACGACGAGACGCGCCGGTTTTTCCTGGCGCACCGCGGCAACAGCCGCGCGCATGGTGGCGCCAGTTGCCAGACCGTCATCCACCAGGATCACGCAGCGGTTCGCCAGTGCAGGCCAGGGCCGATCTCCCCGGTAGGCTTTTTCGCGGCGTTGCAGTTCCTGGCGCTCTCTGTCTTCCACGCGCTGGATGACGGCTTCACTGATGTCGAGACCGTGCACAACGTCTTCATTCATGACCCGGTTGCCACCGCTGGCGATGGCCCCCATGGCCAATTCTTCATGCCCCGGTGTACCGAGTTTTCTTACCAGCAATAAATCCAGCTCTGCGCCCACGGCAGTGGCGATTTCCGCAGCCACAGGCACACCGCCGCGCGGCAGGGCCAGCACGATGACATCTTTGCGCCGGCCGTATTGCTGCAGTTCCCTGGCCAGCGCCTGTCCTGCGGCTGTGCGGTTTTTCAGTGGCAGTTCCATCACCGGTACCTGCTAACATTGTGAATTGAACCCGGCGTGATTACAGTACAGAAATTAACAGAAATCGGGCGATGATGGGCTTACCGGCGTCATGCCAGGTTGAAGCAGCCTGATCCAGGTCATTTACGCGGATTTTTTTATGGCCAAACCAGACTTCCAGGCAGTGGGCCGGTCAAAGACCTTCTGGGAACATTTCCCCCATGACGCCGACGTCGGCGTACGCGGCTTCGGTCCAACCGTGGCCACTGCTTTTGAGCAGGCCGCCCTGGCCCTGATTTCAGTCATTACCGACCTCGATTCCATCCGCACCGAGCGCGCCGTCGAAATACATTGCCAGGCACCGGACATTGAACTGCTGTTGGTGGACTGGCTCAACGCCCTTATCTACGAAATGGCTACACGCCAGATGCTGTTTAGTGAATTTCACGTGCGCATCGACGGCACCGTGCTTCACGGCCAGGTTCTTGGCGAAAAGATTGACGTGCTGCGGCACAAACCGGCTGCCGAGATAAAGGGAGCGACATTCAGCGAACTGGAAGTCGCGCAGGCAGTGGATGGCATCTGGCACGCGCAGTGCATCGTGGACGTCTGATGGACCTCAAGTCGTTCAACAAAGTTTCGGAAACCGAATGGCGCATAGAGCCAACGGGCGCGATGCGGGTACCCGCCATTATTCACGCCGGCGAACAACTGATCCGCGAGATGGATGACAAGGTCAGGGAACAACTGGTCAACGTGGCCGGGCTGCCGGGCATCGTTAAGGCCGCTTACGCCATGCCGGATGCCCATTGGGGATATGGTTTCCCCATCGGCGGTGTCGCCGCATTTGATGCCGCCGAGGGTGGGGTCATATCCGCAGGCGGCGTGGGCTTTGATATTTCTTGTGGTGTCCGAACCCATCTTACCGGGCTGCGGCGCTCAGCAATCACAGAGGTTCAGGCAAAACTTGCAAGTAGCCTGTTTGAACACATTCCGGTCGGGATGGGGTCGCGCGGTGACATTAGCCTGGACAAAACCCAAATGGACGCCATGCTGGCGGGGGGCGCGCGTTGGGCGCTGGAGCAGGGATACGGCGAATCTCGCGACCTGGAATACATCGAGGATACCGGCTGCACGGCGCATGCCCTTCCGCAGCAGGTCTCCGACAAGGCCAGGCAGCGGCAGCACCGGGAAATGGGTACGCTGGGTTCTGGCAATCACTATCTGGAAATACAGGAGGTTACGGAATTAATCGATTCGCAGGTCGGTTCAGCTTTCGGGCTGGTCCAAGGGGAATGTGTGGTGACGATCCATTGCGGTTCTCGTGGTCTCGGTCACCAGATAGGGACGGAATTCCTGCGCGAAATGGCCATCTCGGCCGCCGCGTACGGCATAACATTGCCTGACCGGGAGTTGGCCTGTGCGCCGATCAACTCTGAAACCGGACAACGGTATATCGGCGCGATGCGGGCGGCGATCAACTGCGCGCTCGCCAACCGGCAGATCATCGGGCACCTGACGCGAGAGGTGTTCCAGCGCTTTTGGCCCGCCCTGGAGTCGCCGCTGCTGTTCGACGTCTCGCATAACACCTGCAAGCCCGAAAAGCACAAAATCGATGGTGCAGAGAAAGAGGTTTGGGTCCATCGCAAGGGCGCAACCCGGTCCTGGGGACCGGACCATGCAGGCCTGCCGCGGGAATACCAGTCCACCGGCCAGCCGGTCCTGATCGGCGGCAGCATGGGCACGGAATCCTGGGTAATGGCCGGCATGCGGAGCAGCGAAGCTGCGGCGTTCTCCTCCGCGTGTCACGGCGCCGGCCGCAGCATGAGCCGCACCCAGGCGCGCCGCCAGTGGCAAGGGCGGCAGGTTGTCGATGAGTTGGCCGCCAGGGGCATCACGGTGCGCAGCCCCTCATCCAGAGGCGTGGCGGAAGAGGCGCCTGGTGCCTACAAGGATGTTTCTGCGGTAGTCAGGGCAGCCGAGCAGGCGGGCCTGGCCAAAAGGATAGCCCGATTGCAACCGGTCATTTGTATCAAGGGCTAACTCTTCAACGCGAGCCGGTCAGTCCGGCCAGCCCAATTTGGCCCGCACGTGCTGCTCCAGCGAATCCGGCGGCAGTGAGACCACATCGCGGTTCACCTTGCCGGCAATCCCGGCCGACAAGCCCTTACTCATGTATTGACGCAATCGTCCCAGTGTTTTCGGGTCGGCAAATATGACCAGGTGCGCAAAAGTTTGTCTGCCAGCTGATTGCTCGAGTCTGTCGGCCAACTTTTTGGAAAAGGTCTGATCGGCCAGGTCATGCGCATCGGATCTCGGCAGCATGGTATGGCTTGAAGGACCACAGCAGTGGTAAATTTGGTTAAATGGTGGGCCCTGCAGGACTTGAACCTGCGACCAATCGATTATGAGTCGACTGCTCTAACCAGCTGAGCTAAGGGCCCACGAGGGCTGGCATTGTAACCGAGTAGACCGCTATCGTACATGCGCTGCCGACCGAGTGGCCGGTTATGGTTCCCAGGGATTGAAAAGCCGCGCGCCACAGTCCTTGATGTCCTTGGTATTCCTGGTTACCAGCGTAAGGTCATGCGCAAGCGCCGTCGCCGCCAGCAATCCATCCACCAGGGGTAGTGTCCGTCTGACAGTCATTGATCCCCAAACGCTGGCAACATTCCGGTCCACGTTGAGCAATCGCTCACCAAAGGCATGAATAACCGAAACCAGCCAGTTTTCCAACTCACGAGCCCTGGCTGGATTTCCAGAGTGAAGCCTGTTTATTCCACGACGAATCTCACCGACTACCATAACGCTGATATGGAGATCCGGAATCTCTGTACCGGACCACCATTCCCTCACAGCCGCGTTACCGTTCTTTCCTTTTCTGATTTCGGATAATACGTTCGTGTCAAGCAAATAGCTCAAAGATCGATATCCCTCCCTGTTTCCTTCGAGCGCGAGAGATCCAATCCCTCCAGCGGTGCGGACTCGAGCAAATCTTTGAGATTCATGCCTTCGTAAGGATTCAGAACCGAGCTCAACGCCGCTCTTGTTTGCTCGGCAATTTTTCCGCCTGCCCGCAAATTGGCCACTGCTTTCCTCAGAAGCTCTTTGTCGCCCTCAGGGACACAGATTTCCACTCTTACGATTCCATTACGTTGCTGGCGCCTTCGATATTCGGAAACTGCCTTCTTCTGTGCTGGTGTCATGTCAGTGATTCTCATGAATATAACCGGGAATATACCCGGACATTAGAAAATCACCAAATTTTCGATACGATTGTTACGCCGGGGTGAATGGGTTTAAAGAGCTGATCTGCGCGGAATTTCGTAAGTATTCTTCCACGGGATTGAAAAAGGCCCGCGTTTGTGGTCCTTCTGTGGTTCGCGCGGCAAGGCGCGCTTACACGTCTCAATCCAGGTCGAGAAAACTCCGCAACTGCTCCGAACGCGTCGGGTGACGCAGCTTTCTCAGCGCCTTGGCCTCGATCTGGCGGATGCGTTCACGGGTGACATCGAACTGTTTGCCGACTTCCTCCAGCGTGTGATCCGTATTCATGTCGATGCCGAAGCGCATGCGCAGCACCTTGGCTTCCCGCGGCGTCAGGCCGGAAAGCACTTCCTGTACCGTACCGGTCAAGCCGGAGCCGGTCGCTGAATCCACCGGCGAGGAAATGTTGGCGTCCTCGATGAAGTCACCCAGGTGCGAATCCTCGTCGTCGCCAATCGGTGTTTCCATCGAGATGGGCTCCTTGGCGATTTTCAGCACTTTGCGTACCTTGTCCTCAGGCATCTCCATGCGTTCAGCCAGTTCATCCGGTGTTGGCTCGCGGCCCATTTCCTGCAACATCTGGCGCGATATGCGGTTGAGCTTGTTGATGGTTTCGATCATGTGCACCGGGATGCGGATGGTGCGTGCCTGGTCCGCTATTGAACGCGTGATGGCCTGGCGGATCCACCAGGTGGCGTAGGTCGAGAATTTATAACCACGACGGTATTCGAACTTGTCCACGGCCTTCATCAGGCCGATGTTGCCCTCCTGGATCAAATCCAGGAACTGCAGGCCGCGGTTGGTGTATTTCTTGGCAATCGAGATGACCAGGCGCAGATTGGCTTCGACCATCTCCTTCTTGGCGCGCCGTGCCTTGGCTTCACCAATGGACATGGTGCGGTTGATGTCCTTCAGCTCCGCGATAGTCAGGCGCGATTCGTTTTCGATGCGCGTGAGTTTTTCCTGTACCGCGCGAATACTGGCTGCGTGTTCTTTCAGCGCCGGCACCCATTTCTGTTTGCCCTTGAGGATGGACGTCAGCCAGCGTGTATTGGCCTCATTCTCGGCAAAACTTTTCAGAAACAGTGATTTTGGCATACGCGCCTGCACCACAGCCATCTGCATGATCAGCCGCTCCAGGTCCCGGGTGCGGGAAACGGTATAGCGCAAGCGGTCGATGAGGTGGTCCACCATGCGTGCAGGAAATTTGATGCGCAGAAAGATATGCGCCATGTCCTGCCGGATTTTGCTGACACTCTTGTGCTGCAAGCCATGCTTGTCGTGCAGACTGACGTATTTTTTAAACAACACCGCAAGCTCATTGAAGCGCTTGATCACTTCTTCCAGGTCCGGACCACTCGGCCCTTGTTCTTCCTCGTCTGCCGCTACTTCATCGTCTTCCTCGTCCTCTTCGTCCAGGTCGGCATCCTCTTCTTCCTCCTCATCTTCCAGTTTGATCTTGGCCTTCACCGCCTTGATGGGCAAAGGGATTTCCTGCTTGGCCAGCTCTTCCGGGTTGATAAAGTCAAGCATGACTTCAGCCAGGCGCTGATTGCCTTCCTGGTACAGGCCGTACTCCACCAGCAGGGTGGCAAAAGAACCGGGAAAACGGGACAAGGCTTCGTGCACCTGCAGCAAACCGTCCTCTATGCGCTTGGCAATGGCAATCTCACCTTCGCGCGTCAGCAGCTCGACGGTGCCCATTTCCCGCATGTACATGCGCACGGGGTCCGTGGTGCGGCCAATTTCGGTCTCCACTGCAGCCAGGGCAGCAGCGGCTTCTTCCGCGGCGGTGTCATCATCCGTGTCGGTGGTCGCTTCGTCGTTCAGGATAATGTCATCGGAATCCGGTGCGTCTTCGTGCACCTGGATACCCATGTCATTGATCATGTTGACGATATCTTCGATCTGTTCCGGATCGACGATGTCATCTGGCAGGTGATCATTTACCTGGGCGTAGGTCAGGAAACCCTGCTCTTTCCCCTTGGTGATCAGATCTTTCAATTGCGATTGCTGATTCTGATTCATAAAATGCTTCGCTGGCTTAATCTAGTGTCCAAGAATCTGTATCCGGTGACCTGGATTACAGCGGGTTCGTTTCCTTTTACGTCATTGTGCCAGAAGTTGTTTCAGCTCTTGTTCACGCCGCAATAACTCGCTGTGCATCTGCTTTTCTTCCGTGCTCAGGCTGACGATTTCTTTCATTCGCGCCCGCAGGACCCTGGTCCATTCCAGCTCCAGACCGATCAACGCGTCCTTGAATTCCTGCGCCTGATGGTTGCTCTCCCCCTTGAGGGGCCAGGTCGCCAGGGTCCGCAAATGCGGTTGGGCCGGATGATCGCGCCAAAGTTCCAGTAGCTGAGCGGTGGTCATATTGGGGTGTTTGGCGCAGAAGTCAATAATTTCACGGTAAATTTCCATTCCCTGCAAGTCACAATCGGGCAATTTTTGCCGATCCGACACCAGTTGAGCCAGGGCGGGATTCTGTACCAGATGCGCCAGCGCCAGGCGAATGGGCGTGCGTTGCTGCGATTGTCCCGCATCGCGCGGGCGTTCGCGAGTGCGCCGCGGCGCTGCCCGTTCTTGTGCCTGTTGCAGCCGATGGCGGGCCAGTTTCTCCAGTTGCGCCAGCATCATGTCGCGAAATACACCTTCCGGAAGTGCCTGCAACTGTGGCCGCGCCAGATCGACCAGCTTGGCCCTGCCATCGATGGATTCCATGTCCACCATGGCCGTGAAGTGATTGAAAAAGTATTCCGACAACGGCTGGGCAGCAGCAATCAAGCCGGCAAACGCCTCTGCGCCGTGGGCGCGCACCATGCTGTCCGGGTCTTCCCCATCGGGCAGGAACAGAAACCGGGCCTGCCGGCCCTCACGCAGGCGTGGCAAAGTCGCCTCCAGGGCCCGCCATGCCGCCTTGCGGCCGGCACTGTCACCGTCAAAACAATACACAACCTCATCCGCCGCGCGGAAAACCAGCTCCGCCTGGTCACCCGTGGTGGCGGTCCCCAGCGTGGCGACGCAATTGCCGAAGCCAAATTGGGCCAGGGCCACCACATCCATATAGCCTTCCACCACGATCATGCGTTCCAGTTTGGCCTGGCTCTTGCGTGCCTTGTACAGGCCGTAAAGCTCGCGTCCCTTGTGAAACAACTCGGTCTCGGGCGAGTTGAGGTACTTGGGGCCGTCATCCGCCAAAGCCCTGCCACCAAAAGCGATGACCCGCCCGCGGCGGTCATGAATAGGAAACATGATGCGATGCCGGAACTTGTCGTAGCTGGCGCCCTTGCCCTGGCTCAATAGCCCGGCGCGTTGCAGCAAGGCTTCTTTCTCTTTACCACTGCCGATATGGCTCAACAGGCCATCCCAACCGGGTGGCGCGAAGCCAATGTCGAATTCGCGGATGATTTCCGCGGACAGCCCCCGCTTGTGGACATACTCGCTGGCTTCGGCATGCTTGCTCAGCTGGCTGCAGTAATAGCGATTGGCTGCATCGAGGATGTCATACAGCGATTCTTCAGGTCGTTGCTTGCCCGCGGCATCCCGGGGCACGGTCAGGCCTGCATGGCGGGCCAGTTCCTCAACCGCATCAATAAACTCCAGGCCCTCGTAATTCATCATGAAACTGATCGCAGTGCCATGGGCGCCACAGCCAAAGCAATGGTAAAACTGCTTTTGCGGACTCACCGTAAATGACGGGGTCTTTTCATCATGGAAGGGGCAGCAAGCCTGGAATTCACGCCCACTGCGCTTGAGTGGTACATGGCGCTCGATCAGCTCGACGATATCCACGCGGCCGAGCAATTCTTCGATGAATGATTCAGGTATCAGACCGCCCATGCGCCGGACCCGTCGCAGACCGGGGCAGGTGATAACTTGTCTGGCTTACCCAGCCGGGCCAGGCGGGTCGCCGGTGGCTCCCTGCGGCCATGCATGTTCAGGCGCTGAGCTGGGCCTTGACGGCCTGGCTGACGGCTTTCATGTCGGCCCGGCCCTGCACCTGCCCACGCAGAGCGTTCATCACCGGGCCCATGTCACGCAGGGATTTGGCGTCAAGTTCGCGGATAACGGACTGGATCAGCGCCACCAGCTCGTCTGCGCCCAATGGTTCAGGCAGATAAGCCTGGATCAGCTCCAGTTCGTAGCGCTCCTTGGCTACCAGGTCCTCGCGCCCCCCCCGCCCGAACTGGTCAATGGATTCGCGACGCTGTTTGACCATCTTGTCCAACACGGCCAGCACCTGTTCGTCGTTCAGTTCGATGCGCTCATCGACTTCTTTTTGCTTTATCGCGGCTGTAATGAGGCGCAAAACGCCAAGCCGCTCGCGCTCGTGTGACCGGAGGGCATTTTTTACATCTTCCTGAATGCGGGTTTTCAGTACCATCTGCAACCATTACCCAGATAAATTACATTTTTGCCGTCTTGAGGCACAAGCTGGATAAACGCGCGACCGATTTCACAGCGCCAGCCCGGACGGGCCAGCTGGAAAAGAACGTCAGTAAAGACGTATGCGGCGAACCACTTCCCGCGACATGCGGCGCAAATTGCGTTTCACGGCAGCAGCGGCTTTACGCTTGCGTTCCTGCGTCGGTTTCTCATAGAACTCGCGGCGGCGTGTCTCGGCCAGCACCCCTGCTTTTTCGCAGGATCGCTTGAAACGACGCAGCGCGTATTCAAATGGTTCGTTGTCGCGGACTTTTACACTTGGCATTAATGATCACTCTTCACGTTTAGCCAGCTTGGCATTAAGGAAACTCTGATTAATTCAGAGTTTTCGTGGCACAGGGATGTGCCGCTATTTTCAATGAGTGCAACTCATTGAAAATGAAGCCAAACAAAAATCACATTTTTTGTTTGGCGTGCTCTGATAATGCATGGATGCATTATTCAGAGCTTGCTTAAATTAAAACATAGCCGCGCATTCTAGCAAGTGAAGGTGGTTTCGTGCAATCTCGGGTCTTCGACAAGCACAACTGTGGTTATTGGGAATGTAATGCCAGGCGCATGGCAGAGGAAATTATCCACGGTAAAAATGCGTGGAAAACGATACCATAGGGAAGCTCTGTGATGGATCCTGATGGTGCGCATACTCGGCATTGAAACATCCTGCGACGAAACCGGGGTCGCCATCTATGATGGTGAACTCGGATTGATGGCCCATGCGCTGTATTCCCAGGCCCACATCCATGCCGAGTACGGCGGTGTTGTTCCTGAAATCGCTTCGCGCGACCACGTGCGCAAATTGCTGCCACTGATCGACCAGTGCCTGAAGGAGGCCCATTGCACGCGCGAGCAGCTTGACGGCATTGCCTATACGGCCGGGCCAGGCCTTATCGGCGCCTTACTGGTAGGCGCTTCTGTGGGCCGGGCCCTCGCTTTCGCTCTGGGCATTCCCGCCGTGGGTGTGCATCACATGGAAGGGCATGTGCTGGCGCCGCTGCTGGAACCCGGGCCGCCGGATTTTCCCTTCGTCGCGCTGCTGGTCTCCGGCGGCCACACCATGCTGATCGAGGTTGCGGGCATTGGCCGCTACCGCTTGCTCGGTGAAACCCTTGACGATGCAGCCGGTGAAGCGTTCGACAAGACCGCCAAGCTGCTGGGGCTGGGTTACCCCGGCGGGCCGGCCTTGGCGCAGTGTGCGCTGCGCGGCGACCCGAGCGTCTTTTCTTTTCCGCGCCCCATGACCGACCGTCCCGGGCTGGATTTCAGTTTCAGCGGGCTGAAAACCCATACCCGCAACTTGTGGCAGCGCCATGGCAGCGAGGAAAACGCCCGGGAAAACATCGCCGCCGGCTTCCAGGCCGCGGTCGTGGATACGCTGGTGATCAAATGCCGGCGGGCCATGCAACAAACGCGCAACGCTCACCTGGTCATCGCCGGTGGCGTCGGCGCCAATCTTGCGCTGCGCGCAGCGCTCTCGCGTGCGGGGCGCAAACACGGATGGGGCGTGTCCTATCCACGTATTGAATTTTGTACCGACAACGGCGCGATGATCGCTTTTGCCGGTTACCACCGCTTGCAAGCCGGCGCATGTGAACCGGAACTCATCGCTGCCCGGGCGCGCTGGCCGCTGGAAGAACTGGTCCCGCCAGCACGGTGAAATCGTACCGCAACACTCTGGAGATATGCAGCCCATGACCACCGACCGGGTGTTTATCGAAGATCTGCGCATAGAGACCGTGATCGGTATCTTTGATTGGGAACGCGAGATCAAGCAGGTGGTCAGCCTGGATGTGGAAATGGCTTTTGATATCCGTAAAGCGGCGCAATCCGATGCTATCGAAGACGCGCTCAACTACAAGGCAGTGGCCAAACGCTTGCTGCAGCTGGTCGAAGGCAGCGAATTCCAGTTGGTGGAATCACTGGCCGAGCGCTGCGCCGCTGTCATACTGGAGGAATTTCCAGTGAGCCACCTGCGCCTGAAACTGAGCAAGCCGGGCGCCGTTCGCGGCTCCAGCGCTGTTGGCGTCGTGATCGAACGCAGCCGTGCCGCAACGTGATATGACTGCCGCCTACCTGGGAATTGGCAGCAACGTTAACGCGCAGCAGAATATTTCCGCCGGCGTGCAGGCTCTGCGCAAGACCTTCGGTGATGTCGAATTGTCACCCCGCTACCGTTCCGTTGCCGTCGGCTTCGCCGGCACGGACTTCATCAACCTGGCAGCTCGCATCCATACGGTAATGCAGCCTCTTGAACTCAAGGAATTCCTCAATCAACTGGAGGACCGTCATGGCCGTCAGCGCCATCTGCCCAAGTTTTCCGACCGCACGCTGGACATCGATATCCTGCTGTACGACGATCTGTACCTGCACTGCCCCTCACTGATCCTGCCGCGTCCTGAAATTCTTGCCTATGCCCACGTGTTGAAACCACTCGCCGATCTCGCGCCCAATCTGGTTCACCCTGTCGCACACGCGACGATGGCGGAACTGTGGGCCGACTTCGGCGGCGACCGGTCCGGTTTGGTGCTGGTGGATTTCCCGCTGTGAACGACTGGCAGAATTAATGACGCGGCTCTTGCGTCTACATATTGAGCAAGCGGCCGCCATCCACGGCCAATATCTGCCCGGTGACATAGGGCGCGTCCAGCGCCAGGTAGACCACCGCCGAGGCGATGTCCGTGGGCTCACCCAGGCGCCCGAGCACCGTGCGCTCGAGGATGGTCTTTTTTACCGCCTCCTCCGGAGCCTGTTGCGGCCACAGGATGGCGCCCGGGGAGACTCCGTTAACGCGGATCGCCGGCCCCAGTTCCCGCGCCAGAGCCAGTGTCATCATGGCCAGTCCGGCCTTGGATATGCTGTAGACAGCGTGTCCGGCTCATGGGCCGCTGCGCGTGCACATCGAGGATATTGATGATGACGCCACCGGCGGCGCGCAGCGGGCGCAACAGACCCTGGCTGAGAAAATACGGACCGCGCAGGTTGCTGCTGATCAGATCGTCCCACTGGTAAGGCAGTGTTTCGCCAACAACGGTCGGGTAAAAGCGTGACGCGTTATTGACCAGCACGTGCAGATGCTCCGTGTGCTGCGAACAGGCTGCCACCAGCTGTTCCACGCCGCCGGGAGCGGATAAGTCGGCACATAACACCCACGCGCTGTGCGGCCGGATTTCATTCAGACTGTGCGCCAGGCTTGCAGCGCCTCGCCGATTCGAATGGCAGTGTATCAACACGCTGCAACCACGCTCGTGCAGCGCCCTGGCCACCGCGGCGCCAATGCGCGCAGCCGCCCCGGTTACCAGGGCCATTTTAATGCCGGTTTTCATCTGCTTTTTGACCTTTATGGTCAACCTGGTAAAGAAAAGTTCTGTAATGCAATGATTTGGCCCAGCCTTGCCGCTTTTCGAAAATATCGCTTATCTGCCGTGATGAAGACGGTATCAGAAGACTGCAAAGCGACCGCATGATACAGGGTATCAAAGAGGTGATGATTGAGTTTCACAGCAAGACGACAGGCCTGCTCATACACATCCCATTCCGTGGTGACCGGCAATTCCATCGCCAAGAAAGTCCGCAACAGGCCGAGAGATTGGTTTGGGGCCAAACGAGTCAACACGGCTGCCACCTCAGCGAGCCAATGAGGGGGTTGAAGCACCTGGCAATGGCCCTGTTGAATTTCATGCAAGAGAGCCAGGGCTTGCTCCTGGTGTGTTTCGCCGTTTTGCCCCGGCAGGGCCCATTTCACCGCCACACTGGCGTCAACGACCCAGGTCGTCATGGACGCCCCTGATTCCGCGCAAGCCGAATGGCCTCGTCCGTCACCTGGGGCGCCTGTTTGCGCAATGCGAGTAACTGATCAATGGCCCGCTTGCGCCGCCCGGATCGCTTGTGCTCTTCGACGGCCTGTCGCATCAGTTGTGTTAACACCGCGCTTTTGTTTTTCCCTGCAAAAACTTTATCAAATTGTTTTTTGACATCTTCGGGAACACTGAAATTCATGGTGGCCATAATATTTCTCCTTTGTTGAAATTTTCAACAATACTGTGACCCACCATCTGGCGCTTGTCAAACCAGACCTTCCCGCCTCCCCTTCCCGCCTTCATTAAGGATCCGCGTGAAAATAACTTGACCAATATCTGTCGGAAGTATTTAATCTGA
>CAVPUV010000037.1:0-20371 GCA_963708905.1 uncultured Gammaproteobacteria bacterium | reverse complement strand
TTAGCAGCCTGTCTGACTTAGGACGATTCTACTGCGGCAAAGCCGGATTTGGTCATTTTTCGAGCCATTTTTCGTCATATAGAACCACTATGTTCCTCAAAATGGCTCAAAAACTGCCTCAAACCGGACTTTGCCTCGCTACGAACGCCTAAGTCAGACAGGCTGCAAGCGCATTGTGGGATTTGGCCACATAAAAAAAGCCCCGGTATGAACCGGGGCTTGAAAGCGCATCGCTCAAGGCATAGAAGTGTGGGGACTGCCTGTTTGAGGTGCGACGCGCTAGGCACAGTCAACTTACATGCTCAGTTTAATGATTTACTGTTAAAAAACTGTCAACGGAACGTTGCCAAATCGTGATACTTGAAATTTTCTTTTCCTTGCCTACGCAGCGCGCTGCCGTGCCTTTTTCAGATATACCATCAACAGCGAAATCGCCGCTGGTGTAATCCCCGGCATGCGGGCTGCCTGGCCGATGGTCGCCGGCTTGCCCGCCAACAGTTTCTCGGTCACCTCAGCGGACAGTCCGTGCACCTGACGGTAATCGAAATCCGCTGAAATTTCCTCGGTCTCGTGTTTCATGCGCCGCGCTATTTCTTCCGCCTGGCGATCGAGATAACCCGCATAACGGACCTGTATTTCCACCTGTTGCGCCACCAGGCTGTCAGCCACTCCGGGGCCAATCCCCTCTATAGCAACCAGTTGTTCGTAGTCCAGTTCCGGCCTTTTGAGTAAATCCAGAGCCCGCGCTTCCTTGCTGATCAGAACGCCGCTGGACCGGCTGATGGCCCGGCCCAGGGCATTGTCGGGAGTAACCCAGATGTGGTGCAGGCGATTGCGTTCCGTCACTATGGCGTCACGCTTGGTACAGAACACGCGCCAACGGTGCTCATCAACCAAACCCAAGGTGTGGCCGGCCGGCGTCAGGCGTAAATCTGCATTGTCTTCGCGCAACAATAAACGGTATTCGGCGCGGCTGGTAAACATCCGGTAAGGCTCGAGCGTTCCACGTGTCACCAGGTCATCGATCATCACGCCGATGTAGGCCTCATCCCGGCGCAAGTTCCAGGGGGTTTCACCCCGGGTAAACCTGGCGGCATTGACGCCGGCAACCAGACCTTGTGCCGCGGCTTCTTCGTAACCCGTCGTGCCGTTAATCTGGCCGGCAAAAAACAAACCCCGGACATGGTGTGTTTCCAGGTGAGCATGCAATTGCCGGGGATCGAAATAGTCATACTCGATCGCATAACCGGGACGGGTGATGAAAGCCCGCTCAAAACCACGGATCGACCGCACCAGCTCAAGCTGAACATCGAACGGCAGGCTGGTGGAAATGCCATTGGGATACAGCTCGCGGGTCTGTAAACCTTCGGGTTCAATGAATATCTGGTGACTGGTACGGTCTGCAAACCGCACCACCTTGTCCTCGATCGAGGGACAATAACGCGGGCCTACGCCTTCGATCACGCCGCTGTACAGGGGCGAGCGAGGCAGTGCTTTACGGATAATTTCGTGTGTCTTTTCAGACGTATGCGTAATCCAGCAGCACAGCTGTTCGGGGTGATCGGCGCGACTGCCGATGAATGAAAACACCGGCCGAGGATCGTCCCCCGGCTGTTCCTTGAGTCCATCGAAATTTACCGACTTTCCGTCTATACGGGGCGGGGTGCCGGTTTTCAGGCGTGCCACGCTGAACGGCATTTCCCGCAGCCTGGCGGCCAGCGTATTGGCGGGCGGATCACCCGCCCGGCCTCCTTCCAAAGTGGTTTCACCGATGTGGATCTTGCCTGCGAGAAAGGTGCCGGCAGTCAAAACCAATGCCGGGGCGTGAAACTCGAGGCCAGCAGCAGACCTGCACCCCATCACCGCGTCACCGTGAATCAGCAGGTCGTCCACGGCCGCCTGGAACACCACGAGATTGCTTTGCTGCTCCACCGCCTGGCGAATGAAAGCGCGGTACAGACTGCGGTCGCACTGGGCGCGGGTCGCCCTGACCGCCGGTCCCTTGCTGGAATTGAGCGTGCGGAACTGGATGCCGGCTGCATCCGCCGCACGCGCCATAACGCCGCCCAGCGCATCGATTTCCTTGACCAGGTGGCCTTTACCGATGCCACCGATGGCTGGATTACAGCTCATCTGACCGATGGTCTCGATGCTGTGCGTCAGCAACAGGGTCCGGGCACCACTCCGCGCTGAGGCAAGCGCCGCCTCGGTACCGGCATGACCGCCGCCAATAACGATGACATCAAATGTCTGTGGAAAAATCAACGCAGCTGCTTCCGTGTACAGGGACCGCGTATTTTACTGGAAATCAGCCACGGAAACTCTGATCAATTCAGAGTTTCCGTGGCACAGGGATGTGCCACCATTTTCAATGAGCGCAGGTCATTGAAAATGAAGCCCAGATTACGTCCGTCATTGCCTCTTGGTCAGAAACGCGCTACCGGTGATCTTTTCTCCTGCCACGGTCAGGCCACTCGCCTGAATCCCGCTCTGAGCGGTCGGCATCGTCACCGGAGTCGCTCGGGGGTTGTCGATCGGAGCTGGAATTGGAATTCCTGCTGTACGAACGCGCAGCCGGTTCCCGGTTCGCCCGCTGGGGTGGAGCCGCCGGCGGTGCTGCGGGACGGGATTGAACAACCGCGCGGTCTGGGTTGACCCATGCTGCTGGCGCCGGATTGCCAGACCGACCGGGCATACCGGTGCGTGACCGACCGAGTTTATTGTCACTCGGCACCACGATGCGTGACCGCTCTGGCTGTTGATTGGCTGCGGATGGGCTGGCGCCGGCGGCTGACGGCGGTGTCCTGTAGGCGCTCCCCTGGCGCTTTACCGGGCCCAGGCGATTGGGTCCGGGTTTGCCATCGCTGCGGTTGACTACCACCATGCCACGGTCAGTGGATGCGCCCGAGGGCGCGAGGGATACATTCCTGTTGGCGCGCGCAGGCTGTGCCCGTCCACGGTCAGCACGATCCCTCACCGGCGGTTCACGACCCTGCACAACGCGCTGGCCGCCGTGCCGGTAGTCGCCAACTTGCCGATAGCCACGACCTGAACGTGTTCCGCCATCATGGCTCACACGCCCATCATTGCGATAACTCTCATGACCCCGATCGTATCCGCCGGACCCGTGGCCCCGATCGTATCCGCCAGACCCGTGGCCCCGATCGTATCCGCCAGAATGGCCATAACGCGGCGAACGCCAAGCATGGCTGCCATAGCCATGGCGCCAGTATGGGTCATAATGGCCGTAGCGGCCGCCCCAGGAGTAATGCATCCCAAACCACGGATTGTAGTATGAATAGGGCGCGTACCATGACGAGTAATAATCTGGATAATAGTAAGGGCCATAATAAGGGTAGCCGGAACTCAGGCTGATGGAATATGAAGTGCCATAAGACGGCTGGTAGTAATGGCTGCCCAGGTAAAAGTAGTCCATTGACCAATAAGGATAATAGGCCGCGCCGAGATAAGCCGTCGACTGAACATAGCTGGTCGGCCCGGCATACGAATCTTCGTAATAGCCGTTATCATCGTAGGCGCCCTGATAAGGATCCGCCATAGAGTAGTAAGGGCTTACGCAGCCTGCCACAGTGGCCAATATCAGACTGGAAATCAGTAACTTGAACATATTCCGGCCCTCCCAAAAAGGTAATGAAGCACACATCCTGAGCGTAAGCCTAACATCCCATGCATGAATGATCCCTGAACAGATCCAGCTTCTAACAAAGCTCTGAATAATTCATCCATGAATTATCAGAGGACGTCCCTGTGCCACGAAAACTCTGAAATTGATCAAGTCGCCTTAAGTCAGACAGGCTGCCAGGGCATTATTCATGATCTCGGCGACATCGGGCGATATGTTTTCAGTCGCGGCAATGCGTTTAAGCTCGGTTTGCATCAGCTTCTGGCGCAGCGAGTCGTAGCGCCGCCAGCGGTTGAAGGCTGCGGCGATACGAGCCGCGGCCTGGGGATTCAGGCGATCCAGTTCAATCACCCGGTCAGCGACAAAGCGGTATCCAGATCCTGAAAGCGCATGGAAACCTGTTGGATTACCCAGCGCAAACGCACCAATCAGCGAACGCACCTTGTTCGGATTGGTCAGGCTGAACGCCGGGTTGTCCATCAGAGCTGCAACCAGGTTAACGGTATCCGCACCGGGCCGGGTGGCGTGCAATACAAACCACTTGTCCATCACCAGCGGATCCTGCTTCCAGCTTGATTCAAATGATTCCATCGCTTGCTGCGCTGCGGCGGCGCCGGAATACACCAGCGCAGCAAGCGCCGCCAGCGTGTCGGTCATGTTATTACTATGCGCCAGTTGCCGTTCCGCCAGGTTGACACCCAGTGGTGTTTCCACCAGGTACGAAAGGCAAAGGTTTTTGAGACTGCGGCGCGCCACTGAAGTGGCGCCATGATCGTAGACCCCGCCCTGGTTCAAACCCTGATAAACGCTGTCAAACTGCTCCTGTAATGCCATTGCCAGGGCGCACTTTACGAACTTCCGCGCCTGGTGGATACCATCGACATCGATGACTTTCATCTGTTCGGCCAGGTAGTCTTCGCCCGGCAGTTTCAGGGCTTCCGCCAGCAGCGCCGGATCGCTGCCCCGGTCACTGAGCAATGCTGCAAAGGCTTCGGTCAGCTGTGGCAGCAGATGCATTTCCATCCCCGCTGCCAGGCACTCACGGTTGCGCATGATTTCAGCCTGCACCAGCAGTTGTGCAGCTTCCCAGCGAATGAAAGCATCCGGGTCGTGCTGCATCAACACGCCGAGGTCGGAAACTGTGTAGTCATTAACCACTTTGACCGGTGCAGAAAAATTCCGCAGCAGCGATGGAATTGGCTCGCAGGGAACGTTTTCGAACACGAATGACTGCTGCTCCTGCTCGAGCATCAGCAGCCGGGTAAATGCTTCCGGGCCATGTTCACCGGGTAATTGCAGGGGAATTTGTTGGCCTTGCGGCGTGAGCAAACCGAAGGCGAACGGAATGACCAGCGCTTGTTTACTGGCCTGGTCATGGGTCGGAGGTGTGCGCTGGTTCAAATGCAGCGTATAGCGGGCAGCCCTTGCATCGTATTCGCTGCGAACCGTGACTTCAGGCGTACCGGACTGTCCATACCATCTGCCAAAACGCTTCAGGTCGACACCGTTTGCATCGGCCATGGCTGCAAGAAAATCATCACAGGTCACTGCCCAACCGTCATGCCTGTGGAAATACAGTTTCATGCCTTTTTGAAAACCTGCCTCACCCAGCAGGGTGTGCACCATGCGTATGATGGCGGCGCCTTTCTGATAAACCGTCATGGTGTAGAAATTGTTGATCGTAACAAACTCATCCGGCCGGATCGGGTGGGACATGGGTCCCGCATCTTCCGGGAACTGACGGCTGCGCAAATCCCGCACATCGCGGATGTGTTTCACCGCGCGTGACTGCATGTCGGAAGTAAATTCCTGGTCGCGAAAAACCGTCAGACCCTCCTTAAGGGTCAGTTGAAACCAGTCTCTGCAGGTCACCCGGTTACCCGTCCAGTTGTGAAAATACTCGTGGCCGATTACGCCCTCGATGGCCCGGTAATCGTCATCCGTGGCGGTCTCCGGCCTGGCCAATACATACTTGGAGTTGAAAATGTTCAGCGATTTGTTTTCCATGGCTCCCATGTTGAAGTCGTCGGTAGCAACGATGTTGAAAATGTCCAGGTCGTATTCCAGGCCGAAGCGCTGCTCGTCCCATTGCATGGCTTTCACCAGGGACTTCATCGCATGTCCACACTTGTCCAGATTCTGCTTTTCCACATAGACGCGCAGCACCACGTTTCTGCCGCTGCAGGTGGTGAAATGATCTTCGATAAATTCCAGGTCACCCGCGACCAGCGCAAACAGATAGCTTGGCTTGCGGTATGGATCGACCCAGCGCACCCAGTGCCGGCCATCGTCCAGGTCACCATTACCGACTGCATTGCCATTCGACAACAACACCGGGTAGAGCGCACGCTCGGCGACAATGGTGACTTCATAGCACGTCATCACATCCGGCCGGTCAGGGAAATAGGTAATCCGGCGAAATCCCTCTGCTTCACATTGCGTCAGCAGGAATTCACCTGAAGGATACAATCCTTCCAGCGCCGTATTCTCCTGCGGGCGTATTCTTACTTCCGTGCTGACCAGGCATTTGACTGGCGCGCGGTGTATCAGCAATCGATCCGCATCGACTTTGAATTCACCCGCTGCCAGTTGCTTGCCATCGACCGCGACGCTGATCAGTTCCAGTCCCTCCCCATTCAGAACGATAGCGTTACTGCCATCGACTTGATCAAGTCGGCTGAATTGAATCTCCGCTTTTACCGTGGTTATCCGGCGGTCAATGTCGAAGCGCAGACACAATTGATCTATCGCCCATGGATAGGGCGTGTAGTCTTTGCGCCGGACAACTTTGCGGGGGACAGCTTCTTTCATGCAAACAATCCTTGAATAATGCCCGGCAAACGAGCAACGCCGGGGTGGCTTGATGATGGGGAAGGCCCGTATTATAGCCGTGGAAGACCCGTAATGCAGGACGATGCAAGCAGGCCCGCGTGGGGCGCATGGAGTTGGAGACGTCATGTCTGAAACCATCAACATTCCTGACATCGCCGATATCCATTTGGCGCAGGCGCGTATCCACGATCAGATCCGCATTACCCCGGTACTCAATGATGCGGGTTTCGATGCCGCCCTGGGGTGCCGGCTTTTTTGCAAGTGCGAGCATCTGCAACGCACCGGGGCATTCAAGTTTCGCGGCGCCAGCAACGCCGTCGCGTGTCTGCGGGAACGTCACATCGATGGCGATCTGGCCACGCATTCCTCAGGCAATCATGGCGCCGCACTGGCCCTGGCCGCCCGCCTCGATGGCCGCACGGCGCATGTAGTCATGCCGGACAATGCATCCGCCATCAAAATTGAAGCGGTTAAACGCTATGGTGGCAAGATCCATTTCTGCGCACCTGACCAGGCCGCGCGGGAAGCCGGCCTGGCGCAACTGGTGGATGCCGGTTACATTCCCGTCCCGCCCTATGACCATAGCGATATCATCGCCGGACAAGGCACCGCCGCGATGGAATTAGTGCAATCGAATCCTGAACTGGAGCTGCTGATTGCGCCGGTGGGCGGCGGCGGGCTGATCAGCGGTACGGCGCTGGTGGCGCGAGAGCGTGGCCTTGCTGTTTTTGCCGCGGAACCGGCCGGTGCAGACGATACCGCTGCCAGTATCGCACGGGGTCACAGGGTGGAATCATGGCAGGCCAACACCATTGCGGATGGCTTGAGAGCCTTGGTTGGGGTGCGCAATTTTGCCATTATCCAGCAACACGTCACGCAGGTTCTGACCGTGACAGATGACCAAATCCGCAGCGCCATGACCTTGTTCTGGACTCATTTGCGCATGCTGATCGAGCCGTCGTCCGCAGTCGCCATCGCCGCCGTGCGCAAACACCCCGAGTTGTTTGCCGGCAGGCGGGTGGGCGTCATCATTTCCGGGGCCAACATCGAACCGGCGGACTGGGTTTCCCTGCTGGAGGCGAAGAATGAAAACAGCGGATGAGCTACAACGCTGCGACTGGGCGGGTACCGACCCACTCAACGTCGCCTATCACGACCGCGAATGGGGGGTTCCCGTCCATGATGATACCCGGCTGTTTGAAATGCTGACCCTGGAAGGTGCCCAGGCCGGTTTGAGCTGGCTGACCATATTGCGCAAACGGGCGGGATACCGCGACGCTTTTGCCGGTTTTGACCCACAGCGGGTTGCCAGCTTCGACCAGCAGCGCACCGGGCAACTGGCGGGAAACGCGGCCATCGTGCGGCACCGTGGAAAAATTGAATCCACAGTCAACAATGCGCGCCGCATACTGGCCCTGTGGGAGTGCGGTCAGACCTTAAACGAGATGGTGTGGTCATTTGTTGAGGGCAAACCACTGCAAAACCACTGGCGCTGCCAATCTGACCTGCCCGCCAGCACCGCCGCCTCGCGGGCAATGAGCGAAGCGCTGAAGAAACTGGGCTTCCGCTTCGTCGGGGAAACCACCTGCTATGCGTTCATGCAGGCAGTGGGCATGGTGAATGACCACCTGGTTTCCTGCCCGCGGCATGTCAGCTGCGAGCAAATCGCAGACGCCACAGGCGAGACGGCTACGGCAAGGCTTCAGTCGGCATACAAATAACGGACATTTTCCTCCCTAATCTCCTCGTAGTTGACTACGAGGAGTTTGGGTTTGGGAATGGAATTGAATTCGCCGGCGGTGGCCAACGTATAGGCGCCCATGAACTCACCGAGCACGATGTCTCCGATGTTCATGGGTGGCAACGAGGCCCGTTCGGTAATCACATCGATGCTGTCGCAGGTTGGTCCGGCGAGCACGCTGGATTGAGTCGCAGTGGCATCACTGAAGACCGTCAGCGGATAATGCGCGTGGTCATAAATCTGGCCGCTGTAGGCGCCATAAACGCCATCGTCCAGGTAACACCAGGACAGCCCAGCCCGTTCGGCCCGGCCAATCACGGTGCTGATTGAAATCATCGCCGGCGCACTCAGAACACGGCCAGGCTCCGCGATAAACTGCACGTGTTCGGGATAGCCTTGCAATGCCGCATGGATGGGCTTGCAGAATTCGTTCAGGTCAAAACCCCGTTGCGCATAGTCAACTGGAAAACCACCGCCAATATCCAGCACTTCCAGGTAAGCAGCACCAACGAGTGCTGAACTGTTATAAAACGTCTTGCAGGCACTGATGGCATCGACGTGGGCGTCACTGCTCAATGACTGTGAGCCTACATGAAAACTCAAGCCTTTGACGCAAATGCCCAGTTTTGCGGCCTCGGTAAGCAAATATGGTACATCGTTCAGGCTACAACCGAACTTGCGCGATAAATCACAAGCAGCGTCTTTGCTGCGGAAAGAGACGCGCAACAGGATTTCAACCCTGGAGTGGTAGTCTTTGAACTTCAGCAACTCGTCGATGTTATCCACCACGAAAGTGCTGCAGCCAAACTGCAGGGCCGTGGAAATATCGCTGTCACGCTTGATCGGGTGGGTATGAATGGTTGCCGCCGGATTCACGCCGATGCTGCGCAGCAGGTCCAGTTCCCCGTTGGTGGCGACATCGAAGCCCGCGCCCTCCCGGGCCAATGTCGCCAGCGCTGCTTTTTCCGGCAAAGACTTGATTGCGTAGTACAAATCGACGTTCGGTAATGCCTTTTTCAAATCGTGATAGCACTGGCGCAAAACAGCGCAATCGAGCACCAGCAGGGGTGAGCCGTGCTGTTCAATGAGTCGACGGTAGGGCCCTTCATGACGTTTTGCCACGATCGATATCGGGTTCACTGATAGACGTTCCTTCCGGCCGCAAAAATAAAGCGGCATTCTATTCTAATTTTCTGAATGCGCAAGCATTATTTGACCTGGTCGAATCAGGCACCCGGCAAACGGATTCAAGCCGGCTTGCTGATTTGAAACGTCCGCTTGAATTTCGCTTTGAATTAGTGTAACATGTTGATTCGCCTATATATTTTTATGTCCTTCTCAAGTGATACCAGGAGAAAGCTTATTTCCATTAATCAAGGAGATACCATTCATCACCCCCATCACGGCATCGGTAAGGTCCAGTGCATTTCCAAAAGAAGTTTTTCCGGTGAAAAGGAAACTACTTTCGCTCAGCTGTATTTCAAGCGTGATGGATTGACGTTGATGCTGCGCCAGCAGGATCTGGCGAAAACCGTGCGCAATCCGATCGATGCCATCGGGGCCCAAAAATTGCTCGACCACCTCAAGCAGTGGAAAGGCAAGGTAAGCAGTCAATGGAAAGCCCGCGCCAACGCCCATCGGGAAGCTATGGAGCGTGGCGAGCCTTTCGACTACGCCGATGTATACAAGGGTCTGAGCAAACTGGAGGCAGAGGGCACCTTGCGGGCGTCCGACCGGGCGCACCTCAACCAATCACTGCATTTCCTCGCTGAGGAACTCGCCAATGCCCTCGGCAAGACACCGGAACAGGCGCGCAACCAGATTGTTAAAACCTAGCCTGAACAAAATGCCAGGCCATGCCTGCAAACCGGATAATTCAGTCGCGAAAATTGGTGAACTGAAGCGGTATATCCAAAGCGGCATCCTTGAGTAGTGCAATGGCTGCCTGAAGATCGTCTCTCTTCTTGCCGCTGACGCGTATCTGTTCGCCCTGGATTTGCGCCTGCACCTTGTGCCTGCTGTCCTTCAATAGCCGGACAATTTTTCGTGCCGTTTCAGCTGCGATACCTTCACGCACAGTGACAACCTGGGTCGCCGTCTTCAGATGCAGCACCGGTTCGGCGATATCCAGGCAACTGATATCCACCCCGCGTTTCACCAATTTGTTGCAGAGAATGTCATACATCTGGTGCAACTGGAACTCGGACTGCGAAAGCATGGTAATGACCTGACCCAGCAGGTCGAGACGGGAGTCGCTGCCTTTGAAGTCAAAGCGAGTGGTGACTTCACGGTTGGCCTGGTCCACCGCATTACTCAGTTCGTGATGGTCGACTTCAGATACCACATCGAATGAAGGCATAATTTATCTCTCCGTCAAGTGTTAGGTGTCGCTCTGACAATATCTTTCGGGCCCTGGCTTGCGCTGATGTGTCCGCTGCCTGCCCCCCACCGGGCGGTACTGCAACGGAGCCTGAGCGATTAGAATAATAATATAAAGTCCTGAGGTGGGGAGAACTTCATATGCAGCAATTGTTGATCCTGCGTCATGCCAAGGCAGTACCCTGGTCATGCACTGCGGAGGATTTTCCGCGCAAACTCGATCGCACCGGAGTGGATCACGCCGGCAGAGTAGCCAACTGGATCTGCCTTGAGCTCGATCCGCCACAGTCCATCTTGTGCTCCCCTTCCCAGAGAACGCGGGAAACGCTGGCGCCCCTGCTGGCCATGCAGCCTGCGCTGGAAGCTGTGTCCCGCTTCGTTCCGCAGATATACCACGGCACGTTGGCGACCCTGGAAACCTTGCTCGATTCCGCTTTTGCCGAAGCGGATCGGGTGCTGATCGTCGGCCACAACCCTGGCTTCGAGCAATTGCTCAGCGATGTAATTCACCAGCGGCAGCATGATGAATTCAGCCGTCTGCCGACCGGCACTCTGGCGGTAGTGGAATTTGAACCAGACTGGGCGTCGGGCCACGGTAGCGGCGCGTTGCGTCACTTCATCCGTGGCAAGCACCTGTCAGTCGATTGACTCGAGGTAAATCA
Source organism: uncultured Gammaproteobacteria bacterium (assembly GCA_963708905.1). Classification (GTDB taxonomy): domain Bacteria; phylum Pseudomonadota; class Gammaproteobacteria; order Xanthomonadales; family SZUA-36; genus SHZL01. The sequence continues at coordinate 9,114 of CAVPUV010000037.1, read as the reverse complement.
GGGCTATTTCCTCCATCAGCGTCTGCTCCTTTGCACTGAAGCGGTCCGGCAGTGGACTGTCGATATCCAGCACGCCGATGAGGTGTTCTTGCCTGACCAGCGGGACCACGATTTCGGATCGTGAATCCAGGTCACAAGCAATATGTCCGGCAAATGCCTGCACATCAGCAACGCGCTGGGTTGTGCGGCTCTCCGCCGCCGTGCCGCAGACACCCTGGCCCAGCGGGATGCTGACACAAGCCGGTTTGCCCTGGAACGGGCCCAGCACCAGTTGCTCCCCCTGCAGGAAATAAAACCCTGCCCAGTTGATATCGGGCAACTCCATGTATAGCAGGGCGGAAAGATTCGCGGCGTTGGCGATGCGGTCCCGCTGCCCCGACAGCAGAGCGCGCGCCTGGGCTGCAAGTGTGCCTTGCGCTGAATAAAACTCGTTACTCAAGGTCACAGTACTAGCTCCCGTTTTTTTTGCGGAACACCAGCAATTGATTATTTGCCGGCAGTTGAAATCGATGCTTGAGACTCATTTGCTGATCAATCGCCAGGGATTCAAGGGCTTCGACATCACGCAATCCCATCTGCGGGTTCTCGCACCGGAGCTGAGCGTCAAAAGCCGCGTTGCTGGGGGCGGTGAATTTTCCATCTTCATTGAAAGGACCATACAGACAGAACACGCCCCCCATCACCAGTCGCGGCGCCACGCCAGCAAACATCGCACAGACCGCCGACCAGCCCATGATGTGGGCCGTGTTGGCCGAAAAGACAGCCTCAAAGACTTGGTCGGGCCACTGTTCAAGCACGTCCAGCAAGATCGGGGAATGGATGTTGGCGCCGCCTTCGACCTGCAGCCGATGTCGCAAGCCGGGCAGGTATTCAGGCCGGTCCGCAGGCTGCCACTGCAGCTCCGGCAAATGCACGGCGAAATGCACCACGTGTTGGCCGGTGCCGGAACCAATTTCCAGCACGGTCCCGCTGTTGGGCAAAACCTGCTGCAATACTGCCAGAATGGGCTGCTTGTTTCTCTCGCATGCCGGGGCAAATGGCAGAGTCTCCGGCATCACAGCAGTTCCCTCATGGCCCGACGAAATGGAGCTTCAAGATCTGCCTTGCGCACATGCCGGCCATCGACGATTTGCAGCTTGCCAGCCACCCATACGGAACGCACCATGGAAGACCCACCGGCAAAAAGCCAGGTATCGACCATCGCATCATTGCTACGGCCCTCGAGTAAGGGGTGGTTTGCATCGAGTTCCACCAGATCTGCCCGATAACCGGCGGCAATCTGGCCAGTTCTCTGCGCCAGGGCCTGTGCGCCGCCTGCCACCGCCCGCTCATACAGACTGCGCCCACAACTTTTCCCTTCATCAGCCAGAACATTCCGCCTGCGCTGGCGCAGGCGGCAACCAAACTCCAGCAGGCGCAACTCTTCGGCAACGGAAACCCTGAGGTTGCTGTCACTGCCGATGCCGAAGCTACCACCAGCTGCCAGCCACGATTCAGCCGCGAAAAAACCGTCGCCGAGGTCCGCCTCGGTGCTCGGACACAAGCCCGCAATCGCTCCACTTGCAGCGGCTTTACCCAATTCCCCCGCTTCGAGGTGGGTCGCATGAACCAGGCACCAGCGTGAATCAACCGCGAAGTTATGCAACAACCAGTCGACCGGACGCGCGCCCAGCAAGGACCGGCATTCTTCGACCTCCGCCAGTTGTTCGGCGATATGTATGTGAACCGGCAGGCACTCAAGCCCCGGCGCGCGCAGCACCTCGCGCAACTGTTCGGCTGAAACCGCCCGCAGCGAATGCGGCGCTATACCCAGCCGGTGCAGCGGATGATTTTCGACCAGGCGATTGCAGGCATCCACCAATTGCAAGAATCTGTGCGGTGAATTGAAAAAACGCCGTTGCTGGTCTGTCACCCCTTGCGCCGCAAACCCGCTGCGGCAATACAGCACCGGTAACAGGGTCAAAGCCATGCCGCAGGTATCGGCCGCCTGCAACAGCGCGCGGCTCATTTCCGCCAGGTCGGCGTAGGCCTGACCTCCCGGCTGATGATGTAAGTATTGAAATTCGGCGCAGCTGGTGAACCCGGCTTCCAGCATCTCTGCATACAACCAGGCTGAGATAGACTGCAATTGCGCGGGAGTGATGCGTTCAGCCAGGCGGTACATGGCTGCACGCCAGGTCCAGAATGTGTCGGCCAAACCGATGTTCCTGGCGCTGGCGGTTTCCGTCAAACCGGCCATCTGGCGCTGGAATGCATGGCTGTGAAGATTGGGCATTCCCGGCACAACGGGTCCCGCAAGCGGCCGCACTGCCCCTTCGAGCCTGGAAACTTCAGCAATCACTCCTTTTTCATCCAGGCGGATGCGGGCCGGGGCGATCCACCCGCCCGGCGTGAGGGCGCTGTCACAGCAAATTTCACGCTTCATCAGGGTCCGGTTTCCATTGCAGTAGAACCTGCACCAGCCTTTGCAGCAGGATTTGCACCGGTTGCGCCAGGGCATCATCCCATTGTGCTGGATCTTCCTGCATGTAGGCGGATTGTGCCATTTCCAGTTGCACCGCGTGGATGCCCTGGCGCGGATTTCCGTAATGCCGGGTGATATAGCCGCCCTTGAAGCGGCCGTCCATGACCATGGAAAAACGGGAATCAGTGAGTGCCGAGCGGACTGAGGACAGCAGGGACGACGCCGCGCTGCGACCGCTATTACTGCCGAGGTTGAGATCCGGCAACGTTCCGGTAAACAGCAGGGGGACTTTACTGCGGATGGAATGGGCGTCCAACAATACGGCATATCCATGCAGGTCCTTGATGCGCCCCAGCTCTTTACGTAAAAGCCGGTGATAAGGGTTCCAGTACGTCTCCACGCGCCTGCGGATCTCCTGGGCATCCGGTTCACAACCCGGCCGGTAAACCGGCGCCGCGGAAAACGTCGCGGTCGGCACCAGGCCGGTGAACAAACTGGTGGCCGAGCTGTCGTACAACGGCGCATCATCCGGTGGCCGGTTCAGATCGATGACATAACGCGACATGCGCGCCACCAGCATTCCCGCACCCGCCTGCGGCGCCCAGGCGTAGAGCCGGTCTACGTTCCAGTCAGTGTCCGGCAACTCGCGCGCTGGCGCGGAAAATTGCTCGACTTGGTCCGCAGGAACGCGGGTTCCCGCGTGCGGCACACTGATCAATACGGCGGAATCACCGCGCTGCAAAAATGGGTTGCAATCAGTTTTCATGGCAACCTAATGTACCGCACTTTGGTGCTGGCCCGCAGATAGCAAAACGCCCGGCTTACCCGGGCGTTTGCAGCGGCCGGCTTGCTTCGGCGTTTACAGGATGGGCCGGTCCTCGATAATGGTAGGCGACACGAAAATCAACAATTCACGTTTCTTGGTCGAGTTGGCGCGGCGTCGGAACAGGTTTCCAACCACCGGGATATCGCCCAGCCAAGGCACCTTTTCCTCCGTGGAGTTTTTCTCATCCTGGAAAATACCGCCCAGCACCACCGTATCGCCGTTCGACACCAGCACTGTGGTATTCAGTTCCCGGGTATCTATGGATGGCACGGAGCCGCCCCGGGCTGTCTGGAAGATTTCACCCACCGTGTCCTGCTTGACTGCCAGTTCCAGCTGGATGCGATTATCCGGTGTGATCAATGGGGTCACTCTCAGCTCCAGCACGGCTTCCTTGAAACTTACCGCCGTAGCGCCTGACGAGGTTGAATTTTCGTAAGGAATCTCGACACCCTGCTGAATAAAAGCCTCTGCCTGGTTGGCTGTCACCACCCGCGGGGTCGAAATAACCTCTCCCTCCCCTTCGGCTTCCAGGGCCGACAACTCGAGGTCCAGGATCACTCTACCGGTCAGGAATGAAACTCCCAGTGTACTGGCGTTGGTATCGGTTGCCGGCAAATTGACCTGGTAGCGATTGGGGAAGGCCGGTATGTCCCGCAGGCCATCGTCGCGTGGATCGATCAACGGATTGAGGATATCCACGGCGTTGCCATCCGCGCCAATCACTAATGTATCGTCGCCGCTGTGCACATAGCTCGCACCAAAACGAACGCCCAACTCATGCGCGAAATCGGAATTTGCAATGACGATGCGGGATTCGATTTGCACTTGTCGTACCGCGTAGTCCAACTCGGTCAGCAGTTGGCGGATTTCCACAATGCGCTCTGCCGTGTCAGTAATCAGCAAGGTATTGGTGCGTTCATCCACGGTCACCGAACCACGTTCGGACAGAAGCCCGAACTCGGAGTCAACGGAGTTGGTCGATTCTTCAATCAGCAGCTTCATGTCGGCTGCTTTCGAATATGACATCGGGATCAGCACCGTCTGCAGGGGTTCAAGTACGCGGCGATCCTGCTGTGCTTTGAGCAGCTGTTGCTCGCGTGAAGCGATTTCAGCGGTTGGCCCGATCCAGAGGACATTACCATTTTGACGCATGTCGAGGTTACGTGCATCCATGACGATATCCAGTGCCTGGTCCCAGGGTACGTTGGTCAGTCTCAGCGTAAGATTGCCGCCGACACTATCAGCAACGACGATATTCAGGTCCGACACGTCAGCGATGAGTGCCAGCACGGAGCGTACCGGTATATCCTGGAAATTGAACGTAACCTTGGTGCCTTCATAGGTCTTTTCTTCGAAGAATTTCACCTCTTCCTTATCGACAGCCCGATCCAGAATAGCCAGTTCTTTCACCTCGACGATCACCTGGTCGCCAGATTCATACGCCAGTTGCTCATAGGCACCATTGATGGACATGGAGATGCGCACACCATTACTGATAGGACTCGCGTCGATCATTTGCACCGGGGTGGCGAAGTCGATGACGTCCAGGCGTTGATTCAGGTTATCCGGGAGCTTCGCGTTGTAGAGGTCCAGCACCAGGTTGTTTGCGCTTTCCACAACTGACATGTTGGCGCCGGAGCGGTCGAGCGAGATGATGACACGTCCCTGTCCATTCTCGCCGCGACGAAAGTCGATTCCGCTTATTCCATAACTGCTGCCGGCTGGGCCGCTGCCAACGGGCGCATGCTCCGTGCTGTTGTCGCCGCTGATGGTGAGTACGACCTCGCCCGTATTTGCGGTGTAGTCATAATTGGCTGCTCTGTTCAGGTCAACCACAAGGCGCGTACGCCCGTCTGAACCCATGGCTGAATATTTTTGCACCGATCCCAGCCCGACTGAAACAGGATCGCTTCCCGCCAGGTTGGTGGTATCCGCCAGGTCGAGCACGATGCGAGCAGGGCTTTCGGTCGCAAATACACTGACTGCAGGCGTGTCCCCAGTGGTCGCAAGCGAAATTCTCACGCCACCATTGGAAGTTTTGCTATACGCAATGTCTGTCACTTGTGTCGCGGCGAAAATGGCAGCCAGTGGTGCAAAAGCCAATATCAGGCCAAGACCTGTCAGAAATCCTTTTCTTGAATTACGCATACTGCGCCCTCTATCACAGATTTTCGGCTCAACTGAAAGCCGTTCCTTATTGCTGTTCATGGCACTGCCTCTTGAGTTCCTCGCGTTATGTACTGCCTGAGCTAACTTCCACCCAAGGCCATAGATGCGTCCCTGACTATCCAGCCACCCGTTCCGTCAGCAATAAATTCGCTTAACGTCACTTCATTTGGCTTGATCGATCTGACTTTACCATGATTTTTGCCCATGTAATTGCCTACGGAAACCCGGTGTACAACGCGATCCGGATCGCGTATGAGTGCCCAATTTGACGACTCCTTGGCAAAGGTCCCAACCATGGTGAGTGTGTCAAGTTCGAAGCGTTCCAGGTATTCGCGCGTTCTTTTCAAATCAGGCCGGGGACCAGCTTTTTTCGGCCCGGCCACTACTTCGTCGCTGCCTTCACTGGTAGAACTGCGGAACGGATCCCGCCCTGCGAGGCCGTCATACTTGTATGGCGTGTATGTTTTAACTGCGGGAATCGGCGGAATGGGCGCGGCAGGCCGGGCTTTGACCTCTGCGATGTAGCGATTCAGATCGTCCTGCTTGGCAGCGCAGGAAATCAGCAATGGCAGCAGCAGTGCCATCAGGCTGGTTTGCAAGGTCGAGGCCAGTCGACTCTTCATCGCTTTGCCCCCTTGGGCTTCGCAGCCACTTCCGACCGCGCTGCCTCTTCTTCGTCAACATAGCGGTAAGTCTTGACCGTGCCCTCCAGGATTAGCTGGCCATCATTCCGACTGACTCCAACATCCTTATCGCCAACGCGACGCAAGGCAATGTCATGCATGGTCAGTATTACGACACGCGGTAGCGAAGCAACGCCGCTGACGAATTCACCGAACTGGTGATAGTCGCCAAGCATTCGCACCGAGATTGGCCGCTCGGCATAGAAGTCGTGCTTTGTTTCCGCATTTGGCTGGAACAGTTGCACGTCAATACCGGCACCAAGAGCCGTCTGGGAAATGTCCACCAGCAGCTTATCCATCTCCGTTTTACCCGGCAGTTGCCGGAACATGGTTTCCAGCAGTTCCTGCATTTCCGCCAACTGCGCTTCATAGGCCTCAAGGTTTGCGGCTTTCTGCTGCTTGTATTCGAAGTCTGCGCGCAGTGCCAGTTCCTGTTTCTCAACACGCTCCAGCTGTTCTACCTTGTTTTTAATCAGCAGGAAGTAACCGCCAACCATAATGACCAATAAAAGAAGGCCAAGAATCAGGTAACGGACGGACGGCGGTGCGCTGCCAACGTCATTGAAGTCGAGATCTCTTAATTCGCTGAACATCAGTATGCTCCCGCCGATGCGCCGGTTTGTTCACCCTCGCCTTCACCATCTTCCTGTTCCGTCTTGCTCTTGCGGTATAGCCTTACCTGAATGGCGTATTCGTACGGTTCAGTACGCGAGGTTGGTTTTGCCGCGGTACGAACATACTGCAGCTCCGGATTTACGAACAGGTCCATTTCTTCCAGGCTGCGTAGATAGGCAGATACACGCGCATTGGACTGGCTGGTGCCGATCAGTGTCACGTTCGGCCCTTGTTGACGTACGTTGTTCAGAGTGACGCCTACCGGGATTGTCTTGGCCAGCTTGTCCATCAGTTCCACGGCCATTGACCGACTGGCTTGCAACTGTTCAATGATCTGCTTGCGCGACAGCAAACGATCGCGGGTTTTCTCGAGCTCCGCAATGCGGTCTATGCGCTGCTGTAGACGGCTGATCTCCGCCTTGATCTGTTGATTGCGGGCCTGCTGCGTGCTGATTTCCCGGTCAAAAAACAGACCAACGATCAACACCAGAATCGCACCCAACACCAGTGTTCCGACCAGCGAATAGAGGAATTGGCGCTGGCGTTCCTTGCGCGCCTCCTCACGCCACGGTAGAAGATTGATTCTTGCCATCAGTCAAACCCTCTCAATGCCAGTCCCATTGACACCATCAGGTTAGGGGCGTTTTTCATCAGCACGGACACAGCGACAGATGGCGCGATTTCCAATCCACTGACCGGATCCGCCACATTGGTCTTGATGCCAAGCTCCTGCTCAACAATATCCGTCAACCCTTTCATGGTGGCCATGCCACCGGAAAGATAAATTGTGCGGATATTCGAAAACTCACTGCTGGAACTGTAAAATTGCAGCGCCCGGCTGATCTGGTGCACGACATTGAACATGAATGGCTCCAGCACCGCATCTTCAAAATCTTCCGGTCCTGGTTCACCGCGTCTGAAAAAATCTGCCTGTTCGGCGGTCATGTCATAACGCCGCATGATTTCTTCCATTAACTGCAGCGAGCCGAATGGGTGATCCCTGGTATAAATGACACGGCCGTTGCGCAGGATCAACAGTGTCGATAAATCGTGGCCGATGTCGAATATGCCCACGGTCTCTGTACTGCGAATGCCCTCCCGCTCCCTGATCAATTCAAACGCATTAGCGATGGCAAAAGCTTCAACGTCAACTACTTTGGCTTTCAGCCCCAACGATTCGAGCGCATCCTGCCGGCTTTCGACATTTTCACTCTTACTCGCAGCCAGCAGAATATCTACCATGTCCGCGTTCCTGGCAGAGGGGCCAAGCACTTCGAAATCCAGGCTGATTTCATCCAGTGGGTACGGTATGTACTGATTGGCTTCGATTTGCACCTGGCTTTCAATATCGGCATGCGCCAAATTGGAAGGCAGGCTGATCGTCTTGGTAAACACCGCGGAGCCAGAAACTGCCACAGCACAGTACTTGGACCCGGAGCCGGAATTTCTGACTGCGGATTTGATGGCGTCCGAAATGGCCTCAATATCCTGCACTGACTTTTCGACGATGACGCCCTGTGGCAGCGGCTCAATCGCAAAATGCTCAATGCGATAGCTAGACCCATGACGGGAGAGCTGCAACAAGCGAATGCTCGTTGCTCCGATATCCAACCCAATAATAGGTGGTGACTTGGTGCCCAACAGTTTCAAATTGCCCCCAATCCTTTGTTCGACAATGGCTTATTGACACTTCCTAGACTTTCTTTTAACAGAAAACGCATCTTTTCTCAACGACAAAATGACAATATTTCAAATTCCCTGCTGCAAACGAATGTCATAATACCAAAGCAGATCGAGCCAGACCGATGGAAAAGGAGGGAAGAAACCGATGACAGATCAAGCTGTCCTATCGAAAGATGGTGAGGCTGCTTCCCTGCTCGCCTGTTGCTATGCTGCTTCTGTGGCCACCCATCGTTTTGCAACACATTCTTTCAGGGCCACTGGTGAAACCCGATCTTCCAGGTTCTGAACAATAATATAACAGGATTTTTGCGTGAAGAAAGTTTTTCGTTATTTATTGCTGACAGTCATATCTGCAGTCCTGCTGTCATTTGTGACGCTGGGGATTACCTACCTGTTGATCTGGCCCGATTTACCCGAAGTTGATTCCTTGAGGGATGTACAGCTGCAAGTTCCTTTGCGAGTTTACAGCCAGGACCAGAAACTGATCGGCTTGTTCGGCGAGATGCGTCGCATACCTGTAACCATAAGTGAAGTACCGGGTGATATGAAAAACGCCTTCATCGCAGGTGAAGACGCGCGCTTTTATGAACATCCCGGAGTTGATTACCAGGGAATTTCCCGAGCGGCCTTCACCTTGCTGACCACGGGTGAAAAATCCGTGGGTGGCAGCACCA
>CAVPUV010000036.1:0-57101 GCA_963708905.1 uncultured Gammaproteobacteria bacterium | reverse complement strand
GGCAGGTGCCGTCGGAAGAGATGATTTCCTTGTGCACACCGCGCGCTTCCAGCTCGTTGCGCAGGTTGTCGGCCATCAGCCGGTCAGGCACGAACAGAATGCGCTGTTGCGGTAAACGGGCCACGATGTCGTAAACATTGCCGGAAGTCACACACACGTCCGATTCGGCTTTGACTTCCGCGCTGCTGTTGATATAGCAGACCACAGCCGCGTCGGGATACAAGGCCTTGAGGCGGCGCACGTCCTCGCCGCTGATGGAATCCGCCAGTGAACAGCCCGATGCGCGATCCGGCACCAGCACCTGCGCATGCGGCGACAGGATCTTGGCCGTTTCAGCCATGAATACCACGCCGGCAAATACGATGACATCCGCCCTCGCTTCCCTGGCTTTATCCGACAGGTAGTAGGAATCGCCGGTAAAATCGCCAACGCCATAGATGATTTCCGCCGCGACATAGGAATGAGCCAGTATCACCGCATTTTTTTCCTGTTTGAGCCGGTTGATTTCCAGGGTCAGCGGCGCAATCTCCCGACAGGTTGCCAAATTCCATTTGCGGCCAGTGCTGCATTCGACATGCATCAAAGACCGCAACAGGCGTTTTGCTTCCGCTTCGATCGGGTCATTCAGTTTATGTGCTAGGGTATTCATCTGCGTCAAGTGTAGCGGGTAAATGAAACGGTGGGGACTAAATTTCAGCCCCCGCTTGTTTGTCAGTTCAGCATTTAGGATATTTGGTTGAAAAATAATGAAACAAGCCTTTTCTTTCCTGTTGTGCCTGTTGTATTGCAATCCGGCATGGGCTGAAGTGGCTGCCGGCAAGATTTACGGCGTAACATTTTCCGCGGTGTTTCATCCCGAACGCGGTGTGGTTGCGGCGCGTATCCGCGTGGACCAATCCACCCATCTGCTGCGGCTGCTGGACCTGGATGCGGCCGAACCGGAATTCACCGCCTTTGTTGCCGATGGCAGTATCCGGCGCGTCGACCAGCGGGTGCTGTGGGAGGTCCCGGCAACGGGTGGAACCTTGTCCTATGAAGTCCGGGTCGATCATGAACGCGGCGAATTCCTGGACGCGCATATGACCAAAGACTGGGCCATTCTGCGGCTGGATGACGTCTTCCCGGCGGCCAGGGTGCGCAGCCGGCGTGGTGCAACTTCCAACTCCCGGCTGGAATTGCACGGGCCACCCGGCTGGCGTTTTGAAAGCCGTTACCGGGTCAGGCACGGCGCCATTAGCGTGGACGCGCCGGAACGCCGCTTTGACCGGCCCACCGGCTGGCTGGCCGCCGGCAAACTCGGTATTCGCCGGGAAACCATAGCGCAGCGCAAAGTGTCGGTTGCAGCCCCAGCAGACCAGGGCATGAGGCGCATGGACATCATCGCATTTCTGCACTGGACACTGCCGAAGCTGGTCAAGGTGTTTCCCGATCTCCCCGATCGCCTGCTGATTGTCGGCGCCGGGGACGGCATGTGGCGCGGTGGTTTGTCCGGGCCGGGCTCGGTCTACCTGCACAGCGAACGGCCACTGGTCAGCGAAAACGGCACCAGCGCCCTGCTGCACGAACTGGTGCATACCGCGAGCGCTGCCGTTACCGTGCCCCGGGAAGACTGGATCATTGAAGGCCTGGCGGAATATTACAGCCTGGAAATCCTGCGCCGCAGCCACGGCATCAGCAACAAGCGTTTCCAACAAACCCTGCAGCAGCTCTCAGCCTGGGCCAAACGGAAAAAGGGACATCTGACATCACCGTCCAGTGGCGCCAATACCGCCAGGGCGGTGTTGCTGTTCGATCAGATTCAGCGTGAACTGGCCGCGCACGACGCGGGCAGCCTCGATGCCGTGGTGCGGAAACTGCTGCTTGCGGATACCATCGACGGCAAGCAATTGCTTGAGCCTGGTCGAAGCGGCGCTGGATTCCCGCTCTGAATCATTACGCCAGTCACTCAAGGGTGTTCTCAAGGATGGCGGGTGAGCACGCCTTGACAACGCAGCGTCTATTCCCCACGGCCGCACAGGTCAGACAGTTGCCATTGCAATTTTCCATGACCGTTCCGCCGCACTGGCAAGATCGCAATGGCCATGTCAACGTGCAGTTCTACCAGACGCTGTACGAACTCGGCGCCTACCAGGTGCTGGAAGAAGTCGATGCCGGCGAGTCCTGTCTGCTGCAACACGATTTCGGCCTGTTCGACCTGGAGCATCATTTGTACTACCGCGCGGAGATCCTGATTGGCGACAAGGTCAGCACCTACAATCGCATCCTGGGCCGCGATGAAAAACGCTTTCACGGCATGTACCTCATTGTCAACGACAGCCGGGACCAACTGGCGTGCACGCTGGAATACATCACCGCCGGCGTTGCGCTGCAAGACCGCCGCATGGCGCCATTCCCGGATAAACTGAAACAGGGTATCGATGAGCAAATGGAACGGCAGCGGCAGCTGGATTGGGCGGCGCCGGTGTGTGGTGCGATGGGGGTTGCTTAAACGCCGGAAAAAGGCTCAAGGAAAGAACACCGGCACTTCGGGGTTGGGCTGCGGCGCACCGGAGGAAAGAAAATGTTTCGGGTAGTGCTTTTTCTGCGCCGCTGAAAAAATTACGTTCATACCCCTCCTTTAACCCAAATCCTTCAGCGCCTCGAAATCATGGCCCAGAACCATGTAGGTACATTCATCGGCGGCATGCCTTATGCCCAACTTTTCATAGAATTTTCGCGCCGCCAGGTTATTCCGTTCCACAGACAGGCGCAGGAATCTTGCACCCTGCTCACCGGCGCGGCGCGCGGTTTCCGCTATCAGGCGCTGCGCCAGGCCACCGCCTCTTTCACTGCCGGCGACATAGATATCCTGTATGTAAACCCCGCGTGTGCCGCGCCAGGTGGAAAAGCTGAAGAAATACACGCACAGGCCCACCGCTGCCCCAGCCCGCTCGGCGATCAATGCATGGAAACACGGTGGGTCGGAAAACCCGAAACGGCGGAAATCATCCGGGCAACTGCTCACCCGGTCGCTTGCGCCCGCCTCCCCGGCCATGGCCTGGATCATCGCGTGCATGGCATCCGCATCATCCACCGTGGCCAAGCGCAGAATCGCCCTGGATTCATTCATCGGAGCGAACATCCAGTCCCAGCCGATCTGCCAGGGCGTCGAGGCTGGCCGTCAGCAGGTACAGGATCTCTTCCAGCTGTGCATCTTCGACGATCAATGGCGGACAGACCATGAAGTGGTCGCCTTCCAGGCCGCCACGGCTGCGCCGTGAGTAGATGATCAGCCCGCGGGAATACGCCTCCTCGACCAGTTCGATATGGGCGTTCATCTCTGCCGGCAAGGGCCGCATCGACTGACGATCCGCCACCAGTTCGAATGCCAGCAGCAAGCCCTTGCCACGAACATCGCCGATAAACGGGTAGCGCTGCATCAAACCCTCGAGCGCGGTTTTCAATTTGGCGCCCTGCGCGGCAGCGCGCGCTATCAAGTCCAGGCGCTGCACTTCCTGCAATACTGCCAGACCGGCTGCGCACGACAGCGGGTTGCCGGCATAGGTGTAACCATGCGCGAATCCGCCATGGGCCATGACCGCATCCACGATGCGCCGGTCCGCCGCCATCGCGCCCAGCGGCGCGTAGCCGGCGGCGAAACCCTTGGCCATGGCAATGATGTCAGGGCGATGATGCCAGTGTTCGCAGGCGAGGAATTTGCCGGTGCGTCCCGCACCCGTCATCACCTCATCGGCGATGAAAAGCAGATCAAATTCGGCGCAGATTTCCCGCACCCTGCGGTGCCATGAATCGGGCGCCACCAGCGCGCCGGTCGAAGCACCGCCCACCGGTTCCATGATGAAAGCGAGCACCGTTTCCGGCCCCTGGCGGATAATTTCCTCACGCAGTAACTCGGCATAGCGCAGACCACGTTCTTCCAGGCTCAATGCGTCACGATCCAGATAACAGGTCGGCGCCGGGATCTTGGGCATCACCGCCATCATCGGCAGGAACGGCTCGGTGAACTGCTTCATGCCGGTTACCGCCAAAGCTCCCAGAGTGGAGCCATGGTAGGACGGGAACAGGGAAATCACTTTCCAACGGCTGGCACGGCCTTGGGTAATGGCAAATTGCCGCGCCAGTTTGAGACAACTCTCAATGGTCTCGGAACCGCCGGAAGTGAAGAAAATGCGATCCGCGCCGGCGGGCATCAGGGAAGCCGTCAAAGTGGCCAATTGTTCCGCGGCATCGTTTTCAAAATGCAGACGGTAACCAAACGTTGCCTTGTCCATCTGCGTTTTCATCGCCGCCAGCACCCGCGGATTGGAATGGCCGATATTGGACACCATGGGTCCGCTGGATGCATCGAGGTAACGCTTGCCGTCGACATCCCAAAGATAGACACCCTCGGCGCGATCCAGCCGCGGGCGCTGCTGGCCGGTCTGGTAGAACAGATGGCTTGCCTGATCAGGCTTCATGCACAACTTCGGCAGATTGACCGGCTTCAGCTGCGATCTCCACTTCCGCTGCGCTGTCGACGCGTGCAATGGTGAAGCCGGTGATGCCATAAATCAGCGACACCAATGGATTGATCAGGTTAAAGAAAGCATACGGCAGGTAGGCGAACGTGGCCACGCCCAGCGTGCTGGCCATGAAGGCGCCACAAGTATTCCATGGCACCAGCGGCGAGGTAAGCGTGCCCGCGTCTTCGAGCGCACGCGACAGATTACGCAAGCGCAAACCGCGGCGGCGGAATTCGGCGCGGTACATTTTGCCGGGCAGCACAATGGCCATATACTGGTCGCTGGCGACAATGTTAGCGCCGATGCAGGTCAGCAGCACGGCTCCGATCAGGGCGCCGCTCGACTTTGCCCTGCCCAGCACATACTGAATCAGCCGCTGCAACAAGCCGGCATGTTCCATCACCGCGCCGAACGACAGCGCGCAGATGATCAGCCAAATGGTGGAGAGCATGCTGCCCATGCCGCCGCGGCTCAGCAGGGTATCGATGTCGGCGTTACCGGTGGCCGAGACGAAACCGCTGGAAAATGCCTGCCAAACGCCCTTCAGCATGGCCAGCGATGTGGGTAGTTCGTCCGCGGCAGCAAATTCCACAACGGCGGCGGGCTGCAATATTACCGCCATCACACCGCCGAACAGTGCCCCGAACATAATGGTGGGAAACGCCGGAAACCTGCGTATCGCGAGGGTGAAAACCACTGCCAGAGGCAACAGCGTCCACAAACTCAGATCGAAATGTTCGCGCATCAGGGCCATCGAGCCGAATGCATCGGGTACGGCACCGGTCGATTCGATGTTCAGCCCCACGAACAGGTAAAGGAGCAGCGCCAGCAGGTAGGATGGAGTCGTCGTCCAGACCATGTGGCGGATGTGGGTGAACAGGTCGGTGCCGGCGACGGCCGGCGCCAGGTTGGTGGTATCGGACAGCGGCGACATCTTGTCGCCGAAATAGGCGCCCGACACCACTGCGCCGGCGGTGATTTCGGGCGAGACCCCGAGCGCCAGCGCCACGCCGATCAAACCCACACCCAAGGTGCCGGCCACGGTCCAGGAGCTGCCGATGCTGAGCGAGGCGATGCTGCAAATCAGGCAGGTCGCAAGGTAAAAGTAGTCCGGATCGAGAATTTTGACCCCGTAGAAAATCATCGCCGGTACGGTGCCGGCCATCATCCAGGTGCCAATCAGTGCGCCGACCGCGAGCAGGATGAGGATGGCGCCCATGGCAGTGGAGATACCGTGCACGATAGCCTGCTGTATTTCAGCCCATTGATGACCGTTCTTGATGGCTACGAGGGCTGCAATCATGGCGCCGAGCAGTAGAGCTACCTGGTTGGCGCCGGCGGAAGAGTCGGAACCAAACAGGTATACCGACAGGGACAGCAGAATGATCAGCATGACGATGGGGATAAGAGCATCGATGAGCGAAGGTTCACGAAGCGGTGCCTTGCGCTTACCGGTTTTCACTCTTTCACCCCATATGCCAGGTCTCCCGCATCACCCAGTCCGGGAACGATATAAGCTCGCGGCGTCAGTTCGGGATCGACCGCCCCAAGCCAGAGAGTTACGTTGTGCGGCATATTTTTGCTTGTAAATTCAACACCCTGCCGGCTGGCGATGACCGCTACAATGTGGGTATGGCGCGGTGCTCCCCGCTGCAGCAATGCTTTGTAGGCCAACACCATTGACGAGCCCGTGGCCAGCATCGGGTCGCACAGGATCACCACCTTGTCGTCCAGTGGCGGGCTGGAAAGATATTCAATTTCAACGTCGAAGGTGTCGGCCTGTTCATGATGCTTGCGATAGGCCGAGATAAAAGCATTCTCCGCCTGGTCAAAGTAGTTGAGCAGCCCCTGGTGCAAAGGCAATCCGGCACGCAGCACGGAAGCCAGCACGGGTTGCTGCCGCAATCGCCGGCTGCGGGCAATCCCCAAGGGGGTGGTCACTTCGCCAGGCTCGTAGTCAAGGGCTTTGCTGATCTCATAGGCGAATATTTCGCCCAGCCGTTCCAGGTTGCGGCGAAAGCGCATGCGGTCCTGTTGCAGTCCGGTGTCGCGGATTTCCGCCAGCCATTGGCTGAACACAGACGGACTTTCATCCAGCTTATGAATTTTTATCGCCATGGGACATTTCTGCAAAAAGGGGCTCAAATCGTCGAATGCATCAAGGTTTCAACTTTGCCATCGGGTAACAAAACGCCACTGCTGATGGCAAAACAGGTCAGCCATTCGTTCATGAAAGACGGCGGGTGGGGGTTGTTTTTCAATTGTGCCGCGGCCCGCTGCCGGATGGAAAGGGTTTGCTCGTCAATGATGCCATACTCGCGGTTGAGCAGCATGGTAGCGGCACTGTGCACGCCAAAAACATACGCCTTCGTCCCGGCATGCAGCCACGGCCATAACGCACTGCTGAAGGCGCGCAGCTGCTTTTCATCAAAGTAGTGCAGCAAGTCCCACAACAGACAGATGTCCAGGCCGGTACCCGGCTCGAATCCGAACAGGTCCTGGAATTGCCGTTGCAGGGTTTTACCGGATGCACTGCGGTCCAGGCCGCCCGACTGCAACTCCGAGTACACGTCCACCACGTGAATCCTGCAACGGAATCGCGAGAAAAAATCCACGGTGTCGGGCATGGCCCGGCCCAGGTCGAGAATCGTCAGGCGGCGGCGATTGTCCAGATCGTCAAACAGCAGAGGTAACACCTTGCTTGGCTGCCGCGAGGACTGCAGCGGCCCTGGCCCGCGGGCTTGATCTCGCACTGCCAGGTTCATTTTGTCAACTCCTGGTAGTCAAGGCATGAAATGGTGAAATTCGATCTGTTCTCTCGAAGTGGTAATCAGCCACTCTTCAAAGCAAGGTCAGGGTTTTTCTTGATGGCGTCGGTGGCCAGTTCAGGCATATTGCCGGATTTGATCGCAATCCTGGCAGCGGGGGACGCCACCGGGGACGCCCGGGTCTCGCCCGGATCCATATCGATACTGCCTTTGAAAATGGCGCCGTCTTCCAACAACATACGCGGCGCCACGATATTGCCGCGGACATTGCCCGTGCTGCTGATGATGACTTTTTCCTTGCCGACTAGATCACCATCGACTTTACCGGCAACGCGTATGATCTTCGCTGTTACGTCTGCATTCACTTCGCCGGAGTGACCCACGGTAACCTCATGCGAGGCAAGCTGGATGTGACCTTTAACCTTGCCTTCAATGAGCAGGCTTTCGGTTCCGCTGATGTCACCATTGATCACGATTCCCGGCCCTATGACCGCTGTTTTCCCCGCAGCTTTTATTGCCGGTGCAGTCGCGACTGCTGGCTGCGTCAGCGCAGGCTCATTCACGTGGGCGTGGTCTGATCTTTTGTCTTTGCGTTTGTCAAACATGGCGTATTCCATTCCCTGGTAAGAACAAAGGTCAGACATCGTACCAATATGACGGGGCTGAGGCCAGTCTGGCCGGCCTCAGCCGAATCTAATTGCCGGGACCCTTCTTGCCCGCGGCAGAGCCGGACTCGCTGGTGGCATCTTTCTTGTAGTCACCGATCACAGATCTGAGAGGACAAACGTTTACTAGCAAACACTTCTTGCAACCTACGGCGATTGCTACCGGGCAAACAGTCATGACGTTCTCCATGGGCCCGGGGATGCGGGCCGCGTTCCACATCATACGACAAAAGGCCAGCGGAAACCCGCTGGCCTTTGACCGTGCACGATTATTCTCAGAAAACGGTCGTCGTGGTGTTGGAACAAGCGAGCGTGGCGCCGGCTGCACAAACCTGGTGGGTGTAGGTGCCTGCGCCCTTGCTGCCGGTATTGTCGGTATAGCTGCTGCCGCTGACATTGAGTTTGACGGCGGTTCCGTTGCGATAAACATCGACAAGATTCGACCCCGACCAGCTCAGATTTATTTGCGCGATACCTCTCACCTTGGAGCCGGTTGCATTCAGGCTCAGCACCGTTGCCGGAACAGCAGTAGTGGTGGCATTGGCTGTCGTATAGCCGGAACTTCCATTCAGGTTGTAGGCGCTGACGCGGTAATAGTAGGTGGTACTGGCGGCCAGGCCGGAATTACCCCAGCTTTCGCTGTTGGCCGCCAGAGCAGCCACCTCTGCCCAGCCGGTATTGCCGTCTGGCGACCGTTCTATCCGATATGCGGTTTCGTTGCTGACGCCATCGGTCCATTGCAGGTCGATCCGGCTGGACGAAACTGCGGTAGCGGTCAAACCGCTGGGATTACCGGCCGGCGGATCGGTGGAGGGATTGCTCACCTGGATGTGCAGGTGATCGACAAACACGGTGTTCAATTGCTGTGCGCCGGATGTATGGTTGCTGTCGATAACCCGGATCTGGATCGAGCCGATCGGTGCGCCGGGCAGCACGAATGACTGTTCGTTGGCGTCGCTGCTCGAGCTGACAGTGAACAAGCTGGCCCAGCTGCCGCCACCATTCAGTGAGTACTGGAAATTGAAGCTATCGCCGTCGCTCGAACCGCTGCTCCACGCATTGGCGAATACCGTCACCGATGCACCGGAACTCGCGCTGAAACTCCACCGGTGCTCCAGGGAGCTGTAGCGGCTTTGGGGCTTGCCTGCGGATAACTGTTCGGTAATGGACTGGACCAGACCGTCATTCGCCTGTGTGCTGGTATACGAGCCGCTCACCGAACCGGCCACCGCGGTATCACTGTCCGCGACGATATCCACCAGTGGTGGCGGCGGGGGTGGCGCCGACGTCGTGGCACTGGCCGGAGGGGAAGCCGCTGTCTGATTACCGGCCACGTCCCGCGCGACCACGGTGAATGTGTACGACGTGCCGGCTGCCAGTCCGCTGGCGGTATGGCTGTTGGCTGCCTGCCAGCCGCTGTTGCTGCAGCCGCTGCCACCTGCAACACACTGGAAATTGTATTGCACCGTGCTGGTTTCGTCGGCAGCGATGGTGGCGGTCATATCGATCGCACTTTCACCGATTGCTGACGGCGGTATGGCCCAGCTCATCGGATTCGGCGTCGGCGCCGTGTTATCGACCGACGCGGGGGCCATGCTGCCGTTGATGAAGTACTGTCCCAGGCTGGCGTAGCTTGAATACGGCACAGTTACATTGCCCACCCCCGTGAGCAACAGGTGATAGGTCCCGGCGGCGATGCTGCCACTGACCGTGGCTGCCGTATCGCTGGTGGGATCGCTGGCACTGACCAGCACGCCGGCCGCATTGCGCAGCTCAGCCTGGATATCCAGGTTGGCGCCGCGCCGGGTGGTTGCGCGGTAAAACGCGTCCCAGGCCGGTGTAACGGTCAGGCTGAGCGGTCCCGCGCCCGCCACGAAAGTAAAGACATCGACATCGGCAGCCGAATTGATCACACCTTTGTTTTCCGGCAACACATTGTGCGGATCGAGTTCCGGATTGGACGCAATCACCGAGCCATCCGCTGCAACGTCCAGCGCCGTGCCGGAACCGATCGCATTGCCGTGATCATCCGGCTTGAGTCCGAGCTTGCCCTGGATGATCGCCAGATCGTCCTGGGTCTGGTTGGCACCGGCATACTCGCCTTTGCTCCATTGGGTGACATTGTTGTAGTAACCAACGCCCATGATGGGCGCCCAGGAAACCAGGCCGCTGCCGTGTCCGGCGTAGTAGGTCGTTCCGGTCGTCGTGCCATCGTGTGACAGGCCCAGGTTGTGACCGAATTCGTGCGCGGCGGCCTCGGCAATATAGGTCTCGGTGCCGGCGTTAATCCCGCCGGCCATGTTGTTGTAGTAAACCAGTGCCGGGGAGTAATAGGTGTGGTAATTCGACAGACCAAACACGTTGACGTAAGCCACTCCGCCAGCCCCCTTGCTGGGCATGGCTGCACCAGTGGCGTCGGTATCTTTGGTTATCAGGATACGCCCGGTGTAGCGACTGAAACTGGCGGGTTCTTCGGTGGTGACATCGATATTATACGGCGCCAGGTCCTCAGCGATGCGGTGCCATATATCGGCAATGCGGCCGCGTTCCGTGTCGTTGAACGTGGCGTTGTCACCATCGATGTCGAAGGGCACCCCATAGAAGCTGCCGGAACCCCAGGCGGTTGCGGTAAAGACATGCCCGTCGAAGTCGATGAATACGGTATTGGGCGCGCCGGGGCGGCTGTGCAGCCGGAAGGCATCAGCAAGGGTTGTCACCGGTGCCGCTTCTGTGGTCACGGCGGAAGCTTCCGGCGATGCCAGCGCAGCTTCCGGCAACAGCGTGTCCACGAACAACACATTGCCTGCGTCGTCCACCCTCAGCACCTCCAGATCCGTACCGGTAAAGGAAATATCCTGCAGCCATTGCAGTGCTCTGGCGCTGGCCTGGGGAGGCAGGGACTGCAGTTTGTCGCGCAACTGCCCGGGTGGCAGATCGCTGATATTTTGTGGCTGACCGAGGCCGAATTGCCGCGCCGCCAGGCCCGGGTCAGTTTGTGCGAACACCGGGCCGGGCGTGACAGCCAGGCCAAGCAGTAACAATGAAAAAAGAAATAATGTCGGAAAACGGGAATTGATGCGGTGCATGTCCTTGCTCCTTTGGCGCTTGGTCGCGGCGCGTATCGACAGAGCCATTGCCCCATCGCGGTCATCCTAGTACCGATAATAACAACCATAAAACGTGCCAGAATCGCCGGATTTTACTGCAGCAGCCCAATAACGAGGTACGGAGCCGTTTTCAATTTTTTAACGATACATGGCGGCTGGAGAAATACCGGGTCTGAATGGGCGGTAGTGACATTTTTTGTCGCAGGTTGACCATTAGCGAGCATAAACAGGCTTCCAGGTTATGCTTTATCGCTTTGTACTGTAGCGCTGAAACTTCGTGACCAGGCCACGACCTGCAGCACCAGCAACAGCGCATAGGGAATCGCGCCGGCGATCGCAACCGCCTTGTTTACGTCCACCGAATTACGCGCCAGCAAGCCGCCGGCGAGCAGGACGGTCAGGCTGCCCCACAGGAGTTTGCTGCGATTGGGTGGATCGGGATCACCATTGCGGCTGAGCATGCCCATCACGTAGGCGGCAGAATCCGCGCTGGTCACCAGAAAGACGAACAGCAGGATGCAGGCGACGTAGCTCAAGGCCACACCGGACAGGTCGGCCCATGGAGGCAAACCACAGGAACAGCGGCGCGGTGTAATCGCTCATGACCGCCCGCGACAACACTCCGCCATGGCCAGCATCATAGGCCAGCGCACCGCCGCCCATGACGGCAAACCAGACCATGGAAAACAATACCGGAATACCCAGCACACCCAGGATATAAGACCGCATGCTGCGGCCCCGGCTGATGCGGGCGATGAATATTCCAACAAAGGGCGTCCAGGCAATCCACCACAGCAGGTAGGTGATGGTCCAGCCGGCGGACCAATCCAGACTGCCTTCAACCTCGAGTTGCCGTACCGACCAGACCGGCAGAATTTCCGCGTAGCGCGCGCTGCCGCGCCACAACAGGTGCAGGATGAAAGTGAGATCGGACCGCCACAACACCAGCAGGAGCAAAAACAGCGCCAGCAGAAAATTACCGTTGCTGAGCCAGAGGATACCGCGCTGAATGCCGGAACTGGCCGAAGCCAGGAACGCCACACCCATCGCGGCCAGGATGATCACATAACTGCTGCTAACGGGCAGGGTCATGCCTGAGGCCGTGTCCAGGCCATGGTGTATCAGGATGGTCCCATTGGCCAGCGCGCCGGCCACACCAAAGACCACGGCGGCAATAGCCATGACATTGGCCGTCACACCCAGACCCTGCCGCCACGAGGGCCGCAGCCAGCCTTCCAGTCCCAGCTGCAAAGCCCCCGATGGCGTTTCGGGCGCGCCATGGCGGTAGCTGAACCAGGCCACCACCAGCCCGGCAATCGCGTACGTCGCCCAGGCATGCAGTCCCCAGTGAAAATAGGTCACCGCCATGGCGGTGCCATATAGCTCCAGGCCGGTCTGACCGGGAATGGGCGCATGGGTGACGTGGGTCAGCGGTTCTGCCACCCCCCAAAATACCAGACCGGAGCCCATGCCGGCGGCAAACAGCATGGACACCCAGGAAAACGTGGCAAATTCCGGCCGCTCCAGTTCACCGCCCAGTCTGATGCGGCCCCAGGGGCCCAGCACCAGGAAAATACACAGCAACAGGAACAAGCTGGACAACCACAGCACGGAAAAACCCAGCTCCTGAATGAACCAGGCCGTCGCCACGCCGATGGTAGCCGTGGCGAAATCAGGGAAAACCAGCACCAGCAGGGTGATCAGGCCGATAAGCAGGGCGGTTATTCGTATCAACATGGTGGTTGCAAGCGGGTTAAATAATGTCTGTCCATAAACGGGCATCCCAGCCCGTTATGGAATCGCGAAGCAAAAGCGTGGTTTTGCTTCGCTCTCATTTTCAATGACTTACTTCATTGAAAATGGCGGCACTTCCATGTGCCGCGTTAGCGCGCATCCATTGCCGGATGCGCACTAAATAATACCCTTACTTTTCAACTCTTCCATCCGCGTCGCATCCAGGCCCAGCAAACCCGAGTAAATCTCTTCATTGAAGGCGCCCACAGCGGGCCCGGCCCAGTCGGTACGGCCCGGTGTCGCACTGAGTTTGGGCACCAGCGCGGGGATTTTCAGCGTGCCACCGTTTACCGCAACTTCCTCGAACAGGCCGCGGGCCTTGAAGTGTTCATCCTGGAACATGTCGGCGACGTTATAGATGGGCCCGGAAGGTACGCGGGCATCTTCCAGCAATTGCAGAACCATGCCCGAGGGCATCGAGCCGCACCACGCATTGATCACGGCATCGATCCCGGCTTCGTGCGCCACCCGCCCCTTGTTGTCTTCATACCTGGGGTCTTGCGCCATGTCGCGCCGGCCCATCTGCTCGCACAGGCGCTTGAAAATGGAGTCGCCATTGGCGCCGATGATGATGAACTTGCCGTCGGCGCAACGATAGGTATTGGTCGGCACGATGCCGGTGATGGTGGAACCCGAGGGTTGCCGGATCACACCCGCACCATCGTATTCGGGGATCACACCTTCCAGCATATTGAACACGCCTTCATACAAGGCCGTGTCCACGACCTGCCCCGGCCCGCCGGGCGTTTTCAGTTTATGCACGCAGGCCATGACGATACCCAATGCCGTATGCAGGCCGGCCAGGGTGTCGCCCATGCTGAGATTGGGCCGTACCGGCGCTGCACCGGGATGGCCATTGACGTAGCGCAATCCACCCAGGCCTTCGCATACCGAGGCAAAACCCGGTTTAGCCGCATACGGCCCGTCCTGCCCGTAACCGGAGATACGCGCATAGATCAGCCCCGGATTGCTGACCGCGAAATCGCCCGGGCCCAGGCCCCATTTTTCCATCACCCCGGGGCGAAAATTTTCCACCAGCACATCGCATTTTTCCGCCAGGCGCTGTACCAGTTCACGGCCCTCCTGCGTGCGCAGATTGGAAGTAATGCACTTCTTGTTGCGCGCCAGGCTGCGCCACCAGTACGAAGTGCCCCCCTCATCCAATTGCCGCCACTTGCGCAAAGGGTCGCCCGCGCCGGGAGGCTCGACTTTGATCACTTCCGCGCCGTAGTAGGCCAGAATACAACCGGCAAAAGGTCCGGCCAGCAGCTGGCCCACCTCCAGCACACGGATACCATCCAGGGGTCGTTGGGCGGGATTCATAAGTATGGCCTTCTTTGCATACCTGTAGGAGCGCGCTCGCGCGCGTAATTTAGTCGCCGAGGCGATCCTTGATGACATGGTACAACATACCCGCCACCAGGCCCGGCCAGCGCAACAGGGTGCCTCCCGGAAACCTCGGCGAGGGTATACGCGCCATCACATCGAAACGCCCGGCGCTTCCGGCTACCGCTTCGGCGATCAGTTTCCCGGCCAGCGTGGCCATTTGCACCCCGTGCCCGGAAAAGCCCAGGGCATAATAAATATCGGGGTCAAGGCGGCCAAAGCACGGCAGCCGATTCATGGTCACGGCCAGGGTGCCGCCCCAGGCGTAATCGATGCGGGCATCGGCCAGTTGCGGATAAAGCTGCAGCATATATTTGCGCACGAAGGACTTGATATCGGAGGGAAAACGCCGGGTGTAATTCTCCCCGCCGCCGAACAACATGCGCCCGTCGGCGGTCAACTTCCAGTAATCCACCACAAACCTGGCGTCATACATACATAAGTCTTCGGGGTTGAGTTGCTTCTGCCTTTCGCTACTGAGCGGTTCCGTCGTCAGCATGAAATTGTTCAGCGGCATGATCCTGCCGGCGATGCGCGGCTCCAGCGGTCCAAGATAAGCATTGCAGGCGAGAACCACATAACGTGCCTTCACGCTGGCTGCAGCGGTGTGGATCCGAATGGGCGCCGCGCCTTTATAAGCCGTAACCCGGCTGTTCTCATAAATGCGCACGCCCAGGCCGCGCGCGGCAGCGGCCAGGCCGAGGGCATAATTCAGCGGGTGCAGGTGAGCCGACTCATGCTCCACGATCCCCCCTTTGAATGCACGGCTGCCCGACAGGTACTGCAACTCCTCCTGTTCTACAAACCGGCATTTGCAGCCATAGACTTGCTGCATGTGATCCGCGTGCCGCCGGTACCAGTCCGCATCGCTGCGCTTGGCTGCGGCCTGCAGGTTGCCGCGCTTGAGGTCGCAGTGGATATCGAATCGCGCGATCAAGTGACGCACCGTATCAACCGCCTCAACGCCCAGGTCCCAAAGCCTGCGCGCCTCGTCCCGGCCAAATTTCTCTTCCAGCTCTTCCTGCGGCTGCCGCTGGCCGACGGTGCACTGTCCGCCATTGCGGCCGGAAGCGCCCCAGGCCACGCGCTCGGCTTCCAGCACGACGACCTGATAACCCCGTTCCGCCAGGTGGATGGCCGATGACAAACCCATGTAGCCTGCGCCGATGACGCATACATCGGCTGTCGCATCTTCCCGCAATTGGGGCAAAGCAAGCTGACGGTTGGCGGTCGCCACGTAGTAGGAATCAATATATTGCGCCTTGGCCGACATCAAAATACGCTCAACCCGGTTGGCTGACAGCATGGCTTGCCGGAGAGCTAAAATCAACGTCGTCCCGCGCTCATGCAATGATGCTGTTGCTATCAACTCCCATTGAATACACTATGCTCCAATGTTGCGCGCGATTTTACCCTTTGTCTTCGTCGGCTTTGGCAGCATGGCGGGCGGTATCAGCCGCTATGGCCTGAGCCTGGCCATGCAAAAATTCTCCGCTTTCAGCATGCCGTATGGCACGCTGCTGTCGAACCTGAGCGGCTGTCTGATCATCGGCTTCATCGCCGGCATCGGCGGGAAATCAGGCTTGCTGTCCACCGAGATGCGCCTGCTGCTGGCCACGGGATTTTGTGGCGGGTTTACTACCATGTCGTCTTTTGTTTATGAACTGGGTCAGTTCGTACAGGATCAGGAATACTATTTCGCATCTTCCTATTTTATGGCCACCCTGGCCGGGGCCGGCCTGGCGTTTGCGCTGGGCCTGCTGCTCAGCGAATTGATCCTGAGGTGATGCATGGAGATATCCGGACAGGCAGTGCTGTTGAGGATTTTCATCGGCGAGAGTGACAAGCTCGGGCATCTGCCGTTGTACGAAGCCATCGTCAAGCAGGCGCGCGACGCGGGCCTGGCCGGCGCCACCGTACTCAAGGGTGTGCTGGGTTTCGGTGCAACCGCAAGGATTCGCACCACCAAGATCCTGGACCTGTCATCAGACCTGTCCATGGTGATCGAAATCGTCGACGAGGCCAGCAAGGTTGATGCGTTCCAGCACACGCTTTCGGACCTGTTCGATCAAGCGGATTGCGGCGGACTGGTCACACTGGAGAACATCCGCGTGGTCCACTATCTGCCGGAGAAAAGCGCCCGGCCGTGATGGCTCTGTGCCCTTCACGGGGGGGTCAATCTTGCGCCGATAAAGCGCTCCAGTCCTGTTCGGCCCGCCCCAGCCGCACCACTTCGTGCTCGAGCAAATCATGCTGCGGCGCCGTGGGCGGCGCATCGGTATGCTCCAGATCGATGGCCAGCGCGGTCAGGTCCTTCGCCACCGACCGCAGGGTGTCACGAAGGCCCGAGGTGTCGACGTCCGCGGCTGCGCGCCCGGTTTCTGTTTCGAGTGCCAGGGTCTGCTGCAGCAGGGCCGCCACTTTTTGCTGAAATTCCAGCAGCGCGGCCAGCTCTGCCGGCCGCACGCTGACCCGGGGATCCATCACCACATCCAATTTGCGGGTGGTGCTGGCGCCAGCGGCAAGCAGTTTCACGCTGTAACTGCCCGGCAGGACGAAAGCGCCTTGCGGCAGAATCGGTGTTGGCCGGCCTGGCACGGCGGCAATCGAATATGCTGCATCGAGTGTTGGCGGCGGCGCGTAACGCAGGTTCCAGATAAAGCGATGATGACCGGGAGTGGCCGGCAGGGCGCTGGGCTGACCCAACCAGGTGTCGGCAAAATAAATGTGCGCCTTGGCGGTTTCCGGCACGCTGACACTGTCGAAGCGGCGCACCAGGCTGCCATCGGCGGCCAGAATCTCCAATGTGACCTGCCCGGTGAAATCGGCCGGCAGGATGTAGTCCAGCACGGCGCCTGCCGGCGGATTCTCGCCCGCGGGCTCTTCCGGTGGCAGCGGCGTGTCCTTGTTCTGGTTGAATCGCAGCCTGATCGCCGGGACGGGCGCAATCAGCTCCGGACGCGGACCCGGCGCGGCCTGGGCCAGGTGCCGCAGCGGACCCACCGTGTCCAGCACCCAGATGGCGCGGCCCTGGGTGGCGATGACCAGATCGTCTTCATGCACCAGCAGATCATTGACCCCGCTGGTCGGCAGATTCAGCTGCAGACCTTGCCAATGCTCGCCGTCATCGAACGACACATGCACGCCGCGGCTGGTGCCGGCGTACAACAGCCCGGGGCGCTCGGGGTCCGCGCGCACCACGTTGACATAGGCGCCATCCGGCAGGCCGTGACCGATTTCGCGCCAGCTGCTGCCGGCGTTATGGGTGACATAGGCGCGTGGTGAGAAATCATCCAGGCGATGCCGGTCGACCGCTATATAAGCGGTTTCCGGGTCGGACGATGAAGCGTCGATGAGATTCACCCTGCTCCAGTCTTCCAGGCCGGGGGGTGTGACGTTGAGCCAGCTGGCGCCGCCATTGGTGGTCAGGTGCACGCGTCCATTATTGCTGCCGGCCCAGACCAGGCCGTCGCGCAGCGGCGACGGGGCGATCGCGAATACGCTGGCAAAACCGCAGGCCGTGGCACGGCTGACCGGCACATCGCCGCTGCAGCCGGCGGCAGCGGCATCGGCGCCGGTCAGATCCGGGCTGATGGTCTGCCAGCTTTGGCCGCCGTCGAGTGAGCGAAACACCACCTGCGCGGCAGTGTAGAGCGCGTGAGGTGGCGTCGCGGCAATCGCCAGCGGGGTGATCCAGTCGTAGCGGTATTTGACCTGCAGCGGATTTTCCGCGTAACTCGACAGCGGCCAGGGAGAAACATTCTGCACCTGCCCGGTACGCGCGTCCCAGCGGGAAATGCGCCCGCCCAGACCGGCGCCGTAAACGATATCCGCATTGCGCGGATCGGGTACGTCACCGTCCCGCTCGTCGCCGCCGACCGGATGCCAGTCACGAAAACTGATGCGGCCATAATCGCTGCGGCTGGCAATGGCAACGGTGCCACTATCCTGCTGACCGCTGTAAATCCGGTACGGAAAGCCATTATCCACCGCCAGACGGTAGAACTGCCCGGTCGGCTGGTTGTACCAGCTGCTCCAGCTTTGCCCGCCATTGAAAGTGACCACTGCGCCCTGGTCGGCGCCGGTGATCATGCGCTGTGCATCCCGCGGATCGATCCACAAGGCGTGATAGTCATCGCCTCCCGGGGAACTGCGTACGATGGTGAAGGTCGCGCCGCCGTCGGTGGAACGCCGCAGGGGCTGTCCCCCGGCCCAGACGATATCCGCGTTCTGCGGGTCGGCGGCGAGCCAGGCCATATAGCTCGAAGCCAGGCTGCTGTCGCTGTTGACCATCGCCCACTGGCTGCCGCCGTCATCCGAGCGATACAGCGCACCGCCTTCCCGTGTTTGCACTGATGCCCAGACGCGCTGTGCCTCACGCCCGGGCGCGACGGCGAGTTCGATGCGTCCCAGCGGCCCGGCCGGCAGCCCGGCGCCCGCCACCGCCGCCCAGCTGCGACCGCCATCGTCGGAACGGTAAATGCCGCTGTTATCCCCTAGGGTGGCTTGAAAATAGTCCAGCCATGGATGCCGCTGCACTTGCCACAGCGAGGCATACAGCACGCCAGGCGTGTCGGCGCTGAACGCCAGGTCGGCCGCGCCGGTGGTCTCGTCCCGGTACAGCACCCGGGTCCAGTGCCCGCCACCGTCCTCGGTGCGGAACAGTCCCCGCTCTGTATTCGGAGCAAAAACGTGGCCCAGGGCTGCCACCACGGCGATATCCGCGTTGCCCGGGTCGACCCACAGCGCGCCGATGTGGCGGCTGTCGGCCAGTCCCAGGTGCTGCCAGCTCTGCCCACCGTCGACGGAGCGGTAAACGCCATCGCCATCGACGATATCCCAGCGCTGCTGGATCTGGCCGGTGCCCAGCCAGATCACGTCCGGCTTGCTCGGGGCGATGGCCAGGGCGCCGATGGAGGCGCTGCCTCCATGTTCGAACAGCGGTTGCCAGGTGACACCGGCGTCAGTGGTTTTCCACACGCCACCGTCGGCGGAGCCGAAATAAAATGTCGTGGCCCGCTCCGGGTGACCGGCGACCGCAGTGGCCCAACCGCCGCGAAAGGGCCCCAGCAGGCGCCAGTGCAGGTCGGCATAAGCCGAGTCCGGGACCGCGGCCTGGTTGCTGGCAACACACAACAAGCTCAGCAGCGCCAGAACCCAACAGGAAAATTTTCGCTTGATCAACTGCACCATACTCAAGGCGCTCTCCACAGCAGAATACCGCGTCAGCAGTTTAGCGGAAAAGCTTCCGCGAGTGCGCGCTGGCGCTGCTATATGGCGAGACTTGCCATGGACGCTTCCCGCTGACAGGTGCATCATGCATGCTTTGCCGGCAGGAGATCACCGTGCCCGACCTGATAACCACCAGTTTCATGCGCTCCCTGTGCATGGGACAGATCGAACAGGATGTGCTGTTCCCCTTCCCCACGGTGTCGGCGGAGCAAAACGACACGCTGCACGAAATCATCGCTGCACTCGATGGCCTGCTCGGTCCCCGTGCCGGGGACTTCCGTCAATGGGATGTTGCCGGTGAAATGCCCGCGGATTTCATTGACGAACTTAAAAGTTTTGGCCTGTTCGGCCTGATCATCCCTGAAGCATATGGCGGCATGGCGCTGGGCAACATGGCCTACTCCCGCACGCTGCAGGAAGTGGGTCGTTACGACGCCTCGGTCGCGGTCACGATCGGCGCGCACAGCTCCATCGGCATGCGCGGCCTGTTGCTGTTTGGCAGCGAGGAACAGAAGAAGCGCTACATGCCGCGGCTCGCCAGCGGCGAACTGATTGCAGCCTATTGCCTGACGGAACCGGGGGCAGGCTCGGATGCAGCCGCCATCAAGACCACCGCCGTGCGCCAGGGAGACCACTGGCTGCTCAATGGCAACAAGTTGTGGATCACCAACGGCGGTATCGCCAGTTTTTTTACGGTCTTCGCCCGTACCGATGCCGCTGCCGGGCAAGGCAAGATGAGCGCGTTTATCGTCACCAGTGATATGCCGGGTGTCGGCATCGGCCCCCATGAAGACAAGATGGGCCTGCGCGCCAGTTCCACCACGACCGTGCAGTTCGACAATGTGCGCCTGCCGGCGGAAAACCTGCTGGGCGAACCGGGCAAGGGCTTCAAAGTAGCCATGCAGATACTCAACAGCGGACGTACCGGGCTGGGGGGCGGCTCGGTCGGCGGCATGAAACGGCTGATCGAACTGGCCACGCGGCAGGCCAACGAGCGCAAAACCTTTGGCCAGCCCATTGCCAGTTATGGCCTGATCAAGGAAAAGGTCGGCCGCATGGTGGTCGACTGTTACACCGCCGAAGCGACGGTGACGATGGTGGGCGGCCTGATCGATGCCGGCTACCATGAATACGCGGTCGAGGCAGCCATCTCGAAAGTCTATGCTACCGAGTGCCTGTCGCGCAGCGCCGACGAAGCGCTGCAGATTGCCGGCGGCAATGGCTTCATGCGCGACTACCCCTATGAACGCATCGTGCGGGATTCGCGTATCAACCGGATTTTCGAAGGCACCAACGAAATACTGCGATTGTTTATCGCCCTGACCGCGATGAACGATGTCGCCTGTCAGCTGCAGGAACTCGCCGCTTCGATGAAAGATGTGTTCAATGACCCGATCAAGGGCTTTGGCCTGCTCTCCGACTATGCGCGCAAACATGCCCAGCTGCGCACCGGCCGGGGTGGCTCGGCGAAGTTGCAGGGTCTGCATGAAGCCATACAGCCCCAGGCAGATGCTTTCGAGGCCGAGACGCGCTACCTGGCCCAGGCTGCCGACCGGATACTGCGCAAGCACGGCAAAAACATCATCGGTAAACAGTTTGCCACCAAGCGCCTGGCGGAAATCATGATCGACCTGTTTGTTCTGGCTTGCACCTTGAGCCGGGTGCAGGCCTCGATCGAAACCAACGGCGCTGACAAAGCCGCACGCGAAATCGACATCCTGCATGTGTTCACGCGCGCAGCCCGGGTGCGCATGAAACAGAACTTCCGCCGCATCGACAACAATGACGACGAATTGCTGAAATCCCTGGCGGAGGACGCATTTGCCGTCGAGCGTTTCCGTTGGGATACGATTTAGACTGTTGAACATGGTTGTGTCATGAACAGGAATATCCGCATTATCGAAGGTTCGGTCACCACGCCGCTGGGTTTTCGCGCGGCCGGCGTTTTCTGCGACATCAAGCGGCTCGGCACCGGCGCCGGATCCGATAAGGGTCAGAAGCGCGATCTGATGCTGATCGCCTCCGACTGCCCCGCCACAGTGGCCGGGATGTTCACCACCAATCAGGTGTGCGCGGCGCCGGTAAAGGTCAGTGTGCCCCATGCCGGCAAGGCTCGTGCCCAGGCCATCGTTTCCAATTCCGGCAACGCCAACGCCTGCACCGGCAGGCAGGGCATGAAAGATGCGTTGGCGATGGTCAGTGCTACCGCCAAGGCGCTGGGCATGTCCACGCAGGATGTGCTGGTGTGTTCCACCGGCCGGATCGGCATACCCATGCCAATGTCCAACGTTCTGACCGGTATCGGGGACGTGGCGGGAAAGCTGTCGCACAGCCGTGAAGCTGCCGCCAACGCAGCCGAAGCCATCATGACCAGCGACTCGGTTTCCAAGGAGGTTGCTGTTCAAATCCACCTTGGCGGAATACCGGTCACCATTGGTGGTATCGCCAAGGGCGCCGGCATGATCGAGCCCGGCATGAGCCCGTCGGGCAAGCGGCCGGCGTCACGGCCCCTGCATGCGACCATGCTGGGCTTCATCACAAGCGACGCCGCGATCGCCTCGCCGCTACTGAAAAAAGCGCTGCGTGAAGCCGTGGCCCTGACCTTCAATCGCATCACCATCGATGGCGACATGAGCACCAACGATACGGTGCTGATGCTGGCCAATGGCATGGCCGGCAATAGCGTGATCAGGAACCTGCAAAGCCCGCAAGGCAAGCTGTTCCAGGCAGCGCTCATCCTGGTTTGCCGGACTCTGGCCAGGAAGATCGTAGCGGATGGCGAAGGCGTGACACGCGTCGTGACCGTCCGGGTCAGCGGCGCCATCAGCCACCTGGATGCAGATCGCGCCGCGCGCTGGGTGGGAAACAGTATCCTGGTGAAGACCAGCTGGTTCGGCGGCGACCCGAACTGGGGCCGCATCATCGATGCGCTGGGATATTCACCCGCCAGAATCATCGAACAGAAAGTGGATATCGGCTACAGCGCACACGGCAGCAAAGACATCACCTGGTCACTGCGCCGGGGTTTGCCCACCAAAGTCGACTTCGCCACCCTTTGCGCCTGTGTCGCCCCGGCGGAATTCGACCTGCACATCCGGCTCAATATCGGCCGCGGCAAAGCCACCGTCTACGCCTGCGATCTGAGCGAGGAGTACGTTGAATTCAACAAGGGCGACATCAGCAACCCGGCGGCGCTGGGAGGTTAGATTCGCGCAGTATCTCCAGCCTTAATTGTGCGAGACATCGTGGCGCAACTTGGAGCTATAATCAGTTTCGTCAGCGCCCGCCAGGGCAGGAGAGTTCCGTTACCATGACATCACCCGAACAAGGCCATGCCAGCCATGAAACGGATCCTGAGCCGCTTTTGCCATCCAGGCGCGCGGGCTTCAAACTCTGTCGCAAACTGTTGCTGTATCACGCGGCGCTGGCGGTCGCGTTGGTGCTGATCATCCTGCTTTTTCCTGGCTTCATTTCGCAGCTGCCCATAGGCGGTGTTACCGAGCTGCTGGAAAACGATGAGTTCGCTGCTGCGCAGGTGGAAGACATACCGGCCAGCAGTGAGGATTTCGAGATCGTCAATACCGTCATCAAGGCTACCAGCGCGCTCGATCGCCTGGGCTATGCGCGCCAACTCATGCTGGTTTTACTTGGCGTCTGGTTGCTCATGCTGCCCGTGTCCTGGGTGCACAAGGGCATCCATCAGGTCAGTGAGCACGATCATTCACTCGATGAAACCATGCTGATCCTGCCCGGTGTGGTGGCGTCCATTGTTCTCGTCGTTCAGCACAGCCTGGCGCTGGCGTTCAGCCTTGCCGGCATCGTCGCCGGCGTACAGTTCCGCCGGGCTCTGCAGGACACCTTCGATGCCCTGTTCATATTGGTCGCCATCGGCACCGGCATCGCCGCCGGTGTCAAGGCTCTCGAAATTGCCGCCGTGCTGACGGTGTTCTTCAGTTATGCAACGGTGTATGTCTACTACTGCGGAGATGGACTTGAATCAGACCATGCCGCGCAGAGAAAAGCCTTGAAGCAACTGCGCAAGGAAACTGTCGCCGAGCAGCAGGACGGCCAGCACGGTGACGACCCTGCCAAAAAGTACTGAATACCCGGTCTTGATGGTCACTATCCATGAAACACTACAGCGGGTTTTTGGCCTGCAGGAATTCAGGCCCTGGCAACAGCAGATCATCGAGCAGGTGCTGAACGGGGGCGATGCCTTCGTGCTGATGCCCACGGGCGGCGGAAAGTCCCTTTGCTACCAAATGCCGGCATTGCATCGTCCGGGACTGGGCATCGTGATCTCGCCGCTGATTTCGCTGATGAAAGACCAGGTCGATGCGCTGCAGGCCAACGGCGTCAGTGCGGCTGTGTACAACTCCACCCTGGACGCGGCCGCGGCGCGGTTGGTACTGGATCGTCTGGACAACGGCGCCCTGGACCTGCTGTACGTAGCGCCGGAACGGATGATGAGGAGCGAATTTATCCGTCGCCTGCAATCCGTTGACGTGGCATTGATCGCCATCGATGAAGCCCATTGCGTCTCGCAATGGGGTCATGATTTCCGGCCCGAGTACGCCGCCCTGGGTGAACTGCGGGACCATTTCCCCGACGTGCCCTTTATTGCCCTGACCGCAACCGCGGATCCGCAGACGCGGGAAGACGTTGTGCGGGTGCTCGGCCTCAAGGCCGCACGGAGATTCATCACCAGTTTTGACCGCCCCAATATCCGTTACACCGTGCTGGAAAAACATCGGCCACAAAGCCAGCTGCTGCGTTTCCTGGGTACGCAGGGTGGTCACTCCGGCATCGTTTATGCCCTGTCACGCAAACGCGTGGAAGAAATCGCCGCCTTTCTGGCAGAACACGGATTCGCGGCTGCGCCGTATCATGCCGGTCTGACGACCGCGATGCGCAAACATGTCCAGGAACAATTCCTGCGGGATGACCTGGCCATCGTCGTCGCTACCGTGGCATTCGGCATGGGCATCGACAAACCCAATGTACGCTTTGTGGTCCACTACGACATGCCCAGGCACATGGAGGGCTACTACCAGGAGACCGGCCGGTCCGGCCGTGACGGCCTGCCGGCGGAGGCCCTGTTGCTGTTCGGCACGCAGGATGTCGCTGCCGCCCGTTTCCAGCTCGAACAGGGATCCAACGAAAATCAGCGCCGTATTGAGTTGCATAAGCTCAATTCCATGGTGGGATTCGCCGAGAGCCTCACCTGCCGCCGCCGCGTTTTGCTCGGATACCTCGGAGAGGCCAGGGCAGAAGATTGTGGCAACTGTGACATCTGCCTGGATCCGCCGCAGCGATTCGACGCCACTGAAGCGGCACGCAAGGTACTGTCCTGCGTTTACCGCCTGCGCCAGTCATTCGGCATCAAGCACGTGATAGATGTGTTGCGCGGCGCCGATAATGAACGCCTGCGAAAATTTGGCCACGACCGGCTGTCCACCTACGGCATCGGCATGGAATACTCGCAGCTGGAATGGACTTCCATCGTGCGCCAGTTGATTCACCGCGGTTATCTGCTGCAGGACATCGCCGCGTTTTCCGTGCTGAAATTGACCGCGCAGGCCCAGCGTGTGTTGCAAGCACAGGAAACCGTGCAACTGGCGCGCCCCCGGATTGCGGAAAAAACCAGGCAAAAACCGGTGGCGGCGGCCATGGCCCTGGATAACAGGGAACAGCTGCTGTTTGAAAGCTTGCGCAGTTTGCGCAAGCAACTGGCTGAGGAACGCGGTGTGCCGCCTTATGTTATTTTCGGCGACGCCACTTTGGTGGAAATGAGTCGGCACCGGCCCGGCAACGAGGCGGAATTTCTCGCCATCAATGGCGTGGGACAGGTCAAGCTGGAACGTCACGGCGCGGCGTTTTTGCAAGCCATTGCCCGCGATGCGCTGCAGCGGCGGCAGGGTGGTTACTAAGGGATGATCGGACTCAGACCCAATCGTCATAAATAGCGCTGGAACACGAGACAGGCATTGGTGCCGCCGAAACCAAAATTATTGCTCATGACCGTGGTCAGGCTCGCATGGTCTTTGCTCTCGCGCAAAATGGGCATGCCCTCGGCCTTGGGGTCCAGCTCAAAAATATTTGCCGAGCCTGCCATGAAGCCATTTTCCAGCATGAGCAGGCAGTGGATCGCCTCGTGTACGCCCGCGGCGCCGAGCGAGTGTCCACACAGCGACTTGCTGGAACTCAATGGTGGAATCGCGTCTTTGAATACTTCACGGATGGCGTGGAGCTCGGCAATGTCACCCACCGGCGTGCTGGTGCCGTGCGTATTGATATAGTCGATCGGCGTACTGACCGTGGCCAGGGCCTGCTGCATGCAGCGCACCGCGCCTTCGCCGGACGGGGCAACCATGTTGGCGCCGTCGGATGTTGCACCGTAGCCGACCAGTTCGGCATAAATCTTCGCACCACGGGCTTTGGCATGTTCCAGTTCTTCCAATACCAGCATACCGCCACCGGCCGCGATCACGAATCCGTCGCGCCCGCTGTCATAGGCGCGTGATGCCAGTGCCGGCTGGTCATTATATTTCGTTGACAGTGCGCCCATGGCGTCAAACATCGCCGCCTGGTTCCAGTCTTCCTCCTCACCGCCACCGGCGAAGATCAAATCCTGCTTGCCCCACTGGATTTGTTCCATCGCGGCACCGATGCAATGGGTGCTGGTGGCACAGGCGGAGGTAATGGAATAATTGAGGCCCAAGATGCCGAAAGATGTGGCAAGGCACGCGGACACGGTGCTGCTCATGGTGCGCGGCACCTGGTATGGGCCTACGCGGCGCAAACCTTTTGCCCGCAAGGTATCGGCAGACCAAACCAGGTTGGCGCTCGATGCACCGCCCGAACCGGCAATCAATCCGCTGCGCGCATGCGAAACTTCGGCAGCCACCAGGCCTGCATCATTTATCGCATCTTGCATGGCTACATATGCGTATGCGGCGGCATCGCCCATGAAGCGACGGTCTTTGCGGTCGATATGGTCTTCCAGCACAATATCCACCGATCCGCAGACGTGGCTGCGCAGACCCATTTCCGCGAACTTTTCATTGAAGCGGATACCCGGCCTCAGTTGGCGCAAAGACTCCAGCACGGATTCTTTGCTGTTGCCCAGACAGGAAACCAGGCCGATACCGGTGATAACCACTCGACGCATAGACTTTTCCTCAAAAATTGTCAGTGGAAGAGAAGAACCCAACGCGTATGTCATCCGCGGTATAGATCATGCGCCCGTCCACGGCAACCGTGCCGTCGGCAATGATCATGCTCAATTTCCGCGTAATCACCCTTTTTACATTCAGGGTGTAGGTCACCAGTTTCGCCGTCGGCACAATCTGACCGGTGAATTTTACGTTGCCGGCGCCCAGAGCTCTGCCTTTACCCTTGCAACCGTACCAGGAGAGAAAGAAACCACCCAACTGCCACAATGCATCCAGGCCCAGGCAGCCAGGCATGACCGGGTCTCCAATAAAGTGACAGGCGAAAAACCACAGGTCCGGCTTGATGTCCAGCTCTGCTTCGACATAGCCCTTTCCATGCGCTCCGCCATCGGCATTTATTTCGACCACGCGGTCAAACATCAGCATGTTTCCGGTCGGAAGTCTGCCCGTATCCGCACCGAATAACTCGCCCCGGCTGGAAAGCCCCAGTTCGGCTCGATCGTATGAATTTTTTTTGTTTGGATGATTAAACATGGGAATTTCTTTTCATTTGGCCATTTTCAGTTTGATCCAGCGATAAAGTGTAATGGTTTTCAGGCGGCAGGATGAAAACTTCAGCCAATATATTTAATGGCAGCGCCGTTGATCAGGATGTGCAGGGTATTGTCCACGATGATCAGCAACCAGGCGGACAGGTATGGCGGAAGTCCCGGCGGGAAACCGTTTTCCCGGCATTCCGACCATGACCTGCTGCCGGGCCAGGGAATATTTCTCGCCCATACGAGGTAACGGGCCAGCCGAAAATGGTCAATGATGAAATGCGTTCCACCGATCACAAGCAGGGTTGCCGGGTTGGTCGTGAGGAGCAGGAACGGCAGGATATAAAAGCTGACGTGCGCCAGTGTCGCCAGCGCACTGGTGGATTTTCTCTTGGCCATCCAGTCGGTTTGCAGCACAAAGTCACCCACGACGTGGGCTACCAATTGATCAGCGGTAATCATCGGCTTTGTCCCCTCTGTTGTTCTGTCCCCGTCGCAACGGCCGGTATAGTGTATTTTATACTTTCACTTCGCGGGGTATCATCTTATACGTACTGAATTTGGCACAATGCCCGGTGCACGGCATCATAACAGCTCCGATTATCACTGGTTTCAACTGAAATATTTCTCCTGTCTTACAAGCCGTGTAGTCAACCTGTACATCCGGGTGGAGGATTATCACGAAGATGAAATACGCCGGTCAGAATCGATAATCAGAATCGATAAATTTCCTGCCAGGGCATGGCAACGGCAAGGTTCAGGGATTTCGCCAGCGAGTTGATGGCGGCCTGCGCGATGTCCGCCGTGGTCCTGCCATCCTGCGTGTAGCAGGACCGGTAAAGCCTGGCGGTGGCGTCTGTGTGTTCATTCGCCACATCAAAACACTCTTGCAACACCTGGCCGAGCAGATTGAGGTCATGATGAATCAGGCGCAGACTTTCTTTATGCACGTCCACCATCAGCCGCACCAGATCGAATTCCCGCTCAAGATAACTTTGGTCAATGGCCAGCCCGGTCGTCGGGATGCGGATCTCATCGCCGAAAAAACACAGTATGTTAAAACCGAGCGCGGCCAGTCTGGCCGGCGCCATCGCTGAACTGATCACGGCAGCGTCAACATGACCGCTTTTCAACAGGCCAAGCCGGGCAATGTCGTCCCTGGCGCAGTGCAAGCTCACATCCTCGGCGGCGGCGAGCCCTGCCCTGGCCAGGATGATGTTGGCCAGATGATGCGGTGGTGCGACGGCGGGAAAACTGGCAATCCTTTTGTTTTTCAACTCGCCCACGGTTTTTATACTGCGATCGGCGACCATCCAGAACATCGGTTGGTCTGTCGCCACGAACACCACTCGTTGCGGAATGCCTTTGACCGCACTGGCCAGGGCGGCGCCGCAACTGGCCTGAAACCATTGCCTGGGCAATTCTGTTTCGGGCATGAAGGTGATATCGGCCAGTTCCACCTGCAGGTTTTGCTTCTGGTACAGGCCGGCCTTGACGGCAACAAAGTGGCACAGCAACTCATGCGCGTCGAAGGCCTTGAATCCCAGGGTAATGGCGGTCATCAAGCAGTTTGCAAGTGAGGAATGAGCTGCTGAGCCAAAGTTTCGATCACGATATCGGGCTCGCTGGTGGCAATCGGCAGCACAAAATTTTCCACCCCCAGGTCGATCAATTCGCGAAACCGGGGAATTGCCTCTTGCGGTGTACCGCAAATGGACACGGCATCGAGGATACGCTCGGTGATCAGGCCGGCATGTTTGGCATTCATATCGCCGTGTCGGTGATAGTCGTACTGTTCCTTCATGCGGTGCAAATCGTGCCACAGGTCATCAGGAATGTCTTGCCGTGGAATAGCCGCATAGATCGTTCCGGCTGCAACCGAGGCATAACCTCTCACCTCTGCCCGTATCCGCTCCCGATCGTTCGACACGCCACAGGCGAGCCGTTGATAAAGTTTAATGTCCGCCAGTTTCCGCCCCACCTGTTCAGCGCCAATAGCGATATTTTTTTGTGCATAGCGCACCAGCTGCGGATCGGCCCCGACCTGGAACAAGACGCCGTCTGCAATTCGTCCCGCGAGCTGCAGGGATTTTGGTCCGGTACAGGCCATGACCACCGGAACCTTGCGGGCCGGCCAGCTGACTTTTAAATCCTGCCCATCGAAAGTGGCGGTTTCGCCGGCCATCAAGGCGCGGACAACCTGGATCACTTCTTCCAGGCGGCTTAATTTTGCCGGCTTTTGACCGATGTTGTAGATCGCGCTTTCGCCAACACCGATGCCCAGTATGGCGCGCCCCTCCGACAACTCATCGAGCGTCGCAAAGCTGTGGGCCAGCACCGCCGGATGACGGGTGATGATATTGGTGACGCCCGTGGCCAACTGCATCTGCCGCGTGTGCCCGGCACACAAGGTCAACAGCATGAACGCATCACGAAAAACGGACTGTGAATCGGCCACCCAGACCCCGGCAAAACCGAGCTCGTCCGCCCTGGCGATCCAACGGACAAAATCCGCAATGGGGCGATTGGGCAGGATGCCGATATGAAACGAAACGGACATGGTGCAGTTAACGCGAGGGCAGAAATTCCAGCAAGCGGCGGTCAATAACCCGGCCCTGTCCATCTGCCATTTCCAGCCACACTTTCCCATCCGGTAACTTCCGCGCATCAAATGCCACGGTGACCCGGCCATCATCAAACCGGCCGGAATCCCAGGCCAGGAGTTCCAGCGCCTGCGCGTCACGCAAGCTCATACGCACCTGGCCCAGGGCAGCAACCGCAGGGCCGAGCTCGAACGTCCAGCACCAGCAGAGCATTCCCTTCCGGTTTCTGCACCATCACATCAGGCGTCTGGCTGTCGGCTGAACGCATGATATCCACCGGCACGGTCAGCACCGACGTGCGGGGCTGGCTCATGGCGGTAATTTCTGACTGCAGCATCCCCGCTTTGTTGCTGACTTGCCAGTACATGGTGGTGCTGAATACAGCCAACACCACGCTCGCGGCCAGCGCCAGTGGTTGCCAGTGATTACGCGCATCCAGGGTGGGCGGGGGATACGCCTTTTCGGTCGCGCCCGCTGCGGCTTGCAGCAACACCGCCTGGCGAATGCCCAGGGCAGTTTCCAGTTGCAGTTGCAGATCGGGCGAATCAAGCAGTGCCGTCTCGAAAACCGCTTCTTCGTCCGTCGTCAGCCCGTTACGCAAATAGCGGTCGACCCAATCGCTTTTCTGTTCCGGCTTAAGCATCAAGTAATTCTCCAAACAACAGAGCCTTCAGCCCTTGCTGTTGATCGATCAATTCGCGCATGCGCTGTTTTGCCCGGTACAGCACCCGGTCGAAATGAAGGGGTGCAAGTTGCAAGTCCCGGCAAATTTCATCCTTGTCATCGTCGCTCAGGTAGAAGCGCCGCAATATTTCCCGGTCGCGCGCGACCGCCAATTGTTTCAAGACACCATCAAGCATGATACGGGTTGTCCTGCTGTCCAATTGTTCGTCTTTCTTGTCAGTAAGTGCAACCTGCCGCCCGATTATCTCATCTGCGCTGTATTCGTAGCGTTCTTCGTTGTGGAAATGCCGGATCGAGATATTGACCGCGGTCTGACTGATGAAGGCGGCCAGGCTGTCGGAGCTGCGCAATTCGCCGGCCCGGAGTTTGCGCAACGTGACGACAAAAGTATCCTGGCAAAGATCACTGGCCAACTGGGGGTCTCCCGTGCGCTTGAGCAGAATCAGGCGGACACCGCGCGCATAACAGGCAATAAGCTCTGATTCCGCGGCCCGGTCGCCATCACCTATGCGCGCAACCAGCTCCCGGCTGCGCTCAAGCCCTGTTGGTACGGAATGAAGCACCTCTTTTTAATTCCCATCAGACTGTCTGAATAATTAGACTATCATAAGAAAAGAAACGGAAAACATATTCCCGAACATCCGACACGAACATCCGCTTAACCCCTGTATGGAAGCACGGCGTTTGCCACAGAATAACAATTCTTTATTTCTCTGTTTCCTGCTGTGCGCGGGCAGCCTGTTTTCATGTGGTTCGAACCCGTCCCCGGAACCCGTCCTGCGGTCTTCTAAGACTTACTCCGAACTGGAATCAGGCCAGCCATTTTCGCTGGCAATTGAAGTTGGCTCCCAAGCGGTTCTGATCGAAATCCTGGGCCGGGACACGAATTACCGCTCACGGTTATTCAACAGCAAAGAAGAGGTCGCCAGCGACGTTCACCTCGCTTTTCTGCGCTCCGCACCGGTCTACCATTTTATCGAGCCGGGCGCACAGCGCTCTTCCTATACTCTGGAAATAAACCCGGTACAGCTGACCCGCCTGGCTGCCGTGACGGTCAATGTGTACGCATTATCCACGGCTTCCACAGCAGACGCCGCGCTCACGTCCGCCTGGCGCCAGCTGGCGCGTGGCCTGCAGTTGGTTGACAGCGAAACCGCCGCAGACTGGGCGCAGAACCTGGCTGCGATGGACCAGGCCGGGCATTCGTTCGAACAGTTGGGTCTGCATGAACCCACCTTGTGGGCGCAGTATTTCAAAGCCTATTTCGAGTACTACCCACTGTACCGCTATGCGCAGTCACTGGCGGCGGCGGAAAAACTGATCGACGCTGCAAGGCACTGGAAACTACCCGTGCTGCTCATGCTCAGCCAGCAACTGGCGGGACAGATCCGCATCGAGCGCGATGCGGGTAATGATGAAGAGCAAGCCCGCCTGAGCTACCAGCAGGCGCAGGAGAATTTCAGTTCTGCCCGGCAACTGGCGCAAGACCTGAACAACGGCTTCGAGACCGTCTGGGCGCTCAACAATTCTGGCATTGCTTTTCACTACCAGGATGAGACGAATCAGTCGCTGAACCGTTACCAAGAAGCCCTGGATCTGGCCATCGATCTGCAGGATCGCTATCTCATCCAACCTGATCGGTACCAATATGGCGGTTTCGCAGGAAAAGACTTGGACGGATAAAAGAAGCGATTGAAACTTTATTACGCCTGCAATCGGAGTTGACGGCGCAAAACGATCCGCTGGAGCTGGAAAACGTAGCAAGCCTGCTGGGCAGCTACCACCTCAAGCTGTACCAGTTCCCGCAAGCCCTGCAGGCGCTCAACCGTGCGCTGGAACTGGCGCAGAACCGGGGGGATGCCGAAAGCCGCGGCCGCGATCGTCTGTTGCTGGGCCTGGCATACCGCGAAATGGGCGAGGCCGACAAAAGCTGGGTCAATCTCCGCCTGGCCATCCCTGATCTGGAGCTGTCGCGCAATGGCCGCGGCCTGAAACAGGCCTGGGCGCTGAGTGCGGACATCGATCGCCTGAAGCGGCGCTTTGCCGCAATGGGAGATGACCGCGCGCGGCAGGAACAATACCTGGCCACGGATTTCGACCGCGCCGACTGGCTGGCCAGCAAGGCCCGGGATGCCGAGGCCAGGCAAGACTTTGTGTCGGCCATCGAGTTGTACCGCCGCAGCGCGCAGCTGTTTGCGCCAACGATCTACTGGCGGCTGGGCCAGCTGGCGCTGCTCCGCGCCTGCGTGCTGGCAACCAGACAGCATGCGCCCGCTTCCTGTTCGGTCGAGACGCTGGCGCCGGCGCACCAGGCGATCCAGGCGCTGCAGGCCTCGGTGCCTGCCCTGGAGGGCAAATATCTGTGGGCGCAACTGCAATCGCTGGCAGGCCACGCCGATGCAGCCCGCGCGTTAATGACGGAACTGGTGGAAGACATACGCTTTTATAAAAACAGTTTACCCGGCGTGCTCGGCGCCTGGTACTGGGATGCGCGCAAGACGGTTTTTGACTTCTACATGGAACTGCACCTCGAATCCGCCGCAGCTCAGGATGACCGGGCACTGGCATCCCTTGCCGCGTTAAACTATCTGCGCAACACGGAATTTTCCGCAGCCGGGGACCCCAGCGCAACGCCAATTCCGGACCCTGTGAGGCGTTCCGCCGACGACATCCGCGCGCTGCTCGCGCAGCGCGAGCACGCGCAAACCACGCAAGCCCTGGAAGCGGCACAGCGCCGCATCGATCAATTTCTGCTGGCATCCACGCACGCAAGTGGCTCTGCAACACCACCGGCAGAGGCCGAGAAGTTCCAGCGGCAACTCGAACATCTTCCTGCTGACTGGAGTTTCCTTACCTACTATTTCTCCGCACGACAGGCCTATGCCTGGACCGGCAGCGCTGCGGGGCTGAAACTC
This sequence comes from uncultured Gammaproteobacteria bacterium, assembly GCA_963708905.1. Taxonomy (GTDB): domain Bacteria; phylum Pseudomonadota; class Gammaproteobacteria; order Xanthomonadales; family SZUA-36; genus SHZL01. The sequence goes on along the minus strand of CAVPUV010000036.1, from coordinate 23,731 downwards.
CACCGGCTGGGATCCGGCAAGGAAATAGCCAAACTCATCGCCCGCGCCAGGGCCGATATACGCACCGTCAACAGCCGCTCGATCGGCACGGAACTGTCCGAGCTCGGCGCCCGCCTGATCGCACCGATTCAAGCTGAACTCAAGCCCAATATCCTGTTCCTGGGCGCCGGCGAGCTGAATGACTTTCCACTGGAAGCGCTGACCATCCAGGGGGAGTTTATGCTCAAGAACCACCGCATCCTGCATGTAATGTCCGGTCTGGCGCTGGACCCGGTGGCGGCAAGGCTGGACCGGCCGTTTACGCCGCGGAAGATATTCCTGGCGGGCAACCCGCTGACCCGCAGTGGCGGCCTGCAGCAACTGGGCGGCGCGGCAACGGAGCTGCAGGCGATTCAAGCCCAATTCCCCGGCGCCGGAATCGACCTGTTCGAGGCTGGGGATCTGAGCCTGTCCGCCTTCAATGACCAGGCCTTCAGCACGGCCGATCTGGTGCACATCGCCACGCATGCCAGCATCGACCGCGGCTACCCCGAACTCTCACGCATCATGCTGTCAGCGGAAGATGCGGATTCACCGGCGTTTTTCACCCCGGCCGATCTGGCGGGCAGACGGATTTCCGCACGGCTCGTGGTGCTCAGCGCCTGCGATACCGTCGGTCTCAGTCGCTTCGAATATGACAGCAACCTGGGCTTCGTTGCGGAATTTCTGCAATCGGGCGGCAGCCAGGTGATGGCCAGCCTGTGGCCCGTCCCCGATCGTGCAACCGCCCTTTTCATCGCCGAATTCTACCGCCAGCTTGCCGCTGCCGCCGATGTTGCCGCCGCGCTGCGCAACACCAAACTGCACATGATCGATGCCGGGCACGCCGGCGTCGATCAGTGGGCCGCTTTTCAGCTGTTCAGCAGGTAATCTGAGCTATTGGTCCCACCCGGGATTAACATTAAAGACGGATCGGAAATTAAATATGCTGTCCCTGATCAGGCATCCGCATGTGCATGCCCCGGATGCGAAGCCAGGTAACCCGTTTTTTTGGCTACAGCAAAAATACCAGACGTATCGTTGTATGCGTTCTGGTCGGGAAACTGGATATTGATCTGGTTCAGTTTCACCTCGCCCGAAGCCCGCGCCAGAAGATCACCGACTTCGGTCACTCTGCTGATTTCAACCACCAGCAGCATACCGCCTTTGCGTTTTTCAATGGCGCCGATCAGCACGGTCTGTCCGTTGATGCACTCATGCGTCCAGCCACCCGACCAGGCTTGCCAGTTATCATCATTCAGTGTCACGGAGAATTGATCAAGATCACTGAGATACCGTATATCAATGATCTTGTCGGGAGCCAATACACTGCTCGGGAATGCATTATCCCGGTAGAACACGTTCCACTCACCCTGCAGAGCGAATTCCTTGCAATCCGCCAATAGCTGGGAGCTACATATCAAAGCGAGAATAGCCCATAGAATTTTGTGCATGGCAAACCTCCAAAAAATGTATTCAGCGAAATTGCTGCTAACCTTGACCAATGTAACCTTGCCTTTTCACTCACCTTGCCCGGCTTACCGTTCTGCCATCACACGCCTGGTCGGGCACCCAGGTTCCAACAGCCGGATCTGATTGCAGCTGACAAACCAATGCACAGCCCAACCATGAATTACCTTCCGGCTTGCGGCTGATCCCGCACCATTGCACCGCGGGACCGCCGTAAAATTCCTGTATTTCCAGCAAATCGGTTTTGGACAGGTGGTCGCGCTGCCCCATCACGCTCTGATAGCTCCGGTACTCTGGTTTGGCCCGTATCGACTTCCGCGTCGGCCGGGCAAAATCCGTGGGGTAGTAATGCATGACCGAATCGAAATCGTATTCGCCCTCATTACCCCGGTCGTAAATGGTGAAATTTTCCTGCTGTGCCTGCGGGATGTTTTCGAAAAGAATATCTACGTACCGGTCTCTATCGGGGTGTTGCTGTTCATGCCCCCAACCCAGGGCATGCTTGATCTCATGGCTGATGATGTTCGGATTATTCCAGATGAGAATACTGAGAAGTTGTTTACCGCCCTGCCGGCCGATATAGGAAGCGTCGCGACCACCATCAACCACATAGACGTAATCGCGGTCGTTCATCGCCACCGCTTGCGAACGCTTGACGCACTTCAGTGCAGTATTCTCCAGCAACCGCCTGCAGGCCTGTTCAAATGATTCGGTTTTCCGCGGGTCCCGCTGAACTTCGGGGCTGAACTCATAAACGAACCTGCCATTGGCCCAGGGCAGACCCTTGCCTGGCCCCGCCCCGGCGAGACAGACCAGCAATAAAAACCCACAACCCCCGGTAATCATTTTTCCGACCATAAACAGGAAGTGCAGCGAAGTCGATAAATCTCTCAGCCATGTGGGAGAAAAACCCGGCTGCGCGCACTCTATATATGGGAGTTTTGCTACTTTTGGATTTGGTATTACTGGAGATTGGCAGCCGGGGGACTGCACCAGATGCAACCAACAAGACCAAAGCCAATGACCTTTCTGGGCACGCCCTTATCGCCGGCAAAGGCTTCCGTGCCTTACCTACTGGCAATTTCTGCCGGGGTATTGTCATCAACCCTCGGCGCCTCGGTGCTGGTGGCCTGGTATACGCACAATGCGTCGCTGATCCAGGTTTCAACTGCTTTTGTGCCGATGCAATTCAATACCGCCCTGGGCTTTCTGTTGAGTGGGCTGGGGCTGCTTGGTGTGAGCACAGGCCACCGTGCCGCGGGCATGGTCTGCGGCATTTTCGTGCTGTTCGCCGGGCTGCTGACGCTGGCAGAATACCTCTTTGGCATCGATCCCGGCATTGACCAACTGCTGATGCAGCACTACGTCACGGTGCTAACGTCAAGCCCGGGCCGCATGGCGCCCGAAACGGCTGTGTGTTTCTCCCTGACCGGAACTGCGTTGATCGTGCTCGGCACCAGGGCCAATATCTGGAAACCCGCCATGCTCGCCGGCGTGCTGGGCTCACTGAGCGCCGGCCTGGGCTTTGTCGTCCTGACAGCTTACGCCATTGGCCTGAAAACCAGCTTCGGTGGGGGCGAATCGACCCGCATGGCCGTCCACGCGGCGGGCGGTTTCATGTTACTCGGCATGGGTATCGTCAGCCTGGTCTGGCAGCGGGACGTCTCCAGCCATTCGCACCTGCCTGGCTGGTTTCCCGCGCCGGTGGGTATTGGCGTAGCGACGATCGCGATCAGTTTGTGGCGGTCGTTCGCTGCCCAGCACGCCCAAATAGTCAGCAAATATGGCATTTCTGAGGATCTGTCCTTCATCAACGATCTGTTTCTGACCGTTGGCATCGTGCTGGCGATCACGCTTGCCCTCGGGGTGTATCTGGCCCAGGCTGCCCGCAAGCAGGCGCGGGAGGTCAAGGCGACGAATCGCCGGCTCACGGCTGCAATCGGCGAGCGTGAGTGGGCCGAGAAAGAATGGGGCAAGCTGGCCCAGGCGGTGGAGCAAAGCCCGGAGAGCATCGTCATCACCAACCTCGCCGCCGAGATCGAATACGTCAACGCGGCATTTACACGTCTTTCCGGTTACAGCCGGGAAGAGGTTCTGGGCAAGAATCCGCGCATCCTGCAGTCGGGCAAGACCCCACGCGAGACCCACGCAGCCATGTGGAAGGCGCTGCGGCAGAACCAGTCCTGGACGGGCGAATTCTGCAATAAAAGCAAAGACGGCAGAGAGTATGTCGAGTTCGTGACCATTGCGCCGATCCACCAGGCGGACGGCGCCGTCAGCCATTACCTGGCGATCAAACAGGACATCACCGCGAAAAAACAGCTCGCTGAAGAACTGGACCGGCATCGCCATCACCTCACGGAACTGGTGGAACAACGTACGGCGCAGTTGGCCGAGGCACAACTGAAGGCAGAAGCCGCCAACCAGGCCAAGTCTACATTCCTGGCCAATATGAGCCACGAGATCCGCACCCCGATGAATGCCATTGTCGGACTCACCCATTTGCTGCAGCAGGCCGATCCGACGCCGGAGCAGGCGCAATGGCTGGACCGCATCAACGCCTCAACCAGGCACCTGCTGTCGATTATCAATGACATCCTGGACCTGGCCAAAATCGAAGCCGGAAAGCTGTCGCTGGAGCAGTGTGATTTCCATCTGGAAGCAATCTTCGATCATGCCCAATCACTGTTCGGAGAGCAGGTCAGGTCCAAGGGATTGTCCTTTAAAGTGGACCTGGCCGAAGTACCGCGCTGGCTCAAAGGTGACCCCACCCGCCTGCGTCAGGCCTTGTTCAACTATGTCGGTAACGCCATCAAGTTTACCGAACAGGGAACGATCTTTCTGCGCGCCAGGAAACTGCAAGAGTGCGGTAATGAAATCCTGCTGCGTTTCGAAGTGCAGGACACAGGCATCGGTATCGAACCCGGCAAGCTGCCCCGCCTGTTCAAAGCCTTCGAACAAGCCGATGCCTCCATCACGCGCAATTACGGTGGTACCGGCCTGGGCCTGGCCATCACCCGGAACCTGGCGCAAATGATGGGCGGCGAAGCCGGGGCGGATAGCAAACCAGGCCGGGGCAGTACTTTCTGGTTTACCGCCCTGCTTGGCCGGGGCCAAGGTATCCAAACGGCAGCGGCAGCAAGTGCGATGGCGGACAGCGGGAAAGCACTGCGTCCGCAATTTGGCGGCGCGCGCATCCTGCTGGCAGAGGACAATGCCATCAACCGCGAAGTGGCGTTGGCGCTGTTGGGGGCACTGGACTTAACCGTGGAAACGGCTGAAAACGGCCGCGAGGCCGTGGACAAGGTCCGTGCCAATGCTTATGACCTGGTGCTGATGGACGTCCAGATGCCCGAAATGGATGGCCTGGATGCAGCCCGCGTGATCCGTGCCATGGATGGCAGAGCGGGTCTGCCGATCCTGGCGATGACCGGCGCTGTCTTCGAAGAGGATCGCCGGGCCTGCCTGCAAGCCGGCATGAACGACTTCATTACCAAACCAATCGATATGAGAGCCATGTTTGCAACGCTTGCCAAATGGTTGCCGCAGCAGGCATCTGCTGATATGCAAGGCCGATGAGTTATTGAACACGATGAGTCATTGACTGGGGGAAAAGCCACGGCAATGCTATCATTCAGCTACCGCCAACATTTCTCCAAGGACAGCCCATTCAATGCCCGACCATGAACTGAAAAGCTTGCTGGAAAAACTGCACGAGGAATTGGCCGGCACCGACAAGGTCGAAGCCGAAACGCTGGCGCTGGTGCGGAAACTGGACGCGGACATCCACAAATTGGTGGAATCCAGCGGCAAACCCGAAACTTTTGACCTGGTCCTGGACCGTGCCCGCTTGCTCAGGAACCGGTTTGCCATCGATCATCCGGTAGCGGAACGGTTCATGACGGAAATCATGGATACCCTGGCAAAGCTGGGTATCTGATCGCTAACCAGGCGCCTCGCCGGCGGCTGATTTCTCTGGTACAGCCATTGCCTTGCCATACTCGCGCAAGGTCGAAGCAAGCCGCTCCGCCAATACCCGCATCATGGCAATGGCGATTTCGCTGTTCTCTTCCACCATGCGCAGGAACACATCCTGGCTCAGACGCAACAGCACCAGCGGTGTTCTGGCACGGATGGTGGTGGTGCGCGGCATCTTCGACAGCAAGGCCATCTCGCCAAAGATCTCGTTGCGGCCCAGGGTCGCTACCGTTCTCTCACCGCCCGCTGATTCCAGCACCACATCCGCCTCACCCTCGATGACCACGTAAGCATGGTCGCCCGCATCACCTTGATTAAACACCACCTGGTCTTTCTCAAAGTGCACGCGCTCGCTGGTGAAGGCCAGCAATTTCAGCTTGGACCTGCCGATTCCGGCCAACAGCGGGATGTCCATCAGCATGTTGACGACTTCGTTGAGGCCAACAGCGCGGGGTGTTTCGCCAGGCAAAGCCTCTTCGTGCGGTTCCGGCTCCTGTGAACGGCCATCAACGGCCGCGCCGTGATGTTCCACGAAGCGGCCCTGATCCATGAGCAGGACTTTCTCGAATTCCCGCCTGCGGTCCTCGTGGGACTCGAACAGGATCAGGCTGCGCCCCTTCATTTCAGCCCTGGTGTTGGCCAGGATCTTTTCCTGCTCGGGCAGGTCCATTGACGTCAGCGCTTCATTCATGATCAGGATGTCAGGCCGCTTGATCAGGCACCGGGCCAGGGCAATTTTCTGCCGCTGCACCGGCGTCAGGCGGGTGCCACCGACGCCGATCTCGTAATCAAGCCCAACGGAGACGATAGCTTCGCGCAATTCCATCTCGTCAACGATATCCGCAACGATCTGCCCGATATGCGCGGCGCTGCCTGCCTTGCTGAACACCGTTTTGCCAAACAGGATGTTTTCCACAATGCTGCTGGCGGCATTATAGGTATCCTGGTCGAAGAACTGCACCGCCCCCTGCAGACGCTCCGGCAAACCGCCGGCGAAGGTACGACGAGCCGTCAGCAGGCGCTGCTTCATCGCCGCATCGATCAAACCCTCGTGGTCATGCGCCTTCACCAGCTTGAACGGCAGCGCCATCAGCTTTTCACGATCACTCTCGTCCAGGCTGTAGATGCCATGGGATTCAATACGTCGCAACAGCGCCTCGAACGCGGGCAGATCATCGGAGTTGATGAAACTGAAACGCTCGAAGAATTCGTGTCCCGGCGGCAGATCGTGGAAGATTTCCGCCTTGATCGCAGCCAGCTTGCGGCCCGTCTCCAGGAATATCGTGGTCAAACCGCTGCGCTCGATGACTTGCCGCATGTAGTCATTATGGCCCAGGTTGTCGATGGCGAAATAAGGGCCGACGGGGGTGCCGAACAGGATATTCTCGGCCACTGACGCGTGGGTATTGTAGCTGTCCGCATCGAAACGCTCGATCAGGGGATCCTGCCCGCTCGCGTGCAAACGCGCATGGAACACCTTGCGGGCTGCTATCAGCTTCACCACCAGTTGCGGGTGCAACTCGGGTGCAATGGCGCGCCGCAGGCCAATTTCATAAACTTCCTGCTCCAGGTCAACCAGCCGCAGCACCTCGATCATGCGCCGTTCCAGTTCTTCCGCATCGCTGCAGCCGGCGGCTTCATAGTCAATCCAGTCCGCGTCGATGTCATGCGCGCTGTTGCCCGCCTTGAGTGATTCCGCCTGTTCACGCAGCCAGCTCAGCGATCGGCCCGCGGCGATGTCCGGATGGCTCCCCGGCCTGCGCCGCAGGGGATAAACCAGCACTTCGCGCAGCGCACCGAAACCGAGATACGTCTGGGACCCGATATAGCCGACGCGCCGGCCGATGACGCTGTCCGGTAATTCCGCGACGTTCCTGTTCCCTAATGACACGCTGCCCGAATGCGGGGACACTTGCCGCACCAGCAGCCGCGCGAATTCCTCCCGGCCGCTGCCACCGGAACCGAGAATGGCGGCATGGGCGGGAAGGGTGAGTCTGATGGAGGCGCCATCGACAGGCCGATGCCCTTCGTCTTTCTCCACCACGACGTTCGACGCCACCAGGTGAGCCTGGTTGAAGCATTCGCCGCTGGGTTCCGCTTCGATCATGAATTTTTCCAGCAAGTTGCTGCGGGCGAAAAATTCCTTCAACTGGTCATAGCGAACACGCGCGTCCTCGGCTTTCTGGTAATAGTCGATCATGTCTTTCCATGGTGAGTACATGTCCTTATATGCCGCCAGCACGGCCACCAGCGACCCGAGCGAGATTTCACCGACAATGACCAGGTAACCGCCGACCGACAGGAAGAAAAAGGGCGTCAACTGCGAGAAGAACTGGTTAAGGATATTGGCAATATATCGTTTGGAGGAAATCTGCACGCGGTAACGGAATATCTTGCCGAAACGCCGGGAGAAATCGGCCAACTCGTATTGCGCCGTGTCGTGGCCGTGGATCTCGTTGACGCCGGCAAACACATCACCGATGCGCTGCGAAACGTCGCGCTGCGCCTGGACTTCCTGCCTTTGCAGTGCGTTGATTTGTTTTTGTATTTTCGGAATCAGATAGATTTGCAATGGGTACAGCGCGATGGCAGCCACGCCCATCATCCAGTTCTGCAGGAACATGAACATGACGATGGTAGCCAGCGTCCCCAACGCAATGGCGGGGACGGCAAACGCTTCGGCGATGAAAAATCCCAGGTTGGAGGTTTCCGCCGTGATCATGGAAACGATCTGGCCACTCGACACATTGCGGAAATCGGCGGGAGGGAACCGCAGCAGACGTTCGATCATGTCGTAGCGCAGGCGGCGCAACAGACGGTCGCCGACGCGGTAACGGTAAGTCGCAGTCACATATTTGAGGGCGCCGCTCGCCATCACCAAAGCCAGGAACAGGCCGCACAGCAGCAACAGGTACGGGATCTGGCCGAAATCACGGCCGAGGACCTGCCGCGGGAAATCCGTGCCGCCAATGGCCTCATTGACGACGATCTTGGGTAATTCCAGTGTCAGGTACAGCAACGGCAAGGCCACAAACGACAACAGCACCAGGGACACCTGGTCGCGCAGACTGTGGCGCAAAATGAACCGGAAAATACCGCTTTCCATCAGCTAAAACGCATTACCCGGTAGGCAGCGAGATCAGCGGCGTCATCTTGGCGGTATCGCCAGCCTGCAGGGTAACCAGCATGCTGAGCAGGGCGAACGTCACCTTGCTGTCCGCATCACTGTCCGCAATGTAAAACCAGGAATCGCGATAGAAAACTTTAACCGCGGCTGCTTCGGGTTCCGTAGACGAGGAGTGAACACGAAACAACTGTCCGCGCGAGTCGGTCCAATCGAACGGCCCGCCATTGGAGTTGGCGCGGGGCGGTGCCGTCCCCGCGGCGGCATCGGCCGCGGGCACGTCCACCCCCTGGGCGAGAAAATACAGCGCCGAAAACAGCGACCGCGTGGCCAGGGCCATGGTCTTGCCGTCGCTGGCAGCGCCGAATGCCTGCCGCAGGCGCAACGGCTGGCCGTCACAGCTCACGTTGATGGCTTCACAGACCAGGCGGTATGAGACGGAGTCCACGGCTTCACGCGAGATCATCAGGGCCAGATTGCCTTCCGCGCCACCCTTACCTGGCTCCACACCGACGATCAGCCGGCCATCGCGCTGCAGATCGCGCAGCGACGATAATACCTCCTGGTACTTGCGGTATCCGGTCCTCGATTCATCGCCGACGGGGGTATTGTGCAGTTGATTGATGGACTCGCCGATGATGAGCAGTACCCGTTCAATGCTCCATCCGGCCTGGAGAATGAGCGCCAGCGTGCGCAGATCCATCGGTGTCAGCATCTGCCGCACGAATTTCTCGCCGGTGTTCGGGGCATAGAAAATATATGGGGTTTCGCTGAAGGTCCCGCCAAGCGTGCCGGTCAGGTCGTTTTTGCCCGAATGAAAGATATTGCCTACCAGGTTGCCATTGACTTCCCGGTTGAACCCGCTCGAGATACTGGTGACCTCGAGAAACAGGATGGGGTCGTTGTAGCGCTGGCGCACGATATTCAGCAGCAGCTGCTGCGACTCGGTTTGCTGCACGGCGATGTTGTACAGCGGCCGGCCGGTGCTGAGCACCTGCGGGCCCAGCTGGGCACAGGCGCCGGCAACAATCGCCAGCGTGACTGCGGCAAACAGGGTACGCAGGCATGACCCACAGCTGACCCATGGTTTCATAGCGAAATCGGCAGCTTGCGGATACGATTTCCCGTAGCGGCAAAAATGGCATTGGTCAGGGCCGGCGCCAGTGGCGGCAAACCCGGCTCGCCGATGCCGCCCAGCTCGCGTCCGCTGGGGGCGAGATGAACTTCAATGGCTGGCGTTTGTGCCAGTCGCAGCATGGGGTAGTTGTGAAAATTACCCTGTTGCACACGGCCCTGGTCGATCGTGATCTCGCCGTGCAAAGCGGCAGTCAGCCCGTAGATGATGGCGCTTTGCATCTGCGCCTCAACGGTATCCGGGTTGATAATCGTGCCGCAATCCACCACGCAGGTGATTTTGTGAATGGTCAGCTTGCCCTGGTCGATCGAGATTTCCGCAACTTCGCCGACGATGCTGCCAAAGGAATCGTGCATGGCGATACCTTTAAAACGGCCTGCATCGGCATGCCCCCAATGGGACACTTCCGCCAATTTATTCAGCACCGCCAGATGATCGGGTTTGTCATGCAACATGTGCCGGCGTAACTCCACGGGATCGATACCGCCGGCATGCGCCAGCTCGTCCATGAAGCTTTCCATGACAAATCCGTTTTGACTATTGCCCACCGAGCGCCAGAACCCCACGGGCACGCCAACTTCCTGCTGCACGTAGTTCACGGCCATGTTGGCAATGGCGTAGGGAGAATCCGCGATGCCCTCGACCGATGTTTCATCGATCCCGTTTTTCACCTGGTCAGGACCGGCACGGGAAAAAATGGACGGGCTGACGATATGCGCAGTCACCACATCCAGTTTGCCATCGGCAGTCCATCCACCCTGCATTTTTGCCAGCGAAGGCGGCCGGTAAAAATCGTGTTGGGTATCCTCTTCACGTGACCATATGACTTTGACCGGAGCCCCCACCGCTTGTGAAGCACGTACCGCATACTCAACAAAATCCATCTCGAAGCGCCGGCCAAAGCCGCCACCCAGAAAGGTCGTGTGCACCTGCACTTTCTCCGCCGCCGTGCCGGTTATGGCGCTGACCGCTTGCGGAATCAGGCCCTGAGCCTGGGTGGGCGCCCATACTTCGACGCCATCGGCGGTGACACTGGCGGTTGCATTCATCGGCTCCATGGCCGCATGCGCCAGGATTGGCGATTGGTATATCGCTTCGATTTTTTTCGCTACAGTTTGCATGGCCGCAGCGGCGTCGCCGACGGCACGTGCGCTATGACCAGCCCGTTCCAAACCGGCGTCCAGGGCCGCGCTTATTTTTGCGCTGGAATTGTCTGCATTAACCGCGAAATCCCATACCGGTTGCAGGGCATTGGCGCCTTTTCTGGCAGCCCAATAACCTTCGGCAACAACCAGCAACGCAGTCTCCAAAGGAATAACTGCTTTGACCCCGGCCACGGCCAGAGCCGGCGTGTCGTCGACGGACTTCAACGTGCCGCCGAACACCGGACAGGCACGCACGGTCGCCACCAGCATACCCTCCACCTGCACATCGCTGCCGAATTCGGCGCTGCCGTTCACTTTATCGGCTACGTCCAGCCGTTTCGCGGGTGTGCCCAGCAATTTCCATTGCGCAGGAGCCTTGAGCGCAACATTTTCCGGCGGTGTCAGTTGCGCGGCAATGGCCAGGACGTTGGCATACCGGCGCGCCTCACCCGATGCGGCATGAACCACCCGTCCACTCGATGCCTGGCACTCGCCAGCCGCGACACCCATGTCCTGCGCCGCCGCCGCGATCAACCATTCGCGTGTACTGGCGCCAACCTGGCGCAAGACCTGGTAAAACGCACGGATGGTGGTGCTGCCGCCGGTCCCCTGCAAATTGAACATGACATTATTGTAGGCCGGCGCGACCGGCGCCATCTCGGCGCGCACATCGTTCCAGTCGACCTCCAGTTCTTCCGCCAGCAACATGGGTATCGAGGTATATACCCCCTGCCCCATTTCCGATGAACCCACCAGAACCGTAAAGGTGTTGTCCGTATGGACTTTGAGCCAGGCGTTCACCGCAGTACTCCCGGACGCGGACATGGCCTGCGCCCGCTGCCCGCCGCCTGGCAGGTAGAAACCAATGACCAGGGCCCCGCCGGCCAGCGCGCTGTTCTGGAGAAACTGCCGCCGTGTTTGTTGCATTCCGCTCATGTGCTGATCCTATGTGTTGGCTGCGCGATGGATGGCTTTACGGATACGGTTATACGTTCCACAGCGGCAAATGTTGGTGATCGCCGCATCGATCTCGCTATCTGATGGCTGCGCTTTATCCGCCAGCAGCGCTGAAACCGACATGATCATGCCGGACTGACAATAACCGCATTGCGGCACTTGCTCTTCCATCCACGCTTGCTGCACCGGATGACTGCGGTCCGCCGACAGGCCCTCGATCGTGGTAATGGCCTGATCGCCCACGGCTTGCACCGGCAATGTGCAGGTTCGTTGCGCCTTGCCGTTCAGATGCACGGTGCAGGCACCGCACAGCGCCATGCCACAGCCGAATTTCGTGCCGGTGAGTTGCAGATTGTCGCGCAACACCCACAACAAAGGAGTATCGGGATCGACATCGACACTATGGGACTGTCCATTTACATTTAAATCGAATTTCATGCAGTGTCTCCCTGGTCCGCCCGCTTGTATTCTAACGTCTTTTATGTGCACATTTTACACATCAAACTATTTTTGCAAGAACTCAACCGACGGACCCAACCTCCGGACATAGATGACCTTGTCGTCCCCCGGCGCAAAGAAATCCTTCAGCACTGCTGCCCTGGCATAGCCCATGCGCTCATAAAATGCGCGGGTCGGAGCGTACTGTTCGCGCCCGGAGGTGTCGGCGTACATTTGCCGGGCGCCGGCGGCATAAGCCAGGCGTTCTGATTCCCGCATCAGTTCCGCGCCCAGTCCCCTGCCCTGGTATGCCGGTGAAACAGCGATCCAGTACAGGTCAAAGCTCGATTCGGTGGCTGGAATCAGTCCGTAGCAGGTATAACCCTGCAGCTTGCCGGGCTGATCCGGCATGTCGGCAAACAGGAACTCATAGCCGCTGTCGCGGCCGCGTGACAAGGTCTCTTCCACCAGTTCGACTGCAACCTGCTCTTCCGCCGCGGAAAAAAACCCGGTGTCATGCACCAGGCTGAGCACGGCGGCCGCATCGCTGGCGCGCAAAGCAGTACGCCAGTGCATCAGGTTTGCCCCTGGACGCCGCTGTGGAGCGCTGCCTGCAAAATGGCGTCGATGACCCGCTCATAGCTCATGCCGGCTGCGCCTGCCGCAGCAACATAACCCGCATCCTGAGCGAGACAGGGATTGGAATTGATTTCAAGCACCCAGGGGACCGCCGCCGCGTCCAGGCGGATATCCACCCGGGCATAGCCTTTGAGCCCGAAGCTTGTCCAGCACCGTTCCACCGTTTGCACCAGGGTCTCGCGCAGGTCTGCGGACAGGGCCGGAAATACCCGCCGGGTGGCATGGAATTCGGCCGCCTGTTCATCCCATTTGGCGGCGTAGCCGACAATTTTTGGTTTGTTCTGCGGGTAGCCAACGAAAGTCATTTCGGCAATGGGCAGTATGCACGGCTGCCCTTGTTGTTCCAGCACGGAAATATTGAACTCCCGGCCATCGATAAACTGCTCGGCAAACCAATCGCCGCCATGGCGCTGCATGCATTCCGCAATGCGCGCTTTTGCCGCGGACACGCTGCTGACCACACAACCATCATCGAGGCCGAAGGACGCGTGTTCCCAGACCGATTTCACAATCCATTGCGTATCGGAGTCACTTGCCGCATCAGCCGGTGTGAAAAAAGCGGGTGTCGCTATGCCGTGGAGGCGCATCCAGTTCTTGGCCAGCAGCTTGTGCGAACTCAGGTAGATGGCATCACCGCCCGAACCGGTAAATGGCTGGTCAACGTTGTGTAACAAGGTCGGGATGAAATGAATCATGCGGCCGTCACCCGCCAGCGATTCAACCAGGTTGAATATGCAATCGGGATTACGCTGCCGGATGGCCGCCAGTGTCCCCGCAAGGTCGAGACCCGTCGCCAGGGACGATACGCTCCAGCCGAGTTTCCGCAGCGCAGCCGCAACCTGCCCGGCCTGGATCAGGGTATCCATTTCGTCCGCACGCGCGCCTGCTTCGATCGCCTCGTGCAACACGAGCGCCGACTGTGGAGCCTGTCTCATAACAAAACCGTTGTGAGTTATCAGGCCGCCATTGTAGCCGCTCGCGGGACTTCACTGCAGCGCCGCACGGCCGAGTTCACGATGGTTTCGATCAGTGTGACGTAGTCCATTCCAGCCATGGTGGCCATGATCGGCAGATCCGAATGTTCGGGATGAATACCCGCCAACGGATTTACTTCAATGAAATGCACCTGCCCCTTGTCATCCATGCGCACATCGATGCGCCCGGCGTCACGGCAAGCCAGCGCTTGCCAGGCGCGCAGACACAGAGACTCGATCTCGCGCCGCAGCTTGCCGGCCGGCAGCAAGCTATAGCGCACCAAATCTTCACATTCTTCCTTGTTGCGGTAGGAATAGACCTCAGAATCGGCGCCAGCCAGCAGTTCAATTTCCAGTGTCGCCAGCGCCCTGGCTTGCTTTCCGCTATTCAGGATGCCCACGGTGAATTCACGGCCTGGCAGAAAACGTTCCACCAGAACGGGTTGCCGGTATGCCTTCAGCAACTGCTCACAGACCCTTTTCAGCTGCGCTGCATCAGTGACTTTCGAATGGGCGGTTATACCCTTGCTGGTACCTTCAGCCACTGGCTTGACAAACAGCGGATAGGGCAGATTGACGTTCTTGATACCGCTGCGATCGAGCACTACAGCATAATCCGGCGTCGCAATCCCGGCGGCCCGGACGACATCCTTGGTCATGCCCTTGTGCAGGGTCAGGGCGCAGGTCAGAGTGTCGGAAAACACATAGGGCACCTGGTAGGCATCCAGCAGGGCCGGCACCTGGGCTTCGCGGCCAATCCCGTACATGCCTTCGCAGATATTGAACACCAGGTCCCAACGGTCACCGGCAACCAGCCGCGCAGCCAGCTGTTTCACATGGCCAATGCGATCGACCGTGTAGCCCAGTTGCCGCAGCGCCGCCTCGACGCTGTCGATGGTATCGGCGCGATCAAACTCCGCTGTCTCAAGCTCGCTGTAGCCCGCTTCGAGGTAGCTGTCGCGCAGGTCGTAAGTCAGGCCTATCTGGGTGACAGAAACACTCATGTGGTAAGGGATGGATCGGTGGTAATGAGAGATAAAAATGAGGCGTCAAGGGATACGGCCACGCCTCCGGGAGGTTCTTCCGTGAGAGCCCTGTCGGTTTTCATTTATTGTCCTTAATCGCAGTTGGGCGACCTGCTGACGAAAACCGACCCGGCCCTTCGAGTCGTGCGGAAATTGGCCCGCCTGATTTGTGCGGTAATATAGCCCTGGCTATCGATTTGTCAACAAGTATTTGATGGCTGGGTGGCAGTCTTTTCCCCGGTCTGTTTCCAGGCAAAAAACACGCGGCCGGCGAGCTCTGCTCCGGGTTACTTCCTATGCCATAAGGAGCGAAGGCACCCGTGTCATACGGGTGCCTGTCAGTTACAATCCCCTGCCTGACGACTAGCCGCCACTCAGCGTCGCGTAATATGCTGCCAGGTCCGCCATGTCCTGTTCACTGAGCTCTTCTGTGAACATCAGCATGACATCACCTTCGTCGGTACGTTCACCGGACTTGTACGCCTTGAGTGCTTCGACATGCTTCGTCTCATCGAGTCCCGCAATGGCGGGATTGCCATCGACACCCTTGCCATCGGCCCCATGACAGTCAACGCAGTCAACTGACAATTCCTGGCCTCTGGCCGCATCGCCGCCGGCCTGCACGGCCCCGCTGGCCAGCAATGGTATGAACATGGCGGCAAATATTAGTTTTCTCGTTAGCATGCTTGTACCTCCTCGTGTTACGTCCAATGCACAGGGACGTGCTGGTGCCGCGAAGGACAGGAAGTCCGAGAGCGGCCAAAAACACGGGTATTGTCAAAATACCCATGTGAAACACTATGACCTATGTTTTGCTTGCTTGGCAACGGTTTCCAAAGCCAAATGCGGCCCAGATCAATTAACCGGTGCAAGTCCATTCAGGTCAGGTATTCTCATGTTTGAATTCCTATTGCCGCGCCTTCTTTCCGGTAATCATGGCCTTGACCAGGTTTTCCTGGTGCAGGTACGAGGAAACCACCGCCCCGGACACATGCAAAATGACCAGCATCAGGGTCAGATTGGCAAACAGTTCATGCAAATCCTCCCAGAATTCCTCGGCATCCTCATCTACCCCGGATCTACGCTCCCGCTCCTCCTCATCCTCATCCTCATCGCCATCGTCATCACTGTCCGCATAGCCCGAGGCCGGGTCCAGGACTGCCAATGGTCCCGCGTGTTCCTCGACCGCATACAGTTCCAGTCCGGTATAAACAGTCGCTGACAGGAATAGCAGCAACAGAATGATCATGACGCCGCCCGCCGGGTTATGTCCCACGTAATGGGCCACCGGGCCCTTGCGCAAGCTCCTGAGGTAAGCGGCAACCTTTGCCGGTGAATACAGAAAATCACTGAAGCGGGCATGCGTGCTGCCGACAAAACCCCACAGCAGCCTGAACAATACGACGGCCCCCAGTACATAACCTGCCCACACGTGCAGGGTGAGCAAATCGTCTTCAGTGAAATAAGCGATAAAAAAGCAGGCCACCAAAGTCCAGTGCCCGATGCGAACCACCGGGTCCCAGACGCGGATCAATGCTGTTTTTTCCTGGTTCATTTACAATCTCCAGATGTTGATTCCCGCCTGCAATATCCTTGATGCCCCCTGCAGTCGCAATACGTCATGTGCCGGATCATCCCTTTCTGCCACCCATGTTCGCCCTACGGAGCCACACTATGTCGAATGACTCACCTGGTGCGGGATCTGCCGCAGCAGCGATCGCTTTGTTTGCCCTGATCTTTGCGCTGATCGTACTGGACCTGGCAGAGGACTACACGAAAGGTGCCAGTGCTCTGCACGTGATCATGGAATCCGGCGTGCTGCTGCTGGCGGCCGGCGGTATCGGCATGCTGCTGCAGCGCATTTACCGCACACTCACCGCCGTCAGAACGCTGCAGCGCGATCTGGATCTGGTCAGAAACGAATCACAGCGCTGGCGTGAAGACAGCCGGATACTGCTCGAAGGGCTGGGTTCGGCCATACAGCAACAGTTTGTGCGTTGGGGATTGACAGTGGCGGAATCCGAGGTGGCCCTGTTGCTGTTGAAAGGGCTCAGTCTCAAGGAAATTGCCGCCCTGCGCGCTACCAGCGAAAGAACCGTGCGCGAGCAGGCTCGCTGCGTTTATCGCAAAGCCGGGATTTCCGGCCGGCCCGCGCTGGCCGCCTTTTTTCTGGAAGACCTGCTGCTGCCGCCCGCCTGATACATAGCTTGTTCAGGGCAGGTCATCGAGCATTTCTGCCGCGGCTTGCCCAATCTCGTTGTCAGCACCCATCTGCACCGCGGTGGTCAGCGCCGAACGGGCTTGCTCGATATTGCCCAGCTGACTGTTCACAAAGCCCAGCGTCAACCAGATTCTCTGGTAGGAAGAATCCTTGGCCACACCCTCATTCAGGATGCGCAGCGCCTCCGTCGATTGACCGAGATAGTGCAACGTGATGCCCAGGCTGTTATAGGTATTCACGTCGTTCGAACCGGATGCCAGCAATTGCCGGTACAGAGCCGCCGCCTCCTGGTACTGTTTCTTGACGTAAAACTCATCCGCCAGGTGCGATGTGGCAACCGGATCTTTGACCGCCGCCTGACCGGGAGATGCGGACATATCCCGAGCCAGATCGGTGACCGTGCTGTCATCCGGCCATGCAAGTGAAGGTTGACGCTGCACTGCCGGGCTGGCACTGACAGAATCCGGGTTCTGGATGTAATACTGGCGGGTGAGAGCAAAAACCGCCAGCCCGAAAATTACCTGGAATATTGTCAACAAAATCCAGAACCTGGCGCCGCTAATCCGCATATTGCACTCGGTTTTCTTTAAGTTTCAACAATCTTTATCCTGGTTTATTGCCCCATGCGTCATCCGACGTAAGCGGGGCTGCTGGCGAAATTTCCGCTGTTTTCAGGTCATATGCCAAATGGATTCCGGGATGATTGGAACCGATATTAACCGCATGCGCAATATTTTCCCGTTCACTGGTCAATGGAGAGCCCCATGAATCATGTCATGAAGTCAGGATTTGCCACGGTGTTGTTAATCATCACGGGGATTCCAGTGGTTTTGGCCGCCGGGGACCCATTGCTGAAGCAGGCACAGGCGCTGTTTCAGCCGATACCCGAAACCGCTCCCACCATCGAGGGCGTGCCCATGACCGCGGAAATGATCGCACTGGGGAAAGCGCTTTTCTTCGACCCCAGACTCTCGGAAAGTCACAACATCAGTTGCAACACGTGCCACCAGATCGGCCTTGGTGGAGTGGACATGCTGCCAACATCGATCGGCCACAAGTGGCAAAGAGGCGGGCGCAATGCGCCAACGGTGCTGAACGCCGTATTCAATACAGCGCAATTCTGGGATGGTCGCGCCGCGGACCTGGGCGAGCAGGCGGTGGGTCCCATTCAGAATCCGATAGAAATGGCTATCAGCCACGAACATGCCGTGGTAATGCTGAACGGAATTCCGGGCTACAAGCCGATGTTCGCAGCTGCTTTTCCTGCTGATCAGGGACCGGTCTCAATTTCTCACGTAGGTACCGCCATTGCGGCTTTTGAAGCAACCCTGCTCACGCCGAATGCACCGTTCGATCAGTATTTACGCGGCGATGACAGTGCCCTGTCGAGTGGGCAGAAGAATGGATTGAAGCTATTTATCGACAAGGGCTGCGCTGCCTGCCACAACGGCATCAATGTGGGTGGGGGAATGTACGCGCCATTCGGTGTAGTGGAAAGACCAGGCGCTGACTTCCTGCCACCGGCCGACAAGGGAAGGTTTCAGGTCACCAGGACCACCAGCGACGAATACGTATTCAAGGTGCCAACCTTGCGCAACATTGAACTTACGCCGCCGTACTTTCATTCGGGCAAGTCATGGGATCTCAAACAGGCCGTCGGCGTCATGGCTGAAAGCCAGCTGGGGCAGTCGCTCACGGATGCAGAGGTTGCCGCTATCGAGTCCTTCCTGCTGACACTGACCGGTGAGCAGCCGCAAGTGAATTATCCGATACTGCCGCCCAGTGACGTCAACACACCCCGGCCGGAACTCTGAAGCATGGCCGGCACATACTCCGCATCGACCAGCTAGCAGCGCCCGCGAACGATGTCGGCAAGTTCGGCATCATTTACTTGCCCCATCATGCGGGGTTGGTGATACGGCGGGCCAGACCTTATACTCTCCTGCTTATGCTGCAAACCGCAAAAATGTTTCTGCTGCTCGCACTTCTGGCGCCGGTGTCCGCCGCAGCCGGGGAATCCGTAACACTTTTCAAGGCTGCCCGCGTTTTCGACGGCGATCAGGTGCACGCCGACTGGCTGGTCGCGGGCAGAGCCCTGGTTGCGACCGGAAGCTACGGTCCGAAAGGGTTTCACGAGCGCGTCGATGTTCCGCTGGGTGCTCAAGCAGCGGACGGCTTTGTACGACTATAAAATGGCAATGAATGAATTGATTCAAACACGGGAGAAGTTTGCTTGAGCAAAGTCATTCAGGTAATGGATACCTCTTTCCGCGATGGATTCCAGTCGGTTTATGGTGCGCGTGTCTTAACGGAAGATTTTCTGCCGGCACTGGAGGCCAGCGTCGCCGCCGGCCTCACGCACTTCGAAGCAGGCGGCGGAGCCCGTTTTCAAAGCCTGTTCTTTTATTGCAATGAATCAGCCTTCGACATGATGGATGCCTTTCGTGAGAAAGCAGGCCCGCATGCAAACCTGCAAACCCTGGCCAGAGGAATCAATGTCGTTGCACTGAGTCAGCAACCCCGTGACATCATAGATCTGCACGCCAGGATATTAAAAAAACACGGCATCACCACCATCCGCAATTTTGATGCCCTGAATGACATCAGAAATCTGCAATATTCCGCGGAACGAATTGTTCATCATGGTTTGAAACATGAAATCGTCATCACCATCATGGATCTGCCTCCAGGGTGCGAAGGTGCGCATACGGCGGAGTTTTATCTGGATCGGTTAAAAACCATCCTGGATATGGAAGTACCTTTTGATTCAGTTTGCTTCAAGGACGCGACCGGCACCGCCAACCCAGGAAAAATTTTCCAGACCATAAAAGGCGCCAGAAAAATGCTGCCTGCCGGCACACATATACGCTTGCATACCCACGATACGGTCGGTTGTGGCATCTCTTCCTACCTGGCTGCGATCGAAGCCGGTGCAGATGGCATCGACCTGGCGAAGAGCCCCGTCTCCGGTGGCACCTCCCAGCCGGATATGATCAGCATGTGGCATGCCTTGAAGGGCACGGAATACTCACTTGACCTGGATTATGAAAAAGTCCTGGCTGCCTCTGCCGTGTTTGAAGATTGCCTGAAAGATTACTACGTTCCGCCGGAAGCGAAACAGGTCACGCCGGTCGTTGCCATCGCTCCCATGCCGGGTGGCGCGCTTACCTCCAATACCATGATGATGCGCGACATCAACACCCTGCACCTGTTTCCAAAAGTGCTGAAAGAAATGCCGGAAGTGATACGCCGCGGCGGTTTTGGCACCTCGGTAACGCCCGTCTCGCAATTCTACTTCCAGCAAGCCTACGTCAATGTCGCCATGGGGCCATGGAAGAGAATTACTCCCGACTACGGCGACATGGTTTTGGGCTATTTTGGACGCACACCGGTCCCCCCCGATCCCGAGATCGTCCAATTGGCGGTAAAGCAGCGCAAGAAACCCGTGTTTGACGGCGATCCCCTGGACCTGCCGGAACCCGGCATACCCAAAGCGACAAAAATACTGCGGGAAAACAACCTTTCCGTGACCGATGAGAACATATTCATCCTCGCCAGTTGCGAAGCTAAAGGCCTGGAATTCCTGTTGGGGAACTCCAAAGTCAACGTCAGGAAAAATTAAATCCGCAAGCAATATTGCACGCTGAAAAGTCGCTCAGGGTCGGTCCATACTGCATCCACGCAAAAACCGGCCCGGTTCGCCATATCGTTGAACTCCTGAAGGGAGTACTTGTGTGAATATTCGGTAACGATCGACTCGCCACGGGCGAGAGAGAACGGCCTGCCACACACCGAGAATGATTGCTCACGCAGGCTTACCAGGTGCATTTCGATGCGCCCGAATTCTTCATTATAGATCGCGCAATGGCGAAAGCCGGTGAGATCGAAGTTTGCGTCAAATTCGCGATTGAGCCGTTGCAGCATGTTCAGGTTGAACCGTGCCGTAATACTGGCGCTGTCGTTATACGCGCGTTCCAGCACCGCGACGTCCTTCTTCAGATCCACACCGATGAGCAAGGCGCCGTTGTCACCGGCTTCCTGGTGCATGACCCGCAGCAATTCATGCGCTGCGTCAGGGGCGAAATTGCCGATGGTCGATCCCGGGAAATAGACCAGATTCCGCAGCGGCATCCGTTTCGGCTGGGGTAAGGGAAAAGGATGGGTAAAGTCGGCAGCTACCGGCAACACCTCGATATGCGGGTAGTCCTCGGCCAGCTCAGCGGCTGCCACCACCAGGTGATCTTTGGAAATGTCCACCGGCACGTAGGCTGCCAGGTGGTCCAGGTGTTCCAGCAGAATGCGTGTTTTGAGGCTGGAGCCACTGCCGAATTCGATCAAGCTGGCCTGCGGGCCGACGCGGCGCGCAATTTCATCCACAAAGCACTCCATGATCTGGAGCTCAGTGCGGGTAAGGTAGTATTCCGGCAGTTGGCAAATCTCATCGAACAGCCTGGAACCGGCGCTGTCGTAAAAGAACTTTGGCGGCAACATTTTTTGCGGACGGCTGAGCCCCGCCATGATTTCAGCGAGGTCATTGACGATGGACTCGTCCTGTTCGGTCAGCATTGCAGGATGCCGGACGGTCTCGGTCATGCGGATGTTCCAGCGTCGCGCGCAAGCCGGATGCCGAGAAATTGCCAGCGTGCATCCGGGTAAAAGAAACTGCGATAGCTGGCGCGAATGTGATCATTGGCCGTGACACAGGAACCGCCACGAACCGTCATCTGATTGCACATGAATTTGCCATTGTATTCTCCCAGCGAGCCTGCCAGCGGCTTGAAGCCGGGATACGGGGCGTAAGCCGAAGCCGTCCACTCCCAGGCGTCGCCAAAAAACTGGCTGTCCGTTTCCCCGGCGGCTACGGGATGCCAATAAGCGGCATCCAGCAGGTTGCCGGCACAGACCTGCTCAGCAGCGGCAAGTTCCCACTCGGCTTCAGTGGGCAGACGCGCATTGGCCCAACGTGCGTAGGCATCGGCTTCGTAGTAACTCACGTGAACGACCGGTGCATGCGAGATCGAGGTCACGCTGGCCACCCAGGGTAAATTCGCTGGCCAGGTCTTCACTCCAGTACAGCGGCCGCCGCCAGTTGTTCTGCCGGATGAGCGCCCAGCCGTCGGACAGCCAGAGACTGGAATCGTCGTAAGCCCCGGCGCGGATAAATTCGCGGTATTCGCCGTTGTTGACCAGCCGAGAAGCCAATTGATGGTCCTGCAGCAAGGTTTGGTGGCGTGGGGTCTCGTTATCGAAACAGAAGCTGTCGCCCTGCGCGCCAATGGCAAAAATTCCACCGGGGTGTGCGACAAATCGCAACGGAGTGAAGGCAGCTGGGGTGGGAAGCTTCAGTGCCGGATTGACTGCGGGCAACATCGGATTGCGGGAAAAAACATGCTTGATATCCGTCAGCAAAAGCTCCTGGTGTTGCTGTTCATGATGCAGCCCCAGCGTGACCAGTTGCCCGATTTCCGCATCGTCCGGACACTGCGTGAGCAAACGCTCCATGGCTGCGTCGACATGTTCGCGGTACTGCACAATCTCTCGCACCAGGGGCCGCGACAGCAGCCCGCGTTGCGGCCGCGGATGCATCTGCCCGGCGGAGTAGTAATAGGAATTGAACAGCTGGTGGTAGAAGTCATTGAAGCGCCGGTAGCGCCGGTCAAACTGCGCCAGGATGAAATGCTCAAAAAACCAGGTGGTATGCGCCAGGTGCCATTTGACCGGGCTGACATCCGCCATGCTCTGGACGACGAAATCCTCCGGTTCCAGATGCCGGCACAACTGCATGGTGGCCGCGCGAACGGTCACGAAGCGTGCCGGCAAGGTTGCCTGGGGAGGATCCGAATGGCGGGCGCCCGCAATGGAAGTCACAACTTTCTCCTTTGAGCGTGTTATTTTAGCCCGCATAATGCTTTTGCGCATGAACCCGGGCCAGTAGCCAGGCACAATTGACCATGCTTTCAAGGGAGACTACCATAAAAACCATGGCGCACTTTTGCTGAGCCGTCTGCTGTCACCAGGTCTTGAATCGAAAAAAACCGGCTATAAGCGGCGGCGCCATGGGGTTCCATTGATAACAAGGGATAACTTGGAGGAGATCAAAGTGTGCAGGAAAATCATAGCCATTATGTTATCCGGCAGCATAATATTTGCCGGCCTCAGCAGCAGCGTATCCGCCGCGGTCATTGGCACTCAACAGGCCTTGAATATGGAATCCCGGCAAGCCCGGATCACACATATCCAGGCCAGTCTGGCACGTGATGACGTACAGAAAGCCATGATCGGTCTAGGTGTTGATCCGGCACAGGCGGCCGCACGCGTGGCTGCACTGAGCGATCAGGAACTGGCACAACTCGACAGCCAGATTGAAAACCTGCCTGCCGGCGGCAGCACGCTGGCCCTGATCGGCGCGATTTTCGTGGTGCTGCTGATCCTGGAACTGACCGGTATCATTGATATCTTCAAGAAGGCCTGATGTCATGCGACAAAGGCCGTGTGAATCACTTGCGCGGCCTCATTCCAGCCTTCGCTGGAGTACTGCTTGGCGCCTGTTCCATCAACCCGCCGCTGGACCTGTCTGAAATCGCTACCGGCGGAACGCCGCCGGTAG
>CAVPUV010000035.1:0-19499 GCA_963708905.1 uncultured Gammaproteobacteria bacterium | reverse complement strand
CGATGACGATCATGGGCCGGCTTGCACTGGCCAGGATTCTGGCCGCATCTTTGATCAGATCGCCATCAAGCGGCGGTGGTTCAAGGGCAAGCGCTTTGCGTGCCGGGGCGACAACCGTTGTCGCAGCCATCACATCCATCGGCATTTCAACCTCCACCGGCCGCGGCCGGCCGGAACGTAGTTCCGTGAATGCCCGCCACATCACGTCTGGCGTTTGCACCGGATGATTGATTCGTTCCGCCCATTTGGTCAAGTGACGGATCAGGCCCAGTTGGTCGGGGATTTCATGCAGGTGGCCATAGCCGCTGTCGATGCCGGCCAGGTGCACCTGGCCGGAAATGGCCAAAACCGGAGAATTGCACGCCCAGGCGGTGCATAACGCGGCGGTCGAGTTCAGCAGGCCGGGCCCCGGCACAACCGTGTAGACGCCCTCCTTACCGGAAGTCTGGGCATAACCGAATGCCATGTAGGCAGCGCCCTGTTCGTGGCGGCTGTGGATCAGCCGGATCTTGTCGCCGACGCGATAAAAGGCATCAAACAAGTGGTCGAGTTGCCCTCCAGGCAAACAGAAAATGGTATCCACCTCATTGGTGATCAGTGACTCGACGATCGCGTCGGCGCCTGAAATCTTAAGCATATTCACTCACCGGTATAAAAAACTGTTGATAAAAATCTGAATTAATCAGGTTTATTCACTTCTTTTACGCCGATGCCTGCGGCGGTATCGGACCAGGAAAAAGGGAAAGAAGAGCACATAGACCCATACCATTGGGTTGGACAGCGCCTTGCCAATTCCTGCCAAAACATCATCCGGGCTGACGTAGACCTTGCTTTCCATCGACCGGTCAGGATCGGAATGAACGATCAGGTGATCCTTCTTGTACTCGAACCTGCCGAATACAAAATCGATGTCTGCAAGTTTGCTCCTCACTTTCATGACTGCTCCCCTGTCCCCAGAAGTAGTATTCGGCTTTTGCTCAGGCGCCCTTTGCTTTGGGCGACGCCGAAGAATCATGTACGCGGCGCGTTGCTCAAAGCGAGCAGCAGATAGTTTATATGTAAACAGAATATCCGAATGAATCAGTCCTTGTCAAAGCATCAGCATGTCACAAGCTTTCATCGAGCAGGCCCGGCGGCACAGGGTGAGTCCTGTCTCACGCGTCGCCCTTACGCAAGGTTCCCATCTTATGTGCATAGGCAACGCGTTCGGCCAGCTCCCCTGACATCTGTTCTGCTGTCATGCCATACGGTGGGGTGAACGTGCCTTGTGCGTATAACATATCAAGCGCTTGCTTGGCACCTTCGATCTTATCCGTAAGGTTGCGCGGCGGTTTTCCGCTGGGAAACAGGTTCGGCGGGTAAATTGGCTTTTTGTACATTTCCGCGAAGATTTCGGTTCGCATATCGACCCAGGTATTGTGAGAAATGCGCGACCGATGTTCACGCAGGGCTTCGATATCTATGGGTGCAGCCAAAACCTGCTCCTCGGGATAAGGCGCAATGCGATTGACCACGCCGATATAGTCAATGATGAAAGAGTGGCCGGGACAGAAAGCTTTTGGATAGTAGTCGTAATCGACAGTACCCCAATTCGATCCCAACAGATAACACATGTTGTCATGTGCGCGTGCGCGCCGGGTGAAGGTCCAAAAATCCCAGGGATCGCTGACTCCCTCAACCGATTGCAGCGCTGTTGGATGACAAATCACCTCGGCGCCATTGTAGGCAAGTGCTCTTGAGATTTCCGGTGTTGCCCCATCGTGACAGGTCATCGTCCCCAGCTTGCCGATTTCCGTGTCAACAACCGGAAAGCGGCTCTTGAGATCTGCCCCGTAAAGCGGCCCGTACTCATCAATCATGTCGTGAGGGCTGGTCCCCAGGCCAATGTAGGCAGGAACATGCCATTTGTGATATTTCAGAATGACATCGCCATCCGGCCCGATAATGAACGCGCTATTGAACCAGCGGTCGGGAAACTCGGGCAAACGCTCGACCACACCGCCGCCGGCAATATACATACCGTATTGTTTTGCCTTCTTGCCCAGTATTTCCGTTTCGGGCCCCGGAATGGTGATGGCCTTTTTCATGAATGCATCCAGGCCGTCCTCACCTTTACCAGGTGTAGTAACGCCTTGCAGAAAATACTCTGGCAAAACGGCGAGCCGCGCCGGCAGTTCCCAAAAATAGCCGGCCCCAAAATCGATCATGTTACAAACACGATTGAGGTTAAACATGATATCGTCGCGGTTCTGTGCGACTCTTACCGCCGGTTGTATTACCAAACCCGTATATTTCTTGATCCTGTTAGTCATTTTAGTTTCCCATCCTCAACGATAATTCAATTTTCAATCAACGGGGCGACAGGAAGCGCCTGTAGGGCTGGAAGCGACTGATCAACTGGATGGCCCGCAGTCGTCTCAAGCCCATGGAACAGCCCGCAAAAACCTTGCGCAAGCACCTGTGGGGCATTCTCAACGCGGTGATACCGGGCGTGAACAACAACCATGCTGAGAGCATGAACTCTCGCATCAAAACAGTGAAGACCCGCGCCAGGAGTTTTAGAAACAAGCAGCGGTAAATATTGTGACTTTTCTGTAAAGAGGCGCTCACTTTTGAGCTCCTGCCACTGCCAGCGATCCCGGTTTCAGCTTTTTCTCAGGCGTCCGCTTCCCTGGGCGAAATCAATTCTTGACTGCAGTAACTGGGACATGTCTTCCGGATTGTAACCTGCCGGTGGTGTGAATTGCCCACGCCCGTAAAGATCATCAAAGACTTCTTTGCAGATGCCAATTTTTTCCGAAAGTGTCTTGGGAGGATGTCCGGACGGAAACCGGTTGGGCGGGTAAATGGGCTTCTCATAAATCTGCCGGAAACCTTCGGTGCGTACATCCACCCAGCAGTTATGGTTGGTGCGGGTGCGGTAATGGCGCAAGGCTTCGATATCGATGGTCACTGCCAACACCTGCTCTGCCGGGTAAGGTGCTTCGCGCAAGACCAATCCCGTGTAGTCGATGGCGTATGAATGTCCTGGGCAAAACGCCTTGGGGTAATAATCGTAATTGACCGAGCCCCAGTTTGAACCCAGCAAATAACACATGTTGTCGTGCGCGCGGGCGCGGCGCGTAAACATCCAGAAATCCCAAGGCGGGGAAACACCTTCAAACTCCTGGACTGCACCCGGATGGCAGATCACTTCCACTCCGTTATAACCCAGCGCGCGTGAGACTTCCGGAGTGCAGCCATCGTGACAGGTCATGGTCCCCAGCTTGCCAATCTCAGTATCGACGACGGGAAACAGATTCTTGATGTCCCCTCCCAGTTTTTCACAGTATTCGTCAAAAATGTCATGCGGGCTGGTGCCCAGGCCGATGGAGGCCGGAATGTGCCACTTGTGGTATTTCAGCACCACCTCACCTGCAGGACCAACGATAAAGTTGGTGTTGAACCAGCGGTCCGGAAATTCCGCGACCGATTCCATCACACCGCCGCCACAGATAAAGATACCGTATTGCCGGGCCATTTCTGCCAACTGGTTAATTTCCGGGCCTGGAATGGTGACGGCTTTCTTCATGGCGTCCTGGAGGCCGGTTTCACCTTTACCCGGGGTGCCTACACCCTGCAGGAAATATTCCGGCAAAACCGCCAGCCTGACCGGGACTTCCCAGAAATAACCAACACCAAAATGGATCAGGTTTTTCACCCGGTCAAGATTTTGCTGAATGCCTTCGCGGTCACTGACGACCGTCACTTCCGGCTGAACGATCAACGCGGTATAGGGTTCTATTCTGTCTCTTGCCATGTCGGTTACCTGTTTAAAGTTTTTAAGAAGCCTCTGATCAAAATCAGGATCAAAAATCAATATCGTCGTCCTGGCTCCTGATACCAAGATCGAGCAGTATTTCATCCGCGGCAATCGTACCCATACCACAGATGCCGCCACCGGGATGGCAGGATGGCCCTGTCATGTAAAGTCTTTTCAGTGGTCCGCGAAAATTCGCGTAATTCGGAAACGGCCGGAAGGCGCCCATCTGCGCCAGAGTACGCTCGCCACCTGTGGTGACCCCCCGGTGGAAACACCAGTTGGCCCGCTGCAGGCTGGGAGCAGTCTCGACGTATTCCGCCATGATGTTGTCGGGATTCATATTGGTGGTGTAATTCTGCAACTGCCTGAGCAATACATTACGGCAATAGGTGGGGCCGATGGTTTCCCAATCCTCGCCGCTGGCGAGATCGACAGGAACGAAGGTGTCCATGATCAGGGTGTGTTTGCCCTCGGGCGCCCGTGTCGGATCTATCGTGGACCAGGCTGCAGTCCATAAAAACGGATCGGTTGGCGCCTTGCCCGCGGCAATTTCGAGGTACTGGCGGTCGATGTCCGCCATGTTGCCGAATATTCTCTGGAACGCGGTCTTGTTCATATCCGCACCCGCCTTGAAAGACGGTGCTTCGTGCAGCGCGTAGTGCACCCGGGCAATACTGATGTCGCCGAACTTGAAACGCCGGACCATGTCCTTGAAACCCTGGGGCAACTCGTGATCTTCGAAACCTTTGAGATAAGTCTGGTAAGGATCCAGGGCGCTGACTACAACCTTGCCAGCCAGGATCTCTTCACCGTCCTGCAGCCGCACGCCCAAGCAGACACCGCCCTCGGCAATGAACTTGCTGACGGTCGTGCCGGTCCGCACCGTCCCGCCCTCGGCTTCTATGTAACGTTTCAGGGATTCGGACAGCATACCGCTGCCACCTTCGGGAATTGACTGCCCGAAATAGTGGATGCTGGGAATCATCACGTAAAACCCGGCAGCCGTACCCAGTTGATCGGGCAGCGTCTGTGGCGCCATCGCCCAGCCCAGGATAAAAGCCCGGACGTGATCATTCTCGAAATTTTCCAGCGTAAACTGGCGCGAACTGAGCTGGTAATCACGCAGGCGCATGAGGCCTTCCGGGTTCTTCTCCAGGCTTTGATACAGGTAACTGGGCGGTGCCGGCGGCGCGAACATGCTCTTGATCACACCGTCCTTGATGTCACCGAATTCTTCGTAGATTTCGCGGTAGCGGCGTGCGTCCGCAACGGAATATTCGGCGATGGTGTCGCAGGTTTTGTCCACGTCCTTGTAAACGATGATGCCCTGCCCTTCGTACTTGTTCGGATGGCCGGTGATGTGGTCTTCAGACCAGATGTACTTCAGACCATGTTTTTCCAGTTCTGGGCGCAAGCGCTGGAAGGCCGGATTGAGGTGAATCCAGACGTGCGAAGAACCAAAAGGATCGTGCTTGAAGCCAGGCAGGGTCAGCTCCCGCGTGACAACACCACCCCCCACCCATTCATTGCGTTCCAGCACCAGGACCTTAAGCCCTTTACCGGCCAGTACCGCGGCACAAATCAAGCCATTATGCCCACCGCCGGCAACGATGACGTCGTAATCTGCCATACACTGGTTACCAGTGCCACATGGTGCCATCCTGCAGGCGATTGACCGGCAGATAGGCTCGCTGATAGGGGTATTTTGCGGCTAGGGTCTCATCGATATCCACGCCATGACCGGGTGTCTCGCCGGCCAGCAGATAGCCGTCCCTGAAGGTATAGTCGTGAGGAAATACTTCGTCGGTCAGGGCGGTATGGCGCATATACTCCTGGATGCCGAAGCTCGGAACCCAGGTATCGAAATGCACAGCCGTACCCAGACATACCGGTGACAGATCGGTGGCGCCGTGGCAACCCGTGCGTATATGGTACAAAGCGGCAAAATCGGCAATCCGGCGCAGGTGCGTGATGCCGCCGGCGTGCACGACGGTGGTGCGAATGTAATCGATCAGCTGTTCCTCGATCAGGGTCTTGCAATCCCAGATCGTGTTGAATACTTCACCGACTGCCAGCGGCGTGACGGTATGTTGACGGATGAGCCGGAAACCCTCCTGGTTCTCGGCGGGTACCGCGTCTTCGAGCCAGAACAGGCGGTACGGCTCCAGCGACTTGCCTACGCGCGCCGCCTCGATGGGCGTCAATCGATGGTGCACATCGTGCAGCAAATGCAGGCCAAAACCAAACGTGTCCCGCAGTTTCTCGAACAATTTAGGAACGTGGTCGATGTAGCGTTCGCTGGACCAGATGTTTTCCGTGGGCATATCGGCGTCAGCCGGCTCATAGAACATCTTGTCATTCGAAACCCCGTAGGTGCTGGCCAGGCCAGGGATACCACATTGCGCCCGTACCGCCAGGTAGCCGAGTTCCTGATAGCGCGCAACTTCATCGCACGCCTCTGCTATATCACGACCATTGGCATGTCCATACGCCATCACGCCCTGTCGTGAACGGCCGCCCAGGAGCTGGTATAGCGGCAAGCCGGCAATCTTGGCCTTGATATCCCACAGCGCAGTATCCACCGCGCCAATAGCCGCCATCGTCACCGGGCCGCGCCGCCAATAGGCGCCGCGATAGAGATACTGCCAGATGTCTTCGCTCTGCAGTGGGTCACGTCCCATAAGGCACGGTCCAACATGATCCTGCAAATAACTGGCTACGGCAAGTTCGCGCCCGTTGACCGTGGCGTCGCCAATGCCGTGGATGCCCTCGTCGGTGACTATTTTAACCGTGACGAAATTCCGGTCCGGGCAGGTGACAATGACATTTACGCCAGTAATTTTCATTAATTTTTTTGCCTGAATTCTTGAAATAAAAGCCACATTGCGACCAGCGGGAAAGCAGGTAATTCGCGATCAACCAGTTTATATATAAACCATTCAGAAATCTACTGCCTTTAATGTCTGGCCCGCCAATGTAACATTGACCAGATCCGCCATTCTTGTCCGGTTTATGTTCTTGGCCCAGACCAATAACTTAGTTTATACTTAAACGAATATACCAAAACAGTCCCAACCAAGACTTTGGCGGGCAGCATGGAAAACTACAATGCCTGAAATCAGAATCAATCCAGCCCCGCCATTGGCAAAAATTGCAGACGCTCCGCAGCCACTGGCGCAGATCCAGACTTTTGCCCGGTACCAGCAGGGCAAGAACAAAATACCCGGTCGCAAAAGGGTGATCAAACTCTCCAGCAATGAGAGTTGCTTTGGCCCGGGCGAGGCCGCCATTGCGGCTTACCACGAGGCCGCGAAGAGCTTGCATCGATACCCCGATGGCTCGCAGGTGGCGTTGCGACAGGCCATCGCAAAATTGCATGGCATCGACCCTGACCGCATCGTCTGCGGCAACGGTTCCGAGGAGGTCATCGGGTTGCTGATTCGCTGCTACGTGGGCGTAAATGACGAATTGCTGTTGCCGGAAAATCACTTCGTGATGTGTTCGATTTACGGTAAAGGGCAAGGCGCCAAAATTGTGCTGGCCCCGGAAACGGATTTCACCGTCAACGTCGATGCGCTGCTTGAGCGCGTCAGCGCGAAAACGCGGCTCATCGCGGTCGCCAACCCGAACAATCCAACGGGTACTTATCTGCCCCGTGCAGAAATCAGGCGGCTGATTGACAATGTCCCGAAGGACATCCTGATCCTTCTTGACGGTGCCTACGCAGAGTATGTTGATCGAGAGGATTATGAGGATGGCCTGGGTTGGGTGGACTCCTGTACCAACGTCGTCGTTACACACACATTTTCAAAGATTTATGGTCTTGCGGGCCTGCGCATAGGATGGGCTTACGGTCCCGCCCCGATCGTCGAAGTTATCAACCGCCTGCGCACACCGTTCAACGCGAATGGTCCGGCGATGGCGGCTGCAGCGGCCGCGATTGGCGACCGGGCGCACGTGGAACGCACCAGGAAACACACCTCTCGATGGCAGGCGCGATTCAGAGCTGAGTTTGCCAATATGGGCCTTCACGTGGTGCCCAGCGTTACCAATTTCTACCTGCTGGATTTCAGTGCCTTGCCCGGAAAATCCGCCATCGGAGCCGGAACATTCCTTGAAAAAAACGGCATCATTCCACGCCCGGGAGGCAGCGACAAGTTTCTCCGGATTACCATAGGTAATGATGCAGAGAACCAGGCGGTGCTCCAAGCATTGACCAGCTATCTGGCATCCTGATAGATCATGGGCGGAGGTGGATCAAAATGAACTATGCAATGAGCGAAACCGTGCAGCGTTTGCTGTACAGTCCCCAGGGACTGTACATTGAAGGCCGTTGGCTTAGCGGTTCTTCGGACAAGCCGCTCAAAATACTCAACCCTTCCACGGGCTTGCAACTGTGCGAATTCCTGCCCGGAAACGCGGCGGACGTGGATCGAGCGGTAGCCTCGGCCCGCACTGCCTTTGAAGATGGCCGTTGGCGGTTGAAGCCACCGGCTGAAAAAAGCCGCATCCTGTTGCGCGTGGCTGAACTCATTGATGCCCACAACGACGAACTCGCCGAACTGGAGATGCTGGATGCCGGCAAGTTGCACGAGTCAGCCAGAAAGGCCGAAGTCCCTTTTGCCGCCGAGTGCTTCAGATATCACGCCGGCTGGTGCACGAAACTGGAAGGCAGCAGCAAGCAGATGTCCCTGGCGCCGCAGGGTGATTTTCACGTTTATACCATGCACGAGCCGATTGGCGTCGTCGGATTGATTGTGCCGTACAACGGTCCGCTGGTTCAGGCCAGCTGGAAACTGGCGCCCGCACTGGCAGCCGGTTGCTGTTGCGTGATCAAGCCAGATCAGAAAACACCGTTGTCAACGCTGCGCCTGGCTGAACTCCTGTCCGCAGCCGGCATTCCTGCCGGCGTGGTCAATTTGGTGACTGGGCGGGGTACGGAAGTAGGCGCCGCAATTGTCCGGCACCCGGCTATAACTAAAGTTTCTTTCACCGGTTCCACTGACGTTGGCAAGGAGATTGGCAGAGTCGCCCTGACGGACCTCAAAAAAGTCACGCTGGAACTGGGCGGCAAATCGCCGGTGATCATCCTGCGAGATGCCAGGCTGGAGCAGGCAATCCCCGGTGCCGCCAACGCCATTTTCTCCAATGCCGGGCAGGTGTGTGTTGCAGGCTCGCGCCTGTACATCGAAGAGCCGGTCTACGACGAAGTCATTGAAGGTGTCATCCAGTATGCTGCTGCGCTCAGGGTTGGTCCGGCACACGACCCGGAGACGCAGATGGGGCCGCTGATTTCGGAAGCACATCTGAACAGCGTATTGCGGGCGGTCAAATCAGGCATCGACCAGGGCGCCAAACTGGCTGCCGGCGGCCAAAGACTGCATACTGGTGGCGGCTTCTTCTTGACACCCACCGTATTGGTGGACGTCGACCAATCCATGGGCGTGGTGCAAGACGAGATTTTCGGGCCGGTACTGGTGGCCAACAAGGCCAGCGACATGCTGCAATGCCTGGAATACGGAAACGACAGCCATTTCGGCCTCGCGGCCAGCATCTGGACTGAAAACCTCAGCCATGCGCACAGGCTTGCGGCACGTCTACGGGCGGGACTGGTGTGGATCAACTGTCATGGCATACCTGATATGGCGGTTCCATTCGGCGGTTATAAACAGTCAGGCTGGGGACGAGAGAACGGCCTGGAAGGACTGTTGGCATACACGGAGTTGAAGTCCGTTGTCTGCAAGCTGTAAACCATCATCACCAGGACAACAAAAAGAATTTATGGCTGAGACAAACCTGTTCGCTACCGTGCTGGATTCCCTGCCGGAGGATGCGCATCACCTCAGGGCCTGGCTGGCGCTGTTGCGCTGCTTCAGCAGCATTGAGCGATCGCTGATGCAATTCATAGCCCAGGAGTATAACTCGAGCCTGCCACGCTACGATGTTCTGACGGCACTGGCTTTGAACAAGCGTGCGCTGACGATGGGTGATCTGGCGTCCATGCTGAAAGTCTCCAAAGGCAATATCACCGGCGTTGTAAACCGCCTCAAACACGATGGCCTGGTGAAGAAAGTGACCTCGAAGCAGGATCGCCGGGTTCAGTCGGTCACCATATCGCCCCAGGGCCAAAAGCTCTGGGCAGCAATGCACGCGGATTACGACCGGATCATTTCAACCGCTCTTTCCGGACAGTCAGAGGCGCAAGTCAAGGCCTTGACCCGTACTCTGGAAGACACGCTCCATGCTGTTGAGAAGTCAATGCCGCGGCTCTGAAAAATGAGAAATATATGGCTCATTCTTTGACGAACCGCCTGGCCCGGGCACCGGTCATACCGTTGATCCAGGCGGATAGGCCTGAGGTCGCTCTAGCAAGCGCCCAGGCATTGCTGGACGGCGGGCTGGGCGTGATCGAGGTGGTGTTGCGTAGCGACGAGGCCATTGCCTGCCTGCAGCACGTGGTGAAGCGCGTACCCATGGCGATAGTGGGTGCCGGAACGGTATTGAACGCTGACCAGGCCAGGGCGGCGGTCGACGCCGGCGCGGCGTTTATCGTCTCGCCGGGTCTGGATGAGAGGGTTGTGCAGGTTGCCCTGGGAGCAGGCCTGCCGGTATTTCCGGGTATAGCAACAGCGACGGAACTGCAAAGGGCCTGGAATCTCGGACTCGATACCGTGAAATTTTTCCCGGCCGGGCTGGCGGGAGGCAGCGCCATGCTCAAAGCCCTGGCTGCGGTTTTTCGCGGTATTCGATTCATGCCGACGGGCGGCGTCTCGGCAGCCAACCTGGCCGAGTACCTTGCAGTCCCGTCCGTCATCGCTTGCGGCGGCAGTTGGCTGACGCCGGCAGAAGCTATAAAAACTGATAATTACGCTGCGATAACGCGCCTTGCACAGGAAGCGCTGGCCATCGCCGCAAGCGTGAGGGAACTTTAGTCATGGCCGAGTACCTGTCGTTCGGTGAGATCATGCTGCGCCTGAAGTCACCAGCACACGAGCGGTTTTTCCAATCCCCATCGCTGGAAGCGACCTTTGGAGGTGGTGAGGCCAATGTCGCGGTAGCGCTGGCCAACTATGGACTGGACGCGGGTTTTGTTTCGGCTTTGCCGGGAAACGCTATCGGCGACGCGGCAATGCGTGAATTACGCAGTTTCGCCGTGGATACATGCCATGTGCGCCGCGCAGGCAATCGCGTGGGAATATATTTTCTTGAAACCGGCGCGAACCAGCGTGCATCCAAAGTGATCTACGACCGTTCGGGATCATCCATGGCCGAGGCAAAACCGGGCGACTTTGACTGGCCGAAGATTTTTACCGGCGCACGCTGGTTTCATATCACGGGAATTACCCCTGCCCTGAGTGCATCTGCTGCACAATTGAGCCTGGAGGCGGTGAAAGCAGCAAAAGCCAGTGGCGTTACGGTTTCCTGCGACTTCAACTATCGCGGCAAGCTATGGAAGTACGGCAAGTCGGCGCCGCAAATAATGACGGAACTGGTGCGGTATGTCGATGTTGGCATCGCCAACGAGGAAGACTGCCAGAAATCCCTGGGCGTGGGTGTCGATGTCGACGTCGCCAGTGGTGAACTCAGCATAGAAAAATACCAACAGCTGAGCGCAAAGATGCTGCAGCTGTATCCGAATCTTTCCGTCATGGCCATCACCTTGCGCGAATCGAAAAGCGCGGACGCCAACGGCTGGTCGGCCTGCTTGCGCGACCGTGATAAATTTTACCTGTCAAGCCGCTATGAAATAACCGACATCATCGACCGCGTTGGCGGTGGTGACAGTTTTGCGTCGGCATTGATTTATGGATTGAACGCTTATACTCAGCGGCAAACTTCACTGGAATTTGCCGTTGCCGCCAGCTGCCTGAAACATTCGATATCCGGCGACTTCAACCGCGTTTCAGTGGCGGAAGTTGAAAAGCTGATGGGCGGAGACGCCTCCGGACGAGTCAGCCGCTAGCCCACGTTCCCCGTTATTCGCCGGTCTTCAGCCACTGAAACACTTCCACCGTGTAGCCCCCAGGGTCGCGCATGATAAAAGCACGGATCGGTGCGGAGTCATTGTCATGAAGAGGCGTGACAATTTCCACGTCCTGGTGTTCTTTGATACGCGCATAAACGGCATCCACATCGGAAGTGACCAGACTGACCATCACGGCGTTTTCCGCCCGCACCTTGTGGAACGCCTTGGGACCTTCTTTCACCACGCCGATATAGGAACTGGCCGTCGTTTTATAAAGATGCACCCAATCGTCCTCATAGCTGCGTTCCAGTCCCAATACCTCACCATAAAAGCGATCGGCGGGCCCAAGTTCCAGGTAATAGAGCATGGTGTAGTGCTCGTCGAACAGTCGCTTCTGGGTCATGTCACTTACCCCCGTGCGGTCCGTCTGTCCGGTATCCATGGGCGGTGGCCTGGCGGGACACTCACCCACCGCCACGCCTGACGTCTTCATATCCAGATAGGTCGCAGTGGCAAAAGAGGTGAAGCCCGGTGTCTTGCCCGCCATGACACTGTCCACGACGTGCGGAAATTCAACGAACATGGAATAAGGCTCTCCGGGCCGCAGCAGCCCGGCTTGCACCATGACCTGGCGCACAGCATGGTGCATATTGGGCTTTTCGCCAAAAGGCAGGCCGGTATGAAACAGCCGCTCGCCATGGCAATCGGCCACCACGACGAAAATCATGTCATCGACGATACCGCGCGGATCGTCCCGGCCATTGGAGTAATCGCTCCAGCGGATATCCAGGTTTTTCTCGGGGTCGATCTCAATGGGCGAGATATCCTGGCCGCCCTGGGAGAGGCTGATCCTGACCGGGGCCGGAATATCGGTTTCGCCGTCCGGTCCCGCAAGTGACAATTGCGCATGGATCACCCCGTCGTTCCCGGTGGTGATGTCAAAACTGTACAGACCATTGGGGTGCCTGGCATCAGCGCCCTCTACGGTCTCGAAATGCCCGCCCTCGTAATAGAACTTCTCACCCCGGTCTTCATATTCGAAGACGGCTGGCTCAGTCCCTTCCCGGCGCAGTACCGCCGCCGTTATTTCACCATCCGGAAAGGGGAACACTTCCGAGAAGAAATGATAATTGAGCAAGGTCAGGCTGCCGTCAGCGGCCTGGGCATAATTACTGGATTTCACCAGCACGAAGAACTGGATATCGCGGTCGGCATTCGTCTCCCCATTCGCACAGACGACCAGGGCCAGAAACGCAATCAACGTTTTCCATTTCATCGCAGTGTGCTGCCTGTCACACAGTCCTGATCCAGGTCGGAATTCAAATTTCCGGCAGAAATTGCCAGCTTTGTGGTGACGGCGCGGGTCGTCATTGCGGGTATACCACTGTAGATGCGGGTATCGTCGAGAATCGCGTGTTCAACGCTAAGTAAATACCTGTGACCGCTTTCCATGCTGCCGGCCGGGATCGTGAATTTTTCAGCGGAATAGTCCAGGAATGGCTTGTTTTCGAACGGTCGCCCACTGTGGGCGATCCGAATGCCGTCTTCACCTGTAAGGATCACGAATATCAGGTCATTGAGCACGCCGTTTGGATCCGGCCCGCCTGCGGCAAAACGGCTCCAGCTTACGTCGAGGTCGCTGGCGGGATTTACCACCGTGCATGTCGTGGTTCCATCCTGGCTGAGCTGGATCCGCGGGGGCATCGGCAGCGGTTCACCATTGAAAACCAGCTTTGCGGCGGCAACCGTACCGCTTGGGGTGGCAAATGAAACCTGGTATTCGCCGTCCGGATAGTCGGCCTGCAGATCGGCGAAACCCGCATATCTCTGTTTGCCGGTTACGGACAGGATGTTGTCACGCTTGCCGCCCTCTGCCTGGCGCTGGTCCGCAAATGCAGTTTCGACACCCGTCGGCAGAATCAATCGGGCGTTCGAAGCATCGCCGTTCTTGTTGAGGAAAATTTCCGCAAAAAAAGAATAATCGACCGGCTTCAGTCCAGAGGCAACATCCTGGCTAAAACTCGCGTGCTTGCCAATGACAAAGAATGTGACGTCCGCCTCTTGCGCCTTGAGCCAGCCCACGCTGGCCATCAACAACATCAGGCTTACCGAAACCTTTCGCAATGCTTGTAGAATCATGTCGTTGGTCCCATCCGGATGCCGCAAAGGCAAGCATAGCAGCAAAAAGTGCGCGTGATGATATTGCCAAAAAAAAATCAAAAATGAAGCCCATGGCAAGGGCCTGCTAAACGAGATCGACGTATTTGCCCAGATCCAATGAGTCCGCGCCGGGTATGCGCTTGCGCTCGAATTCCTGCTGGCGATCGAAAGGCTTGGTTGCGTCGATCGCCAGCCGCCCCCAGTGGTCTTTATGCGGGTCCCGGTAAAAGCCGGGTATGTCTGGCAGAATGAATGCCCGCGTATCAGCCCGGCCACGCGTCAGATAAGCCCACAGGACATCGTCGAGATTGTAGATGTCGACATCTTCATCAACGACCATGCAGCTCTTGCTGTAGTCCAGGTGCGCACCGATCGCCGCGAGCAGCACGTGACGCGCATGGCCTTCGTATTGCTGCCGGATCTGCACCACGGTATTCATCAGGTTTGGGTAGCAGGCGACGTTGACAACCCCGGGCACTTTATCGATCAGGCTGCGATAAATGCGTGTCGATATGGCGCAATCCAGCGCGTGCATATCTTCCGGCGATCCGCAGTTGATGCTGTGAAACAGGGCACCTTCGCGCCAGTGCACATCCAGCACCTCGAACACGGCATTGTCAGCCACGGGTACGTAATAACCCATGAACTCTCCGAACGGACCCTCGGGCCGTTGTACGTTTGGCAGGAACCGGCCTTCAATGACAATTTCAGTGGCGCCGGGATATTCAAGATCGATCGTCCGGCATTTCTGCATGGCGATCGGTTTGCCGCTGATCGCGGCTGCTGCTGCTATTTCATCTTCATTGATCGGCAGGCTGGCACATGCGGCAATGAAGATCTCGGGCGCGGTGCCGATCAACAAGGCGGCAGGTAGCGGTTCACCGGCCTGTTCGGCCATTTTCTGATATTGCGTCAAATCGTGAGTCGATCCGAGCCTGACCCGAAGTTCATTGTCGCTGATGAATTGCGAGCGATGAAAGGAAAGATTTGCCACCTGGTTCTGCGGGTTTTTTGCCAGGTACAGGGCTGACGTGATGTAGGGGCCGCCATCCTTTTCGAAGTAAGTGATCAGTGGCAGATCGCTGAGCGCACCGGAAAGCCGCGGATATTCCATTGTTGCTGCTACCGCAGCACGCGCCTCGCTCTTGCCCGGGTATAGTTCCGTCCAGCGGCGGCAGAAATTACCGTCCGCTGCGCCGATC
Organism: uncultured Gammaproteobacteria bacterium; assembly: GCA_963708905.1. Classification (GTDB taxonomy): domain Bacteria; phylum Pseudomonadota; class Gammaproteobacteria; order Xanthomonadales; family SZUA-36; genus SHZL01. The sequence goes on along the minus strand of CAVPUV010000035.1, from coordinate 4,369 downwards.
ATTTCGCACAATCGGCTCCGGCTGCCATACACGTTGGTGACTACCGGCATCCGGCTACCGATGACATGGCGAAACAGAATGGCGCAATCGCTTTTCTGCTGCAGCCGCTGGGTCACAGCCGCCAGCTCAAACTCCGGCTCCACCGGCGTGTCGATAATGGTCAGCTCTCCGCGTTCCCGGAGTTGTGCAATGTAGTCACGCATAGGCCTCTTCCGTTATTATTCAGAGCTTCCTTATCTACATATCACCAATTGGAAGAACCACGGTGTCGTTTTCCTTGTAGATCACGCCGTCCTTCATAACAAAGGATATTGCCTTCATCAAGGAAATATCCGCCAGCGGATCACCGCGAACACCGACCAGATCAGCAAGTTTTCCCGGCTCAATCGAACCGAGGGATGTTTCGATCCTCAATAACTTTGCGGATTCAATGGTTGCGCTCTGAATAGCCTTCAATGCTGGCATACCCGCGTTCACCATGTAGCCGAATTCATCCGCATTCATGCCATGGGGGAATACGCCGGCATCGCTACCAAACACTATCCATACGCCTTTCCTGTATGCCATTGCGACCGTCTTGTCGATCTGGTCGTCCATGCTGGCCATTTGCCCGCGAACGGATTCCGCCGTTTCCTGTTGCTCTCTTGCCTTGCGGGCCGACCATTTGCTGGCGGTCATTGTCGGCACATAGGCAATGCCGTGTTTTATCATCAGCTCGGCAATCTCTTCAGTCATGAAATCGCCATGTTCGACCGATGTCACGCCCGCCAGTATGGCGCGCTTGATACCTTCTGCACTGTACGCGTGTGCTGCAACGGTCATGTTGTAATCGGCAGCAGTTTTCACCACCGCATCGAGTTCGTCTTGCTGCCACTGCGGCCCAAGGCTGGTCTTGGATGGGTTAATCGCACCACCGGTAAGGTTGATCTTTATCAGATCGGCGCCGTCCTTGTAACGCTGACGCACCGCTTGCCGTGCCGATAATGGGCCATTGACAACTCCTTCGACCGGACCTGGACTACCCGTAAACTCGTGCCGTAAGCCGTTAGTTGGATCCGCCAGACCGCCGGTAGTCGCGAGACCTTTCCCCGCTGTGTAAATTCGCGGCCCATGAATGTAATGCAGATCGATCGCCCGCCGCATCGACGCACCGAGATTACGGTCCTGGTCACCCACATCACGTACGGTGGTGAATCCGGCAAGCAATGTGCGTTCGGCGAAGATTTTCGCGCGATAGGCATAGTCCGCCGATTCGAGTAAAAACTTCTCGGTGAATAATTGTGGAGAAACCTCCGTTGTCAGATGGGTGTGCATGTCCATCAACCCTGGCATCACCGTGTAATCCTTCAAATCTATCAGTTTCTGATTATCACCCGGCGCTTTGTAACCTGCCTGCACTGCAGTAATCCGGTTACCGGCGACGGTAATCGTCGCACCGTCAATGACCTTACCCGCGATGACATCTACCATGTGTCCGGCGTGCACCACGTACTCTTGCGGGAAAACCGCAGCACTCAACATGAACAAAACCACACTCGTTATGGCTTTGACCTTCATCATTTCCCCCCGCCCTGAAGAGAGCTGTCGTACTGTTGTGATGTCTAAGAATACCTGGGAAGCCGTGCTGTTATCACGGCAGACACGAGCATAAGAACAATACTCAGGAACAACACCCAGATGTACGAGCCCAATGTTTCATAGGCCATGCCGTACCCGACCGGCCCCAGGGAAGCACCGATCAGAAACGAGGTAAACAGGATACCGTAAACCCGGCCAAAATTTTCCACGCCGAAGTAGCGCCCGGTGAGGAATGCCAGCATGTCGATTTCTGCGCCCATACTGACGCCGATGAATACGACAGCGACAAATGCCAGCGGGCCGATGACTCCGGCAGTCAGCAGGCTGACGCCCGCCGCGCTCAAAAGAAAACAGGCGACAGCCACGAACGGCGCGAAAAAACGATCCATGATAAAACCAATGATCACCCGCGATAGCACCAGCGCCAAACCCAGCGTGGACTGAACCAACGCGGCGCTTGCCGGTGACATGCCGCGATCCCTCAGCATCGGTACCAGGTGCGACAGGACACCATACAGACAGAATGACAACAGGCAAAAAATGATAAACAACTGCCACAACAAAGGCCGTTTGAGCAGGAGTGATAATGGTATGTGTGATGCAGATGGCCCGGCGTTTGGTTCCTGGCGCAATTCATCGATGCCATCCAGGTCCCTTGCAGACGGCGCCTCGCGCAGCACGAAATAAACCAAAGGGACCGCTACCACCAGGGTCACCGCAGCCAGCATGAAGTACGCTGAGCGCCAGCCGTAGGCATCGATCATGTACTGTACCGCCGGCGGCACATATACATAACCCATCCCGCTGCCGCCCATGGCGATGCCCAAAGCCAGCGCCCGGCGCCGGTCGAACCAGGCGGAAATGGTGCGCAGGTAGGGCAAGGCATTGGCGCCCGCTCCCAGCGAGCCAATCAGCGCAAAGAGTACGAATAGAATCCACAAGCGGTTGGCCAGCACAGGTATCAACGCCAGCAACAAAGCAAAAACGATAAAAGATGGCAACAGAATCTTCCGGCTGCCGTGTTGATCCACCAGCTTGCCGATATAGGGAATCGAAAGAGCCAGCGCAACGGTAAAACAGGTCAAGGCCAGGCTGACTTCCGTGCGGCTCCAGCCAAATTCCTCACCCAGAGGTATCATGAACAAACCCAGCGCGCCAAAGGCAAACTGACCCGGTCCGGTGGACATACCCACCGCTGCAGTCACGACTATCCACCAGCCGTAATAAATTCCCGGCGATTTCACTGCCGCGTTCTCAAGTGATTTCATTATTGAAAAGTGGCCATCCGGCTCATCAGGCCCGTTACCGGAAGTAAGGAATGACCTGTTCACCAATCAGGCGAATCGCCGCGGCCGGATCGGGACCCAGCGGACCACCGATCGATACCTGGGTCACGCCTGCAGCCGCCAACATTTCGATTTTTGCAATCGCGTCCTTGGGGCTGCCCACAACAGCCAGTTGCATCATCTCCGGTGTTACTGCAGCCCGGGCCCCGGCGTAATCGCCAGCAGCCACCAGGCGTTGTGTCGCGGAGAAATCCGCCTGACTCAAACCAACCGTGGCCAGGGCTTCTTCATCCAGATAATTGCCAAAATAGGCGAGGATATCTTTCAGCGCATCGGTGTGCGTGCCTTTTCCGCTTGCCGACAAGGAGAACCAGGCGCAACCGCAGACGTCAAAGTCAGCGGGATTTTTGCCCGCCTTGCGCACGCCTTTCAGCACGCGCTCAGCCATTAATCCTGCCGATTCCGGTGGCGTCACCATGGGCAGGCTACCGTCACCGAGTTCGCCGCTGAGCTCGAGGTCATCATGAGCAAATCCCGATATATAGATCGGGATTTGCTGGCGAAAAGCCTTGAAGCGCAAGTAACACTGATCAGTCCAGTGATACACCTCTCCATCAAATTCGGCATTGTCCCCGCGCCATATCCGCCGCATCAGTTCCACGGCTTCGCGGATGCGCTGCAAGCGATCGGAAGTGTCGTAACCCAGCCAATTCACCATCTGTTCCGTGTGCATTCCAAAACCGATGGCAACGCGGCCCTGGCTCAAATGATCCAGGGTCGCCATGAACACCGCTATCTCACCCGGAGATATCGCATAGGGTTCCGTGCCATTGGCGCCGACAACGATGTTCCTGGTGTTTTCCGCCAGTGCGGCAATCATCGACCAGGCGTTGTACATGAATTTATCACTGGGAAACCATGCCTGGTCAAAACCGACCTTGTCGGCAAGAATTCCCAAGTTGACTATATCCCTTGGGCTACCGAGATGCTGAATGAGACGAACGCTGAATTGCATTTATAAATCTCCACCATTTTTTCGCGAAGCAGACGGCAACGGCCAATCGCCGGGTTGAAACAGGATACGGGTCACGGTCTCCATCGTATCTCCTTTCTGTCTCATCCGCGCTGAAACATTTTCGGCATTCTGCCCAAACGCATAGCCGTAACTCAATAGTTCACTGAATTGATCGAATTCATAAGCCGGATTGAAGCCCTGAGCGCGCAGTGCACAATATGCGTGCAGAATTTCCGGGAATTTGTACATCACCCACCACATGACTCTGTTTTCTTCCTTGATTTCTTCATTCTTTTCCAGCCAGATACAGATGTTCAGCTCATCTGCAATGCGTTCCGCCTCGGTTTTGAGTATTAAATAATCTTGCGGATAGAAAGGCGGGCTGAAGGCACATTTCTTGGCCTCTCCGGCAACGCACTCGCCGAATGCCGTCATCATGCCAAGCATGAAGGATTTACGGTCTATCATTCCGGCAGGGTCTGCATAAATA
>CAVPUV010000034.1:0-6170 GCA_963708905.1 uncultured Gammaproteobacteria bacterium | reverse complement strand
GCATCAACCACCTGAATTTTGGTGCTTACGGAAGTATGAGTGGGCCCGAGGTTCGGGTTCCAAGCGATATATCTCGAGGCATCGAAAGGCTGCCTAACAACCTGAAAATGCAAAACTTCGTCTATTACATCTGTTAGTTCGTTATGAGAATTCAGGATCGCCAACCTGAACCAGTAACTTCCCGGTGCCAGTCCTTCGATATCGATTACCATTGACAATCTATACTTCTTTTCCTTTTCCAACCGAAGTCGATCACTGAACGCGGTTGAAACAGGAACACCATCGACTGAGCAAATGGTCAGAGCAACCCAGGCGGAAAGCACATCAATATGAGAGAAAATGTCCAACTCCAGGTTACGAGTGCCAGTTGCATCGGCAGCACCTCTTCCTTTCAAAAGCGCGGCTGAGCAAAACTCTATCGAACGATTTCCGGCCCAGCTATGCCTTTTAATGTCCGAGGCAGCTTCAGGGCTGGAAGCGAGACGCATTGACCTATCCAAGTATTTTTCAAGAGCCTGGTGGGTAGGCCCAATTTCCTCCAATCGACCGTCTTCCAGCAAAATACTACGAGAAGTTAGCTGCCTGACTGAAGCCATATTATGGCTGACCAACAACACGGTACGCCCTTCGCCGGAAACATCTTCCATTTTGTTCAGGCACTTTTTCTGAAACACTAGGTCACCAACGGCCAGCACCTCGTCCACCAGTAATATCTCGCACTCCAAGTGTGCAGCTACCGCAAAGGCCAGCCGTACGTACATGCCCGAGGAATAACGCTTCACCGGCGTGTCGATGAACTTCTCTACCTCGGCGAACGCGACGATCTCATCGAGCTTGCGGCTGATCTCCTGCCGCTTCATTCCGAGAATGGCGCCATTCAAGTAAATGTTTTCCCGGCCGGTCAGTTCGGGATGAAAGCCGGTACCCACTTCCAGCAGGCTGGCCACTCGCCCCTTTAACTTGACCTCGCCTGTAGTCGGCGAGGTGATACGTGACAGGATTTTAAGCAGCGTCGATTTTCCGGCGCCATTGCGGCCAATCACACCCATCACTTCGCCCTGCTGCACATCGAAGTTGATGTCTTTCAGCGCCCAGAAATACTCTTGCGGTTCTTGTGTTGATCGGTTTTGATTTGAGCTATCTTCACCATTCCGTCTGAAGCGCCTACCAATCGCTCGTAGTCCGTTACCGAGTTTCTCGGAAAGCAGGTCCGTGTGTGTCAGCCCAAGCTCATATTGCTTGCCCAGGTTGCGCACTTCAATAGCCGGTTTCATGACGCCCGATGGTGCCTAGATGATATCGGCAAAGGTCTTTTCCATTTTCTTGAAATAGTACAGGCCGCTGATAAGGATGAAGATTATGCCGCCCAATGAAACCAGCATCATTTCGATGTTTGGCGATTCTTTGCCCAGCATGGCCCAGCGAAAGCCTTCGATCACACCCACCATGGGGTTGAGTCCGTAAACCCACTGCCATCTCTCGGGAACGATGGTGGTGGAGTAGGCCACCGGTGAGGCATACATCCAGAATTGGACCAGGAAGGGCACCACAAACACCACGTCGCGATACTTGACGTTGATGGCTGTAAGCCACAACCCCACCCCCAGCGAAGCCAGCATGGCCACCAGCATGAAAAGGGGCAGAAACAGGATGCCGATGGTGGGTGTCACGCCATACCAGACCATCATCCCCAGCAGGATGACAAAGCCGATACCGAAATCGACCAAGCCGGAGAATACCTTGCTCAACGGCAACACCAGCCGGGGAAAATAGACTTTGGTCACCAGGTGCGAAGAACCCACCAGGCTGTTGCTGGAGCCGGACAATGAACTGGCGAAGTAATTCCACGGCAATAAGGCACAAAACGTAAAAATAGGATAAGGAATACCTTCAGACGGTAACTTGGCAAATTTGCCGAACACGATGGTGAAAATTAGCATCATCATCAGCGGCTGCAAAACAGCCCAGCCGATGCCGACCACGCTCTGCTTGTAGCGCACCGATACATCGCGCCAGGCCAGGATGAAAAGCAATTCCCGGTAAGCCCACAACTCACGAAAGTTGATGGTGGGCCATTTTGAAGCCGGCCGGATGGTGGTGACCTTCTCAGAACTCCTTACATTTTCCCGCAAGACGCTACATTCATTCATGGGTCATGCACCGTTAATGATCCACCCAGCCCCGCATCAAAACCAAGTCGACATCCACCATATCGGTGACCCGGTCCTTGATACTTCGCTCTGCATTTGCAGTGAGTTTCCTGATGCATGAATTTATCGATCAGATGCGCTGCCCCAATACGGTGAATTGAGCCGCTTTGGCGATGCGTTTTCTTACCACATCAGGATTTCGCAGGAAAAGCACGTTGCCGGACGTGGCAATGGCGACGGAATAGTGCTGCAGCGATCGTTCGAACGGGTCGTATTTATAGCTTCGGAATCCGCTTGCAATCAGCTTTTCTACCAGCGCCGCATCCGCCACACCGTATTTCTGACCGCTTCCGTTTATTTCAATGATGATGCCCAGTAACGCTGGATCGGCAAGCACGTTTCGACCGCCTTGAAGCACCGGCATTTCAAATCCTTCCACGTCAATTTTAAGCAGTGTCGGGTGTTCACCCTGCAGCAGATCATCCAGGGTCGTCAGGGCAACAGACTCGGAACCGGTAGCTTCATCAGTTGTGAGAACGTGATTGGTGCAGTCGAGTGAATTGCTCACCCGTACCGTGCCAACCTTTTCTCCCAATGCAACAATTTCCAGCCTTACTCGTCCATGCAGATCATTCAGGTCGATGTTCGCTTGCAAGGCGGCGGCCGATTTCAAAACCGGCTCAACAGCAACGGTTCTTGCGCCGCACACGCCACTGGCAAGAACGGTGTAGGCGCCGACATTGGCGCCCACATCCACGAAGAGGTCTGATGGACCCAGCATGTGCAGGACAAATGCCATGTCTTCAAATTCGTGCAGGCCACAGTAAATGTTGCCGGCGTGCTTATCCGGTTAACACCCAATTCAAAATCGGCGGGCTGTTTGAAGGCTGAAAGTGGAGCCGCGCTCACGATTGCGGCCTTACATACGACTTCGCAGCGAGATGTTACCGTGAAATCAGTACTGAAGTGGGAGGATTGACATGTTGTGGGAGACAACCCGATAAGCACGGTTGCCGGTAGCACCATGCATACCACGGCTGACCAACAACCGGGTCGAATTCACGTAGGGAACTTCAATTGGGTTCGCCCTGATTCGACTACGGATTTGCCAACTCAACCAGTTATTCAGGGCGCGCAGCTTGTGGCTGCTGGCAAGCGGATGGTGGGTGATAAAGTTAAACGTCTTATAAACTGAGTTCATTCAGTGCTTCAGGCACGCTACCGCCCTGGGGTGGCGGTGGTGGTCCAGCATGAGGATGTGTCTTGGAAATACCGGGCTGTTTATGCGGCCTTGACCTGCTTGTTGAATGCCAGGATCAGGTTCATGGTGCGCCGGGATTCGGACTTTTGCCACGCTTTGGCGTCTTCACCTTTTGGCCTGGCCCGCGCGCTGGCGGCCACTGCCTGGCCGTATGCACCAGAGCCAGCACCCACACTGTTTCCTGCTCGATTTCATACAGCAGACGATAGCTTTCATGCGGTATCAACTCACGGGTGCCGGGAATCTTCCCTGGCCGTCCCAACTTGGGATGTTCGGCCAGTCTGGCCGCCGCGTCACCAAAAAACTCATCCATCCGGGCGGCGGCACGCGGGTTGTCAGCCGCAATGGTGCCCCACACGTCGGTGCGGTCTTGCTGCGCCTCTGGTGTCCAAATAACCCTCACCCTTGGCTTGCCGCATTGGCACGACGTGCGGCGAACTCGGCTTCAACCTCATCATTCGAGCGGCCAAGACCGGCACCCATCGAGAGCCGGGCGACCTCAACCTTGCGGCGCAGGAACGCGTCATATTCCTTTGCTTCGCTCTGGCGCTGGACAAACTCCCGCATCAATTCGCGCACCACCTGGGATGCCGGCCGGTGAGCAACCTCGGCCGCGGCCATGAACTCAGCGCGCAGCTCGGGTTCCAGCTTCATCGTGAAAATGGCTTGTTTTGACATGATGTAACCTCTCGCATTAAAGTAATTACTTAGTATATACGTTTTCATTACGATACGTCAAACAGTGCCGTGTCCAATGGCACATCAGGCTGAACCAAGGTCTGTGAATCCATGGCCGTTGTAGGAGGCCGCTTGCGGCCGAATCTTTAATCGCGCGCAAGCGCGCCGACTCATTGGGTCTGCCGGCGCAACAGCTGCAGATCGACATCCACCATGTCGGTGACCAGGTCCTTGAAACTCCGCTTTGGCTGCCAAGCCAGCTGCCGCCGGGCCTTATCCGGGTTGCCGAGGACGTGCGCCACATCGTGCGGCCGCTCGTAGCGTTCGTCGTGCACCACGTAGTCGCACCAGTCGAGTCCGACGTGCGTGAATGCCTGTTGCAGGAATTCTTTGACGCTGTGGCTTTCGCCGCTGGCGATCACGTAGTCGCCTGCCTGGTCCTGCTGCAGGGACAACCACATGGCCTGGACGAAATCCCGGGCATCGCCCCAATCCCGCTTTGCTTCGATATCGCCCAGACGCAATTCTTTCTGCAGGCCCAGTTTGATGCGCGCGGCACCCATGCTGATCTTGCGCGTGACGAAGTTCTCGCCGCGGCGCGGGGATTCGTGGTTGTAGGCAATGGTGTTGCAGCAGAACATGCCGTGGGTGTCGCGGTAGATCTGTACCATCTGGGTGGCGAAGGCCTTGGCGACGCCGTAAGGCGACTCCGGGTGAATCGGCGTGCTCTCGTCCTGCGGCGAATGTTGCGGTGTGCCGAAAATCTCGCGTGAACTGGCGTGCAGGAATCTGGGCGGATGGGGCTGATCGCGCAGAATTTCCAGAATGCGCAGCGTGCCCATCGCGGTCAGCTCGCAGGTGCTTTCCGGGATGTCGAAGCTGAGGCCGACGTGGCTCTGGCCGGCCAGGTGATAGAACTCGTCAGGTTGTATTTTGCTGACCAGGCGCCGAATGGTGGTGGTGTCTTCCAGGTCCGCGTAGTGCAGGAAGAGGCGTTTTTCGTACACCGTGCTGTCTGCATACAGGTGGCTGAGCCGCGAGCGTTCGATCGAACTGGAACGGCGCACGATGCCATGCACGGTATAGCCTTTTTCCAGCAACAGCTCGGTCAGGTAGGAGCCATCCTGGCCGGTGATACCGGTGAGAAGGGCTGCTTTACTCTGGCTCTGGGAGTTACTCATGTGTGAGTGCCACGGTTCATGGGTTCAAATCCTCCCGCTTGACGGCTTCTTGGTTGTGCACTTCCCGTTCCAGTTCTTCAATCTCGTGCTTGAGCTGTTCGTATTCCAGCATCTTCTGCCTGAAAAACCGGATCGTGATCTGGGTTTTTTCCTCGATTCCTCGGGGCGTCAACAGGTAGGCGTAGGCGGCTTTGTTGTTGCTGTTTTTGAAATTGTTGGCCTTGATCAAGCCGCGATCGATCAGCGCCTTGAGGCAGTAATTGGCCTTGCCGAGACTGACGCCCAGGTGCCGGGCGAGTTCACGCTGGGTTACGTCCGGGTGTCCTTCGAGGTGACGCAGGACTTTGAGATGGATTTCCTGATTGGGGCGAGGCATTCAGCAAATGATCATCAAATTAATGACTTCTTGCGTTGTCCCGGGAGTTTGCCTTTATCCGGCGTTATCCCGGGGTTGGTGCTTTTTGTAGAAAGGCGTCATCCCAGGATTGGCGTTCTTTGTAGAAAGACGTCATCCCAGGATTGGCGCTCTCTGTAGAAAGACGTCATCCCAGGATTGGCGCAGCCAACTCCTGGGATCCAGTCTGTGCCGTGCAGCGTTTTCTGGATGCCAGACGCAGCTGCGCTGGTCTGGCATGACGGCGGTTAAAAACATTTCTTGGTCTGGCATGACAGCGGTTAAAAGCGTTTGTTGATCTGGCATGACGGCGGTTAGAAACATTTCTTGATCTGGCATGACGGCGGTTAGAAACGTTTCTTGATCTGGCATGACGGCGGTTAAAACTTTGGCATAACGGCGGTCTCGCCAAGGCGCGTTACCGCCCTGCAGTGCCGCTGGGGCTCCGCATGTGCCAAGCGGTGAACTTAGCACACGTTCAAGGCGTGAACATACTGTCACCTGAT
>CAVPUV010000033.1:0-32321 GCA_963708905.1 uncultured Gammaproteobacteria bacterium | reverse complement strand
CGAGGTGGTGGTGCACAACGCCAAGGAACTGCACTGCGGGAAAATCATCGAGCGTCTGCCGGTGTTGCTGGAACGCATGAGCGGTATGCTGGTGCGCTTTCTCAATACCGTACAGGCTGCGCATGTGAGCTTTCTCGACGAGGGGGCGTTTGAGCGCTGGAGTGAACCGACCACACGCGGCAGCCGACGATTGGTGGGCATCGATCTGAATAAAGCCCGCAACCGTTACGTGCTCGATGCCGTGATCGGTCTGTCGACGCAACCGCAGGGCTTCACCGTGGCCGAGGTGGCGGCTCGGGTGCGCGAACGCGGCGTCTGGAACCAGCAGCAATACGGCACGCGCCACGCCGCCTACGATCTGGCCAAACTGTGCGGCAAGAAACTCATCGACCGGCCTGCGCGTTCGCGGCGCTTCCGTGCCGATCCGAGCGGCGTGCGCACCCTGTGCGCCTACCTCGTGCTGCGCGAGAAGGTGATCAAACCGCTGCTTGCCGGCGTCACCCATCCGCGCGGCAGACCCCCGAAAAATATCCATCCCATCGACCAGCATTACATCCGCTTGCGTGAGGAACTGCATGACACCTTCGATACCCTCGGCCTCGCCGCATGAAAAACGCCGCCATACAGAGTGACAACATGTTGGTATCTGTTTTGCGCTTAGCGCCTAACTCTGATCCTTCCCCTTGATACACAATGAACCGCCCCGACTTTACCGGAGACTCCATACTTTGAGAGGATGGAGTTATGAATACGTCAAGAAGATATTCCCCGGAAGTGCGGGAACGGGCCGCACGCATGGTGCTGGATCAGCAAAAGGACCACAGTTCACAGTGGGCCGCAATTCAGTCGATCGCAGCCAAGATCGGCTGAAGCAGTTGGAACGCGAAAACCGTGAACTCAAACGTGCCAACGAGATATTGCGTAAGGCATCGGCTTTTTTCGCCCAGGCGGAGCTCGACCGCCCAGCGAAGAAATGGTGAGATTTACAAGATAGGACCATGTTGGACACAAAAGGCAATAAAAAACCCGCTGTTGAACTAAACCGCTTCGCGGTAGCTTCCCTTCGATAATTTTCCTTAGCGCGTTCGTCGCCAATACTGGTGGGTGACCCAATGTGGGTCGTCACCCATAGGAGCGACGACGATGACGCCGTTACGCCAACAAATGATCGATGCCATGCGCCAGCATGGCTTTTCCCCACGTACGCACGAGAGTTACCTGGCCGCGGTCAGCGCTCTGGCCCGCTACCATCGGCGTTCGCCAGCCGTACTCGATGCGGCCGAACTGCAAGCCTACTTCAACCATCTGGTACAGGAGCGCGACCTGTCCGCTGCCACCTGCCGGGTGCACCTGCATGGGATCCGCTTCCTCTATCTGCAGGTATTGAAGTGGCCGCAAGTCGACTTGGCGCTGGTCGTTCCCAAGCGCCCGCAGCGGGTGCCGGAGTTGCTGACCCGTGCCGAGGTGGCGCGCATTCTCGCGGCTTGTACCAATCCCAAACACCGGATGCTGCTGGAGAGTACCTATGCTTGCGGACTACGCGTGAGCGAAGTGGTGGCGTTGCGCGTACGCGACATCGACGGTGAGCGCCAGTTGCTGCGCATCGAACAGGGCAAAGGCGCCAAGGACCGGCTGGTCAACATCGAACCCGGCCTGCTGCAGCGATTGCGCCGCTACTGGTCGCTGTACCGTCCCAACCCCTGGCTGTTCCCCCGTGCCCATGCGTCCGATCATCATCTGAGTATCAACACCGCCGGGCGGGTGTTCACGCACGCCAAGGCCCACAGCGGCGTGCAGAAGATTGGCGGCATCCACAGCCTGCGCCACGCCTATGCCACCCACCAACTGCAACACGGCCTGCCGGTCCATGAACTGCAGCACCTGCTGGGCCACCGCAACCTCGACTCCACCGTGCGCTACGTGCATTGGCTACCCGGTGCCCAGCGCTCGGGACCAGGCCATGCCGACCTGATCGCGCAACTGGCGGTGCGCCATGGATGAGCCGGCGACCCTGCAGCACATCCTGCAGCGGTTTTTGGACCCAGCGCCGCTCGACCGCCAGCGGCGCAAGGTGTGCGCGCACCTGCAGGCCTGCCGCACCGAGGCGATGGGCGGGATGCGCCTGGCGTGCGATCATTGTGGAGCGGAACAATGCTGGTATCACGGCTGCCGTGACCGCCATTGTCCGCAGTGTCAGGGCCGGGCCAGCAGTGGGCCGAGCGCCAGCAGGGCGATATTTTGCCGGTGCGTTATTACCATCTGGTCTTCACTTTGCCGCATACCTTGAACGGCTGGGTGGCGCTGCATCCGGAGGTGATCTATCGCCTGCTGTTTCAGGCGACCTGGACCACCCTCAAGGCCTTCGGCCAGGACCCCCGGCGCTTGGGTGGCGAGTTGGGCATGAGCGCAGTGCTGCACACCTGGGGCCAAAACCTGAGCCGGCACGTGCATCTGCATTGCCTGGTTCCGGGCGGCGCCTTGGGGAGCAACGGGACCTGGAAGGCAACGAAGGGCAACTATCTCTTTCCGGTGAAGGCACTGTCACGCCGTTTCCGCGGCCGCATGGTCGATCTGCTCCGCCGCGCCGCAAGCCAGGGTGAACTGGCGCGCGTGACCCGGCCAGGCGAAGTCGATGCCGTGCTCGACACACTGATGGCGACCGAATGGGTGGTCTATACCAAGAACTGCCTCAACCATACCGGCACGGTGGTCGATTACCTGGCCCGCTACAGCCACCGCATTGCGATCAGCAACGCCCGCCTGCTTGCAGTGGACGAGGCGCACGTCACCTTCCGCTACCAGGATTACCGCGACGGCGCCCGGCACAAGACGCTGCGCCTGGACGGCGCCGAGTTCGTGCGGCGCTTCCTGCTGCATGTGCTGCCCCAGGGGCTGATGCGCATCCGTCACTTCGGTTTCCTCGCCAATTGCTGCCGGCACGCGAAACTGGCGCACATCCGCCAGGCGCTGGCGGCGGCAACCGCCGAGGTGATCGTTACCGACCGTGGCGCAGCGCCGGGCTACCCCTGCCCGCAGTGCCAGCAGGGGCGACTGTACCTGATCGCGCAACTGCCACCCTACCGGCCACCTTGGAAACCACCCGGCTATCGGCCATGACCCGGCACTGAGCCCATAGCCAACATGCGGTTGCCGACAGCCCCGCAGTGGGCTGAGTGGGTGTGCGCCCGGCGATTGGATTTTGCCGGAAAATAGCGCTAGATTGGACCCCATCGAACGCCACAGGGATGACCCATATGGCCACTGCGGACCGGAACGGCGCCGCCGACATGCCGAGTTGCGCAGCAACGACCGCGCCGCGACCGATCTGCGTAATACTTTTCCCTATCTATAATGTGCCCGTCTGATGGGCGGCTTAGTCCAACAGACATTTATCCGCTATGCTGCGCACAGCAGATAAATGCTTATAAGTTGTGCGGGGTTCAGAACTTTCTGGGATTTTATTGGACTTGTGATTGGTGGTGATGGGTGGACTCGAACCACCGACCTCAGCATTATGAGTGCCGCGCTCTAACCAGCTGAGCTACATCACCATGTTTGGTATCTGCGCTTTGGATAGTGGCTGTTGTATCGATCCAAGCGGGGCGCAAATTCTGTCGTCCCGGGGTTCGATTGTCAACCATCTTAGAGGAGTCGGCAGACTGGATCCCAGGAGTTGGCTTCGCCAATCCTGGGATGACGTCGATTATGGGGAGGCGCCAATCCTGGGATGACGCTGGTTGAAGGGAGGTGCCAATTCTGGGATGACGCTGGTTCGGGGGTGGTTCTGCGCTCGCTTCAAAACCGGTAGCCGTAGGCTTCGAAAAAGCGCTGCTCGATTTCGGCCATGTCGGGCGTGTGATTCTGCGGGCCCCGGCAGGCGATCTTGAGGGCGCCCATGACCGATCCGATGCGGCAGGTGGTCACCAGGTCGAAGTCGTTGAGCAGACCATGAATCAGCCCGGCCCGGTAGGCATCGCCGCAGCCGGTCGGGTCTATTATTGTGCTTGCCTTGACCGCGGCCACATCGGTTTGTCCATCCCGGGTAATGATGGTGGACCCCTCGCCGCCGCGGGTGACGATCAGGGCTTCGACCTGCCGGGCGATAGCCGCCGCGTTCATGCCGGTACGTTCCTGCAGTACCTGGAATTCATAGTCGTTGACCGCTATCCAGCGTGCTTCCTGGATGAATTGCCGCAACTGCGCGCCATCGAACAGGATCAGGTTCTGGCCGGGGTCAAAAATATGGGGAATGCCTTCCTCGACAAAATCATGGCTGTGCTGAAGCATGGCCTGCCGGCCGTCGGGCGCAACGATGCCGATCCTGATGCCTTCGGTATCACGGACGTGATTCAGATAGCTCTGCGCCATCGCGCCCGGGTGGAAGGCGGTGATCTGGTTGTCATCGATATCGGTGGTAATGAAAGCCTGCGGGGTAAATTCGCCCGGCAGGTGACGCACATAGCGGGTGGAAATGCCCAGTTTGTCCAGCCGCTCACGGTACGGCCCGAAGTCATCGCCCACGGTGGCCATGGGGTAGGGTGTTCCACCCAGTAATTTGAGGTTGTAGGAAATATTACCCGCCACCCCGCCGAACTCGCGGCTCATTTTCGGCACCAGGAAGGATACGTTCAGGATATGCACCTGGTCCGGCAGTATGTGGTCCTTGAACGGCTCCGGGAACACCATAATGGTGTCATACGCCAGTGAACCGCAGATTAGAGCCGACATGATTTTCCCCATATGGTGATATCCAAAGCCCGCGCATTCTAGCGGAATTAGAGGCTTACGGCATCTGAAAGCGGATTTTCTGTGATATATCAGGAAACGCAGGAAATTGTGGTCGGGGTGCCGTAGCGTCTAGGCCGGGCGGCCGGAATCCGCATAAATACAAGGTTTTAGAGCTTTATCTGCTTGCGGGGAGGCGCGCTGACTGATACATTAGCCACCCCCCCTTCACCTGCTTGCGCGGCGGATTATCGTTATGGTGCTAAAAAGTCTTCGCGGCCTGTTTTCCAATGATCTGTCGATCGATCTTGGCACGGCCAACACGCTGATCTATGTTCGCGGCCAGGGTATCGTGCTCAATGAACCCTCGGTCGTGGCGGTGCGCATGGACCGGGGTCCAGGTGGGCCGCAACATGTCGCCGCCGTGGGCACGGAGGCAAAACGAATGCTGGGACGCACGCCCGGCAATATCCGCACCGTGCGGCCGCTGAAGGATGGCGTGATCGCCGATTTCAACATGACCGAAGCCATGTTGCAGCATTTTATCCGCAAGGTTCACACTTCCCGCTTCTTGCGGCCCAGCCCCAGGGTGTTGGTGTGTGTGCCCTGCAGTTCCACTCAGGTGGAACGAAAAGCCATCAAGGAGTCGGCCGAAGGCGCCGGAGCGCGCGAGGTGTTCCTGGTGGAAGAACCGATGGCCGCCGCCATCGGCGCCGGCATCCCGGTGCACGAGGCGCGTGGCGCCATGGTGCTGGATATCGGCGGCGGCACCTCCGAGGTGGCGGTCATCTCTCTCAATGGCCTGGTCTACGCCAACTCGGTGCGGGTCGGCGGCGACCTGTTTGATGAAGCCATCATCAATTACGTGCGCCGCAACTATGGCACGCTGATTGGCGAAACCACGGCCGAGCGCATCAAGATCGAAATCGGCTGCGCCTGGCCGGACGAGAAGCCGGAAACCATGGAAGTGTCCGGCCGTAACCTGGCCGAAGGCGTGCCCCGCAACGTGACCATCTCCAGCAATGAAGTCCTCGAGGCATTGAATGAAAGCCTTTCCAGCATTCTGGATGCGGTAAAGACCGCGCTGGAGCAAACACCACCGGAATTGTGTTCGGACGTGTCCGAGACCGGAATCGTGTTAACCGGTGGCGGCGCCCTGTTGCGTGGCATCGATCGTCTGATCAGCGAAGAAACCGGCCTGCCGGTGTTTGCCGCCGACGATCCGCTGACCTGTGTGGCCCGGGGCGGTGGCCGTGCCCTGGAATTGATGGATCAAAACAACGGTGATTTCTTCTCCACCAATTGAGCTTGATTCACTGCGGCCTGGCGGGGCGTTTGCGCACACCCGCTGCAGCTGATCTGGGATAAAATCTTGGTAACAGGCCACACGGGCGTCGGCACGAAGTTTTCAGAGCAGGCTGCCCTGACCGCGCGCCTGATGCTTTACGGATTGCTGGCCATCGTGCTGATGGCGATGGATCATCGAGGCCAGTATGTGCCGCGTTTCCGCAGCCTGGCCAATCAGCTGGTTGAACCCGTGTATCACGTGGTCGATTGGCCGGTGCACGCACTGCGTGGCGTGTTTGGTTTTTTTCAAAGCAGCCAGACGCTACGGCGCGAAAACGAGCAGCTGCGGATGGAGCTGCTGCAACAACACGGGTCATTGCAACGGCTGGAAGCAACGATCGAGGAAAACAGGCGACTGCGCGCCCTGGTGGATGGCGCCGCCGGGCAGCGCTTCACATTCCAGTTTGCCGAACTGATCGATGTCGACCTTGACCCCTTCTCACACAAAGTCATCATCGATCGTGGCAGCGACCACGGTATCGTGGTCGGCCAGGCGGTGATCGATGGCGCCGGGGTGATGGGGCAGGTCGAAGATGTGAACCGGCATTTGTCCACGGTGCGGCTGATTTCGGATCCCAACCATGCACTGCCGGTACAGTTCAATCGCACCGGCCTGCGCTCGATTGCCTTTGGCCTGGGCACCACGGATTATCTGAGCCTGCCGACGGTGCCATTGCAGGCCGATGTGCGGGAAGGCGACCTGATCGTGACTTCAGGTCTTGGCGGTCGATTTCCTGCCGGCTACCCGGTGGCCATCGTTGCGTCGATAGACCGGCGGGAGGGTCAGACCTTCGCCCGCGTGCTGGCCGCGCCACTGGCGGCGCTGGATCGCGGCAGGGAAGTACTGCTCATCGTTCCCGTCCCGGCCAGGGACGATGCGTCTGAAGCGCCGGTTTCCGAGGGTGCGGATGCCGGGTCTGAGCTGCCGCCCGGCGCGCAGGAAGATGTGTCCGGCACATGATCACGCAGCGTGACCACCTCGCTCCGGTGCTCATAAGCCTGGTAGTTGCAATCCTGCTGACCGTGATTCCACTGCCGTTCATGCTGCTGCCGATGAGGCCTTATTGGGTGGCCTTGGCCATGATCTTCTGGTGTCTGGAAACACAGGATCTCATTTCCCTGGGAGGTGCATTTCTCATCGGTTTGCTGCTGGATCTGCTCGGCGGCAGCCTGTTGGGCATGCACGCACTGGGTCTGGTCATCCTGGTTTATCTGGTGAAGCGCTTTCGCGCGCGCTTGCGTTTTTTTCCCCCCTGGCAGCAGGCGCTGTCGGTGCTGGCCCTGTTGCTCAATGACCGTATCATCGTTTTATGGATCATCAGCCTGAAAGGTGATGCGCTGCCGTCCGCCACTTTCTGGCTGGCGCCGCTGATCAGCACGCTGTTGTGGCCCTGGGTCTTCCTGATCATGGACCGCTACCGCAGCCGGGTCAGGCACCGGGCCGCATGACAAGAACGCTGCGCATTCCAGGGCGCGGGCGCCCGCTCAAGGATGCGTTCCTCGAGTCACAGCTGTTTCTGCGTCGCGTAACCGTCAGCATGGTGCTCGTCATACTGCTGGCGTGCCTGCTGCTGGCGCGTTATACCTGGTTGCAAGTGGTCAGTCACGAGGAATTCTCCGCGCGCTCAACCAACAACAGTGTGCGGGTGGTTCCGGTGGCGCCCAATCGCGGCCTGATCTATGACCGGCGTGGACGGCTGCTGGCGGAAAATCTGCCGGCCTACCGCCTGGAGGTGATACCGGAAAAAATTGTCGATCTCGGAAAAACTTTGAGCCGGCTGGCGAAAATTATCGATCTGCCGCCGGATGCGGCGGAAAAGTTTGCCCACGACCGGCGTCGCTATCGCGTCTTCGATGCGGTTCCGCTCAAATTCAACCTGAGTGAAACAGAGGTCGCACGCTTTGCCGTCGACCGGCATTTCTACCCCGGCGTTGAAATCGTTCCTTATCTTTCCCGTCACTACCCTTACGGTGAACTGCTGACCCACGTGCTGGGCTATGTCGGCCGCATCGATGAAGACGATCTGGCCGGCTTGGACGCCGCAGATTACCGGGCCTCGACGCACATCGGTAAAACGGGTATCGAGAGTCAATACGAGGCGGCCCTGCACGGCCGCAGTGGCGTGGAGAAAGTCGAGACCAATGCAGAAGGCCGGATCATCCGCTCGCTGGAGCGGCGCGACCCGGTTCATGGCGATGACCTCATCCTGTCGCTCGATATCGTGGCGCAGCAGGCGGCGTGGGATGCGCTGGGCGATCGGCCAGGCGCGGTAGTTGCCATGGACCCGAATGACGGCTCCGTGCTGGCGCTGGTCAGCAAACCCGCTTTTGACCCCAATCTTTTCGTTCATGGCATCAGCGGCGCGGACTACCAGGCCATCGTGCGGTCTCCCGATCGCGCCTTGTTCAACCGGGCCACACAGGGCGGTTATGAACCCGGTTCCACATTCAAACCGTTCGTCGGCCTGACCGGGCTGGAGCTGGGGGTCATCAGCCGCGACAAACGGATTTTCTCCACCGGCAAATTCTATCTGGCGGGACTGGATCGCCCGTTCCGGGACTGGCGCAAAGGCGGACATGGCTGGGTGGACATCTATTCCGCACTGGAACAGTCGGTCAACACCTATTTTTATACGCTGGCGCTGAACATCGGCATCGATCGATTGCATGATTACCTGGCACAATTTGGTTTCGGCAGCGTCAGCGGCCTGGATCTGCCCGGTGAAATCGCCGGCGTCCTGCCGTCGCGGGAATGGAAGCGGGCGCACTACAACCAACCCTGGTATCCGGGTGAGACTGTGATAGGAGGTATTGGACAGGGTTTCAATGTCGTCACGCCGATACAGCTGGCCGTCGCGCTGAGCACGCTGAGCAACGGCGGGACGCGTTTCACACCGCGTCTGCTGTATGCCGTCAAGAGCGCCGGTAACCTGCAGGCGCTCAGAGTCGAGGCGGCGCCAGCCATGCATGTGCCGGTGGTCAGCGCGGAAAACTGGAATGCGGTGCGCGAAGGGATGCGCCGGGTAATACATGGAGAGCGCGGCACGGCACGGACCTTGCTGCCGCTGAGCGGATATCAAATGGCCGGCAAGAGCGGCACGGCGCAAGTGGTGGAACAGGAGCAGGGTGAACAGTCCCAGGCGACCGAGGTGGCGCAGCACTTGCGCAACCATGCTTTGTTTATTGCCTTCGCCCCCGTGGACCATCCCGCAATCGTGGTTGTGGCGGTAGTGGAGCACGGCGGTGGCGGATCACGTCAGGCCGCGCCCGTGGCCAAGGCGGTCATAGAGGCCTGGCTGGCGCAGGAAATACCCCGGTGAAAAAGATATTACCTGGCTGGGTGGACTGGCCACAGCTGGATTGGCCCTTGTTGTTTACCCTGATGTTACTGACCGGCTTTGGCTTGCTGGTGCTCTACAGCGCCTCGGGTGAAGACGCTGGTGTGGTTTATGGGCAGGCCATACGTATGGCTGCCGGCTTTGTTGCCATGTTGGTCCTCAGCCAGGTGCCGCCGCGTATTCTGCGCTTGTGGACACCATGGATCTATGCCGTGGGTGTTCTGTTGTTGCTGGTCACCTGGTTTATCGGCGTCGGCAAGGGGGCCAACCGCTGGCTGGACCTTGGTTTCATTCGTTTTCAGCCGGCGGAAATCATGAAATTGGCCGTGCCCATGATGGTGGCATGGTTCTTTCATCCGCTCAGTTTGCCGCCGTCGTTCAAAGCAACCCTGGTCGCATTCGTCCTGTTGGCCGTTCCCGCTGTGGCCATTGCTGAGCAGCCGGATCTTGGCACCGCCATGCTGATTGCCGTCAGCGGCTGCATTACGATCTTTCTCGCCGGACTGCGCTGGCGTTACATCCTGGGTTTAGCCGGCCTGGCGGCAGCTACCGTACCGGCGTTGTGGTACGTCATGCACGAATACCAGCGGGATCGCGTGCGCATTTTTCTCCATCCGGAGTCGGACCCGCTGGGCAGCGGTTGGAACATTATCCAGTCCAAGATTGCTGTGGGATCGGGCGGTTTGCTGGGCAAGGGCTGGCTCAACGGCACCCAGTCGCACCTGGAGTTCATTCCGGAACGGCACACGGATTTCATCCTTGCGGTGATGGCCGAAGAATTCGGCTTGCTGGGTGTTACCCTGTTGCTGCTCATGTACGTCGTCATCACTGCTCGCTGCTGCTACATTGCCGGTTTGGCCAAGGACACGTATTCCCGTCTGCTGGCCGGCAGCCTGGGCCTGACATTTTTTATCTATGTGGTGGTGAACAGCGGCATGGTTTCGGGCCTGCTGCCGGTCGTCGGTGTGCCTTTGCCGATGATCAGCTACGGCGGCACTTCAATTGTCACACTGCTGGCAGGATTCGGCATTTTGATGTCCATTCATGGCCACCGGAATTTCATACGCTAGCCCGCATATTGTCTCAATCCGGGACGATTCGGGTACACTGGGCGGGGCCAGCCCGGTAGGGCGGTGAAATATGTTGACAGTGACCTGGCATTAACGATGAAGTTGAACCTCGACGCCTTGCAAGGATATGTATATATCGTGAACCGCTTGGTCTTACTGGCGCTGGTATCCGTATCGAGTACCTCCTGTCTTGCCGAGCAACATCCCGGCGCCGAGGCTTTTGCCCGCAAAGCGGCAAACGAGCACCAGCTGGACCAGCAGGAAGTGCTTGAAGTGCTGCAACAGGCGCGGTTCAAGCAGTCCGTAGTCGATGCCATCAGCCGGCCTGCTGAAGCCAAACCGTGGTACCTGTATCGCCCCATATTTCTCAACCAGAAGCGTATCGATGGCGGCGTGGCGTTCTGGCGCGAGCACGAAACCCGCATTGCCAAGGCCGCAGATCGCTTTCAGGTGGACCCGCAGGTGATCGTGGCCATTATCGGAGTCGAGACTTTTTACGGGCGCATTACCGGCGGCTACCGCGTGCTCGACGCACTGTACACATTGTCGTTTTATTATCCCGCTGGCGGACGTGACCGCTCGGATTTTTTTTCCAGCGAGTTGATGAATTTCCTGCTGCTCGGAAAAGAAGAAGGTCTGCCGCTGCAGGAGGTGTCGGGCTCTTATGCCGGCGCCATGGGTCTCGGTCAGTTCATGCCCAGCAGTTATCGCGAATACGCGGTTGATCTGGACGACGATGGGCGCCGTGACCTGTGGAGCTCCATGGATGACGTGATTGGCAGCGTCGCCAACTACCTGCACCGGCACGGCTGGCAATATGGTGAACCGGTGGTTTATCCGCTTGTTGCGGCAGCGGGAGCCAACCTGGACCTGGTGGCCGAGCGGGATTTCGAACCGAAATACACGATAGAAGAACTGTCGCATGCGGGGTTTACCAGCAGCCATGAGGTGGATGGTGCACAACCCGTCGCCGTCGTCAGGCTGGAAGAAGAGCACGCAGCATCATTCTGGCTCATCTTCAACAATTTCTATGTCATCACGCGCTACAACCGCAGCCCACTTTATGCCATGGCAGTGTTTGAGTTGAGCGAGGAGCTTCGCCGGGGAATGCTTGAGTGAAAACGGGTGGACGGCGATGGGTCGAGTGCCTGGGCAGCGGAGTATTGCTGCTGTTGCTGGCATCCTGCGCCAGTGCGCCAAAAGGCCAGCCGGAACCGGATGACGGACCGTCTGCCGCCAACATAAGGGCAGAAGATGTAAAGGATGCACAGCCGCGTGCCGAACCCAGATCCCGCTATGGCAACACCTCACCCTATGAGGTGTTCGGTAAGAAATACTACGTGCTCGAATCCGGCAAAGGTTACCGCCAGCGTGGCACGGCATCATGGTATGGCAGCAAGTTTCACGGCCGCCGCACTTCCAGCGGTGAGCCATACGACATGCACCTGGCGACCGCTGCGCATAAAACACTGCCGCTGCCTTCATACGCGCAAGTGACCAATCTGGACAATGGCCGCAAGGTTATCGTCAAGATCAACGACAGGGGTCCGTTCAGGGATAATCGTCTGATCGACCTGTCCTATGGTGCCGCGCTGCGGCTGGGCATAATTGCCACCGGTACGGCAGCGGTCGAAGTTCGCGTGATCGGCAGTGACGATGTACGCGATACCAAGGCGGAAACTGTCGCCGATACCTGGCTGCAAGCCGGTGCCTTTGGCCAACGTGATGGCGCGGAAGAACTGGCCAGCCGCCTGGCCCGGGCTGATCTGCAACCGGTGAGCATTCACAACGGCGGCCATCTTTTCCGGGTATGGCTGGGTCCCTACGCGAGCAATCATGAAATCGAAACGGTGATCCAGCGCGCCATTGAACTTGGCTTCGAGCGGCCGCATAGAGTGAAACGTTGAACGCCTTCCCGGTATTAATGACAACGCCCTGGAACCCATGAAAACCAAAATTGCCTTCCTGCTGTTTCTGTTGACATGCTGCGGCTACACGCAGGCGCAGACACCCCCACCGCCTGAAGCCGGACCACCGCCGGTGCCAGCGGCGCCGCAACTCGGCGCCGCCAGCTACATTCTGATGGATTTCAACAGTCAAAGTGTGCTGGTTGAAAACAACGCCGACCTGCGTGTCGAGCCCGCCAGCATTACCAAGCTGATGACCTCGTATGTCGTGTTCAAGGAACTGGCCTCCGGCGACATCAGTCTCGATGAAAAGGTGGTAGTCAGCGAAAACGCCTGGCGTGCTGAGGGTTCACGCATGTTCATCGATCCCGCCATGAGTCCGACGGTGGAAGAATTGATTCGTGGCATGGTCATCCAGTCCGGCAATGACGCCAGCGTGGCGCTTGCCGAGCACGTGGCCGGCACCGAAGAAGCATTTGCCAGTTTGATGAATCACTATGGCAATGAGTTGGGATTGACCGCCACGCATTTTGAGAATGCCACCGGCTTGCCTGGCGCAGAGCATTACACGACAGCGCGCGATATTGCCTTACTCAGTGCTGCCATTATCCGCGAATTCCCTGACTACTATGCCTGGTACGCGGAGAAGGAATTTACTTTTAACAATATTCGCCAGCACAACCGCAACAGCCTGCTGTGGCGGGACCCGGCGATCGACGGCCTGAAAACCGGTCACACCGAAACTGCGGGCTTCTGTCTGGCGGCGTCCGCCATGCGCGATGGCATGCGCCTGATCAGCGTCGTCATGGGTTCATCATCCGAGTCTGCGCGGGTCAGCGAAAGCCAGGGCCTGCTGAACTATGGTTTCCGTTTTTTTGAAACCGTGCAGCTGTACCAGGCGCGGACCGAACTGGCCAGGACCCGGGTATGGAAAGGCGTGGCCGACGAGGTCACCATGGGCCTGGCCGAGCCGTTGTTTGTCACGATTCCGCGCGGCCGCTACGAAGATCTGGATGGTCAGGTGGAATTGCAGCCGCAATTGAGCGCGCCTCTGGCCGCTGATGCGGTGGTGGGCAGTATCTCCGTCCACCTGGGCGATGAAGTCGTTGCCCGCCGTGATTTGATCACGCTGAATGCGGTCGAGGCAGCCGGGTTTTTCGGTCGTACCTGGGATGGCGTGCGTTTGTGGGCGGGAGGTTTATTCAGTGATGAAGAGTGAACCTTCAAATTCCCTGCTGGAATTTCCCTGCCGTTTCCCGATCAAGGCGATGGGCCGGCAAAGTACCGAGTTCGAACGCATCGTCAGCGACATCATTTTCACCCATGCCGAACTGGTGAGCGGTGAAAGTATCAAAGTCACACCGAGCAAAGCCGGCAATTTCATCTCGGTCACCGCGGTCATAGAAGCGGAATCCCAGCGGCAGCTGGATAACATCTATCAGTCCTTGACCGACTGCGAATTGGTGTTGATGGCGCTCTGATCTTCAGTGAACATTGAAACCAGTCAAATGCTCGCTGTTAGTAACGGCCTGGACACGCTGCGGGTGCGAAAGCTCGGCCGCGTGGATTACGAGCCGGTTTGGCGCGCCATGCAGCAGTTCACCGATGAGCGCACGGAACTGACCGTAGATGAACTGTGGCTGCTCGAACATTCACCCGTATTTACCCTGGGCCAGGCGGGAAAAGCGGAGCACTTGCTGGCGCCAGGTGATATTCCCGTGGTCCATGCAGATCGGGGAGGACAGGTTACTTATCACGGTCCGGGCCAGATCGTGGCCTACCCTCTGGTCGATATCCGGCGCCGCCATATCGGCGTGCGTGACCTCGTCAGCCGTATCGAGCAAGCCATCATCCAGGTGCTGGACCAGTACGGGGTCCAGGGTGAGCGCCTGGCCGGCGCACCGGGAATTTACGTCAACGGTGCAAAAATCGCGTCTTTGGGTTTGCGCGTGCGACGGGGTTGTGCCTTCCACGGACTGGCATTCAACATCGACATGGACCTGGAGCCATTCCAGCGCATCAATCCCTGTGGATTCCACGGCCTGGAAATCACACAACTGGTATCATTCAGGGCGGTGAAGCTGCGAGACGTTGAGGATGTGCTGGTGGATCACCTGGCGCGGCAATTAGGGTACGCCTCCGTTGACTGGCTGGAATAGCCCGACTTTTTATCATGAGTAAAGAAATTAACATTCCCCTGCGGCTCATTGCTGATGCAGATGGCAAGCAGGTCGGCGCGCACAAGATGGCGAGAAACACGGCGCAATTCGAAGAGAATGCCCCGCGGCTGCGTAAACCACCGTGGATCCGGGTGCGTTTGCCCGCGGGCAATGCCGTCGGCGCCTTGAAATTAAAGTTGCGCGACCGGCAACTGGTTACGGTGTGCGAAGAAGCCACCTGTCCAAACATTCACGAGTGTTTTTCCAAGGGAACGGCGACATTCATGGTACTGGGCGCCATTTGCACGCGGCGCTGTTCTTTTTGCGATGTGGCGCATGGCCGGCCAAATCCGCCCGACGCCCGTGAGCCGGAGCAGCTGGCCGCCACCGTGCGCGACATGGGCCTGAGGTACGTGGTCATCACTTCGGTCGACCGGGACGATCTCAGGGATGGCGGGGCCGGGCATTTTGCCGAGTGTATACGCCAGGTACGCGCTGCCAGTCCCGGCATTCATATCGAAATACTGGTGCCTGATTTTCGCGGCAAAGGCCGCATGGAACGAGCTCTTGAGTTGCTCGCTGCGGCGCCGCCGGATGTGTTCAACCACAATATCGAGACGGTTGAAGCACTGTATCGCAATGTAAGGCCAGGAGCGGATTATCAATGGTCGCTGGATTTGCTCGCCCGTTTCAAACAGCAACATCCGCAGATTCCCAGTAAATCGGGCATCATGCTGGGATTGGGCGAGCAGCTGGACCAGGTCATGCAAACCCTGCAGGATCTGCGCCGGCATGAAGTCGACCTGGTGACCATCGGGCAGTATCTGCAGCCGACACCTTACCACCATCCGGTGCTGCGTTACTGGACACCCGATGAATTTACCGATCTGGGGACCAGAGCCAGGGCCATGGGCTTCACCCACGTCGCCTGCGGGCCCCTGGTGCGCTCGTCCTATCATGCTGACTCCATGGCACATGCATCAGGACTGATCGATTTCGCCGGATAATGGAACAAAAACAGGCGTTAATTTATCGGTAATTGGAAACTCCGCATTGTTTTCCTTGTCGGAAACAGGCATAAATAGCTATCCCGGCCCGGTTTTGGCGTTGTCTTGGCAGATAAAAGCCCGGTCAGTACAGGAGATTCATACGTGAGACGGATTGCGATTATTCTTATTCTGGCATTGGCCAGTTCATTAAGCTGGGCCGCCGCAAAGCCTGCTGAATCGCTGGAGCTCAAGCCCAGCATGGATCAGCGTTACGCGACCAACCTGGCGACACGGTTTCTGACCAATTGGCACTATAAGGACACCCGTCTGGATGACGAGTTTTCCAGCGTCATCCTGGATGAGTACATCGATCTGCTCGATCCGAACCGGAATTATTTCCTGGCATCGGATATCGCTGCGTTCGAGCGTTATCGCACCAGCCTGGACGATGCCTTGCGTCATTCGGATTTACTCCCGGCCTACGACATCTTCAATATCTATCTTCAGCGTGTACGCGAGCGCGTGGCTTTTTCCCGCGAAGCCCTGCAACGGCCGATGGATTTCACCGTCGATGAATACTACGAATTTGATCGCGAGGATGCGCCTTGGGCGAAGTCAACCGCCGAATTGGACGAACTGTGGCGCCAGCGGGTCAAGAATGATTACCTGCGGCTGAAACTGACCGACAAGGAAGACGCAGCCATTGTCGAAACCCTGCAGGAACGGTACGGCAACCTGGACCGCCGTATCAATGAGCTCAATACAGAAGATGTATTTCAGTTCTTTATGAATGCGTTCGCCCAATCGATTGAACCGCATACCTCCTACCTGTCGCCACGCACCTCGGAAAATTTCGAGATTTCGATGAAACTCTCGCTGGAGGGCATTGGCGCCTTGTTGGGGCGTGAAACCGAATACACCACCATTGCCAGCGTCGTTCCCGGCGGACCTGCAGCGCTGGACGGCCGCCTGAAAGCCGGTGATCGCATCACGGCGGTTGGCCAGGGACAGGATGGAAAAATGGTGGACGTGATCGGCTGGCGCATCGATGACGTGGTCGATCTGATCCGCGGACCTAAAGACACGGTGGTGCGCCTCGAAGTACTGCCTGCGGACGCCAGCGTGAGTGGTCCGACCACCCTGATCGATATTCTGCGCAACGAAGTCAAGCTGGAAGAACAGGCAGCGAAAAGCAGTGTCATCGAAGTTCCGGTCGAAGGCAGTGACAAAATGGTGAAAATCGGTGTCATTAATCTGCCGGTTTTTTATATGGACTTCAGTGGCCGCGCGGAGAACCGGCCGGACTATCGCTCCAGTACGCGGGATGTGCGCCGTCTGATCAGTGAGCTGCAGGAACAGGGTATTGTTGGTTTGGTGGTCGACCTGCGCAACAACGGTGGCGGCTCTTTGATGGAAGCGACGACGCTGACCGGTCTTTTTATCGACAAGGGCCCGGTGGTGCAAGTGCGCAACTCCAATGGCCGCATTTCGCTGGAGGAAGATGTCGAGGCGGGTATGGCCT
Organism: uncultured Gammaproteobacteria bacterium; assembly: GCA_963708905.1. GTDB lineage: Bacteria > Pseudomonadota > Gammaproteobacteria > Xanthomonadales > SZUA-36 > SHZL01. The sequence continues at coordinate 15,264 of CAVPUV010000033.1, read as the reverse complement.
GGGGAGGCCCACTGGCAGTGCTGGTAAATCGTTACAGTGCGTCAGCATCGGAAATTTTTGCCGCCGCCATCCAGGACTACGGTCGTGGCCTGATTATCGGTGAACCCACGTTTGGTAAAGGCACGGTACAGAGCCTGCTGGATCTGGATGATTACGCCCCCGCGGATTCCCCCAAAATGGGCCAGCTCAAGATCACGATGGCGCAGTTTTTTCGTATCAACGGGGGCTCCACGCAAAATCGCGGTGTCGAACCGGATATCCGCTTTCCCTCGGCCGGCGATCCGGCTGAATATGGCGAACGGTCTTTACACCATGCGCTGCCCTGGACCACCATCGACCCGACCCGCTACCAGCCTGCCGGTGACATGAGCCGGCTGCTTGCCGTCGCCGAAAACCGCTACGAAAGCCGTGTGGGCAGTAACGAGGAGTTTAACTGGCTGCTGGCCGATATCGCGGAATACAACACCAAGTCCAGCCAAACCCGTGTTTCTCTGCTGGAGTCCAGCGCGCGTGCGGAACTGGCTGAGGAGGAGGCCAAGCGCGAACAGCGTAAAGCCGAGCACGAAGGGGCTGATCCACTGGTCAAACGCGATGATGTGCTGGTGGAAGAGAATTTCGACGAATTTTCCGAGGCCCCGGCTACGGACGACGAAAGCGATGCGGCGGATGAAGGCCCGGATCTGCTGTTGCGCGAAGCGGCGCGAATTGTGAGCGACGTCACAGAACTCGAATCCGATCTGGATTTGCTCAATCGCAAATTTTCCCAGCTCAACGCCAAGGCGCCGGTATCACCGCAGATGAACTGACTGACCGCAGCGGTTCTAACGGTTGCGGTCTTTCAGCAGGTCACGGATTTCCGTCAGCAGGGTTTCTTGTGCGGAAAGCTGGGGAGGTGGGGCCGGTTTTTCCTCTGCTTTCTTCTTCAGCGAGTTCATGGCCTTGATCATCATGAATATGGCGAAGGCGATGATGGCGAAATCGACTACGGTCTGGGCAAACGAACCATAATTGAGTGTCACTGCGGCGACCTCGCCACTCGCTTCCTTCAAAGTGATTACCAGGTCGCTGAAGTCAACGCCGCCCAGCGCCAGTCCCAGCGGCGGCATCAGCACATCGTTGACGAACGAAGCCACGATTTTGCCGAAGGCGGCGCCTATGATGATGCCGACCGCCATATCCATTACGTTTCCACGCATTGCGAATTCACGGAATTCCTTCATCATGCTCATGGTTTTCTCCCTGTTGATTGCCGACTGGCAGACCGATCATAGCGGAAATCAGCGGCTGGTCTGAAATAGGGATCGCCGACGCACCATGCGCGGTAGAATTGACGCCCTATGAATGACGCTCATCCGAACCGCGTGCTGCGGGTTGCCCTGCCGGTTCCCTTGCCGCAATTGTTCGATTACCTGCCCGCCCAAGGAGGCCAGAGCGCACCGGCTGGCACACGGGTAGTGGTTCCATTTGGCCGGCGCCAGCTGGTAGGCATCGTGGTTGAAGTTGATGTGCCCAGCATCATCAAACCGGGACGGCTGCTGCCGGTCACTGCGGTTCTCGATGAGGGCAGGCCCTTGCTGGACAGCAGCCTGATGAACCTGCTGGCCTGGTGCTGGCAATACTACAAACATGCTCCCGGCGAGGTATTACGAACGGCGTTGCCACCGGCCCTGCGTAAAGCCGATGGCTCGCTGCCCGAGGAGCCGCTGCAATTCAGGCTCACGGACGCTGGCAGGGTGCGGTTGCAACACGCGCCCGGCAAGGCCAGCGCGCAGTATGCGATGCTGCAACGGTTGGAGAGCGGACCGGTCTACGAGATACACCTGGCCGGGCAAGGCGCGCGCTGGCGGGCGACGCTGGCGCGCTTGCTGCAACAGGCTTGGGTCATTGCGGAACCGGCGGCGCCACAACAGGCCACCATTACGCCCGGGCCGCCGCTGACCGTCGAACAGCAACAGGCTTTGGATGGCTGCGGCAGGGACAGCGGTCGATTTCACTGCCACTTGCTGGACGGGGTCACCGGCAGTGGCAAGACCGAGGTTTACCTGCACCTGCTCGAACGGACTCTTGTGCAGGGCCGGCAGGGTCTGGTGCTGGTGCCGGAAATCGGCCTCACACCGCAGTTGCTGCGCAGATTCCGCCGGCGGCTGGGACTGGAACCTGCGGTGATTCATTCGCGCATCAGCCAGGGTGAGCGCCTGGCGGCCTGGGAAGCCGCCCGCTCGGGGCGCGCTCGACTGCTGATCGGTACCCGCTCGGCCTTGTTCACGCCCATGCCGGAGCTGGGACTGATCGTGCTGGATGAGGAACACGACGCCTCATTCAAGCAGCAGGATGGTTTTCGTTATTCGGCCCGGGATGTTGCGGTCAAGCGCGCGGCCGGACTCGATATTCCGATCGTACTGGGCAGCGCCACCCCCTCCCTGGAATCTCTCAACAATGCGCTGACGGGCAGATACACGCGGCACCGCTTGCGCCAGCGCGCCACGCAGGCAGCGCTGCCGCGCTGGCGGGTGCTCGATATGCGCCAGAACACCCGTGACCACGGTCTGGCTGCAGGAACCGTGCAGGCGATTGCGGACACCCTGGCGCGGCAGGAACAGGTCATGGTATTTCTCAACCGCCGCGGCTGGGCGCCGGTGCTGATGTGCGAGCAATGTGGCTGGCACGGGACGTGTGATCGCTGCGATGCCAATCTCACCTGGTACCGCAGCGCCGGCCAGTTAAGCTGTCACCATTGCGGCAGCCAGCGGCGAGTGCCGGCCCTGTGCCCCGATTGCCGGGCGGATGCACTGGTCAGTGCCGGTGAGGGCACGCAGCAGCTGGAGCGGGCTTTACAGGACTGTTTCCCCGCCGTACCGGTGCTGCGTTTCGACCGCGACAGCACCAGCCGCAAGGGCAGTTTCGATGAACAAGTGGAGCAGGTGATGCAGGGCGGCGCCTGTATCCTCGTGGGTACGCAGATGTTGGCCAAGGGGCATCATTTTCCGGCCGTCACCCTGGTGGTGGTGGTCAATATCGACCAGGCGCTGTTCAGTCCGGATTTCCGCGCGCTGGAGCGCTTGGGCCAGACCTTGCTGCAGGTATCAGGACGCGCCGGGCGGGTAGAGAAGCCCGGCAGCGTGATTCTGCAGACCTTCCATCCGGAGAACGAGGCCCTGGCCCTGCTGATACAGCACGGCTATGAGGTCTTTGCCGATTGGCTGCTGGAAGAGCGCCGGCTGGCGCAGTTACCGCCGCTTACCTACCAGGTGCTGCTGCGCGCCGAAGCGCACGCGCGCGAGGATGTGGAGCGGTTTCTGCGCGCGGCGGCGGGGTGTTTTCCCGCCGGAGAAAGCAGAGTGTTCGGACCTATGCCCGCCATCATGGAGAAAGTGGCTGGACGTTTCCGCATGTACCTGATGATTCACGGCACTGCCCGGGCTGAATTACACCATCAGATTGACGCTTGGCTGGGCCCTCTGCAAGTGCTGCCATCCGGCCGCAAAGTCCGTTGGGTGATCGATATCGATCCGCAGGAATTGTAAGTATACTCTCGGCTTTTATCGCCAATTGCCTGACTGGATATTTTTTATGACTCAATGTGAAATCCAGGCCGACGGGGCCGAAACCACGGACTCTCGAGCGGCAACCACCGAGGCCCACGCTGCATTCATCCGTCTGAGCCAGGCGGCCAACGAGTTGATCATCGGCCAGCAGCGCCTGATGGAACGCTTGCTGATCGCGCTGCTGAGCAATGGCCATCTGCTGGTGGAAGGCGCGCCGGGCCTGGCCAAGACCACCGCCATCAAGGTGATCGCAGACCGTATCGAAGGCGACTTCCACCGCATTCAATTTACCCCCGACCTGCTGCCGGCGGACCTGACCGGCACCGAGATCTATCGCCCGCAAGAGGGCAGTTTTGAGTTCCAGCAAGGGCCGATATTTCATAACCTGATTCTGGCAGACGAAGTCAATCGCGCTCCGGCCAAGGTGCAGTCCGCTCTGCTCGAAGCCATGGGCGAGCACCAGGTTACGGTGGGCCGCGTCACTTATCGCTTGCCGCGTCTGTTTCTGGTGATGGCCACGCAAAACCCGATCGAGCAGGAAGGAACCTACCCGCTGCCTGAAGCACAGCTCGACCGCTTCCTGATGCATGTATCCATTACCTACCCCAGTGCCGAGGCGGAACTGCAGATACTCAATCTGGCGCGGCGACAAGCGCGGGAAGAACTGGGCCAACAAACCGCTGCGCCGGTGCTGGTCAGCCAGCAGCAGGTGTTCTCGGCTCAGGCAGGGGTACTCGACATGTATCTGGCGCCTGCCCTGCAGGATTACATCGTACAAATGGTGTTGGCCACCCGCGACCCGGGCCGCTGGGATGAAGCCATGGCGGCAATGGTGAGCTATGGGGCCAGTCCCAGGGCAACGATTGGCCTGGATCGCTGCGCGCGCGCCAGGGCCTGGCTGGACAATCGCGACTATGTTTCCCCGGACGATGTCCATGCGGTGATTCACGATGTGATGCGTCACCGCGTGTTGTTATCCTATGAAGCCGAAGCCGACGGCGTGACGGTCGATCAACTCATCGACCGCTTGCTGGACCGGGTCCCGGTTCCATGATTGCGGCCGTGAGCTTGTGAGTGACCGGACACTAATGGCTCGCGGTGATGGTATTCACCTCACCGCTGCTGAGCTGATAGCACTGCGCCCCCGTTGTAATGCCCTGCGCTTGCCCATGCGTCAGCCCGCGGCGTCGGCGCTGGCAGGCGCCTATCGCTCACGTTTTCGTGGCCGCGGCGTGGACTTCCTGGAGTCGCGAATTTACCAGCCCGGAGATGACATCCGCAACATGGATTGGCGTGTCACTGCGCGTACCGGTAAAGCGCACACCAAAGTCTTCCAGGAAGAACGGGAACGGCCGGTTTTGATGGTGCTGGACGCCAGCCCCAGCCTGTATTTTGGCACGCGGCGCAGGCTTAAATCGGTGGCGGCGGGACAACTGGCGGCGTCCGTAGCCTGGTCAGCCGTGCGTCGTGGTGATCGCATCGGCGGTTTCCTGTTCGCTCCCGGCCGGCATCGTGAATTGCGCCCCGCCGGCGGCCGCCGCGGGGCCATGCGCATGATCCAGAGCCTGGTCGACTGGTTGCAACCGGCGCCTGACGGACTGCAGGCCACGCCCCTTTCGGCCGCCCTGAAACGGGTGCGGCATGCGGCACGGCCCGGCAGCCTGGTTGTGATCATCAGCGACTTTTTCAGTCTGGACGAGGATTGCAACCGGCACTTGTCGCGCCTGCGCAAACACAATGATGTCATCGGCTGCCAGGTGCTGGACCGCTCTGAACACGAATTGCCGGATGGCCGTTACCCGATCAGTGACGGTCATGCCACGTCCATTATCGACACCGGCCAGTCAGCCGACCGGAAGCGATTCAAGCAGATGAGCCTGCAGCACCTGGAGGCGCCGCGCCGCCTGTTCCAGCGCCACCAATGTGGCTGGATGGTGATGTATACGGACGACGACCCGGTGGATCTGTTGGGCCGCGAATTGCGCATTCTCGTGGGCCACCCGGTCTGAAAAACTGCTATGAACGAAGGCGGCAACAATTTGCTTTCCCAGTTGCGCGATATCCATGCCGCCACTGGCCCCGGCTGGTGGCCACCGGCTCCTGGCTGGTGGTTGCTGGCGGCTCTGGGTTTGGCCCTGGCGGCGCTGGCCTTGCGCATTGGCTATCGTCAATGGCGGATCATGCGCCGGCGGCGGAAGTTGCTCAAAGCATTGGAAGATATCGCCACAGATATTCATTTCGCTGAACATCCACACGAATGTCTGGCCAGGCTGAACCGCTTGTTCCGCGTCGTTGCGCTGCGTGCGTTTCCCGGCACTGCCTGTGCCCGTCTGCAAGGTATCGAATGGGTGCGTTTCATCCAGTCGCTGATGCCACAGGGTATACGTACTGACGGCCTTGCAGCACTGGCCAGTGGTCCCTATGAGCCCGAGCCCGAATTCGATGCCCGGAGCCTGCAAGATCTGGCGCGCACCTGGGTGCGCAAGTATGGCTGATGTAGCTACAACTTCCGGCGTCATCCTGGCCTGGCCGTGGTTGTTGCTATTGCTGCCATTGCCCTGGCTGGTGCGCACGGCACTGAAGGCCGTACCGCAACTGCCCATGCAGGCATTGAAAGTGCCATGGTTTGCACTGGTAGGGGGCAGTGATGCCGGCTATCTGCAACGGTCCGCGCTGGCGGCGGTGGCTGCGCTGATCTGGCTGTTGCTGCTGCTGGCGGCGGTGCGGCCGCAGTGGGTGGGAGATATTGAGACTTTGCCCGTGACCGGCCGCGATCTGCTGTTGGCCGTGGATATATCCGGCAGTATGGACACCCAGGACATGATTGTGGACCAGCAGGCAGTGAACCGGCTTACGGTGGTGAAAAAAGTGGCCGGGGAATTCATTCAGCGCCGCCGCGGCGACCGCGTCGGCCTGGTGCTGTTCGGCAGCCGCGCCTACCTGCAGACACCGTTGACGTTTGATACCCAGACGACTTCGATCCTGCTGGATGAAGCTGAAATCGGCCTGGCGGGCCGGGAGACGGCCATCGGTGATGCCATCGGCCTGTCGGTCAAGCGCTTGCGCGAAGACGCGGCCACTGAGCGGGTGCTGATTCTGCTCACCGATGGCGCCAACACCTCCGGCGAAGTGCAGCCATTGCAAGCCACCGAGTTTGCCGCGCGTGAAGGACTGACCATCTACACCATCGGCGTTGGGGCCGATGAAATGATGGTGCGGGATTTCTTTGGTTCCCGCCTGGTCAATCCTTCAGCGGACCTCGACGAGGACGTGCTGAAGGCCATCGCCGAGCGCACCGGTGGCAAGTACTTTCGCGCCCGCGACGTTGCGGCGCTGGAAGAGATTTATGCCGAACTTGACAAGCTGGAGCCGGTCCAAAGCGACCAGGAATCCGTACGCCCGGTGGATGAATTGTTTTTCTGGCCCTTGTCCGCGGCTTTTTTCATCATGTTGTTGAGCGCCCTGATGATCCTGCGGCGACAGGCCTCATTCCGCCTGAGCGCAGCATGAACGGGCTGGAATTAATCCACTTCATTCGTCCTCTTTGGCTGATTGCTCTGCCGCTGGCTGTGCTGCTGCCCTGGTTATGGCGCCGTTCCCGCCGTCCATCCGGCGATTGGGAGCGGGTGTGCGACCCCCATTTGTTGCGCTGGTTGAGCCAGCAGGAAGCGGCGGGCGGGGCGCGGCGATCCGGAGGACACTGGTTGGCAGGCGCCGCGATGCTGCTGGCGGTGTTGGCACTGGCCGGCCCCAGTTGGCAGCAACTCCCTGACGGGTCTTTTGCCGCACGGGACGCCCGTGTCATTGTACTGGACCTGTCAGACTCCATGCTGGCGCAGGACCTGCGGCCGGACCGTCTTACCCGCGCCCGTTTCCGGCTGGCAGACCTGTTGAGTGAAACTCGGGAGGGGCAGACCGGTCTGGTGGCATACGCCGGAGACGCTTATGTGGTTTCACCGCTGACCACGGACACCCATACCATCGCCAATCTGCTGCCCGCCTTGCGGCCCGATGTCATGCCGGTGGCCGGCAGCCGCGCCGACCTGGCACTCGGCATGGCTGTTACCCTGCTGGAGCGTGCCGGATTCAGCCGCGGTCAGGTCTTGCTGGTGAGTGATTCCGCCGCAAGCGCCGATGCCGCCAAGGCGCGGGAATTAGGCGACCGCGGGGTGATCACCTCGGTGCTGGCGGTAGGCACGATGGAAGGTTCACCGATTCCCAGTGGCGGGGGTTTTGTCACGGATCGCAACGGCAATGTCGTGATTGCGCGTCTGGATGCTGCCCGCCTGCAAGATGTGGCCGCTGCCGGTGGCGGCAAGTATTCCGAACTCAATACAACGGCGGTGTCGCACGAATCGCCCTGGCTTGAGGCACAGGGAGGTGAATTCACCCGCCGGGAAGAATCGCTGGAGCAACGCTGGAAAGACGCCGGCCCCTGGCTGGTGCTGCTGTTGTTGCCGCTGGCGGTGGCGAGCTTCCGCCGGGGTGTGTTGTTCCTGTTACCGATGTGGGTGCTGGCTGGTGGTTTGTACCTGCCCGTGGCCAGAGCCAACGGGTGGGATGACGTCTGGCAACGCCGGGACCAGCAAGCCTGGCAGGCGCTGAAAAACAAGGAGAGCGACCGTGCTGCGGCACTGGCGGTCGAACCGGGGCTGGCGGGCGAAGCCTGGTACCGCAGCGGAAAGTTCGACACCGCGTTGGGCGCCTGGTCAAAACTCGATACCGCGGATGGGTATTACAACCGGGGCAACGCGCTGGCACAGCTGGGTGAATTCGATGCAGCCTTGCAGGCCTATGACCAGGCGCTGGTGCTGGACCCCGCGATGGAAGATGCGAGCTTCAACCGCAAGCTGGTGGAGCAAATGCTGCAACAACAGCAGGAACAGGAACAACAAAACGGTGAAGGTGAGTCACAGGAAGGTGAATCCTCCGACCAGGCCAGTGAAGGTGAGGCAGGCAAACAGTCGGGTGGTGAGTCTGCCGACCAGGGAGAAGCCGGCGAGCAACAGCAGGGTGAACAGGAAACAGAGCAGGGCGAAGGCAAGCAGGGGGACGAACAAAAAGATCAGCCCAATTATTCCGAATCCTGGTCAGAAGAAGATAACCAGGCCATGGAGCAGTGGTTGCGGCGCATTCCGGATGATCCGGGTGGTCTGCTGCGGCGTAAATTCATGAACGAACATCGGCGCCGCGGCGCGCCCGGGGATGAATCGAAACCATGGTGAAATACCGTCAGTTCATTGCGTTCGGGTGGATTTTATTACTGCTGTGCACTGCAGCCGCGGCGGCGGATGTCAGCGCGCAGCTGGACCGTGACCGGATCGTGCAGGGTGAGACCGTGACTCTGGTCATTCAGACCGATGATCCGCAGCAGAACCTGGATGGGGATTTCAGCTTGCTGGACAAGGATTTCGAGGTACTGGACCGGCGCTCCGAAACGCAGATGTCCATTGTCAACGGCCAGCAATCTGCAGTGGTGCGCCTGATGCTGACGCTGGAACCCCGGCGCAGCGGGGAATTGACCATTCCGGCCCTGCGCTTTGGTGCAACAACGACGACACCGCTTGAGCTGAAGGTGGATGCGGCGCCCGAGCCGGAGCCGGGTGAGGCTCCCACGGTATTCATCGAAGTTGAAGTGGACCCGAAAACCGGTCCCTATTATGTCCACGCCCAGCTGCGGCTCACCGTGCGCGTGTTCTATCAGCAAAGCCTGACCGAAGCCGCCATTTCCCCGCCGGAACCTGCGTCCGCGTCGGTACGCCTGCTCGATGAGGTACCGTTCCAGGCGGAACGTAACGGTGTGCGTTTCCGTGTTCTCGAAAGGCACTATGCGGTATTTCCGGAACGATCCGGCCCCCTGCAGATTCCGCCGATGAAACTCGGCGGCCGCCTGGTTGATCGCCGCTCGGACCGGTTGTGGCAGCCAACCGTCCGCGGCCGGCGCATCGAAGTGGCCAGCGAGCCGGTTGAACTGGTCATCCAGCCCAAACCACCTGCTTTCAACGGACAGTCCTGGCTGCCGGCGCGTTCCCTGGAACTCACGCAGACGGTTTCATCCAGCGATACATTAACCGTCGGTGAACCGGTAACCCGGACGATCATGGTGGACGCGGTAGGCCTGGAAGAAAACATGATCACCCAACCGCCATGGCCAGATGTCCCCGACGTGCGAATTTATCCGGATCAGCCACAAGGCATCAGTCGCAATGATGGCAAATGGGTGCTGGGACACAAGGAATTCCGTTATGCGGTGGTGCCGGAAAAAGAAGGCGAACTGGTATTGCCGCAACTGAGCCTGCACTGGTGGGACACGCTCAACGATCGCGAGCAAACCGCCGTATTACCCGAACAGCGATTACGTGTGCTGCCATCCACCCTGGCGCCGCCAGCGCCGGCCGCCGTCGTTACAACAGCCGGGAACGTCGAGGGCAGCACGACCTCCGCCCCGGTGCCGAAGCCGGCGCTAACAGCCGGTGACTGGAATGGGCTGACATTCCTGTTCGCCGCCCTGTGGCTGGTCACCCTCGCGCTGTTGTTGCAGCGGCAGCGGGGAATGCGCACGCAGCGGGTGGTCACAAGCCCTGCGGAGCAGAAGGAGAGCGAAATTCAGGCAGAGCTCAAGCAGGCATGTACAGCCAACGATGCGGTACGGGCGCGCCACGCAATGAGCCACTGGTTACGCGATTTCGGCCCGGCGGGTGCATCCGGCAGCCTGCTGGAGTTTGCCGCGCAATCAGCCAGCGGGGAGCTGCGTCGTTGTCTGCTGATGTTGGACGGCATGGGGTTTCGTCCCGCCCGGCAAGAGGCCTGGAACGGCGCGGATTTATGGAACGCTTTTTCTGCCTGGCGCAAGCAGTGGGTGGCGCAACGTGGCAGAGAAAACGCGGATGTGACCGATCTGTGGGGTCAGAGTAAAGTGCCAGAGTAGTTACTCTGGCACTTTACTCTGACCCCATCAAGGAATCTTCATCACCAGGCTGTCGATGCTGTTGTCCCGCAGCCGGCGGCGGATTTCATCCGCCTGCTGCAGGCCCTTTACCGGGCCTATGCGCAGCCGGTGCCAGGTGACTTCGTTGACGGTAACGGACTGCACCGTGGCCACGAAACCGCTCAAAGCCAGTTGCGCCTTCATCTGGTCGGCTTCCGCGGCTGACTTGAATGATCCGACCTGAAGCAGATACGTCTCGGAATCGTCAGTTGCAACGGCCGGGCTGGCGGGTTCGCGGTGTTGCGAGAGCTCCTGCTCAGGAACGACGACTTCCATTTCCGGCAGAACGGTAAAAAAGTCGTAGCGGGGTTTGCTGCGTTGTTCCACGGGCTTGCTGATTTCGTCAGTCAAGTCCGCTTCGTCGCGCTGCCGCCCGGTTGCATCGCCGGCAACGGGTTGTTCCTGTTGCGGCTGGGGGATGAAACCCTTCGCTGCCAGATACCATGCCAGCCCCAGGCCAATGAGAATTCCGGCAAACAACCATATTGCCGCGGGTGTTCTTGGTTTTGTGCCCCTGCTCGCTCCTCGCCTTGCCACACTAATGATCTCCTTTACATTTCTTCTGGTGCGGAAACACCCAGAAGGTTCAGGCCGGACCGCAGCACGATACGAGCGGCAAGAATCAGGTTCAAACGGGCGTTACGCAAGTTTTCTTCGTCCACCAGAAACTGGTGGGCGTTGTAATATGCGTGCAGATCGGTGGCCAGTGCGTGCAGGTAATACGCCACCAGATGAGGAGAGCGAAGCCGGGCGGCGGATTCAATGGATTCCGGGTAGCGGCTGAGGGTTCGCATCAGTTCCAACTCATGTTCCTGTGTCAGCAGACCAAGTGCTGCTTCGCCGATGGCCTCATTGTAACTCACGTCCATCTGCGCCAGGTTGCGCATCACGCTGCAAATGCGCGCGTGTGCGTACTGGATGTAATAGACCGGATTTTCATTGCTGCGCGACTTCGCCAGGTCCAGATCAAAATCCAGATGCTGTTCGTGCGAGCGCATGACGTAAAAAAACCGCGCTGCATCATTACCCACTTCCTCACGTAATTCACGCAGGGTAATGAACTGTCCGGAGCGCGTAGACATCTGTACTTTTTCACCCGAACGATACAGTACCGCAAACTGTACCAGCAGAATTTCCAAACGGTCCGGATCCTCTCCCATGCCTTGTGCGGCGGCTCGCAGACGGGCGATGTAGCCGTGATGATCCGCCCCCAGCACGTAAATGGCCTTGTTGAAGCCGCGTTCCAACTTGTTCAGGATGTAGGCGATATCCGAGGCAAAATAGGTCGCGCGGCCATTTTCACGAATGATGACCCGGTCTTTCTCGTCCCCCAGCGCCGACGCCCGGAACCAGGTGGCGCCGTCCTTGTTGTAGAGATGGCCATTATCGCGCAAGCGTTCGATGGCGGCCTCGACTGCGCCGCTGTCCTCGAGGGCCTGTTCCGAAAACCACTGGTTGTAAACGACACCGAACTCCTCCAGGTCGTCCTGGATGTCGCTCAGTATGCTGTTCAGTGCGGCATTGAAGAAGACCTGGAAACCGCCCTTGTCGAGCAGCAGGCGTGTGCGCTCGATCAGCGCATCGATATGGATCTCGCGATCGTCAGGGGTAAGCGGATGTGGCGGCAGGCCGTCGTTGATCTGCGTGCTGCTGAAGCGCCACTTGTCGCCATGCTCGGCGCGCGTCAGCCGGGCGATGTCATAAACATAATCGCCCTTGTAACCATTTTCCGGGAAGTCGACTTTTTCCCCGCAGAGCTCCAGGTAGCGCAGCCACACGCAGGTCGCGAGGATGTCCATCTGGCGGCCATTGTCATTGACGTAGTACTCGCGTTGGACGTTATATCCGGACAAAGCCAGGATGTTGGCCAGGCTGGCGCCATAGGCAGCGCCGCGGCCGTGACCAACGTGCAATGGTCCCGTTGGGTTGGCGGAAACGTATTCCAGTGTGATACTTTCTTCGGGCTTCACCAGCGGGCTGCCGTACTGCCCGCGCGTATGAAGTACATCATTGATCACGCCGGTAAGGGAGCAATGCTGCAGGAAGAAATTGATGAATCCCGGCCCGGCAATTTCCATCTTTTCTATCTGGCGCGATCTTGGAATGGCGTCGATAATGGCCTGGGCCAGTTCGCGCGGTGGCATGCTGGTGTGCCTGGCCAGCACCATCGCCAGGTTCGTGGCAAACTCACCGTGCTCGCTGGACCGCGTGCGCTCCAGATGGATCAAGGGTTCCTGTTCCAGGTTCAGGACGCCATTCCGCTGCAGATGCCGCAGGGATTGGGTAAGTAATTCTTCGATGTGCTCTTTCACGAAATGAATCCGGATCAGGGGGCCTTATTAAGTTCGATTGCGGCATGGGCGTGCGGCGCGTACCCGAGAGTGGGCTATTGTAAACGTTAGTACCAGGCATAAGAAGCGGCGGACGGGTAAATGTCAACAGGCCACAAGCTGTGGATAAGTCTGTGGGAAAGTGAATTGAGCCGCCTGGATTCGCCCAAACCACCGGGCGGTCAGTTCGTCGATTGGTCTTCAGGGCATGTTGTAAATATTGTAAAAACATGAAGATACCGAAATAATAACAAAATAGTCTCACAATTGACGCGAAAACTCATGATATTAGGTTACTACTCCGACTGTGTATAAATGATAGTGCAATTCCCCGGTGACAGGAGCGGCAGGGGTGATAACATCGCTGCGTCGTGATCGCTTCGCATATCAACCAGGCATACCGCTTCATGCAGCAACAACCGCATTTCGGACAACGCGTATTCGTCTCCGCACAAGCCAGCATCAGCGGTTCAGTGGTATTGGGGGACGATGTTTCCATCTGGCCCATGGCGGTCATCCGTGGCGATGACAATCACATCGAAGTGGGACAGCGCTGCAATATTCAGGACGGCGCAATCCTGCATGGCACACCGGAAGGCTCCTGCTCACCGCGGGGCGGAGCGCTCATCCTGGCTGATGACATCACGGTGGGGCACCGCGTCATTCTGCACGCGTGCACGATTGGCCACCGTTGCCTTGTGGGTATGGGTGCTATCGTGATGGATGGTGTGGTGCTGGAAGATGAGACCATGATTGCCGCCGGAGCGGTGGTAACTCCCGGCACCATCGTGCCGGCCCGGACTCTGTGGAAGGGCAATCCAGCCCGTCTTGCACGGCCACTGACCGAGCAGGAGGTGCAGCTGCTGCATTACAGCGCGGCGCATTATGTCCGCCTCAAGGATCTTTACCTGGCCGGCAAGGGTCACCGGCGCAGTTCCGCAACCGGTCCGAAAGAGGAGCTGTAACCGCCATGGCCGGCTGGATGTCCCTGGGTCTTTTTCTTGCCATCGGGCCAGCTCTGATGATGGGCTTCCCGGTGGCTTTCACGCTGGCCGGCGTGGCCTTGATTTTCGCCGGTCTCGGCATCCTCACGGGCACTTTCGATGCCTCGTTCCTGGGCGCATTGCCGAACCGTATATTCGGCATCATGAACAATGAAACCCTGATCGCCGTGCCGATATTCGTGTTCATGGGCGTGATGCTGGAACGGTCGAAAGTCGCCGATCAATTGTTGCAGTCACTGGCGCGGCTGATGCATGGCATTCCCGGTGGTTTGGGGCTGGCGGTGGTGCTGGTCGGCGCCATGATGGCGGCGAGTACCGGTATCGTGGGTGCGACAGTGGTCACCATGGGCCTGATTTCGCTGCCCACCATGCTGCAGCGCGGTTATCACCCGGCGCTGGCTACCGGGACGATTTGCGCGGCCGGCACACTGGGGCAGATCATTCCACCGTCCATCGTTCTGGTCATGCTGGCGGACGTCCTGTCCAATGCGTATCAACAAGCGCAACTGAGTATGGGCAGCTACACCCCGAAGACGGTTTCGGTGGGCGAGCTGTTCGCCGGCGCTCTGATACCGGGCTTGCTGCTGGTGGTGTTTTATATCCTCTATCTCATGATACTGGCCGTCGCCCGCCCGGCCATCATGCCGGCGGTGGTCGATGCGGCAGAAGATCGCGTCAGCGCTGGCCGCTTGCTGCGCCTGGCGGCGGGTCCGATGCTGTTGATCGTGGCCGTGCTGGGATCCATCCTCAAGGGTATTGCTACCCCGACCGAGGCAGCAGCAGTGGGTGCGGTGGGAGCCATGCTGCTGGCGCTTGAGCAAGGCCAGTTGAATCTGTCCACGGTACGTCAGGTGGTTTACCGCACTGCCGCGATATCCACCATGGTGTTCATGATCCTCATCGGCGCCTCCTTGTTCAGCCTGGTTTTCCGGGGATTTGGCGGTGACACCCAGATCGCCAACCTGTTGCACAACTTGCCCGGCGGCGTGATCAGCGCAATGACCGTGGTCATGCTGGTGATGTTCCTGCTGGGGTTCGTGCTGGACTTCATCGAAATCACCTTCGTGGTCGTGCCGATCGTCGGTCCGGTGCTGATGGCCATGGGTCTGGATCCCATCTGGCTCGGCGTGATGATTGCGCTGAACCTGCAAACATCCTTCCTGACGCCGCCGTTCGGTTTTTCCCTGTTCTACCTGCGCGGCGTGTGCCCGCAGTCGGTCGCGACCTCCGCCATCTACCGCGGCGTGATTCCATTTATCGTCATTCAGTTACTGACGCTGATCCTGCTCGCGCTTTGGCCGCAACTGGTGATGTGGTTGCCAGGAGTGATTTATTCCGCTTGAGGAGTGGCGGCTGGCGCAACAAGCCGCCCGTGTCTGCGATCACACCGCTTCTAC
>CAVPUV010000032.1:0-8926 GCA_963708905.1 uncultured Gammaproteobacteria bacterium | reverse complement strand
AGATCGGGTATGGCTGCCAATACCAGCGGATCGTGCCGGGTTATAACCCCAACCAAATCCAGGCCCGGACGAAATCGGGTGTGATCCTGACCTTGGTCAACGCAGTCGATGCCACTGTGAGCTTTCGGTCAGAGCCATCGTGGACTTTCCATCAGCGCCATCTGTGGCCCTGAGCCAGGGTGATTATTTGTTCAACCTTTGAACATACGGTAATATGGTGCACAGCAGCGGTCATCAGGGGGCGAAACGCGTGATGGATAAGCAGCCGGAATGGTTCGCGGTTTACACCCGGCCGCGGCAGGAGCACATCGCGTTGGAACACCTGCAGCGGCAGGCGTTTCATTGCTTCCTGCCGCTGGCCATCAATCCCTACCAGCGGCGCTCGCAAAGAAAGCTGCGCATCGAGCCTTTGTTTCCCCGTTACCTGTTCCTGCACGCGGCAGCCTGCCAGCAAAGCCTGGGCCCGGTGCGCTCCACGCGGGGCGTCAGCACCCTGGTAAGGTTTGGCGGCGAGCTGGCCCATGTTCCGGAAACGGTTATCCGCGCGATTCGCAGCCGCTGTGATTCCGGCACCGGACTGGTCAGGCTGGACCCGGTACAGGTCGAGCCCGGCGATCAAGTGCGCGTATTCGACGGCCCGCTGGCGGGCGTGAACGGCCTGTTCCAGGCCCGCAGCGGAGAACAGCGCGCGTTGTTGTTGATCGAAATGATGGGCCGGCCAATAACCGTCAAGGTGGACTGCCTGCTGTTGCAAAAAGCGGGCTAACAAGCCAGCTCGATTGAAATGCAGGAGCGCGCTCGCGCGCGATCAGGTTTTTCGGCCGAGAGCGGCCATTGTGCAAGGATGCACCGGTGCCGCGAAGGCCATGGATGGCCGAGAGTGACCATTGTGCAAGGATGCACCGGTGCCGCGAAGGCCATGGATGGCCGAGAGTGGCCATTGTGCAAGGATGCACCGGTGCCGCGAAGGCCATGGATGGCCGAGAGCGGCCATTGTGCAAGGATGCACCGGTGCCGCGAAGGCCATGGATGGCCGAGAGTGGCCATTGTGCAAGGACGCACCGGTGCCGCGAAGGCCATGGATGGCCGAGAGTGGCCTGCTACACGGAATTATGCGGAGCCGGAAACGGCACTGCAGGGCGGTAGCGTGCCTGGTCAAGACCGCCATCATGCCAAAGTCTTAACCGCCGTCATGCCAGATCAACAAACGTTTTTAACCGCCGTCATGCCGGACCAACAAACGTTTCCAACCGCCGTCATGCCAGACCAGCGAAGCTGCGTCTGGCATCCAGAAAACCCTGCACGGCACAAACTGGATCCCAGGAGTTGGCTGCGCCAATCCTGGGATGACGCCTTTCTACAAAAAGCTCCGATCCTGACGGGATGACGCCAGATAAAGGACGATTAGTCCTGCTATTGATCTACATTTAGTTACACTTTATGTAACTTAATGTAGATCAAGAGAAAGCGACTCAGGAAGCGACTCAGGACATCCATGTTCCCGTTGGCCAGACGGGGTTGGGAGAGTATATGGGGCTCTTACAGTTATGTCATTGAATCTGCTAGGATAAGATCATGCGATTGACAAATCATCAAATCCAGAACATCAAGCTTACCGCGGAGGAGGTGTTTGGCTTAGATGTCGGGGTGTACCTGTTTGGTTCGCGAACTGATGAAAGCCAACGCGGTGGCGATATTGATCTATATATCGAGACCCCATTGAATGATCCCGACGAGGTAGCACGGGCCAGGATCCGTTTTCTAACCCGGCTCAAGCAGAAGATCGGTGATCAACGCATAGACCTGGTGTTAAACAAAACGAATGAAACCAATCCCCCGCACATCGTGCAAACAGCGCGCAGCACGGGAATCCGTCTGTGAACCGGTCTGATCTGATCGAATACAAACTCAAACCAGCGTTAAATGAGTGCCACCTGCATCTGCGGCGGCTCAACTATGCCGCTAACCTGATCGAGGGACTTTTTCCGCTGGGTAAGGACGCTTGGCTCGCACTCAACGATGAAAACATTGCCGCCATAGATCAACTGCTATTTCGATTTGGAAAACTGCAGGATGCGATGGGCCAGCGGCTGTTTTCAGCTATTTTAATGCTCGGCGCTGATTGGCAGGATGATGAATCATTTTTCGACAAACTGAATCGCCTTGAAAAACTCCAGGTCATACCTTCCGTTACAGAATGGATCAGCCTGCGTGAACTAAGGAACTTCGCCACCCATGAGTATCCTGACGCACCTGAACAAAATGCTGCCAATCTGAACCAGATCCACAGTGCACTACCGGTACTGCAGAGATCTCTGGAACAAGCAGACAGTTATGCCCAAAAGCATTACCTTGTCGGCCCTTGTAGACAAGAACCTGGACCTTCTGTCCGGCAATGATCCCCAATTCTTCCCTTGTCTCTTTGGGTATAACGGCCTGTTAGTCTTCCTCGCTTTGTGCGCATTTGCTGGCTTGCGGAGTAAGAAAACACCCTGCCGGAAATGGCGCTACAGTGCGGTAGCGTGTCTGGGCGAGACCGCCGTCATGCCAGATCAACAAACGTTTTTAACCACCGTCATGCCAGATCCAGAAAAGAGTTTTAACCGCCGTCATGCCAGATCAAGAAATGCCTTTAACCGCCGTCATGCCAGACCAGCGCAGCTGCGTCTGGCATCCAGAAAACCCTGCACGGCACGGACTGGATCCCAGGAATTGGCTGCGCCAATCCTGGGATGACGCCTTTCTACAAAAAGCACCAATCCTGGGATGACGCCTTTCTACAAAAAGCACCAATCCTGGGATGACGCCTTTCTACAAAAAGCACCAATCCTGGGATGACGCCTTTCTACAAAAAGCACCAATCCTGGGATGACGCCTTTCTACAAAAAGCGCCAATCCTGGGAAGACGCAAGGTTAAAGCAAATCAACGGAGGGCAGCCAGCGCGGCCTCCGGAGCTTTATCGAGCACCTTCAAAAGCGCCTTTGCGGGACCGGTGGGGCATCTTTTCCCTTGCTCCCAATTACGAATCGTGTCGAGAGAAACATCAATGCGCTGCGCAAACTCAGCCTGGCTGAATCCGAAGCGCTTGCGAACGCGCCGTGCAAATTTGGCTGCGTCCAGCATGGCATCTGCTTCATCCGCCGCCGTCTGTCGCGCGATGTCCCTTTCGGTAGTGGCATCTAACCGGGCCGGATCGATGCGCCCGCGTGCCATTGAAGCAGGATCCTCCGGATCAATCGTCATGCGAACGGTTTTCATATTGCTTCACCTCACGTTGATTGGCTTTTCGCGCCGAAATGATGCGCATCACGCCGCGCCGAGGGGTATAAACCACCACAAAAAGGCGGCCATCAATACTCCCCAGAAGTTGGTAACGCTCCTCGCCATAGCTGTGTCGGGCGTCTTCCCGAACGAGACGATTCGGATCGAAAAACGCATGAGCAACGTAGGTGAAGTCGAAACCTCGCTCACGGAAACACGCATCACTTTTCGCTTCGTCCCACTCGAACTTCATGCAGCAAGTGTAGTTCATTGAACTACCCCTTGCAATTGATGAAAGCCCAGGAACAGCATCGCCCTTTCAGATACCCAACAAGCCAGGCCAGCCGACATGAACCCATCGCCCAGAACCGGACTCCTGCAGCGCCTGGAAAACAAAACCGCCCTGATCGGCATCGTCGGTCTCGGCTGCGTCAGCCTGCCGGTGCTGCTGAACAAGGTGCGCAAGGAGATCGCTTCCGTGGCAGGCGACGCATACTGAGACCGGGCCGAACTGTCGCATTTGACAGTATGTTCACGCCTTGAACGTGTGCTAAGTTCACCGCTTGGCATATGCGGAGCCCCAGCGGCACTGCAGGGCGGTAGCGTGCCTGGTCCAGACCGCCGTTATGACACAGGACCAAATATTTGATTCCGCCATTCCAGATCAAGAAATGTTTTTAACCACCGTTATGCCAGATCAAGAAACGTTTTTAACCGCCGTCATGCCAGATCAAGAAACGTTTTTTAACCGCCGTCATGCCAGACCAGCGAAGCTGCGTCTGGCATCCAGAAAACCCTGCACGGCACGGACTGGATCCCAGGAATTGGCTGCGCCAATCCTGGGATGACGCCTTTCTACAAAAAGCGCCAATCCTGGGATGACGCCTTTCTACAAAAAGCACCAATCCTGGGATGACGCCTTTCTACAAAAAGCGCCAATCCTGGTGTATTAATCCTGGAAAGGCGAATTCAAGCTTGTTCCTTCTCTAAGTTTCGCCTAGTATTCATGCAATTATATCAATTGAGGTAATTACAATGGTTCGTGAGGCCCCCGCCATGACCGTCCGGCAAAATCTGGGTGAGTTGCTCAATGAGATCCAGTACCGCCATGACTCGGTGTTGATCACCAAGTCGGGTAAGCCCATCGCCGCACTGGTCGATATCGATCTGTTCAACCGGATCCGGCTGCTGGAGAAGGAGTTCGAGCGCCTGACCAATGAGCTGGCGAACGCCTATGCCGATATGGAAGCGGGCACCGCCGAGGCCGAGATTGCAGAGGCGATTGAGGCCGCGCGCCGCAAATGAAGGTGGTCCTGGATACCAATGTCCTGATATCCGGGCTCATGCTGCCAGATAGCATTCCGGGAAAGATCGTCTCCGCCTGGCGCAATGCCCATTTCGGTCTGGTGCTGTCCGACCCCATGTTGGCGGAGATCGCCAAGGTCCTCGGCTATCCCAAAATCGCCAACCGCCTGCAGTGGGAGACGCGGCGCATCGAGCAGTTTGTGCTGCTGCTGCGTTTCAAGACGCACATCGTGGAAATTGGACAGGTCGAGGCCGAGGTACCGGGCGATCCGGACGACAATATGGTACTCGCCACCTTCCTGGCCGGTCAGGCCGAATACTTAATCAGCGGTGACAGCGATCTGCTCGCCCTGCAACATCGGTATCCGATTCTCACACCGGCGGAATTCGTGAAAAGGCTTTGAGACGGTTTCCTTTATAGTGTCATGGCTTTCATCAAACAACAATCAACGCCCATAAGTACACGGCGGCGGTGGCAGCTGGTAGAGGATCTCGGTGATTTTGTGCTATGACCCGACCCTGGTTCATGTGAGCCACGGCATGCAGTGCCGACGCTTCGTCAAGATTTCGATGCATGAATTTGAAGACCTCGTGCAGCGTCACGCTGGGTACGAGCAAGCGTACAAGGTCTTCGATGGGCGCGGAAAACAGCTTGGCATTCCGGTCTCCGCAAAAAAACGAGATCCAGGCCGATGAATCAACGACATTCACAACCGATCGGCTTCGCGCTCGAATGCCACATCGATGCCCTTGGCAAAGCCCCTCAGCTTTTCCATCGGTTGCAGCGGGATCAGTTCAATTCGGTCCTTGTAGAGTAGACAAAGACCTGGATCTTTTGTCCGGCAATGATCCCCAATTGTTCTCTTATCTCTTTGGGAATAACGACCTGATAGTTGGGTGAAACGGTAACGGATTCCATCAAATCGCTCCGCCGGTAGCTAATACGTAAAACGTCATTGTGATCGATAGAACATGGCAACTTCAATAATCTCCTGCCTGGGCCAATCCAAGCTTAGCCCTTTAGCCTTGCTTGCATTGTGCGCATTCGCCGGCTTGCGGAGTAAGAAAATACCTTGCCAGAAAAGACTCTACAGGGCGGTAACGCGCCTGGGCGAGACCGCCGTTATGACACAGGACCAAATTTTTGATTCCGCCATTCCAGACCAAGAAACGTTTTTTAACCGCCGTCATGCCAGATCAAGAAACGTTTTTAACTGCCGTCATGCCAGACCAGCGCAGCTGCGTCTGGCATCCAGAAAATCCGGCACGGCACAGACTGGATCCCAGGAGTTGGCTGCGCCAATCCTGGGATGACCATCTAAAAAGAGCGCCAATCCTGGGATGACTCTAAATAGTGCCCGTCCATAAACGCCACATGCTAACGCGGCACACGGATGTGCCGCCATTTTCGATGACGTAAGTCATTGAAAATGTGAGCGTAGCAAAACCACGTTTTTGCGTAGCGAATCCATAACGGGCAGGGAGGCCCGTTTATGGACAGACATTAAATAGAGCACCAACCCCGTGATGACGCCAGGCGTCATTAGTCTAATGATCATTTGCCAAATGCCTCATCCCAACCAGGAAATCCATCTCAAAAGCCGCCTACGCCTACCTGTTGACGCCGCGCGCCCTCGACTGGACACCGCGGGTTGCGCTCGACGATGGACTAACCAAGGCCACCGCCTACTTCCGCGACGCCAACGGCGGAACCGCGTAACGGCAAACGAGGATTGCTTCACCACAGTGCATGCATTATAATGAAACACATTTCTTACCGGGGCAACCGCCATGTCATCCCTGCAAATTCGCAACCTTCCAGACGACCTTTATCAAACCCTGACCTTTCGCGCAGAACAGGCGCATCGGAGCCTGGCACAACAGGCGTTAATCGAGCTCCGCAGGGCAACTGGGAGCGCAAACGCCGGGCAGCGAGAGCGGATTCTTGAAACAATCAGCCAGGATATCGCCGGCATGGGTACCCGAACGCTGCATGCCCCACCCGAAGCGCTACTGCGGGAAGACCGGGATCGTTAGCCCATGCGCGCCGTCCTCGACGCCTCGGCGGCTGCCAACATCATACTGCGTACCAAGCTTGCACCGGCCCTCATCGAAAAGCTAAAGCGCAGCCACCTGGTTATCGCTCCCGCCCTGTTTCACAGCGAAATTGCCAACACCCTTTGGAAATATGTCCGTTTCGGCGACTTGGACAAAGAGACGGCATTGGCCCGCTACGCCGAAGCCATCGGCCTGGTTGACGTGTTTGAGGCCGACGAACAACTTGCCGCAGAAGCTTTGTCCACCGCCATTCGCTACAAGCACTCTGTGTACGATATGCTCTATGTGATCCTGGCACGCCGGCACGGCTGCAGCATTCTGACTGTCGACAAGAAGCTCATCACGCTGACCCGGCAGCTAGATAAGAGCATACTTCCGTGACCGGCAAAGAATACCTCATCGGCGGCGCGCCTCCGGGCATGATGCCTGACGCATCGAGGGATTTCGGGCTTAAGTAAGTGCCATTCGGCTATACCGTGCATGGCATCGTGCGCTACCAGCGGCAGAGTTTTATCGTGAACTGAATCGGCGTTGTGCAAGTGACCTCGATCTGGAGCAAGTCATCCAGTCCAGTCGTGAGCCGAACCGCGGAATCACGTTTTGATTTTCCTGGATACCAATGTCATATCAGAGACGTTGCGCCGGAATCCGGACGAGAAGGTCATGGCCTGGCTGGCCATCGCCAAAGCCAACCGGGGCCGGCTTGCAACCCGCAACACCCGGGATTTCAGCGCCTTGCCCATAGACCTGATCAACCCTTGGGCGTAGTCGCCTTGTTCGCGCCGGCCGAGAAGGATATTCGGATACATCATGCCCCGTAGGAGCGCGCTCGCGCGTGAACTTAAGCCATCTACGGGCAACGCGGGCAGTCAAAACCATCCGCAGCAGTGTCAAGACCATTGCGCAACATCCCGAAATTGGGCGCCCTGCCGAAGATATGGAGCCTGAGTTCAGAGAATGACTTATTGATTTGGCTGATAGCGGCTACATTGTGATCTCACCAAATGATTAACCTACTTGCTAAAATAACCAGATAGGTTAATATTGACAGTGGAAAAGCACACAGCGCATTACAAGCTGCCCCTCGTCAAGGCAATGATTGAAGCCGGCAAGGTAAGAACGACCATGATGGCGCGTAAAGGCGCTGCTTCTCTGGGGTTTGATTTTGACGGAATGCTTGCTGTGGTCATGGCGTTGACGATGGACGACTTCTACAAAAGCATGACAACACATGCGGATCATCGCGTGTGGCAAGACGTATACCGGCCGGGGACAACTGCCGGTCAGGTTTATCTGAAATTGACCGTGGTTGATGATGTGCTGATTGTCTCATTCAAGGAGCTGTAGCCATGAAATGTCCAAGTTGCGGAGCGGCAAACCTGGTGCATGACACCCGGGACTTGCCCTACACCTACAAAGGTGAAACAACCACACTACCGCAGGTGACGGGCGATTTCTGCCCCGCTTGCAACGAATCGTTATTGGACGCGGCGGAATCCCGGCGCACCATGAACCTGATCCTGGCATTCAACAAGCAGGTCAATGCCGCGATTGTCGATCCGGAGTTCATCGCCAATGTACGCAAGAAGCTGGCGCTGGATCAGCGTGAGGCGGCGGAAATCTTCGGCGGTGGCGTCAACGCCTTCTCTCGCTATGAAAATGGCAAGACCAAACCGCCCTTGGCGTTGGTAAAACTGTTGAAAGTGCTCGACCGGCACCCGGATTTGCTGGACGAGGTCAAGGCCGCATGACGCGGGAGTTTGTCCAACGCCGGAGCGAAGCAAGGGAATATGACGAGTTTCTGCGCCGCAAAGTCTCGCGACCGCAGCGGCGCTCAGCTCCTGCGCGATTTTATACGGCTGCTCAAGCTGCCACCTCGACGTAGCTTACGCGGGTCTGTGGAGGAGGTACCGGCATGCCGCCCTCCCGCATCAGTTCGATATGGGATTCGATGGCCTCGCGCATGTTGGCTTCAGTCTCCTCGGCTGTATCGCCTGCTGAAACGCAACCCGGCAGGTCCGGAGAATATGCCGAAAAGCCGGTCACAGTTCTTTCGAGAATGATTGCGTATTTCATTGTTTGAGACCCGCCTGATTAAAAACGCTATCCAAGGCGCCAACGGCCAGTTCCTTCTCCAAATTGCCCGGAACCGTCACCAATCCAGGCTTCGATGGGTGCCTGAAATGGCGGTGGCTGCCTTTCATTCTAACTTGGTACCAGCCATCTTGCGTAAGCAGATCGCTTCCGTGGCAGGCGACGCGTACTGACACCGGGCCGAACTGTCGCATTTGACAGTACCTG
>CAVPUV010000031.1:0-11693 GCA_963708905.1 uncultured Gammaproteobacteria bacterium | reverse complement strand
GACGCCGATCCCGCACAACGGATGCCGGCCGCCGAAGCGCCGTCGCGTCTGACCACCGCAACCCAGGGACAAGGAGGACATTTTCTTTGGCAAGGTATCGTGAGGCCGTCTGCAGGAACTCTGTCGTCGGGAAGGGATCGACCTCTACCTCAAGGGGGATCGATGCTTCACCGACAAGTGCGCCATCAAGAGGAGAGGGTACCCGCCGGGCCAGCACGGCCAGCGGCGTCCGAAGCATAGCGATTACGGTGTCCAACTGCGGGAGAAGCAGAAGGCGAAGCGGATCTACGGCCTGCTGGAGCGCCAGTTCCGCAACTACTTCGAGAATAGACTGCGCTGGAATTTGAATTGCTGTACCAATTGATCTACCGGGTACTCGTAAACCAATGCTGCCAGGGCCTCGTTCCAGGCTGGTGGCCGGCGCAGGCAGGCCCCACACAACATCACATCCGAACGTATGCAGGAAAGCGCACATTGGCGGCATGATTGGGACGATCTTGGTAACTCCTCACGGCAAGGATGACATAAACTGCCCGAGTCGCTGCAGAGCCCGCACAGGATACAGTGCGCCGGCAATAAAAAATCCAGCGTTTGCGCAAGAAGTGTTCGTGCGGTTTGAAGGTCTGCCATGCTAACCCCAATGCGGAAATCATGGGTGGTTAAGCTTAGCTGTGGTTTAATCAGTTTGCTGTCAGCAAAAGAACCGGAGCGGTGTAGGTAAATAGCCGCAAAAACAGATTATGTCGAAACTGAATTTGTTCCTGCCAGACCAGAATGGCATTCGCGCAAGCTTTGAACGTGAGGCAAGGCGCTATGATCAACATGCGGCCTTGGAACGAGAAGTGGGCTCGCGATTGCTGGATAGACTGGCGTTCCAGCGTCGGGTTCCGACGCGCATCATTGATCTCGGCAGTGGAACCGGGCATTGCTGTGCAGTCTTGAAGCGCCGTTTTCGCGGAGCTGAAGTCATCGGGCTCGATGATTCTGTGGCGATGAGCCAGGCTCTGCGAAACCGATCGAGCTTTCTGTACCCGCTGCGAGCCGTCTGTGCGGACCTGACACTACTACCCTTCGCTGACTATTCAACGGATCTGTTGTTTTCAAATCTCGCGCTGCAATGGTGCCAGGACTTCAGCAAGCTCAGCGAAGGATTGCGTCGCATCCTGCGCCCCGGGGGCCTGTTTTTGTTCGCCATTTTGGGTCCAGACTCTTTGAAGGAGTTCAGACTGGCCGGGGGTTACGGTCCGGATTCGGCCCTGGCCCGAAGCTTTCCGGACATGCATGATATCGGTGACGCGCTTTTGGCCGCGGGGTTTTCCGAGCCGGTAATGGACAGTGAGTACATCACCACCGAATACCGGCATTTTGACACCCTTGTGGCTGAGCTGGAAGCTACGGGAGCGAGCACGCATTTTGGCGATTGGGCAGGGCAGACCAGAGAAGGAACTCCACTTGCTGCCGCCTACGAGACATTGCGCCGCAATGGGTGTTACCCAGTTACCTGGGAAATCGTCTATGGAGCGGCATTCGGCCCCGCGGAAGGGCAACCGATCAAGACCCGGCAGGGCGACGTAGCTGCGTTCTCGGTGGATTATCTACGGAACTCACTGCCGCGCCGATGACTGGCCGCTCTTTGCGCGGGGCTTTTGGACCACGCCAGTCTATGGAGACTTTGCCAAATCTTCTTTGGTGGGCTATGATGTCAGGTGTCAGTCGAGGAAAGGTTCGATTCTGCAGCGATTTGATCAGACCGGGAGTGTCGTTCCCCCTTACGATGCTTCCGATCCGAGACCGGTGTCCCCCTTGCACTGGGTCTCACGAAAGGGCCGGTTAACCCCTTACCGGCCCTTTCACTTTTTTTGGGCTGGTATTTTGCGGGTCGCCACCAGACCGGCTTGCCGACACAAAACCATCATTGGCAGTCTTCAAGTCCGGTCTCAAGGCAGATGCGGCCGGGCGAGATAGTTATGGGTCTGCATTTCTGTCAGCCGGCTGGTCGTGCGGGAAAATTCGAAGGCCAGCCGTGTGCCACTGTACAGTGAACTGACCGGTGTTTGCGCTGAAAGTAGCAGTTTCACGCCGCGGTCGTAAAATTCGTCCACCAGGATGATGAATCGCCGTGTCGCGTTCGAATCCTGCTCGTGCAATTGCGGCATGTTTGACAACATCACGGTATTGAACGCACGCGCGATTTCAATGAAATCAGCGCTGCTGCGGGGCTTTTCACATAATTCAGCGAATTCGAACCAGATGATGCCGTCGCCGCGCCGAACGGCCTGGAATGGCCGATCATTGATCGTCAGTCTGGATTCAAGTTCGCAGCCTGCTGTCATACGTTGGAAACTGTTGCGCATGTTTTCCTGCGCATGTGTGTCCAAAGGCCAATGAAAAATTCCGGATTGCTCAAGAAAGCGCAGACGGAAATCGGTAGCGCCCTTGAGGTGCAGAACGCGGGTCCGGCGCTGCAGCAGCGCGATAGCAGGCAGGAATTTTGCACGCTGTAAACCGTTACGGTAAAGCTCACCCGGTTCCAGATTGGACGTCGTAACCAGCGTAATACCCCTGGCAAAAAGGTTTTCCAGCAAGCCAGACAGCAGCATGGCATCGGCGATGTCGGCGACGAAAAATTCGTCCAGGCACAGCACCCGGCAAGTGCGCGCCCATTCAGCCGCCACATGCGCGAGTGGATTTTGTACATTTTCCAGTTGGTTAAGGCTGGCATGGATTCGTTGCATGAAGCGATGAAAGTGAATGCGCTGTTTTTGAATACCCGTCAAATGATCATAGAACAGGTCCATCAACCAGGTTTTGCCACGCCCTACGCCGCCCCAGATATACAGGCCATTTACCGGTTCTGGCTGGGCCTGACGCAAGCGCCGCCACAGCGAAGGTTGGGATTTTTCCTGTAGTTGGCGCCACAATTCATGGAGCGCGCCAATAGCGTTCAATTGCTGTGAGTCCGGCAACATATGGCCAGAACTGATCAACTTCTGGTAATGAGTCAGCGTTGATGAAGCGTTGATGATTATTTGATTGAGGAACCCTGAATACCTCGATGGAGTTGATTGCGGACCCCGTTTTTCAGCAGTCCGCGCAAGTCCATGAGGCGACGATGGAAGAAATGCCCCGCCCGCTGCATA
This sequence comes from uncultured Gammaproteobacteria bacterium, assembly GCA_963708905.1. Classification (GTDB taxonomy): domain Bacteria; phylum Pseudomonadota; class Gammaproteobacteria; order Xanthomonadales; family SZUA-36; genus SHZL01. The sequence continues at coordinate 8,553 of CAVPUV010000031.1, read as the reverse complement.
ATGACCAGGTCGGGCGGCGGTTCCGTACGCCCGACCCAGGACTGCACCGCGTCTGCGGATACGACGTCATCCTCGTCGCCCTGAACCACCAGCCACGGACATTCCGGGCGTGGCAGATTACTGAAATCATAACGATCTACCGGCGGGGCTATCGATATGAGCTGGCCCAGGCTGAGATTGGCTGCGGCGCGCAGGGAAACATAGGCCCCGAATGAGAATCCCCCCAACCACAGTTGATCATCCGGTCGGGTGCGGCGAACCCATTCGACCACGGCAAAAAGGTCATCAGTCTCGCCGTAGCCGTCATCGAAGGTTCCTTCGCTGGCGCCGACGCCACGCGAATTGAATCGGACGGTACGCAGTCCCAGTTCCCGCATGGCCCTTTCCATGATGGTCACCACTTTGTTATGCATGGTGCCGCCATGTTGTGGGTGCGGATGGCAGATGACGATCGTAATGGGGCGCTGTTTGGCCGGCTCCGGAACATCAACGGCACATTCCAGAACGCCGACCGGCCCCCGCAGAAGGAACTCGCTTCGTTCCGCGGGGAATGCTTCGGGCGACTCGACGGGTGAGGCTTCAATCATGTCGTGGTCAGTGTGTGTAGCAGAGCGGGCATGATACCGCAGACCAGAGGTTTCAGGCCACAAAACAAGTATTTTGCGCCAGGGGTCCGCCACACCGGGCATCACCGTCGGTGCCTGCGCGCATGCGTTCAATCCCACGCAGCATAGAAGCCTCATATCTGCTAATGTGCGCCACATGAATTTCCTTGCCCACCTACTTCTTGCCGGCGACGATGAAGGTCTCCGTCTCGGTGCCATGCTGGGAGATTTTATCCGTGGCCACGTCGAGAACTTTTGCATTCCCGATGCTGCCCGCAGGGGAGTCCTGCTGCACCGCCACATTGATCAATTCATCGATTCATTAACGGAAGTTGCGCAGCTGCGCGAACAATTCGAGCCGCCGTTTCGACGATACAGTGGCATCATTATCGATCTTGCTTTTGATCACGAACTGGCATTGCATTGGGAAAAATACGCGACTGTGACACTGGAACAGTTCGATCGCGATGTTCGCGACATGCTTGCCAGACACCAGGCAATACTGCCAGAAGACCTGCTTGCGCTTATGCGATATGCCGACAGGCGGGGATTGTTTGCGGCCTATCGTGATAAAGCGGAAATCATCTTCAGCCTGCAAGGCATAGGCCGGCGCTTGAGCCGGCCAAATCCACTGCACCGCATTGCGGAAATCTGGAACGACGTGAAGCCGGCTCTTGGTCAGGCATTCACCATGGTATTTCCACAGGTGCAGCAAGAAGTATCGGTTTGGTTGCAAAAGCCTGGAAATGCGGTGTTCATCGGCAAAAGCCGGGTGGTCTTACCCGGCATTGCCAAGGCCTGGTGAAGGTCAGGTTATTGCTGCATGAACTCGATTGCAGCGCGAATATCATCGTCGCTCAGATCAAGACGACCTCCTCTGGGTGGCATTACGTTCAACCCATTGATCGCGCTGTTGAACAGTCCATCCAGACCTTTGGCGGCGAGACGTTGAGCCATGGCTTCTGAACCCGGAATGGGGGCTCCGGCAACGCCTGCTGCATGACAAGCCGTGCACACAGAATCATAAATCTTTTTGCCGTCCGCAGCCGCGGCCGTTGCACCGCTTTCGACGGGCGCAGCGGTTGCCTGGGTTGTAGCAATGGCGTCAAGCGCGGCCTGACCCGGCGAGCCGGTACGCACTCCCGCCACCGGGGCGATCCGTTCCTCGGTCAAGCGTATCTGGCTGGGGTTGGCCTCCGGATCAGGGGTGCTTCGCAGGCTGAATGCCAAAGCGATAATGATCCCGGTGACAACCACCAGACCAAATATGATGCCGCTGAATCTGCGAAGAAAAGTGCGATCGTCTTTTTGACTCATCGAGAAACCTCTGAAGCAGTATGGCCTGAAAGCAGGCGCCTTGTCATGCGGCGAAACCAGCGTGATAGTATAGCTGCAGCCAACAGGCGCGGAAAGCTTGATCGCGTTTCATTTAACCAGGAAAACCGCTAAACTACGCGCCCTGAACCGTTTGCGCCCGTAGCTCAGTTGGATAGAGTACTGCCCTCCGAAGGCAGGGGTCACAGGTTCGAATCCTGTCGGGCGCGCCAAACATGAAAAGACCTCCGATGGTGGTCTTCTCGTTTTTCGTGTGTCTGCCGCCTGTGCATCCTGCACCATGCGCACCAAAAAAAACACCGCCGAAAAAGGCGGTGTCATTGCTCTGTGACTGATGCTTACTTTTCAGGGCCCGTATGTTCGCTCTATCCTGTAACGGCAGATGGCCAGTAGCATCAATACTCACGCAAATATAACACAGAAGATTCTCATTTGTAATCGTTCCTTTTGTGGGTTTCATATGTCGAAAAATACCGGACCCTTTTGGACAGGCAAGAAGGATGAATTTCCTCGTCCACAGGTGATGCACCAGGATGGTGCGATACCAATTGATCCGCACTGCCAGGGCGCGTCCGGGCATCAAAGAATAGACCACATGAGTCGCAACAGCGGCGAAATTCCGGCAATTCACTCTGGCACGAATTCTGCATCTTTGCAGATGGTTCATATGCGCCAAGTGCCGGAGAAACCCCAATGAAGTTGATCACCGCCATTATCAAACCTTTCAAACTCGATGATGTCCGGGAAGCGCTCCACGAGGTTGGAGTTACAGGAATTACCGTCACCGAGGTACGAGGTTTCGGCCGGCAGAAAGGCCACACCGAACTGTATCGCGGTGCGGAATATAACGTGGATTTTCTGCCCAAACTGAAAATCGAAACGGCGGTCACCGATGAATTGGCGGAACAGGTCGTGGAAGCCATCGCCCAGGCTGCGGCCACCGGCAAGATCGGCGATGGCAAGATCTTTGTCAGCGCGATGGAAGAAGTGATCCGCATACGTACCGGCGAAACCGGCGCACAGGCTATTTGAGCGTGCAGAGGGAAATCCGAATGAAAACTTTAATAACAGCCATCGACGGTTGGTGGGCATTACTGCTGATCTGCATACCCGGAGTTGCTGCTGCCCAGGACGGTTTGAGTTCAGGCAATACAGCCTGGATGATGACATCGACAGCACTGGTATTATTCATGACCATTCCGGGGCTCTCCCTGTTTTATGCCGGCATGGTGCGCGCGAAGAATGCGCTGTCCGTCATGATGCAGTGTTTCACCATTACCTGTCTGGTGACCATCCTGTGGGCGCTATACGCCTACAGCCTGGCGTTTGGTAACGACGTTGGCGGCGTCGTGGGTGACTTTGGCAAGGCATTCATGTCCGGAGTCGGTGTGGACTCTCTGAGCGGTACGATTCCGGAGACCGTGTTTTCCATGTTCCAGTTGACCTTTGCCATCATCACTCCCGCACTCATCGTGGGAGCGTTTGCCGAGCGCATGAAATTCTCCGCCATGTTGTGGTTTATGGCGACCTGGGTCACTTTCGTCTATGCGCCCATCGCGCATTGGGTCTGGGGTGGCGGTTGGCTGGGCGCAATAGGGGTACTCGATTTTGCCGGTGGCACAGTCGTGCATATCAACGCCGGTGTCGCGGGTCTTGTAGCTGCACTGGTTATGGGCAAGCGGCGTGGTTACCCGCAATACCCGATGAAACCAAGCAATTTGGTGTTGACCATGGTCGGGGCTGGAATGCTTTGGGTGGGCTGGTTCGGGTTCAATGCGGGCAGTGAACTTGCCGCCGACGGTATCGCGGGCATGGCCATGGTCGTGACGCAGATTGCGACCGCGGCAGCCGCGCTGACGTGGATGTTTCTGGAGTGGATGAGTCACGGCAAGCCCAGTGCGTTGGGCCTCGCGTCGGGAGCAGTCGCAGGCCTGGTGGCCATCACTCCGGCGTCGGGCTTTGTCGGCCCCATGGGTGCAATGGCGATTGGCTTTGCATCAGGATTCGTGTGCTACCTGGCCGTTGTCAAGGCGAAGCGTGTGTTCGGTTATGACGATTCACTGGATGCCTTTGGCGTTCACGGTGTGGGTGGATTCGTCGGGGCGATGCTGACCGCGGTGTTCGTCGACGTCAGATTCGGTGGAGCCGGGTTTGCACAGGGTGTGAACATGGGCGGCCAACTGGTCAAACAATTCATAGGCGCGGGAGCGACGATAGTCTATTGCGCCATTGTCAGTTTGATCTTGCTGAAAATAATTGACGCCGTGATTGGCTTACGGGTGACCGGCGAGAAGGAAGAGACAGGTCTGGATCTGGCGCTGCACGACGAGCGAGGCTACAACCTGCATTAAGAGCCTGTCGGACTTAACCGATTGTAGCAAGGGAAACTCCGACAGGCTCCTGGCCCGGGCTGGAGTGGCCTGCGGGCCACGGTGCATCAGGTACGTTGGAATTCTCTGCTACATCAAGGAAGGCGCGGGCCTGGGCAGAGAGGTACTTGCCCCGGCGCATGACCACGCCATAACTGCGTTTGGGAAAATACGCGCTCATGTTCTTGGCCACCAGCTTGTCGTCCTGGCGCAGACAAATGCTGGTAACGATGGAAATCCCGAAATCCAGCTCGACATAGCGCTTGATCACCTCCCAGCCCCCCACTTCCAGTGTGACATTGAATGGTACTTGGTGTTGCTGGAACACGCGGTCGACCATACGCCACGTGGTCAGTCGCCGCGGTGGCAGGATAAGGCCAAATGGCGCGATGTCTTGCAACTCGATGCGTGCACGATCCGCCAGTGCATGACCCAGCGGCATGATCAAAGCAGGTTCAAAGGAGTGCATCGGCTGGTAGCTGATATCTGACGGTATATCCAGCATGGAGCCAATAGCAAAATCCACCTCGTCATCGCGGATCATGGCCAGACCATCGCGTCCGGTGACATTACGCAGTTGTACATGAATATTGGGGTAGGTTTCACGAAATTGCCTGACCAGGCGGGGCAACAGATAAATGATGGTGGACTCACCGGCAGCAATCACCACTTCACCGCTATCCAGGTCGCCCTTCATCTGGCGGTTGAAGCGGGTATGCAGAGTATCCAGTGCCTCGACCAGTGGCCGCGCCATTTCGTACAACTCCTGACCTTCTCGCGTCATATTGATCCGTGGGCCGTGACGTTCGAACAAAACAGTATCCATTTCGCGTTCCAACGCGCCGATTTGCAGGCTGATAGCAGGCTGGCTGAGAAACAATTGCTCGGCTGCGTCCGTCATTTTGCCGCTCTTGGCTACGGCGCAAAAAGCACGCAGCTGCTTGAGTTGATTGCCCTTATAATAGAAGCGTTTGGATTTATTTTTCAAAATCAATCACATAAATAATTAACGAAAACAATATTAAACATTGAAATATTTGACTTGTCAAAGATGTCACGCGGTCCCTAAGCTGAAACTGCACATCTTATTGAGTTTGATTTGTTTGCAGGAGAGTCCGGTATGAATGCACAAGAAGAGATCAGGCGCATGCAAGCTGATTGGGCCACCAACCCGCGCTGGGAGAACGTGCAGCGTGGATACGCGGCTGCGGATGTATTACGGCTTCGCGGGACGGTAAAGATAGAATACAGTCTGGCGCGTCAAGGTGCTGAGAAATTGTGGCGTCACATGGCCACGGAGCCATTCGTCAACGCCCTTGGGGCACTGACCGGAAACCAGGCCATGCAACAGGTCAAAGCCGGCCTTAAGGCTGTTTATGTTTCCGGCTGGCAGGTTGCAGCTGATGCCAATACGGCAGGCGCGATGTATCCCGACCAGTCACTTTATCCGGCCGATTCGGTGCCGGAAGTGGTACGTCACATCAACAATGCGCTACTGCGGGCGGATCAGCTGCATCATGCCGAAGGTGACGATTCGGTTGACTGGATGCAGCCCATCGTGGCCGATGCGGAAGCTGGCTTTGGCGGGGTGCTCAATGCCCATGAATTGATGAAAGCCATGATCGAGGCCGGGGCGGCTGGTGTGCATTTTGAAGACCAACTGGCTTCAGCCAAGAAATGCGGACACATGGGAGGCAAAGTCCTGGTTCCAAGCCAGGAAGCGGTGCAAAAGTTGATTGCTGCGCGCCTGGCTGCGGATATCATGAATGTGCCGACCATCCTCATTGCCCGCACCGACGCCATGGCCGCAGGCCTGATCACCTCGGATGTGGATGGATACGATCATGAATTCCTCACCGGTGAACGCACCGTCGAAGGGTTTTATCAAACCATACCCGGCATCGCACAAGCCATTTCACGTGGGTTGGCTTACGCGCCATGGGCCGACTTGCTGTGGTGTGAAACCAGCTCGCCAGACCTCGCTCAGGCCAGGTTGTTTGCGGAAGCGATCCACGCCCGATTCCCGGGCAAAAAACTGGCCTACAATTGCTCACCTTCATTCAACTGGAAGGCCAAACTGGACGACGTAACCATCGCCAGGTTCCAGAAAGAGTTGGGTGCCATGGGCTATACATTCCAGTTCATTACGCTGGCTGGTTTTCATGCACTGAACTACAGCATGCACACGCTGGCACGCGGCTACCGCGATCGTCAGATGGCAGCTTATGTTGAGCTGCAGGAAGCGGAGTTTGCCGCCGAACCATTTGGCTACACTGCAACCAAGCACCAGCGCGAAGTGGGCACCAGCTACTTTGACGCTTTGACCCAGCTGCTCGCCGGCAGCCAGTCGTCGCTGTCAGCGTTGAGTGGTTCAACTGAAGAGGAACAATTCAAGGAAGCTGTCTGAAATTTTCCAGAGGCAGGAGACGCTTTTTTTCTGGACAGCCGTCATGCCAGTCAAGCCGAAGGCTTGACTGGCATCCAGAACAGCCTTTCAAATGCAGCCTGGATCCCAGACTCGCCTGCGGCGGTCTGGGATGACGGCAGGTAAATGCGGTCTGGGATGACGGCAAATATTCAAGCGCTCAGGGTTGTCAGCAAAGACCGACCTTGGCCGCCCCGGCATGTCATTGAACCTCGCTCAAAGCACATCAATACCCAGATACAGTACCAGAGTGAGCAAAAGTCCCATGTGAATGACGCCTTTGACGCTGGTTAGCGGGCCGGTCTTGCCTTTAATGCCATTGATCGCCAGCAACAGTATGAGGCCGAATACCACGATTTTCGACAGGATGCTTGCGCTTCCAAGCGGAATCGCCAACTGCGCAAGATGCACCGAAGACGCCATGAAAAACAGCATCGGGATGGAAAACAGGGTGTTGGTCCGGGAAGCCAGTCCGGCCTTGCCCGCCGCGGCGGCTGCCGCCGGATCTGCTTCGCCGCCAGCGGCGACTTTCTCGGCTGAGGCGATGACGATTTTCTGGTTAGGCCAGATGATCAGCCAGACATTGAGGAACATGATGGTTGCAAGCGAAGCGCCAACCAGGATGCCATAACCAGTCAAGTGCTTGACTCCCAACAACGCGATACCGCTTAGAAAAGTGAACATGGCACCCCAACGGAACCACCACAAGGCGCGAGGCACCAGTTTGCGGATGGCATCCGACTTGGAAGAGGCATCGGCTTCCTTGAAATACTCTCCCTGGACAAAATTGAAATACCACAGCAGGCCAATCCAGGCCACGCCAGCTAGCAGGTGAACCCACCTGATGAGGAAGGCAAGCGCGTTGCCTTGAAGTAGTGCAAGTTCCACGATTCGACTCTCCCTGGTTTTGGCTGATGATTACGTTCAGGTAGCAACCTGTCGGACTTAACCGATCGTAGCGAGGGAAAGCCGGTTTGAGGCAGATTTTTCGCTCTTTTGAGGCGAATAGCACCGCTATTTAACGAGAAAGAGCGGAAAATATGACCAAATCCGGCTTTGCCGCAGTAGATCAGTGTTAAGTCCGACAGACTGCTAGACTATTCGAGTGAGCATCCACTCAGTGCCATAGGGTACACCGGTTGCGGGTGATTCTAAAGTCAGTTCGTAGCGATGCGGATCTCGGTGACGTAGCGGTCGTCATTGGCGGCCTTGATGGCCTGGCGCCGGCCACCGGCAACGATGGTGCATTTGTGTTTGAAGTGTTCTTCGCGCAAATGCGCAGCATGCCAGCGATAACCGGCAAAGCCCGGCAACACACCCACCACGACCACCATGAGGAGCAGTACGGGGATTTGCAGCAGGGGCCAGTTGGCCAGCAGGCTGGCCAATTCTGCGACATCGAACATCAAGGTCGAGGCAGCGACCAGAAACAGCGTGGTCCAGCCCAGACCGCGGCGAACGGCCCAAACGGATGGCACCAGGAATGCCAGCCAGGAAAAACCGCGCCTTACGGCCTCGTCGCCGTATATGGGATGGTGATAAACGTCAAATACGTGCATCGATTCTATTCTGTAATGATCCCAGCTATTTGACCGTGATCCAGGTCAATCATTCCTGCCAGCTCCCGCTGAGCTTAATCCACTTATCACAACTGAGCCATGGTAGCAGCCACTGCGGGTTTGTATGCGTGCCATTGGTCAGGGCACCCGGTCGACCCGGGTGTGGCCAGATTCACGGACTATGAAAAAAGACCGGAATTCTGCCAGTTCGCATGCACCCGTCCGTTTTGCTCAATTTTGTGTCCAAATTGAATTTCCTG
>CAVPUV010000030.1:0-14401 GCA_963708905.1 uncultured Gammaproteobacteria bacterium | reverse complement strand
GAGATGACCCTTCTCGATGATGCGGGCAAAGGCACGCAGCTGCTCCGCCTCATAGCGAGGCTTCAGCGTGAGATAGGGATTGTCCCAGTCACCCATGACACCGAGGCGCTTGAAATCCTGGCGCTGCGCATCGACCTGCGCGTTGGCGTACTCGCGACAGGCGGCACGGAAGGCCTTGGCGTCCAGCTTGCCGCCGACGCGGCCATGGGTTTTCTCGACCTGGTGCTCGATCGGCAGGCCGTGGCAGTCCCAGCCGGGAATGTAGGGTGCGTCGAAGCCGTCGAGGGTTCGCGACTTGACGATGATGTCCTTCAGGATCTTGTTGACGGCATGGCCGATGTGAATCGCGCCGTTCGCATAAGGAGGTCCGTCGAGCAGCACGAACTTCGGGCGACCGCGAGCCGCCTTGCGCAGCTTGCCGTAGATGTCCTGCGACTCCCACCACGTCAGCATGTCCGGCTCGCGGTGCGAGAGGTCGGCCTTCATCGCGAAGGTCGTGGCCGGCAGATTGAGGGTACTCTTGTAATCCATGGTCTCTGCTTGATCGTTACTCACTCGCCTGGCCGCGCAGGATGTCCCTGGCCTGCCTGGCATCCTCATGCATCTGCTCGGTCAATGCGTCAAGACTCGGGAACCAGCGCTCGTCCCGCAGCTTGGCGACGAAGTCCACGTGCAGGCAGCGACGATACAGGTCGCCCGCGAAGTCGAACACATGCACTTCGAGCGACGGCTCTGCCGTCTCCCCGCCCGCCTCGTTCAGCACCGGCCGGGTGCCGAGATTGGCGACCCCCGGAGCCTCCTTGAGCCCGCCGCCCGGACGCCGCTGGCGGCGGTCATGTTCGGTGTGCTGGTCTGGGGCGACCGGCCCGGCCCGAGACTACTGGTGGGTGGCGCGCTGGTGCTGTGCGGCATTCTGGTGGTCACGCTGAGAGCGCGGCGGAAGCTGCCGCGGGTTAGCCCGGCATGAACTGGACGGTTTACATCATTCGTTGCAGCGACGACACGCTGTACACCGGCGTAACCACCGCGCTGGAGCGGCGTTTCGCGCAACATCAGAACCATCCCAGGGGGGCAAAATATTTCCATGGCCGCACGCCGGTGCAAGTGGTTTACCATGAAGACGGTCATAGCCGCAGCAGCGCCTGCCGGCGCGAGGCCGCGATCAAGAAACTCAAGCGTGAAGACAAGCTGCGCCTGATTGCTGACACCCACGGATCGCAGGCTACGTAGTGTCTGTCCATAAACGGGCATCCCAGCCCGTTTATGGAATCGCGAAGCAAAAGCGTGGTTTTGCTTCGCTCTCATTTTCAATGAATTACATCATTGAAAATGGCGGCACTTCCATGTGCCGCGTTAGTGTGCATCCATTTCCGGATGCGCACTACCCAGGCCTCTACCCAAGGCGTCGTTATGGGGCTAGAATCCGGCGCAATGCCTACGGCTTCCAGGGATAAAAAATGAAACGGATCCAGGCTATGCACTATTCTCTGCTCGCCCTATGTCTGCTGCTGTTGTCGCCAACGGCGGGAGCCACCCCCTCGCCTGAACAGTCTCTGGCCGATGAATTCGATAACCTCTTTCACCAGCAGGTGAGTGAGGAAAACGTTCTCGGCGCGGCCTTTGCCGTGGTATCGCGCGCGGGTATTATCCGCATCGATACCGCGGGTTATACCGACACCAGCCGCAAGCGGGCCATCAACCCTGACACGGCATTTCGCATTGCCTCGGTGTCGAAGACTTTTGCCGCCGAGCTGGCCGCCCAGATGGTGCAGGATGGACACCTCGGTTGGGATGATCCGGTCACCCGCTATGTGCCCGATTTCCGCATCAAGGGCGATGCCAGCAGGATTCATATCCGCCATCTGCTTGGCCAGAGCACCGGCCTGCTGCCCCATGCTTATGACAACCTGATCGAAGAGGGCGTGTCCGCCGCTGATATTCAGCACAGGCTGGCGGATTTATCCTTTATTTGCGCGCCGGGTGAGTGTTATTCCTACCAGAACAGCGTGTTCAGTCTTATTGGATCCGTGGTGGAAAAAATTGCCGCGAATTCTTATGCCAATCTGATCGATCAGCGCATCTTCAAGCCGCTGGGCATGAACACCGCATCGGTCGGGTACGAAGCCTTCATGGCCAACACCAACCGGGCAGAGCCTCATGTCAGCAAGGGTAATGGCCAGTGGAAAACCGTGGTGGTGTCACCCAATTATTATCGCGTTGCACCCGCCGCGGGCGTCAACGCCAGCGTGAGTGACATGGGCAAATGGCTGATGGCTCAACTCGGCGCCAATCCCGCCGTGATTGCGCCGGAAGTATTGAGCGCCGTGATCGCGCCGCGCGTGCGCACGCCCAGGGATTTGTACCGCAAAGAGTGGAATCGCATTCTTACCGATGCGCACTATGGCCTGGGCTGGCGTATTTACCAGCTGGGCAACGAACAGATTGTCTACCATAGCGGTTGGGTTTCCGGTTACCGGGCAGATGTGGCCTGGTCTCCCAGCCACGACATCGGCATTGCCGTATTGATGAATGTCGAAAGCACCAGCATCAATACGCTGACGACGCGGTTCTGGGAACTGGCATTTGCCAGACTGCAAGCCCTGCCAATGAGCCTTTCACAGAAGGCTCCTTGAAAGGCGAGAAAAAACATGTACAGAAAACCGTCGATTTTTCTGGTCTTTATGGTTTTGTTTGCCCTGACAGCCTGTGATCCACAGACCGACGCCACCCCAACCGCAGCGAAGGCCGGAGAACCTGAGGGCGGTTATGCGGATGTGGTGATACGCGATACCGCGGTTTACACCCTGAACGAAGAACAGCCGTGGGCCGATGCCGTCGCCATCCGGGACGGCAGGATTGTAATGGTTGGCAGCGCGCAGGAAGCGCAGCAGTGGACCGGTCCGGACAGCCGCGTCATTTCCCAGCCCGGCGGGTTGGTCCTGCCGGGTTTCCAGGACGCGCATACCCACCCGCTGTCCTCCGGAGTGGATCATTTTGACTGCAGTCTGGATGTCCAGCCGCAAACGCCACAGGCCTACCTGGACCAAGTGAGCGAATGCGCCAGGACCATGCCTGATCGCGAGTGGATATCAGGCGGTGGCTGGTCGGTTACCGCCTTTCCGCCAAAGGGCATTCCCGACAAGGCCCTGCTCGACAGTGTCGTTGCCGACCGACCGACGGTGTTTTTCTCCGCCGATGGACATACGGCATGGACCAACAGCCTGGCCATGACGATTGCCGGCATCACCGCGCAGACGCCGGATCCGCCGAATGGACGCATCGATCGTGCTGCGGCTACGGGCGAAGCAGTCGGTAGTTTCCAGGAATCCGCCATGGAACTGATTCGCGCGCACATGCCGCCGCCGCCGCAAAGCCAGATTGACCAAGGTATGCGCTATGCCATCGGCTACCTGCACAGCCTGGGTATCACCGCCATGCAGGAAGCCAACGCCAGCATCGATCCGGATGACCCCCTGCAGGCATTGAAAACCTACCGCCGCTTCGCCGACAGCGGCGAACTGCAGATTCGCACCGTGGTGTCACTGGGCTGGGATAATGACAGGGGCCTGGAGCAAATTCCGGACCTGATCCGCGCCCGTGAACAATACAACGGTGGTTTGCTCAATACCGATACGGTGAAAATTTTTCTCGATGGAGTGGTTGAGCCCAGCACCGCCGCCTTGCTGCAGGACTATTCCGACCAGCCCGGCTACAAGGGTGAATTGCAGGTACCGCCGGAGCTTCTGCACGAGGCGGCAGCACAACTCGACAAGAATGGCTTCCAGGTACACATGCACGTTATCGGCGATGCCGCCGTGCGTGCGGGTCTGGATGCCATTCAGTTTGCGCTGCAGCGTAACGGCCCGGGCAATGGACGTCACCACCTGGCTCACGTTGAATTCGTTGATCCGGCGGATATTTCCCGATTTGCCGCATTGAACGTGACCGCGAACTTCTCGCCGCTGTGGGCCGTAGAAGACGAATTCCTCACCGAATTGACCTTGCCGCGCGTGGGTGCGGAGCGTTACCAGTGGACCTACCCCATCAACAGCATTGTTCAGGCGGGTGGGCGCATCGCATTTGGTTCGGATTGGAACGTGTCTTCGCCTGACCCGTTGCTGGCGATCGAAACCGCGATCACGCGGATCGATCCGTTGCAGGGCGATACGCCGGTATTCCTGCCGCAGCAACGCATCACTCTGGAACAGGCCATCGCGGCTGCAACCATCAATGCCGCTTACGTCAATCACCTTGATGACAGCAGCGGCAGTATCGAAGTCGGCAAGCTCGGTGACCTGGTGATTCTGGATGCCAACCTGTTCAAGATCGATCCATCCGCCATTTCCGACGCCAAGGTTGTCGCTACCTTATTGGGTGGTGAAGTGGTTTATCAGTGCCCGGAGCCCTAGATTGTCTTTTTTTGAGGAACTCAAACGACGTAACGTGGTGCGGATGGCCGTACTGTACGGCGTGGCCAGCTGGTTGATCCTGCAGCTGGCCGATGTCCTGTTCGATCAGCTGGGTGTACCGGCCTGGGCCTTTCGCCTGGTGCTGGGTCTTCTTGTCCTTGGTTTTCCCTTCGCACTGATTTTTTCCTGGGTGTTTGAACTCACACCCGAGGGCCTGAAGCGCGAACGGGACATCGAGCGCCAGCAATCTATCACCCCCCACACCGGGCGTAAAATCGATCTCATGATCATCGTGCTGCTGATGCTGGCCATCGGCGGTCTGGTTGCCGACCGGCTGATTCCCGAGCAGCGATCCAACACGGCCGAGACAGCTGGCAAGGTCGGCAGCGTTGAATCCGCAAGCGGCTCCATCGCACCGTCGGCTGTGGCTGGAGATGATCACTCCATTGCGGTGCTGCCGTTCGTGAACATGAGCGGTGATCCCGAAAACGAATATTTCTCCGATGGCTTGTCCGAGGAGTTATTGAACACGTTGGTGCAGATCCGCGAGCTGAAAGTCACCGGCCGCACCTCTTCTTTTGCCTTCAAGGGGCAGAACCTGGACCTGCGCGAGGTGGGCGAACGGCTCAATGTGGCCAACGTACTGGAAGGCAGTGTGCGTAAGGCCGCCAACCGCGTGCGTATCACGGCGCAGTTGGTCAAGACCGCGGATGGCTATCACCTGTGGTCGGAAACCTTTGACCGTGAACTGGATGACATTTTTGCCATCCAGGCCGAGATCGCGGAAAAGGTGGCGCAGGCGCTGAGCGTCACCCTGCTGGGCGCGGATGCCGAGACCCCCGGCGCGACGCACAACGCGGAGGCCTACCAGGCCTATCTGCGCGGAACGCACATTTTTCACCGCTCACCGGATGAACCCGCCAACCTCAAGGCCGCGCGCTCATTTTATGAGCAGGCCATTGCACTGGACCCTGCTTACGTTGCCCCGTGGTATGGCATGTTCAATTACTGGGACCGGATTAACCGCAATGGCCTTGAAGCCTATGACGTCAGTGAGGCAGAAATGCAGGCTCAGGCCGACCGGCTGCATCAACTCGCTCCCGGCAGCGTCGAGGCCCTGCTGGCCCAGGCGCGCACCAAGCTCCTGCAACGCGACTGGCGCCGTGCCCTCGCACTGGCCAAGGAGGCGCGGGACAGGTTCGCTGGCAGCGTCGAGACCAATATCTATTACGGAACCACGCTGAATTTCCTCGGTCACCCGGCTGAAGGCCTGGCGATGGTCGAAGCCGGAGCCAGGCTGGACCCTCTGTCACTCGAAGCGCTTACCCGGCTCAGCGCCATTAACTCGCAGTTGGGAAATTGCGCTGAAGTCCAGCGCATTGCCGAGCGGGCGCTGGAAATCGAACCGGCAATCAGCCGGGTGCGCGGAACCGTGGGCTACTGCCTGCTGATCCGAGGTGATGGGGCCGCACAAGCATTGACATGGCTGTCGCGCGAGCCGGTCGGATTCATTCGTTACTCGGGTAAGGCTATTGCGCTGCACCAGCTTGGCCGGCAGCAGGAAGCCGCCCGTGAACTGGCACTGTTGCACGAGGATTCAGGAGATTCAGCTGCTTACCAGTACGCACAAATTCATGCTCAGTGGGGCGAGACCAGGCAAGCGCTGGATTGGTTGCAAAACGCGCTGGAGCTGCGCGATCCGGGCACAATTACCATGGGCGTCGATCATTTTCTCGACCCTTTGCGGCAGGAACCCCGTTTCCGGACATTGCTGAATGAAATGGGTCTGGCCGACTGCTGTGATAGATAGCGGGACTCGCGCGTGCCGGACCAGCAATCCATCGTCTTTTCACTGTTCCTGATTTTCACCGGGGCGGCGCTGGTGGCCACCCTGGCCCTGTTCGCGCGTCAGGCCCTGATCATCGGGTACATCCTGCTCGGCGTTGCACTGGGGCCGTGGGGTCTGGCCTGGGTTGCGGATACATCCCTGATTGCGGATATCGCCAAAGTCGGCATCATCTTCCTGTTGTTTCTGCTCGGTCTGAACCTGTCGCCAAAAAAACTCGTCTTGTTACTCAGGCAAACGATGCTGATCACCCTGATCACTTCCATTGCCTTGTGTATCGCCGGCTGGGCCATTGCCCAGGCATTTGGCTTTACGCTGGCCGAAAGCCTGCTGGCCGGTGTAACAGCGATGTTTTCCAGCACCATTATTGGCATCAAGCTGTTACCCACGACGGTTCTGCACCACCGCCACACCGGCGAGGTCATTATCAGCGTTCTGCTGCTGCAGGATTTCATCGCCATCATCGCGTTGCTGGCGCTGCAAAGTTTGAGCTCCGCCGGCGGTGAAGCAGCAAATACCGTACTACGTGATGCCGGCCTGCTGGTACTTGCCCTGCCCGCCCTTATTGCCATCGCTTACGTGTTGGAACGCTACGTACTTCTGCGCCTGTTGCAGAAGTTTGACCGGGTGCAGGAATTCGTCTTTCTGTTGGCGCTGGCGTGGTGCCTGGGCATAGCCCAGCTGGCACACTCCATCGGGCTTTCCTATGAAATCGGCGCCTTTATCGCCGGCATCATCGTTGCGACCAGTCCCATTGCACTGTTCATTGCGGAAAGCCTGAAGACATTGCGGGATTTTTTCCTGGTACTGTTTTTCTTTGCGCTGGGCGCCAGCTTGAACCTGGAAATCGCCGCCCACGTGGTGCTTCCCGCATTCGTGCTGGGGTTCGCGATGCTGGGCTTGAAGCCGGTGATTTACCGTGTTGCCATCGGCAGCGTTGCCGAGACCCCCAAACTGGCCTGGGAAACCGGCTGGCGGCTGGGCCAGATGAGCGAATTCTCCCTGTTGATCACCTTCCTGGCGCTACAGAGCCCTTATATCGGGCAGCAGGTAGTGTTCATGATCCAGTTGGCCACGCTGATCACCTTCATCGGCTCATCAACCATCGTCGTGCTGCATTTTCCGACGCCGGTCGCGGTGTCCGACCGGCTGCGGCGCGACTGACTGAACAATAAGGAGGAACAATGGCTGCAAAGCTGCCCGCCCGATTCCGCTTCGCGTTCGGGATATCTCTCACCCTGGCCATCTTTATCGTCAGGCAGCGAATGGGGCCAGAGTAAAAATTCTCCTGGGACGTGTGAGAGAACTAACCCTCCTCTGGCGAATTCTGCTTTGAACCCAAATTTGGACTTTGCTGTTCAAAAATCAGCTTTCAGGCGTATGATCAGGTGTTGATAAAAATTGATGCAGGGATGCGAAAATGGGCAAAAAGATGAAATTATTCGGTCAGTCTGTTGGCGTGGTATTTCTGGCCTTGCTGACCGCATTCTCGGTGCATGCCCAATCCGTCGATCGCGGACCTTATCTGCAGTTACAGACAGAGGATGGCATCACCATCCAATGGCGCACCGACGTGGCCACCGATTCGGTAGTGCGCTATGGCACATCGCTCTCCAGCCTGACGAATTCAGCGGTTGTGGCCGGATCAACCACCGCGCACAGCGTGACACTGGCGGGTCTTGACCCGGCGCAGCAGTACTATTACTCCGTCGGTGACAGCATCGCCGCCCTGGCCGGCGATGCCAGCTATCACTTTCACACCGCGCCAACACGTGGTGCTGCGGCCGATACCCGCATTTGGGTGATCGGCGATTCGGGCACAGCCAACGCCGATGCGCGCAACGTTCGTGACGCCTTCAAGGCCTGGAGCGCTTCGAATTCAGCCGATTTCTGGATCATGCTGGGCGATAATGCCTATAACAGTGGCACCCAGGCGGAATACCAGACCGCGGTATTTGACACCTACCCGGAGATTCTGCGCCAGCTGCCGTTGTGGGCAACACTGGGCAATCATGATGGCCAAAGCGCCGACTCAGCTACACAGACCGGCGCCTACTACGACATTTTCAACCTGCCAAAGAATGCCGAGGTCGGCGGCTGGCCTTCCGGTACCGAAGCCTATTATTCTTTCGACTATGCCAATATCCATTTCATTTGCCTGGACTCCTACGACAGCGACCGCTCGGTCAATGGCAGCATGCTGCAATGGCTGGAAAGCGACCTCGCGATTAACAACCAGCCATGGGTGATCGCTTTCTGGCACCACCCGCCGTACAGCAAGGGCTCGCATGACTCCGACAGCGAAGCGCAGCTGATCGACATGCGGCAAAACGCCTTGCCGATTCTGGAAGCCTGGGGCGTAGACCTGGTGCTGAGCGGGCACAGCCATACCTATGAGCGTTCTTACCTGTTGGACGGTCATTACGGCAGTTCAGCAACACTTGATCCCGTGAGCAACGTTCTCGACCCGGGTAACGGTAGCGAGAGTGGCGACGGCGCTTACGAGAAACCCGATATCACAGCAGCCGAGCATGCCGGCGCGGTCTATGCGGTGGCTGGCAGTTCCGGCAAAGTTTCCACCGGTTATCCTTTGAATCATCCGGCGATGTTGGTCAGTCTCGAATCATTGGGCTCGATGGTGATCGACCTGTCGGGTAATCGACTGGACGCTACTTTCCTGGATCAGGCCGGCGTGGTGAAAGATCAGTTCACGATACTCAAGACACCGGATTTGGAACCACCCTTGATTTCTGCTGCGGCGGCCGTGGACGTGAACCATGTGCGGGTCGATTTCAATGAGCCGCTGAATGCCACGGAGGCCGGGCAGGTGGCCAACTATACGATTGCCGGACTGTCTGTCAGCCAGGCGGAGCTGCTGAGCGGGGACCGCAGCGTGCTGCTGACGACCAGCACCATGAGCAACGGAGCAAGTTACACCCTGCAAGTCAGTAACGTACGCGACCTCGCAGGCAATACCATCCTGCCTGGCAGTTCCGTCAATTTCGACTTTTTCGAGCTGATGACTTCAGCCTTCCAGGACGGCATCTCGCCCGGTGCTGGTTATGGCGGGACCCGCGATGCCACTATCCGGCAGGCCTCGCCCAATACGGCACACGGCCTGGAAACCACGTTACAGGTCGACGGTGACGAACCTGCCGGGACCGGCGCCGACATGAACATACTGACGTACTGGGACATCAGCGCCATTCCGGCCGATGCCATTGTCGAGTCAGCTCACATCCAACTGCAAGTCACCAACATCAGCAGCGGCGTGTACTACTGCTACAGCCTTCTCGCCAGCTGGGAGGAATCCCAGGTCACCTGGAATCAGGCGGCCACCGGCACGTCCTGGGGTGCGCCCGGCGCCGGGTCCAGCGGCGATCGGGGAGTGCAGCAGCTGTGCACCGTCAGCGCCGGCAGTCTCGGCCCGCTCACGCTTGATCTGACGCCGGCCGGCCTGGCCCAGGTCCAGTCCTGGGTCACCAGTGCATCCAGCAACCACGGCATGATCATCAGCCATCCAACCACAGCGGACGGGGCCGATTTTCATTCCCGCGAATCCGTGACTGCAACAGCACGGCCAAAACTGGAAGTCACTTACCGGGTATCGGCAACACCGGGCAACATCGACCAGTTCGCGCTGGCCGATTTGCCCTCCGCCGGTTCGGTCAATGGCTCGTATGCCGCCACCACCGGGGATGACGGTAACAGCCAATCGATTGCCGAGCGCGAAAGCGCAGGCAAGAGGAATGAGCGCTACAGTTACCTGTCACACAGCTGGCAATTTTCGGTGGCTCCGGGCGCATCAGTGACGCTGTATGCAAATGCCTGGTCCGGCGGCTCGTCCGATGGCGATGCTTTCGTTGTTGCCTGGTCAAGCGATAACAGCAATTTCAACGATCTGTTTACGGTGACCAGCACCGCTGACAACAACCTGCAGTCGGCCATGATCCCCGCCAGCGGCACCATCTACATACGGGTGCAGGATAGCGATCAAACCGCGGGCCACAAGATACTGGACACGGTGTACGTGGATCAGTTGTTTATCCGCACCGATAATGCCATTCCGGCCGATCCACCGCTGGCGCCAAGCGATCTACAGATAACGGGCGTTGCCAGCAATTCGGTCAACCTGGCTTGGCTGCATCCGAGCGCAGACGAAACCGGTTTTGAACTCGAACGCGCCCCCGGCAGCAATGGCCCCTGGGCGGTGATCGCCACCCCCGGCGGCGGCAGCAGCGGATATACGGACAGCGGCCTGGGTGCGTCCACGACCTATTTCTATCGCCTTCGAGCACTCAATGCCGCGGGTTTTTCGGCCTGGACCGACCCGCCCGTCAGCGCTACCACCAGCGCCGCTTCAGCGATCACACTGTCCGCCAGCGGGTTCAAAAACCATGGCGTGAACACGGTTGATTTGAACTGGTCCGGCGCCAGCAGCAGTACGGTCGATATCATGCGCGACGGCGCGGTGTTGATAAACACCGTCAATGACGGCAGCTATACGGACAATACCGGCAATAAAGGCGGGCGTACCTACATTTATGCCGTTTGCGCCGCTGGCAGCAGCAATTGTTCCGATGACATCGTCGTGGCCTTTTGAGGGTAATCGCCTGCCTTGCACCCGGCTGGCGTGTTTACTGTTTGCCCTGTCCACGCTGGCAAACCCGGTGTGGAGCCACCCGGACCTGGTGGCGCAGATTGAAGATCTGACCGCGAAGCTGCTGCAACAGCCAGCCGACGCCGGGTTGCTGGCGCAGCGCGGCGACCTGTATCGCCGCCACGCAGATTACTCTGCGGCGGCGCAGGATTTCGCCACGGCACGCGCCATTCGGCCGGATTTTCCCGAACTCGATTTTTACCAGGGCAGGCTCAGGCTGGAAATGGGCGATGCTGCGGCAGCCGAGGTGCTTTTCACTCACTACCTTGCGGCTCACCCGGAACACGCCGGAGCCTGGGCATTGCGCGGTCAAGCCAGGTTCGGTCTCGAGCAAGCCGAAGCGGCCGCGGAGGATTACGCACAGGCCATACGCCGCAGCACAAATCCGTCGCCCTCTTTGTACCGTCTGCAAATCCTGGCTCTGGTCGCTGCCGGCGAACAACACTGGCAGGCGGCCCGGGAGGTGGTTGATACCGGGCTGGACCGCTTTCCACGGGAAGTGTCGCTGCTGGGCTTGGGAACCGATATCGCGCTGGCGGAAAATTTGCCCGTCGTTGCCACCGGCTACATCGAAACCTTGCCTGCGGCACTGATCAAGCTTGACCGCTGGCAGTCCCGGCTTGAACTGAGTCGATGTCTCAGCGAAAAACTGCCGGACACAGAAGTTTCAAGTCCAGCCTGCCTTCAGGTTGCCATAAACACTCTGCAAGAACAGCGGCCGTGAATAAATTCACTCGAAGGGAATGCGGATGCTGATGGTCAGGCCGTGTGGCTCGGTTTTGCTCAGACGCAGGGAATGCTGGCTGCCGTAAAGTTCACGTAAACGTTCGCGGGTATTGCGCAGCCCCACGCCTTTGGCGCCGCTTATTTCCCCTTTGACCAACTCGACACCCGGACCATCGTCACTGAGTTCCAGCAGCAAATCGCCGGCAAACACTCTGGCCGCTATGCGCAGGTGACCATCTTCTTCCGAGCGGGCGATGCCGTACTTGATGGCGTTTTCCACCAGCGGTTGCAGCAGCAGGCTGGGAATCATGGCTTCCTGTGCCGCGTCAGCGACATCGATCTGCAGATTGAGATGATCCTCGAAACGCACTTTTTCGATATCGAGGTAAAGCTGCAATGCCGCCAACTCCTGTTTCAGAGTGATCTTCTGCATCGGGTCGTTGTCCAGCGAATAGCGCAGAAAACTGGACAGCCGGGTAACCATGCGGTTGGCCAGATCGGTCTGTTGTTCCAGGATCAGCGTGGAAATCGCGTTCAGGGTATTGAACAGAAAATGTGGATTGAGCTGATAGCGCAACATTTTCAGCTGCGCTTCGTGGGCCATGGCTGCTGACTTCAGGGCGCTCTCGCGCACTTCCTGGAATATGTGGTAGGACTTGCAGGCGAAATACAACGCGCTCCAGGCCAGCATCACCGTCCAGCCGGAAACATAACCCTCCAGGAAGGAAACTTTCTCATACATCTCCATCGCCGTGGGCCCCATCTTCTCGGCCCAGGCTTCCATGTCCTTGGCCTGTTCGATCCAGTTGTAATAGAGAAAGGAGCGAGAACTCATCCACAGGTAACCGGCAATAAAACTGCCGCCGAGAAAGGCAACCGCCTGCAGCCAGATGGCACGACTCCATAACCAGCGATAAAGTAAGCGCAACCCCAGCGAGATCACCCCAGCGAGATCACAATCGCGATCACGGTGATAACCGCGACGTAATAACCGTAATTCGGCGCAACCTCGTCCAGCATCGCCAGGGTAAGCGCGTATTTGCCGATCAGCCCCCAGATGGCCCAGCCACCGAGATGCAGCACCCAGAACAGGTGCTTTTGATCCTCAAGCCAAATCCTGATGTTCATCGAGTAACTCTACCCGTTTAAAGCCGTCTGCTGGTTGCAATTCGACCACGCAGGATGGCAATTCAACTGATTGTTGCTTCGTTTCAACGAAGACCTGCCATCGCGGCCACATGGGAAAGATCGGCCTGGCCGGTGCTTACGCCCGCCAGAGCCCATTCGGTTTCTGATTCAGTGCTGGCGGAACTTGACTGACATGCGGCTGGAATCGTTGGTGAATTGGAAACAGTGGGTACAATGACCCGAACGGACACCCGAGTAGCCCATTATGTGTGGATTCGCTGGACAAATTAACCTGCAGGGACTGGCCGGCGATCCGGAGCAGCGGCTGCTTTGGCTGCGCGCCATGGGCCAGCAGCTGGCGCGACGCGGTCCGGATGATGAGCAGTTCTATGACGATGGTTTCCTTTCACTGGTATTCCGCCGGCTGTCCATCATTGATCTGGCCGGCGGCCGCCAGCCCATCTGGAACGAAGATCACTCGGTTTTTACTGCGGTAAATGGAGAGATATACAACCATGAGGATATTCGCCGTCGACTGAGTCCAAGACATGTTTTTTCCACACGATCGGACTCTGAAGTGATCGTCCACTTGTATGAAGAGCGTGGAGCCAATCTCATGGAAGAGCTCAACGGTATGTTCGCTTTCGTGGTGTGGGATACAGGCAATCGATGCTTGCTGTTGGCGCGGGACCGCCTGGGTATCAAGCCGTTGTTCTATAGCGTGGTTGGCAACTCGCTGATTTTTGCCTCCGAACTCAAGGCGCTGCTGGCACATCCCGACTGTCCGCGCGACCTTGACTGGCTCGATTTCGAACATGTCTCTGCTTTCAAACAAGGCTTGTCGACTTACATCCAGGGGGTACAGCATGTTCCGGGCGGTCATTACCTTTCTGTGCAACAGGGAAAAAGCATCACGCCACGTTCGTACTGGTCATTACGCGACTACTTTCCGTCCGCGGAATCGTCTGCCGGGCGCAGCGCCCAATACTATAGCTCGCGGTACGGCGAGTTGCTCCATGACAGTGTGCGTAAACGCCTGATGAGCGATGTGCCTCTTGGCCTGTTTCTCAGCGGTGGAATTGATTCAACCTTGCTGGCAGCGTTGGCAGCCGGTGCGCAACAGGAACTGCACTGTTTCACGGTGGTGGAAGACAGCACCATCGAAGCAGGCGATGTCGAGCAGGCCCGCAGAGCCGGTGCTGAACTGAACCTGAACTACTACCCGGTGCGCTTTGATGCCAAAACCTTGCTGGATGAACTGGGTTACACGCTGGCACAGTTTGAATTCCTGATTTGGGCGCTTGAAACGCCTCGTTTCAACATGGAATGGTTGCTCAAGCACGAACTCCATCGTTTCGCCAAAACCCAGATACCGGAACTGAAGGTCATGCTGCTTGGCCAGGGCGCAGACGAATTTGCCGGTGGCTATTCGCAGAGCATGGGTAACGAAAAACAGTCATGGCAGTCCTATCTGGCACGTCTGACCAGCAACCGTTTGCATCACTGTCGCATAGATAATGGTATACCGGAGTATATGTACCCGGCGCTGTCCGATCACTACCCGCCCGACCGGGAAACGGGTGGTTGGTCGGAATACCATCGGGAAATGTTGGAGAGAACAAAAGTTTTCCT
>CAVPUV010000029.1:0-54997 GCA_963708905.1 uncultured Gammaproteobacteria bacterium | reverse complement strand
ATGCCTTAGGCTATTATGTGGGCTTATACGTATCCGCTTTCGTTTTCGCGGTCGCACTCATGCTGTTGGCAGGTTGGTATATCACTGTCGTGTCCGAGACTGTTATCCAAAAACGTCTCAATAGGCAATCGAAGGCAACTGCCGCCGTAGAGGTAGCAACTGCAAAGGAAATGCCAGCAGAAAAGAAAAATCAAGCATCTGATGACAGTTGATTTCTGGAAAAGGACTCAGAGTCCTTCAGCCGACTTGCAGCGCGAGCGCGGTAATGGAAATACGAGGCATTCGCGGCATGCTCGGTGCATGCGACCACCCAACAGCTTCACCCGAAGGACTTCACACCAACTTCTCATCCGAAACGGACTCCGATCTATGTCCCCCAGATATCACGGGAAATGGTGGACAGTTTGTATTAGCCGCCTAACGTGTTGGTGATGGCGTTCGGACGCGCCGAGTCAATTTCATCCATTGGTCAAATTGCTGTTCTCCATCCGATTTGATTCCGCGGCAGCCCCCGCTGCAAACCAACTGCGGAGCTTGTGGCGAATGTTCGTCTCCACCTCCGTTCTGATTCTATGCAAATTACTGAGAACCCCTGCTACCTCAAGCACCATGAAAAGCAATACCGCCAGCGCCATCACGAGTTCGAGCAAATCCCCAGAGATGAAATGGCCGAGCGCGATGGCCGCGGCTCCAAGAACGGCGACGGCGGCTACGGTCCAGTAGGCTAAACCGGTGATACGCTTTGCCCACCTCTGGGCTCGTCCCTCAATCGCGATTTCCCATCGCCTCAGTTTCTCCGCAGCATTTTGGGCAATTCTCTCTGCATTTAAAGTGCGAACATCAGCGGCAGCCTGAGTGTTCGCAATTCTTTGCTCGTAGTTCTGAGAAATCACTTGAATTTGATTTTCGGCTTGCGTGGCATAATCGGACATAACTCGACTAACCACCTCATCCAGGGTATTCGCGTCGATGTCCTCCGGGTCATCTTCGTCGATTTCCACTTCTCGAAGACACCGATCCGACAAAGCTGAGACGATGATCGCTGTTACCTGGTCGGACGATAAGCGCTGAGATGTCTGCAACGAATCAAGATGAGTGAGGAACCGTTGCCAAATCTTCGTTGTGGGATGCATTGCAGCAGCGCAAAGTGCAACCAACTCGCGAACCTGGAAATTTGCATTCGTTGTGGGTCGCTTCAGCCACGCGAGATTGGCGAGTGCGCGGATGTGGACCGCAGGCGACACTCCTGCCTCACGCTCGTCTTCTTCCCACCAAAGCTTTGTATTGCGAATCAGAAGAGAAGACGTAGAAGCGAACACGGCGCGGGCTTCCTCAATCCTGTGGGCTTGGTGACCGCGACGCAATGTCAACACACCAGCTATGCAATCTACATCGTGGAGTACTCTTGGCTCTTGAATGTCGTGTGTATTCAAGTTAGCTACTCGTTCCGCAAGTTTGGCCTCGCCGTGCGTGAACTCAGCTACGTGCGCAGGCGCGCGCGACAGGCGAAATCCTACGGCTGCAATTTCGTCCTCCAGGAGAACGGACATTTCCTGTACGTCACTCGGTGCGTAACGTGCTGTTAGAAAATGGCGTGTCATGGGTGAGGCCCGAAGCGTTCGGCGGCCAGCTGGAGTACCGAGCTTCTCTTCATGGATTTTGAGGATACGTTTAATCTCCTGCACAGACTTGTCAAATACGACACAGGTTACGCCACTAGTACGCAGAAGCTCGATCGTCTCGCGAACCAAAGCCCGGGAGCTGGGTCCCTCGTATCCCAGTGCCTGTCGAACCAACCCGCTGTCGAAAACAACGGTCAAGTTGTTAAAGCGACGAGCTACATCGGATAGGTCAGGAAGGAATGCAGCGTGGTACAGGACGAGGCCCTTAAGTATGGCTCCAAGGACAGCCGACAATGCAGGATCGGCCCCAACAGTTTCGTAAAGGAACTCGGCAACCACAGCACACTCGAGCTTTGACAATGTCGTGGCGGAGTTAAGGTCTGATTGCGCTCCTAGTAGCACTGCAACCTGTTGGTCCTCAAGGAACCGAAGAATGAGGTCGAGAGCTTCATCGGTTGATTCGAAATTGATTCCGCGTCCACTCGCATGGGCCTGAAACTCTGAGGCTAGTTGTTCCTGCCCGGCAACAAACTTTGCCTTTTCGCTCGCAACGTTTGATCGGGGCAACGTATTTTCGGAACTCAGGCGAAAGAACCCGGTTTCTCTTGTAAGTTGATGCTTGCGAGCGGCGCGCTTCAGCAGGGTTGTGACCGTTTCTTGTGGCATGGCCACGCTATGGATCGTAGCCAACGCAGTTTGCACGTCTTCGGCTGTGAAGTTGCGGTTGGGGAGCGTGGGCAGGACATCCAGAATCAACGGCATGAAAATTCCGAGATGGTCATCGCCCTCGTCCACCCGCGCTTTCAGATATGCAAGAGTCACCAGCCCACCGCAACCAACCTTAGGCGTGATCTGTTCCTGCTGCGTCATACCATCTGCCTCCAATCGTATTTTCCACGCAACTGAGCATCGTATGTAATCCTAACGAATGTTCGTCGACTACCACCCGCCAGTACCCGAAACTCTAGCGCAGGAAACGGAACGAGGTAAGCGCTCCATTGCTTAACAGGCAAGTGAGGACTGGAAGGACTAAGCACCTTCCGGCTGATCCCGACAAGTACCCCTTTTTTTTAATGCTCTGGCTTCCGTCGCATTTGTGAGTTCGGATAACCGTTCTGAACGCTTTTCAACCGGCACACTGCGTGCGCTAATGCTGGACACGCTGTTCGAAACTACATATTCCTCCGGTACTCCCCACCCACATCATACAGCGCATGTGACATCGACCCCAGCGAACACACCTTCGCTGCTTCCATGAGTGCGTCGAAAGTGTTGTTTCTCTCACTGGCCACTTTCTGCAGCTTCTTGAGCCGCGGTGCCGCCTCCTTCGCATGCGTCTCGCGGAAGGCTTCGACATTGGCCACCTGCTGATCCTTCTCCCCTTTCGAACTGCGCATCAGCTCGATTGCGCCGACTTCACCATGGCCGTCGGGGGGCAGGAAGGTGTTGACGCCGATGATGGGCAGGCTGCCGTCGTGTTTCTTTGATCTCGTAGTACAGGCTTTCTTCCTGGATCTTGCTGCGCTGGTACATGGTGTCCATCGCGCCGAGCACGCCGCCGCGTTCCGAGATGCGCTCAAATTCCTGGTAGACGACTTCCTCGACCAGATCGGTGAGTTCGTCGACGATGAAGCTGCCCTGCCACGGGTTCTCGCAGAAGTTGAGGCCGAGTTCCTGGTTGATGATCATCTGGATGGCGACCGCCCTGCGCACCGATTCGGGCGTGGGTGTGGTGATGGCTTCATCGAAGGCGTTGGTGTGCAGGCTGTTGCAGTTGTCGAACAGCGCGTACAGGGCCTGCAGCGTGGTGCGGATGTCGTTGAACTGGATTTCCTGTGCGTGCAGGCTGCGGCCACTGGTCTGGATGTGGTATTTCAGTTTCTGGCTGGTGGCGCTGGCGCCGTAGCGCTCGCGCATGGCTCTCGCCCAGATCCTTCGCGCCACCCGGCCGATGACGGTGTACTCCGGGTCCATGCCGTTGGAGAAGAAGAAGCTGAGGTTGCCGGCGAACTGGTCCACGCTCATGCCGCGCGCGAGGTAGTACTCGACGATGGTGAAGCCGTTGCTCAGCGTGAAGGCCAGTTGGCTGATCGGGTTGGCGCCGGCCTCGGCAATGTGATAACCGGAGATCGACACGCTGTAGAAATTGCGCACCTGGTGGTCGACGAAGAACTGCTGGATATCGCCCATCATGCGCATGGCAAATTCGGTGGAAAAGATGCAGGTGTTCTGCGCCTGGTCTTCCTTGAGAATGTCGGCTTGCACCGTGCCGCGCACGCTGGCGAGCGTGGTCTTCCTGATCTCTTCGTATTTGGCCTGATCGAAACCCTTGATGCCGATCAGGCGGTCGCTGGTGATGCCAAGCATGGCCAAACCCAGGCCGGTGTTGCCGGGCGGTAATTCGCCCATGTACCCGGGGCGCTGCTTGTCGGCGAAGTAGTCATCGATCCGCTGCTCGGCTGCTCTCCACAGACCCTCCCGCTGCAGATACAGCTCGACCTGCTGGTCGATGGCGGTATTCATGAAGAAGGCCAGGATCATCGGCGCGGGACCGTTGATGGTCATCGACACGGAGGTGCTGGGCGCGCACAGGTCGAAACCGGAATAGAGCTTCTTCATGTCATCCACGGTGGCAATGGACACGCCCGAGTTGCCCACCTTGCCATAGATGTCGGGACGGGTGTGCGGGTCTTCTCCATATAATGTGACGGAATCGAAGGCGGTGCTGAGACGCACCGCGGGCTGGCCGCGGGCGATCAGGTGGAACCTTTTGTTGGTCCGCTCCGGCGTGCCCTCGCCGGCGAACATGCGGATCGGGTCTTCGCCGCTGCGGCGGTAGGGGAACACACCCGCGGTATAGGGGTAAGCCCCGGGCAGATTTTCGCGCATCAGAAAGCTGAGCAGTTCGCCCCAGTCGGCGTCGCGCGGCATGCCGATCTTGGGGATTTGTAAGCGGCTTAATGATTCACGAAAATTATTTCCTGAAACATCCTTTCCACGCACGGTATAGCTGTATTTTTCGGTGCGTAGTCCTTCCTTGCGTTGGGGCCATTCTTTGAGCAGTTGGATCGCGTCCGCGCTGAGTTCGGCCAGGGCCTCGTTGTAGCGCTGGCGCAGGAGAATCATGGTGGGGTCGGCGGCGCTTGTTGTAGGAGGCTGCTCTGCGGCCGATTCGCGCGCAGAGCGCGCTGCTGCATTCGTAGTTAAAGTCGTTTCTGAGTAGCTATCAAATTCCTTCGGCAAATCCGGATCTTGCAGGGCTTTTAGAGATTCATAATAGTTTTGTGCCTGGCTGGCGGCATCGGCCTGACGGCGGATGCCGGCGTTCACCGCCCTGCCCTGTTCGGCGATCTCGGCCAGGTAGCGCTGGCGGGCGCCGGGGATCAGGACCGTGGCTTTGGGTTCTTTTACCGTGGTGTCGATGGCCGGGGTCCATTGCGCCGCGGGTAAGTCCAGTTTCTCGCGCAGCAGGCGGCACAGGTTGACGAACATCCAGCTGATGCCGGGGTCGTTGAACTGGCTGGCGATGGTGGGATACACCGGCACGTCCTCATCGTCCATCTGGAAGGCCAGGTGGTTGCGCTTCCACTGCTTGCGCACATCTCTCAAGGCGTCCTCGGCGGCGCGGCGGTCGTATTTGTTCAGCACCACCAGTTGCGCAAAATCCAGCATGTCGATTTTTTCCAGCTGGCTTTGCGCACCGAAGTCGCTGGTCATGACGTAGACTGGGAAATCGACCATGTCGACAATCTCGGAATCGCTCTGGCCAATACCCGCGGTTTCCACCAGCACCAGGTCGAAACCGGCGGACTTGAGGAAGGCGATGGCGTCCTTGAGGATGGCCGAGGTCGCCAGATGCTGGCGCCGCGTGGCCATGCTGCGCATGTAGATGTTCTCGTTGCGCAGCGTGTTCATGCGGATGCGGTCGCCCAGCAGTGCGCCGCCGGTGCGCCGGCGCGTGGGGTCCACCGCCAGTACGGCGATGCGCATCTGCGGGAAGTTCTGCGTGAAGCGGTTCAGCAGTTCATCGGCGACCGAGGATTTGCCGGCGCCGCCGGTGCCGGTGAGGCCGACGACAGGACATGTCACCGGCGCCTGTTTTTTCTGCCCTTCCCATTCGCGTCGTTTCAATTTCAGCTCGGCTTCGCCGAACACCTGGTCCTCCAGTGCGGAGATTACGTTGGCGATGGTCTGGTCATTTTCCAGCGTTACCTGCCCCGGGAAATGGGTCGCAACGCGCGCATCCGACGTGCGCTTGACCACGTCTTCGATCATTTCCACCAGGCCCATTCTCATGCCGTCTTCCGGATGATAAATACGTTCAATGCCATAGGCTTCCAGCGCCTTGCTCTCATCCAGCGTGATGGTGCCGCCACCGCCGCCGAAAACGCGGATGTGTTCGGCATGGCGCTCCTGCAGCAGGTCGATCATGTATTTGAAAAATTCGTTGTGCCCGCCCTGATAAGACGAAATGGCAATCGCGTCTGCATCTTCCTGAATTGCCGCGCGTACGATGTCCAGCACGCTGCGGTTGTGCCCCAGATGGATGACTTCAACCCCTTGCGCCTGGATCAGCCGGCGCATGATGTTGATCGCGGCGTCGTGACCGTCAAACAGGGAAGCGGCGGTGACGAAACGCAAGGGCGTTGCCACCCCGGGCTGGCTGGCGGTAGTCTCGTTGACCTGTTTGACGGCTGTGCTCATCGGCTTTTGTACAAAGTCATCAGTTCAATGGGTCATTGTACCTTGAGTCATGGATGGGGTGAGGGACATGAAAAGAAATCCCCGGGTTCTTCTGTAAAAGAAAAATCATGAAGAGCTTTCCCCAACTCATTGATAGCACTTGCAGTTGACAATGAGCAGTCGGTAAATACTTGCTTTTAATGAGAAATCATACATACCGGAGGTATTTTTAGCCAAATTTGCACGCGCCCGATTTTAGGAGTACCCTAGCGCGCAATCAGAAGAAAGAACTCAATCCAATGAACTCTTGCTGGTCCTGGATCGACGATCACCTCGCCACCCGCCAAATGTGTGTCGCGTAACACGGAGGGGGACGGGTCGGTCCCCCTGCCGTCTTGTTCTGAAACACCCTCTTGCGCTGAACCATAACACCGTCTACTTTGTCACACTTCCGGCATGCGTGCGCACGCCGGCTGAGTAGTCGCTGAAATCCTGCACCGCTTTATCCAGCCATCCAATTCGACTCATTAAAAATATAAGGTGTATTCCATGCTGCAACGGCTGAGCTTGATTTTTTTACTTGTTATCGGCCCTTTTCTGTTGGCCGCCTGCGATACCTCCCCAGGCGCCCCCGCTGGCGCCAGGG
Source organism: uncultured Gammaproteobacteria bacterium (assembly GCA_963708905.1). Lineage (GTDB taxonomy): Bacteria > Pseudomonadota > Gammaproteobacteria > Xanthomonadales > SZUA-36 > SHZL01. The sequence continues at coordinate 48,046 of CAVPUV010000029.1, read as the reverse complement.
TTTCTTCGGAGGTGGCAGCCAAAACCGAACCGGCGCTGCCACCCGGCGTCACGCTGCTGGAAGACTACCGTGGTGAAAACGGTGATTTCTCCATACCCTACACCAAGTACGTGCTCGACAATGGCCTGACCCTGATCCTGCATGAGGATCATTCCGACCCGATGGCCCAGGTGGACGTGGCTTACCACGTGGGCTCCAATCGCGAGGAACCCGGGCGGTCGGGTTTCGCCCATTTTTTTGAGCACATGATGTTCGAAGGCTCCGCTCATGTGCCCGGGGGCAATCTCAGCAAAATCATCTCCGATGCGGGCGGCTCGCTCAACGGCACTACCGATTCCGATCACACAAACTACTACGAAACCATCCCGGTCAACCAACTGGAAGTGGCTTTATGGCTGGAGGCCGATCGCATGGGTTTCCTGCTCGATGCCGTCAACGAAGAGAAGTTCGAAGTGCAGCGCGAAACCGTCAAGAACGAGCGTGGACAGAGAGTGGACAACGTGCCTTATGGCCGTACCTCTGAAAGCATGATGAAAAATCTCTACCCGCCGGATCACCCCTATTCCTGGCCGGTGATCGGCTGGAAGGAAGACCTGGAAGCAGCAAGCCTGGACGACATCGAACGATTTTTTCTGCGCTGGTATGGCCCCAACAACGCACAAATTGTTATCGGCGGTGACATCGATCCACAGCAGACGCTGCAATGGGTGGCCAAATATTTCGGGCCGATTCCGCGCGGCCCGGCGGTGGAGAATCTCCCCAAGCGCCCCGCCCGGCTGGAAAGTGACCGCTACGTGACGCAGGAAGATAATATTCATTTGCCCGCCATCGCGCTGCTGGTGCCGACGGTGTCCTATTACGACAAGGATGAGGCGCCGCTGGATGCCGCCGCCAAGATCCTGGGCCAGGGCAAAACATCCCTGTTGTACCAGCGCCTGGTGCAGAGCGGACGCGCGGTCAGCGCCTTCGTCAGTCACGCCTGCCGTGAACTGGCCTGCGAAATGGCCTTTATCGTGGTGCAGAACCCGGCGTCAGGTGAAACCCTGGCGCAAATGGAAGACGCCATACGCGAGACCTGGAACGAATTCAGCGCCCGTGGGGTGAGCGCGGACGACCTGGAGAAATTCAAGGCGCAGATAGAATCCGGTAAAATTTTTGACATGCAAAGCCTGGCCGGAAAGGTCAGCGCGCTGGCTTTTTCCGAGATGTTCAATGGCGATCCCAAGGCGGTGCAGGATGACCTGAGGCGCTATGCCGCGGTAACGCCGGAACAGGTGACCCGCGCCTTCCGTGAACACATTGCGAATCATCCGGCGGTGGTGCTCAGCGTCGTGCCTCAGGGCCGGGCGGACCTGGCTGCCGCCGAGCCGAATTATTCGGCGCCTGCCGTACCACCCGGTGGCGTCGTAGAAAAAATAGTGCCTGCGGTTTCGCCACAGGCTCCGAAAAGTGCGCCGGAACTGCGCCACGTGCAGGATGATTTTGACCGCAGTGTGCAACCGACGCCCGGCATCAACCCCGGGGTCCGGTTACCGGCGATCCAGGACAGCAAGCTGGCCAATGGTGTGCGCATGCTGAGTGTGTCCAACAGCGAAACACCGACAGTTACATTGCAAGTGTTGTTCGACATGGGCCAACGGGATGAGCCGCCAGGCAAAGCCGGGCTCGCCAGCCTCACCGCCGCTCTGATGAACGAAGATTCCAGGTCGCGCAGCGCCGCGGAGTTCAGCGCAGCGCTGGAGCGGATTGGCGCCAACATCAGCATCAGTGCCGGGCAATATGAAACCGCGGTAAGCGTCAATACGCTGGCCAGGCACCTGGATACGGCCATGGGGTTGTTAATGGAGCGTCTGCTGCAGCCGGCATTCGCCACGGCGGATTTCGACCGGATCAAGTCACGCACCATGGAAGCACTGCTGCAGGCGCAGAAGTCAGGGCCGGCACTGGCCGACCGCGCTACCGGCGCGGTTCTGTCCGGGCCAACCCACCCGCTGTCCTACCCGGGCATTGGTTTGCCGTCGACACTTGCCGGCATCACGCTGGATGACGTGAAGGATTTTTACGCTGCCCATATTCCGCTGCATATGAAAGGTGTGCTGGTCAGCACCAGCCTGCCGCAGGAAGACATTGACCGCGTCGTTGCGGCTTTGGGTGAACTGCCGGTGGAACCAGCTGTACGAGAGAGCATCGACGGGCAAAAGGCTATCAGCGGGCGCACGATATACCTGGTCGACAAGCCCGGTTCCAGTCAGTCCAGCGTGCGCATGGTGCATCCTTCACTGCCTTTCGACGCCCTGGGTGATTTCTATCTCGCCGGGCTGATGAACTTCAACCTCGGCGGCACTTTTGACAGCCGCATCAACCTCAACCTGCGTGAACACAAAGGCTGGTCCTACGGCGCCTATACGGATTTCACTGGTGGCCGGGAGTTCGGCAGTTTCGAGTTTTCCGGTGAAATCAATCAGGACTCGACCCGCCAGGCCATCACTGAGGTGCTGGGTGAAATGGAGACCTACGCCGCCGATGGGCTCACTGAAGCGGAATTCCGCTACATGCAAAATGCCATCGGCCAGAGCGAGGCGATGTTGTACGAAACCCCTGGCCGGAAACTGGGGCTGCTGGCTGGGATATTGATCTATGATCTGCCGCTGAACTACCGCGGCCTGCAAAAAAACCTGTTGCGCGAAACCGACCAGGCAACGCTCAATACATTGGCCGCCCGGCTGCTGCAGCCGGAAAACGTGGCCATTATCGTGGTCGGCGACGCAGCCGTACTGCGGCCGCAACTGGAGCCATTGCAGTTGCCGATCAGGATGTTGGATAGCGAGGGGTTTGAGCTGGCAGAATAGCGCGGACAGTATTTTCCAATCAGGCGCAGCGCGCCTGCATTCCGGTATAATCAGCGGCTGATTTGTTCCTTGACCAGGAGCGGTGCTTGATGTTCTCGATGCCATTGAGCGAAGACCATGAACTGCTGCGTGACACCGTGCGGCGTTTTGCTGCGCAGGAAATCACGCCGCGCGCGACGGAAATCGACCGGCACAATGAATTCCCACAGGATTTGTGGCCCAAACTGGGGGCACTCGGCCTGCTGGGCATGACCGTGCCGGCCGAATTCGGCGGTTCCGGCCTCGGCTACCTGGCCCACCTGGTGGCCATGGAGGAAATCTCCCGCGCGTCCGGCTCCGTGGGTCTGTCCTACGGCGCCTGCAGCAACCTCGCCATGGACAATCTGTGCAAAAACGCCAGCGCCGAACAAAGACAACGCTTTCTGCCCAAGCTGTGCAGCGGTGAAGCCGTTGGCGCGCTGGCGATGTCCGAGGCCGGAGCAGGTTCGGACGTGGTCGGCTCGATGCGCTGCCAGGCGGAATTCCGCGATGGGGTGTGGCTGGCCAATGGCAGCAAGATGTGGATTACCAATGGCCCGGAAGCCAGTGTTTTGATTGTGTATATGCGCACCGCCGGCATCGAAGCCGGTTCGCGCACCATCACTGCTTTCATCGTTGAAAAAAACATGCCGGGTTTTTCCACGGCGCAAAAACTGGACAAACTGGGCATGCGTGGTTCCAACACCTGCGAACTGTTGTTCGAAAATTGCCCCATCCCGCCGGAAAACGTGCTGGGTGAAGTCGACCAGGGAGTGAAGGTATTGATGAGCGGCCTCGATACCGAACGCCTGGTTTTGTCCGGCGGGCCCATCGGCCTGATGCAGGCGGCGCTGGACCTGGTACTGCCTTACCTGGGCGAGCGCAAGCAGTTCAACCGGCCGCTGGGCTCATTCGGCATCATGCAGGCCAAAGTGGCGGACATGTATACCGCGCTGCAATCCTCGCGCGCCTATGCTTACCGCATCGCCGCGGATTTCGACCAGGGCCGGCGCTCGCGCATGGACCCGGCTTCCTGCCTGCTGCATGCATCGCGCAGCGGCGTGATGGTGGCGCTGGAAGCGATCCAGGCCCTGGGCGGCAATGGGTACATCAATGACTACGCCGCCGGCCGCATGCTGCGCGACGCCAAGCTGTATGAGATCGGCGCCGGCACCAATGAAATCCGGCAAATGCTGATTGGCCGGGAGTTGCTTAATACCATCTAATTGATCTGGTGCGCCACACGTCAGTTGTCAGCTGATATTATTCCGTCATCCTCTTTTCATTAACTGCAAGGAACAAACATGCCAGAGATCGTCATCGTCGGAGCCAAACGCACGCCCATCGGTTCTTTCCAGGGCCAATTCAAATCGGTCAGCGCAACGGATCTCGGCGCCATGGCGATCAAGGCCGCCCTGGAGCACGCCGGTGTTGCGGCGGAGCAGGTAAGTGAGGTCATCATGGGCTGCGTGCTGCCGGCCGGGCTGGGTCAGGCGCCGGCGCGCCAGGCTGCGCTGAAAGCGGGATTGCCGGTTGCCGCCGGCTGCACCACCATCAACAAAGTGTGTGGTTCCGGCATGAAGGCGGTGATGCAGGCGCATGATGCCATCATGGCCGGCAGTGCCGAAATCGTCGTGGCCGGTGGTATGGAATCCATGACCAATACGCCTTATCTTCTGCCGGATGCGCGCGCCGGAATGCGTATGGGCCATGGCCAGGTGGTGGATCACATGTTTTACGATGCGTTGCAGAGCCCTTACGACCAGAAGATGATGGGCTGGTTTGGCGAGATGTGTGCTGAGCGCTTTCACTTCACCCGCGAGCAGCAGGATGCGTTTGCCATCGCTTCGGTTGAGCGCGCGCAACGGGCGATGGCTGAGGGCGATTTCACTGATGAAATTGCTCCGGTGGACGTCAAAACCCGCTACAGCGCCGCCGTTTATGACCAGGACGAAGGTCCTCCGCGCTGCAATATCGAAAAAATTCCCCAGCTGCGTCCTGCGTTCAAACCGGACGGCTCGGTTACCGCCGCCAATTCCTCATCCATTTCTGATGGCGCCGCGGCGACGGTTTTAATGACGGCGGAAAAAGCTGCTGAACTCGGCCTCAAACCTTTGGCGCGCATTGTGGCCCACGTCACCCATGCGCACGAGCCGGAATGGTTTACCACCGCGCCATCGGTCGCCATCGCCAAGTTGCTCAAAAAGGCCGGCTGGAGCATTGCACAAGTCGATCTGTTCGAGATCAACGAGGCTTTTGCGGCGGTCACCATGGGTGCGATGACCGATCATCAACTGGATCATGCCAAGGTGAACGTCAACGGCGGCGCTTGCGCGCTGGGCCATCCAGTGGGCGCATCCGGCGCGCGCATCCTGGTAACGCTGATTCATGCACTGCGCCGGCGTGGCGGTAAACGCGGCGTGGCCACCTTGTGCATCGGCGGTGGCGAAGCCGTCGCCGTCGCCGTCGAACTGCCGCACTGAGCACGGAATTACCTGCACGGTTGCCGGGCGGCTGCCTCAAAGCTGGCATAATGCCTCCATGGCCATGATAGAGACCAAGGTAGACGCAGGCTCGCCGCAGTACGCGCAGAACGCCCGCTACATGCGCAGCCTGGTGGCCGACCTCAAGCAACAGGTCGCCGCCGCCAGCCTGGGAGGCGACCAACAGGCCCGTGACAAACACCAGGCACGCGGTAAATTATTGCCGCGGGAACGCGTGGCCGCTTTGCTCGATCAGGGTAGTCCTTTCCTGGAGCTTTCTGCACTGGCCGCCCACGGTCTCTACGGTGGCAGCGCTCCCTGCGCCGGTATCATCACCGGCGTTGGCCGCGTGCATGACCGCGACATCATGGTGGTGGCCAATGATGCCACGGTCAAAGGCGGCACCTACTTTCCGTTGACGGTAAAAAAACATTTGCGCGCGCAGGAAATCGCACTGGAAAACCACCTGCCCTGTGTCTACCTGGTGGACTCCGGTGGCGCCTACTTGCCGCTGCAGGATGAAGTATTCCCGGACCGCGATCATTTCGGTCGCATTTTTTACAACCAGGCACGTTTATCCGCGCGCAATATTGCCCAGATCGCCGTGGTCATGGGTTCCTGTACCGCGGGCGGCGCCTATGTGCCGGCCATGAGCGATGAGTCCATCATCGTCAAGGATCAGGGCACCATTTTTCTCGGCGGTCCGCCGTTGGTGCGCGCCGCCACCGGCGAGGTGGTTGACGCCGAGTCGCTGGGCGGCGCCAGGGTCCACAGCACGCGTTCGGGCGTGGTCGATCACATGGCGGAAAACGATGCCCAGGCGCTGCTTCTGGCGCGTGCAGCCATAGGTCATTTAAACCGGGTAAAGACGTCCACGCTGGAACTCAGAAAGCCCATTTCTCCACGCTTTGCCAGTGACGAGATCTACGGCATCATTCCGCAGGACACCCGTTTTCCCTATGATGTGCGTGAGATCATTGCGCGGCTTATTGACGGAAGTGAATTTCATGAATTTAAATCCAGGTATGGAAAGACCATCGTGTGCGGATTTTGTCACCTGGAAGGTTATCCCGCAGGCATCGTAGCGAACAACGGCATCCTGTTTTCCGACTCGGCATTGAAGGCTACACACTTCATAGAATTATGCAATCAACGTAATATCCCATTGATATTCCTTCAGAATATTACAGGCTTCATGGTCGGAAAGCAGGCCGAAAATTCCGGAATTGCCAAGGATGGGGCGAAGATGGTCACCGCGGTGGCGACCAGTCATGTGCCCCGCTTCACCGTGATCATCGGCGGCTCTTTCGGCGCCGGCAATTACGCCATGTGCGGCCGCGCATATCAGCCGCGATTCCTGTGGATGTGGCCCAATGCGCGTATCTCGGTAATGGGTGGCGAGCAGGCTGCGGGAGTGCTGGCTACCGTCAAACGGGACGGCCTCGAAGCCAGCGGCCAGACCTGGTCGGAAAAAGAGGAACTGGCATTCAAAACACCCACCCGCGAGCAATATGAACGCCAGGGCCACCCTTACTACGCCACCGCCCGATTGTGGGATGATGGGGTCATCGATCCGATAGACACGCGCGCGGTGCTGGCACAGGCGCTCTCCATCACACAGAATGCACCGCCGGAGCCCAGCCAGTACGCTGTCTTCCGCATGTAGCGAATCAACATTTGGCGACGAGGAGCAACACCAATGAATTTCACACAGGTAAAGGCGCTGGTCAGCGGCGGCGCTTCCGGACTTGGTTTGTCGGTTGCGCGCCGCATCGTCGCCAATGGCGGCAGGGTATGTTTGCTGGACATCAACGACCAGGCGGGCGCTGCCGCTGTCAGGGAATTGGGTAAAGGCAGCTGTTATGTACACACGGACGTCACTGCGGAAACCGCTGTCTGCAGCGCCGTTGAGGAATCGTTTGCAGCCAATGGCGGTCTCAACCTGGCGGTGAATTGCGCCGGTGTGATCGGCGCCGGCCGGGTGCTGGGCCGCGAGGCGCCGATGGAACTGTCATTTTTCACCCACACCATCATGATCAACCTGGTGGGCAGCTTCAATGTCGCCAAGGCTGCCGCGGACCGCATGCAACACAATGAACCCGCAGAAGACGGCGAGCGCGGCCTGATTGTCAACACGGCCTCGGTTGCGGCCTATGAAGGCCAGATCGGGCAAGCTGCATATTCCGCCTCGAAGGCCGGCATCGTCGGCATGACCTTACCCATGGCGCGGGAATTTGCCCGCATCGGGATTCGCGTCATGACGATCGCACCCGGCATCTTCTGGACACCCATGGTGGATGGCATGCCCGAACAGGTGCAACAATCCCTGGCCGCATCCATCCCTTTCCCGGCGCGCCTCGGCAAAGTGGAAGAATTCGCCGCCATGGTTCAGCATATCGCCGAGAACGTGTATCTCAACGGCACCACCATCCGGCTGGATGGCGCGGTGCGCCTGGCGGCCAAATAGCAACTACATCCCAGGGAACAACGACAGGAATAACGCAAATGGAAACTTTTTCCGAAGTACGCAAGCACATCATGGATTCATATGAACTGAAGATCGACGAGCCTTTCATTCTCAGTTTTGAATACCCGTTGGACGAATCAGGACGGCTGCAAAGTATTTTCCTGGCTGAACTGCAAACCAGCGATGGCCGCCGCGTTCTGCGCGTGGAAACACCCGTTGTTCCCTTGACCGATCTCGATGCCGAGAAATGTCTGCGCATCAACCTGATGCAGCGCGTGGGCTATCTGGCGGTGGGTGACCTCGATGGCGTGCCGTATATCAAAATGTGCGAGAACCTGCCCTATGCTTTCCTTATGGACCAGGAGCTCGAGTACGTGATCCATCATGTAGCGCGCACCGCCGATCAGATGGAGCAATCGCTCGAACCAGGCAAGGATATTACCTGAACTGAATTTATCAGCATTCGCGACGAGGGCACGCTGACTATGGAAGTCATTTCCCGTAACCGGTCTTTCGGCGGTGAACTGCAACGCCTGCGGCATGCATCCACGGCCTGCAACTGCGACATGGTGTTCGCGATTTTCCTGCCGCCGCAGGCCGCCCGGCAACGGGTGCCGGTGCTGTACTGGCTCTCAGGCCTGACCTGCACCGATGAGAACTTCATGCAGAAAGCGGGCGCGCAAAGAGTGACGGCTGAGCTGGGAATGGCCATTGTCTGCCCGGATACCAGCCCGCGCGGAACCGACCTGCCCGGCGAGCATGAAAGTTATGACTTGGGCTCGGGTGCAGGTTTCTACGTCAACGCAACACAAACGCCGTGGAGCGGACATTACCGCATGTATGACTATGTCACGCAGGAATTGCCGGACCTCGTTGAGGCGCATTTTCCGGTGACTTCAAGCCGCGGCATCAGCGGTCACTCCATGGGGGGCCACGGTGCGCTGGTGTGCTACCTGCGCAACCCCGGCAGGTACCAGTCGGTGTCGGCGTTTTCACCGATCTGTCACCCCTCGGATTGCCCCTGGGGACAAAAAGCCTTGTCCGCCTATCTCGGTGAAGACCGCAACGAGTGGGCGACCTATGACGCCGCGCTGCTGATCGGCGATGCACAGGAAAAACTGCCATTGCTGATCGACCAGGGCACGAAAGATGATTTCCTCAGCGACCAGTTGAAACCCGGTTCACTGGAGCAAGCCTGTATCGCCAGTCACTATCCACTGACGTTACGGATGCAGGAAGGCTATGACCACAGTTATTTTTTTATCGCCACATTTATCGAGGATCATTTGCGGCATCATGCCCGGGGGATGGGCGGGCCGAAATAGGACTTCATCAGCCGGTCTCAGCGAGGCAGGCTACGAGGGCTAGCCCGCATACTTGACGGAAAAGCTTACGGAACGACCACATCTCTGCGGCCTGATCGCAAAAACGGAAAAGCGAAGACACCCTTGACTTGAGCTGGATAATTAATAGGGTTCTTGATGGATGTCTTGTCTTTTTTTGTCTTTTTTGTTCTTCTTCCAGTCTTTCTCCTCTTGTCTTGTTCCCCATCCATTCTTCCAGCTCCTTCCGGAGAGCCTGCCAGCAGGGATCGCCGCGCAGGGGTATGAACAGGGGGGAAACGAGGGTCTCCATAACGTATACCCGATCGGGTGTCCAGGTGCTGTCGGAGATGAGCCGGTCATTCGCGACCTGCACCGCTTGCGCCGCCGTCTGCAGGCACCGTAAGCGGGACCGGAACCCGGCTGAACCGGACACCGCGCTGTCATCAATCGGTCACGCGCCGGTTACGATGCTGTCATTTCCATCCGCTAGAATCCGTCAAAATGCTGGGAGGTAATCCTATGAAAACGCTGGTTTCTCTGGATACAAAACTGCATTGCAGAACGGTCTTCATCTCGAACGTCCACCTGGGGTTCCCCGGCTGCAGCGCGGATTTCCTTGCGGATTTTCTTGGCAAGGTGCAGTGCGAAACTCTGTACCTGGTCGGGGATATTGTCGACTTCTGGTACATGCGCAGACGCAGATACTGGCCGGACACACACAGCCAGGTGCTGCAAGGTATTCTCAAGATGGCCCGCAGCGGGATGCGCGTCGTTTTTGTCCCGGGCAATCATGATGAGGCCTTGAGGCCTTTCGACAATCTGAAGATGGGGAATATAGAAATTCGTAACCAGGTCATTCACGAAACCGGCGACGGGCGCAGGATTCTGGTCCTGCATGGCGACCAGTTTGACAGCGTGGTGCGCTGTTCCCCGGCCCTGGCCCTGCTTGGCGCCGTGCTTTACGGCTTGCTGCTGCGCGTCAACGTCGTACTCAACGCCGTGCGCCGGCGTCTCGGCAAAGGCTATTGGTCACTGGCAGCGTTCTTGAAACACAAGGTCAAAAACGCCGTGCAATACATCAGCAGTTATGAAGACGCTGTCGTCATGGAGGCCAACCGCCACGGCGTCGACGGCGTCATCTGCGGACACATCCACCGCGCTGAAATAAGGCGGATGGGGAAGGTGCTGTACATGAACTGCGGCGATTGGGTGGAGTCCTGCACTGCCCTGGTGGAACGGGCAAACGGCAGTATCGAACTGCTGCAGTGGCGCGACCGCGGTACCCGTTTGAAGGTGCACCGCAACGACACGGAATACAGCCCGTCATTGGATCGCGTTGCATGAAAATCGCGCTTGTTACTGATGCATGGGAGCCACAGGTCAATGGCGTCGTCACCACCATGCGCAACACCCGGGATCAGGCGTTACGTCTCGGCCACCAGGTGCAGATGATCACGCCGGACCAGTTTCATAACATCCCCTGCCCGATGTACGCGGAGATCCGCTTATCGCTGAAGCCTTACCGCAAGCTTGCGCAGTCGCTCGAAGCTGGACAGCCGGACGTCATACACATCGCCACGGAAGGCCCTCTCGGGGCAGCGGCAAACAAGTACTGTACGCGCAACAACATAGCGTTCACCTCGTCGCTGCATACGCGGTTTCCGGAATACATCCGGATGCGCGCGCCTGTGCCGCTGAACGTCAGCTACTATTATCTGCGCAATTTCCACGCGGCCGCACGGACGACGCTGGTGCGGACCGCAACGCAGAAAAAGGCACTGGAAGCCCGGGGGTTCAAGCACCTCCGGGTCTGGCCGGGCGCCGTGGACACGGGTCTGTTCAAACCCAGGGGCAAGGAAGCACTCAGCCTGCCGCGGCCGATCAGCATGTACATGGGCCGGGTATCAGTCGAGAAAGGCCTCGATGAGTTCCTGCAACTGGATTTACCCGGTACCCAAGTGATCGTCGGCGGTGGACCCGACCTGAATCGACTGGTTTCCCGTTACCCGAAAGCGGTCTTCACCGGGCCGAAATTTGGCGAGGAACTGGCCACCGTATTATCAGCGGCTGATGTATTCGTTTTCCCCAGCCGTACGGACACCTTTGGCTTATGCATGCTGGAGGCCATGGCCTGCGGCGTACCGGTCGCGGCGTTGCCCGTGCCCGGCCCAATGGACGTGGTCATCAACCGCAGTACCGGTATCCTGGACACGGATCTGAAGCAGGCAATATTGCAGGCACTGTCGCTTGATAGTGAGGCCTGCATCGAATTTGCGCTCGATCACAACTGGGAGAACTCCACGAAGGGATTTCTGAATATCCAGACGCAAATCCATGCTCCGGCAGAAACCATCGCAGGACCGGTGGGGCTGGAAGCGGCCGCCGGCAAGCACTGATTCAACCGGAACGGCCGGGGTTTAATCCGGTGCGCCCCACAATAACTGATCCACCACGCCGGCATAACCGAATCGCTGCAGATCGATTTTGCCATCGATAAACACCACGCCCTCTTTTTCCAGCAAGGTCTGTTGCTGCCGATAGCCTTCACTGCCCAGCGGAAATGAAATCCTGCCTTGCGCGTTGATGACCCGATGCCAGGGCAGCTTCATCGTTCGCGGTGCGCGGCGCAGCGCCTGGCTGACCCTGCGCGCGGAGCCCCTACTACCGGCCAGACGCGCGACGTCCCCATAACTGAGCACACAGCCACGCGGTATGCCCTGTACCACCTGCCAGACGTTTTTTACCCAGGAACCGAAATCCTCCTCATCCATATGACTTACATCCGTTTGCCGTTACCGGTAGCATACATTTTAACCCATAGCTGAGAGTTCCCAGATGCAAAGCCAGCCGGATACCCGTTTCAGACGATTGCGCAAAAAAGGCAGCCGCGACTTTGCACTCGCATGCGACATAATCGGTGCTGGCGCGCTCCGCGTTCAATTCTTCCATGAACTATCGCTGTGTGATGATTTTCGGGCAGGCCGGGATTGTCAGCGGGGCCGATGAAAAGATTCGCGGCCTGGAAATTCTGACCGGACATCTGATGCCGGGCCGTTTGGCCGAAATCCGCCCGTCGACGCGCAAGGAACTCAATGCCACGACGCTGCTGACGCTGCCCCTCGAGACCTTTACCGTCAAAGTCAGCGACAGCCCTCCCGACGATCCACCCAAAGACCAGGACACACCGGTCTGGGCCGGTGTGTTGCCGCTGCGGCTGCAGGCGTGCCACACCGCAAGCCGCACCGGACCTGGCGGCCGGCATCCCCGTGCCGAAGTATCTGCGCAAGTGGACCTTTGATTAATCCGGTTTGGAAGAGCGCTGCTGCGCGGCGGTGAGGATGCCGCGCAGGATATTGATCTCGTTCTGATCCGGGCGCGCACGGTTGAACAGCCGGCGCAATCGCATCATCAGTTTTTTGGGCTGCTCCGGATTGAGAAAACGGAGATCAATCAGAGTCTGTTGCAGATGTTCATAGAAGCGCTCCATCTGCAAGCCATCGACCGGATCCCAGCCCAAAGCATCGAGCACCTGTCCATCGCCACCCAGGGCGGCCATGCGCAATTCATAGCCAAGTATCTGCACCGCCTGGGCGAGATTGAGCGATGAATAGTCGGGATTGGAAGGTATGTGCACCAGCATGTGGCAACGCTGCATTTCTTCGTTGGTCAGGCCGTAACGTTCACGTCCGAACAACAAGGCAACTTCGTGTTGACCGGCCTCGGACAATGCCCGCCGTGCAGCAGCCCGCGCATCCAGTTGCGGCATCGCCAGGCTGCGTAATCGTGCGCTGGTTCCGAGCACCAGACCGCAACCGGCAATGGCGCTGTCCAGCGATGCATGCAGCGTGGCGTGCTGCAGTAATTCATCGGCGCCGGATGCGCGCGCGGTAGCGTCGGCGTGCGGAAATATTTTTGGCGTTACCAGGTGCAAACGGGTCAGGCCCATCACCTTCATTGCCCGCGCGCTGGCGCCGATATTTCCCGGGTGCGTAGTGTTGATCAGAACCACGCGAACACCTTGCAGCAAGCCAGCCGCTTTTTGCGACAAGTGACTGTTGCTTCTGGTATCCTGTGCCGCGTTCCCGTTCATTGAAAATTTGCCATGACCCATTCAGTCGTAAACATTGCGGTTGGCGCCGCCCATGCCGCCGGCGAAATCATGCGCCGCCGTTTTCAGCAAGTGGACGCCATTCCGATTATTCGCAAAGCCCGTCATGATTATGTCTGTGAAGTCGACCGCGCCTGCGAGGCGGAAATTGTACGGCAAATTAAACGCTTCTACCCGGACCATGCCTTTCTCTGCGAGGAAGGCGGCCGTTCGGGTGAGAGCGATACCGTGTGGATCATAGATCCCCTGGACGGTACCAGCAATTATCTTCACGGTCTTCCACACTTCGCCGTTTCAATTGCACAACAGGTCAATGGCCGCATCGAACATGGCGTTATCTTCGATCCGATGCGCGAGGAATTGTTTACCGCCAGTCGTGGCGGCGGCGCTTACCTCAACAACAAGCGCATCCGCGTGTCGAGCCGCATCGACCTCGATGGCGCGATCCTGGCGACCGCGTTTCCATTTCGCAACCGTGAACATCTACAGCCCTACGGAAAACTTTTTCAGGCGGTATTCGAAAAAGTTGAGGATTTCCGCCGCGCCGGAACTGCCTGCCTCGATCTCGCCTGGGTCGCCGCGGGACGACTCGATGGCTATTTCGAAATTGGCCTGAAGCCGTGGGATGTCGCTGCAGGCGCATTGATCGTGCGCGAAGCCGGCGGCGTGGTGATGAATTTTTCTGGTGAAGATGATGTGGAAAACAGCGGCACGATTATCGCTGCACCATACAAACTCATGACCCAGTTACGTCAGATTATCCAGTCGCGCTGGGCGTAGATTGTCGGCAAATTTTTCTTCGCCGTCGCTTTGAATTTTTTTCACTTCAGCAATTACGCAAAAATATTTTCTTGCAGTCAAATTTTTTTTCGTTGAAATCAATATGAAATGTTGCGTTAGTAAATGCGAAGTTTATAATGCGCACTGTGGTACATGTTCCAATCGCTTATCAGTGTAAGACGTTAGGAGTTTGGAAGAGGAGAGCAGCTTGGCATTACCACACTCGGAACAGGAAATATTTTGCTCGTTAACAATCCTGAACTGGTGTCCACCAATCGCCCGACCTGAAAAGGAGTGAACCATGGCTACAAAGAAAGCATCACCGAAGAAGAAAGCTGCTGCGAAAAAAGCACCAGCCAAGAAGGCTCCAGCCAAGAAAGCTGTAGCAAAGAAAGCTCCAGCCAAGAAAGCTGCCGCTAAGAAAGCTCCAGCGAAGAAAGCTCCTGCCAAGAGAGCCGCAGCAAAGAAAGCTCCAGCCAAGAAAGCCGCAGCAAAGAAAGCCCCTGCCAAGAAAGCTGCACCCAAAAAGGCCGCAGCAAAGAAAGCTCCAGCCAAGAAGAAAACTGCGAAGAAAAAGTAGTTCGCTCTGGATGTTTTAACTGGGTTCGCGTGGCGCCAGCCACGCGGACCGTGTCTCCACCCCTCTTTCCAAACCTAGTTCGTGCGCTGGTAACCAATCAACTGTAACCGCGCCTCGATATCGCCAAGCGAATTCAGCACGGATTCTATTTCACGTTCATTCTTGCGCCATTTGTCCGCCGCTGGCCGGGTGTGCGTGAGCCGCGACAAAGGCAGAGGCTTTTGCAATCTGGTACGCAAGCGCTCATCCACTGCCAGGCCGGCGAAGCCACAAAGCCTTTCGATGGTCGCTTCCGGCTCGTCCAGCAGCGACTGGTAGTTCACCGTGGTCCAGCGCTGCCTGGGAATCTTCTGCAAATCTTCCAGCACAATCCGGTTGGCACTGTGCCATTGAAACGCACAAATCTCCTCCAGCGTCCGGCCGTTCAGTTCCTGCCAGCCCGGCGGCAGCAAGAGCGACCATGGCGGGCCCTGCCAGCCGCGCAAATGTGGATAGGTCACCCAACGCCGGGCGCGCCAGGCTTCCATCATGCTGCTGAGATTTGACCGTGCATCGCGCAATAAAAAAATGTAAAGGGCATTGGGAAATACTTTTTCCATGAACGGCACACGCAAGGCATTTTTCGGAGTTTTCTCGACGAAGCGCAAGCGTCCGCTCGTACGATGAGGAAAATATTCACGCCCGTCACGGTCTCGCAGCAGGCGGGCAAAGCGGGAGCGTATGAAGTGGATGACCGGCTCACTGGCATGGACTTCGGTCAATCGATTGGAATCAACCAGTGCGGAATTCGGACTAAGCCCTTTGACACCTTCGATGATGCGGTGGCTCTCTCCGCCGATGGTCCAGACGTCCCTGGCCTCGGACAGTGTTTCGAACAACAGAGTACTGCCAGACCGCGGCGCAGCCAGGATGATGACGGGCCGGTCAAACAGCTCTGAGAAATCGGCAAGCATACCTGCGTTGGGAGTCCGGTCAGCTGGTAATCTGAATTTCACTCATACCAGGCGCTGGATTGTTTACACAGAATAGGTGGACACAGGCCACATCACGGACGGCTATCGATGACAGCCGTTGCCCCTTCCTTGTCCACCTGCATCAGGTCGTACTTGCTCACCCCAAGATATAACAGCGAAGCGCTGGCAATATAGATTGAGGAGTATGTTCCCACGACCACTCCGACAATAAGCGTGACCGCAAACGAGTGGATGACTTTGCCACCAAACAAGTACAGGGCAATCAGGGTCAGCAGAACCGTTAATGACATCATCAGGGTGCGCGACAGGGTCTGGTTGATGGAAGCATTGACGACGTCCCGCGGCAGGGCTTTGAGCATACGCGGAAAGTTTTCGCGAATACGGTCGAACACCACGACAGTATCATTGACTGAATAACCAATTACAGCCAGCAGTGCTGCAACCGCTGTAAGATCGAATTCCACCTGGAACAGCGAAAGAAACCCCATGCACACGAAGACGTCGTGCACAGTAGCGACTACCGCGCCCACGGAAAAGCGCCACTGGAAACGGAACATGACATAGAAAAAGATACCAAACAGGGAATAGATCACCGCAAGCACTCCTTGCTCAGTCAGGTCGTCGCCCACTTGCGGGCCAACGAACTCGACCCGGCGCATGGTGATTTCACCCTCCACGCCCTTTTGCAAAGCCTGCAATACCTCGGTCGTGATTTCTGCATTGCTTTCCTCTTTGCTGCGTGGCGGGATGCGCACTACGATGTCCGATGCCGCGCCAAACGTCTGCACCACGGAGTCAGACATGCCGGCGCTGGCCAGGTGGGCGCGCACATCGGCGATGCTGGGCGGCGCCGGATAGCTCACTTCGATCAAGGTACCACCGGTGAAATCCAGGCCAAAATTGAGACCTCGAGTGGCGAGTGACACGACACTGAGTGCATTCAGGACAATCGAGAGCACCAAGGCCGCGGCGGCCAGGCTCATGAAATCAATTTTGGTTGTACGCTTCAGAACTCTCATGATGAACCTCAGACCGACAGCTTGGCGACGCGTTTCTTGCCGCCGTAGATAAGATTAACCACGGCCCTCGTGCCCATGATCGCGGTGAACATGGACGTAACAATACCGAGCGACAGCGTAACCGCAAATCCCTTGACGGGACCAGTGCCAAACAGGAACAGGAACAAGGCCGCAATCAGGGTAGTGAGATTGGCGTCAGCAATAGTCGAGAACGCTTTGTCATAGCCTGCACGAATGCTGGCCTGGTTGGTATTGCCGTTGCGCAACTCTTCACGGATACGCTCAAAAATCAACACATTCGCATCCACCGCCATACCCACTGTCAACACGATACCGGCAATACCCGGCATGGTCAGTGTGGCACCCAGCATGGATAACAGAGCCACCAGGAGTACGATGTTCGCTAACAGGGCCAGGTTGGCTATGAGCCCGAAAATGCGGTAGTAAAACCCCATCAGAGCCACCACCAGGAGAGAGCCGATTAGAACAGATTTGAAGCCCTGGGCAATGTTGTCCGCGCCGAGACTGGGGCCGACCGTGCGTTCTTCCACGATCTCCATGGGCGCCGCCAGGGCGCCGGCCCGCAACAACAGCGCCAGTTGACTGGCTTCGCTGATGGAACCCAGACCCGTGGTCTGGAAGCGCTTGCCGAAAGGTTCACGCACCACCGCCACGCTGATGACTTCCTCCGTTTTGTGACCGCCGGGCTTTTGTTCGATGTAAACCACCGCCATGCGGTTGCCAACGTTCTCGCGGGTAAAATCGAGCATGCGCTTGGCACCCACGCCATCCAGCGTCACACTGACCTGCGGTTCGCTGGTCTGTTGATCGAAGCCTGAAGAAGCGCCGATCAACTGATCGCCGGCGACGATCAGGCGCTTCTTCAACAGCAGGGGGCGGCCGGTATTGTCTTTGTACAGCCTGGATTCCGGCGGCACTCGCCCGGATTGTGCGGCAGTGAATGCATCGTTCTTCTCATCCACGGCCCGATATTCCAGCGTGGCCGTGGCGCCGATGATCTTCTTCGCCTCAACCGTATCCTGCAGTCCGGGCAACTGGACAACCACACGGTCCGCTCCCTGTTGCTGGATGATGGGCTCGGCGACACCGATTTCATTGACACGGTTTCTCAAGGTAGTGACGTTCTGTTTCAGCGCTGTCTGCTGCAGTTCGATCAGTTGCTTTTCCTGCACCTTGGCCGAAATGCCAAAATTCTCTCCAATTTTGACTTCCGTAACATCCAGCCCCTGCAGACTCTGGTCAGTGCTGATGACCTTCAGCGTACGGTCGCGGTCCTCGGCCGTGCGCAACAGCACCAGCAGGCCATTGCCTTCGTGACGAACGGAGACATAGCGAATCCCTTCAGTACGCAAAGAGGCACGAATATCATCGACGTAGCGGTCCAGTTGCTGGCTTCTGGCCGTATCCATGTCTACTTGCATCAGGAAGTGCACACCGCCCTGCAAATCAAGACCCAGCGTCATCGGTTTGGCGCCGATCGCACGCAGCCACGACGGCGTCGAGGGCGCCAGGTTGAGGGCGACGACGTACTGATCCCCCAGGGCTTTCTTCACTGTATCGGCCGCCAGCAACTGGTCCTCTGTCGAGTTGAAACGAAACAGCAGGCGGTTGCCGCTCTTTTCCTGGTTCTTGTACTTGATCTGATCAGCCACCAGGGCATTCTCAATTGAGCTCTCAAGGTCCAGGGGTATGGCGAAACCGCGCGCAGAAGTCACTTGCAGAGCCGGGTCTTCACCCCACAGGTTGGGCAGGGCATAAAGAACACCTGTCGTCAGGATGAACAGGATCAGCAGGTACTTCCAGGCAGGATATTGATTCATTATTCAGGCTCGGGAAGCAAAATGGATGCAGAAAGTGGTTAGGGTGCTGGCGGCCTGAGTGCTCAGGCTGCCTTGATGGTGCCTTTGGGCATGACGCTGGCAACCGCGTGCTTTTGCAGCTTGATCTTGACATTTTCCGCCAACTCCACCGTGGCGAATGAATCACCAACATGGGTGATCCGGCCCAACAGACCTCCGTTGGTCACAATTTCATCGCCAACGGCCAATTGCGACACCAATGCCTTGTGTTCCTTGGCCCGCTTCATTTGTGGGCGTATCAACAGGAAGTAAAAGACAATAAAAATGACAATGAGTGGAAGAAAGGACAGCAGGCCACCTTGCGGTGAAGCATCCTGTGCGTAAGCGCTGGCAATGAAGAAATCCATGAAAGACCTCGCGTTTAACGGTATGGGGCGGATATGGGGCTCACCAACCTCGATTCAATCGAGGTCTGCGTTCATCCGCTTTAGCCCGCCTTCATGCATTATGCGGGTTAGCAGCCGGGCATTATAAATCAAACATTCCCGCCCGCCTACAAGCAAAAGTCGAGCTACTCGATTCCTCCGGACAGTCGGGCCAGAAAATGGCCAATAAAGTCGTCCAGCTGGCCGCTCTCTATAGCGCCGCGCAGACCGCGCATCAGTTGCTGGTAAAACCACAGATTATGCATGGTCATCAGGCGGGCGCCGAGGATTTCGTTGCAGCGGTCCAGGTGCCTGAGATAGGCGCGGGAAAAATTCCGGCAGGTGTGGCAGGCGCAATCGGAGTCTATCGGGCGGATATCCCGCTCATAGCGCGCATTACGGATCTTGAGCACGCCACGGCTGGTGAACAGGTGACCGTTGCGCGCGTTGCGGGTGGGCATCACACAGTCGAACATGTCAATGCCGCGCAACACCCCGGCAATGATATCCTGCGGCCGGCCAACCCCCATCAGGTAACGCGGCTGGTGCAGTGGCAAACCGGGCAGTGTGAACTCCAGCACCTGATTGCGTTCCAGTTCGCTTTCGCCAACCGACAAGCCGCCAATGGCATAGCCATCAAAGCCCATTTGCCGGAGCCCGGCCGCGGATTGCAGCCGCAGCTTCTCGTGCATGCCACCCTGCACAATGCCGAACAAGGCAGCGTCATTGCCTTGATGAGCGCGTTTGCAGCGCTCGGCCCAGCGCAGCGAAAGTTCCATCGATGTGCAGGCCTGTGACTCGGATGCCGGATAAGGCGTGCACTCATCGAAAACCATCACGATATCCGCGCCCAGTGCGCGCTGCGCCGCCATGGATTCTTCCGGGCCGATGAAAACCCTGGACCCGTCAACAGGCGATGCGAATGCGACACCTTGCTCGGTGATTTTGCGCCGCCCGGCGAGACTCCATACCTGGAAGCCGCCAGAGTCCGTGAGGATCGGCCATTGCCAGCGCATGAACCCGTGCAGGCCGCCGTGCGCCGCGATGACTTCCACGCCGGGCCGCAGCATCAGGTGGAAGGTATTGCCCAGGATGATATCCGCACCGGTCTCCCGCACCTCAGCAGGCAACATGGCCTTGACCGTGGCGTAAGTTCCGACCGGCATGAAAGCCGGCGTTTCGACCGTGCCGCGGGCAAACTGCAACTGGCCTCTGCGGGCGGATCCCACGCTGGTGGCAATGGAGTGAGCAAGCTGGAATTTCATGGCATCAAAGAAGGAGCATCGCGTCACCATAACTGAAAAAACGATAGCGCGCCTGCACGGCGTGTTCATAGGCTGCGCGCACCGCATCGAGACCGGCGAATGCACTGACCAGCATCAGCAAGGTAGATTCCGGTAGGTGAAAATTGGTGATGATACCGTCCACCACACGAAATTCGTATCCCGGGTAAATGAATACCCTGCTGTCGCCGGCATAGGCTTGCAGCGTCCCGCTGCTGGCCGCGGTTTCCAGGCTGCGCACGGTGGTGGTGCCAACGGCGATAACCCGCCCACCCCGTGCCCGTGTTGCCGCCACCGCGGCACATACCGCTGCCGGCACTTCCAGGTATTCGGCATGCATGCGGTGGTCCTCGATATTATCCACGCGCACGGGCTGAAAGGTGGCCGCGCCGACGTGCAAGGTGACATGCGCCCGGCGGATGCCGCGATCCGCCAGGACCTGCAACAAGGCTTGATCGAAATGCAGTCCCGCAGTAGGCGCGGCCACCGCGCCCGGGCGGCGGGCGTAAACGGTTTGGTAGCGTTCCCGGTCCAGTGCCGAGTCGTCACGCTGGATATAAGGCGGCAAAGGCATATGACCCAGCCGGTTCATCACACTGGTGAGGGTTTCCGTGTTCGAGCGCAAACGGAAGAACTCATCCTCGCGGCCCTCGACCAGCAGCGCGGCGCCATCTTCCAGCACCAGACTACTGCCCGCTGCGGGTGTTTTGCTGACCCTGAGTTGGGCCAGGCAGGTGTGATCATCCAGCAGCCGCTCGAGCAGGATTTCGACCTTGCCACCGGTTTCCTTGTGCCCGTGGAGCCGGGCGGGAATGACCCGGGTGTCATTGAATACCAGCAGGTCATGCGGGCTCAGCAAATCCGGCAGTTGGCGAAACACGTGATCGCTGTAGTGACCACCCGTGCGCGAAAGATGCAGCAGACGGCTGTCCGAGCGCCGCGCCAGAGGCTGCTGGGCGATCAGGGCGGACGGCAGTTCAAAATGGAAGTCGCTGCGTTTCACATGATCCTCGAATCGGTAAGCGGCGCGTCAAAAACCGCGCATTGTACCCCCATGTTTGGGTGCTGTAGTCATTCCACCTGATCCCCATGGGCTTCGGCCGGTCAATGATTTATCCTGTGGCATCCATTACGCAACAGGCAGAACATCGAGATGACCCCCGTTGATAGCAGCGATTCCACTGTGCAAGCCGCGCGGCAACTGGATGCCACTGATCCGCTGAAAGAATTCCGCAAAGGATTTCACTTTCCCAAAAACGCGGACGGTTCGGACAAGCTGTACTTCTGCGGTAACTCGCTGGGCTTGCAGCACCAGTCGGTAGCGCCGGCCATGGAGGAAGTGCTGGCCACATGGAGAAACCTTGCGGTCGATGGGCATTTTACCGGCGCACGGCCGTGGCTGCGCTACCACGAAGGCCTGCGTGCAGGCCAGGCTGCAATGCTCGGCGTCGGTGCGCATGAAATCGCCACGATGAACACGCTGACGGTCAATCTGCATCTGGCGATGATCAGCTTTTATCGTCCACAAGGTCCACGGCGGCGCATTGTGATCGAGCAGCAGGCTTTTCCTTCCGATCGCTACGCGGTGGAATCGCAAATTCGCTGGCATGGACTCGATCCCGCTGATTGCCTGGTGGAGCTGGCGCCCGAAAACGGGGAGCGATTGATCGGTGAAGACCGCATCGAGGACTATTTGCGCCAACACGGTGATAGCGTGGCCCTGGTGTTGTGGCCAGGCGTGCAATATGCCACCGGACAGGTGTTCGAGCTCGGTCGCATCGCCGCGGCCGCCAGGGCGTGTGGGGCCAACGTTGGTTTCGACCTCGCGCACGGTATCGGCAACATACCCTTGTCGTTGAAGGACAGCGGCTGCGATTTTGCCGCGTGGTGCACCTACAAATACCTCAACGCCGGTCCCGGCTCCGTCGGCGGAATGTTCATCCATGAACGGCACCATGCCCGCAAGGACCTGCCCCGGCTCAACGGCTGGTTTGGTAATGACCTGGCCACGCGCTTTCGCATGGCGCCGGAATTCAACCCGGCGCCCGGTGCGGACGCCTGGCAGCTTTCCACCCACACCACGCTGGCGATGGCGCCCTTGATGGCATCTCTCGAAGTGTTCGCCCAGGCGGGTTTCGCGCGCTTGCGGGAAAAATCCGTGGCGCTGACGGCGTGGCTGGCCCAACGGGTCGAAGCGGATCTCGGTGAAGAAATAGAGATCATCACCCCATTGCCAGCGGAACGCCGCGGCTGCCAGTTGTCATTGCGTGTGCGCGCCGGCCGCGATGCGGGCAGAAGCCTCTTCACCTGGCTGGAACAGCAGGGCGTGGTGCCGGACTGGCGCGAACCGGATGTGATCCGGGTGGCGCCGGTGCCCTTGTACAACAGTTACGAGGATTGCGCGCGACTGGTGCGGATCATCCGCCATTGGGCAGACCAGACCCACCAGACCTGAACCAGACTAATCGCAACTCAGGGTATCGGACAATTTCACAATGCTGTCGCCGCGATTGATGCTCTGAACCAGCGGTGCATCGAGATCGAAATCGAGTGTCCAGTTGCCACTGGTCTGGGTGCCGAAAGCGAAGTCGATATCACCCACGTTGCTGAAGCTCACAGCCACGGGCGTGCATACCGCGCAAAAACCACTGAACTGCGCCATTTGCAGCACGCCGGCGATGACTGCCGGTTCGCCATCATGCGACGCCAGCAACCAGCGCGGTTCGCCTTTCGCATCGTAGATGTAATGTATCTGTGCCTCGGCATTCGCGTATGCCAATAGCGTTGCCCCGCCCAGCCCGGCCACACCGCGATACCAGTGACCGGTATAACTCTTGGGTCCGCCATTGACTTCGGGGCAAGTATTCGGGGCGTTCGGATGCATGCTATCGAAACCCGACTGACCCAGCAGTGAGTAACTGTAAATAAGCCTGTTGTCGGCGATGAACGTAACGGATAGCTTGCCTACACTGTTTTCCTGCTGCTGCCCGCCGTCATTGGTGACACGCAACAGGTCAGCGGTCCAGATATTGCCGGCAACCGCAGGGCCGCTGGCGATGTACCAGGTTGGCTGACCCGCGTCGTCGTAGGTGTACCAGATGGTGAATTCGATGGCGCCCGCGCTGTTCCACTCGGCGCCCTGTGAAATATTGCGGTCGAAATCCCACAAGCCACGGTGCGGATTGAGATCCGATGCTGCCGAAGTCACCGTCGCCATGATGCTGACGGCAGCGGCATCAGCGGCGTTGTTGCGCAATCGGACGAAATAACGGCCCTGGGCTACCGGGCCACTGAGCGTGATCGACGGACCATTGCCGCCGGATCCGCTGGCCGATCCGGCCGCTGCCAAGCCGCCCGGTAACTGGGCAAAAGGCGGGGAACTCAGCGCCGCGATGAAACCCTGGCGGAAGAGTTCCATGCTGAGCGCATTGCTCTGGGCGCCGCTGGCGCCCTGGGCCGCAATATTCAGTGATGTCACACCCGGAGGAATATCGATGAACAGCCGCTGGTTCGTTGCACTACCGGCCAACGCCAGCTTGTGACTCGTGCCGTTCATCAGCGGCAGGGTCTGCGGCGCTGCGTAGCCGTTGCGATTGAAGCGCACCGGGATGACGCCGATGTTGTTGGGGCTGCCGCGCCTGGTGCCGATGCCTACCGCACCCAGCCATTGTTGCCCTGACAGCGCATTGATATTGCTCCAGCTGGTGCGCACGGTGAACGCTTCGCCGCCGCTGATGATGCCGGGGCCTGAGGCGACCAGCGTTGACTGGTC
This sequence comes from uncultured Gammaproteobacteria bacterium, assembly GCA_963708905.1. Lineage (GTDB taxonomy): Bacteria > Pseudomonadota > Gammaproteobacteria > Xanthomonadales > SZUA-36 > SHZL01. The sequence continues at coordinate 24,143 of CAVPUV010000029.1, read as the reverse complement.
TGAGCCGTCAATGGCGGCGCTGACCAGAGTCGCCGCATCACCATCGGTCTGGGTGCCTTCCCAATTCTGTACCACGACCCAGTAGTTGCCGGCAGGCAGATTGAAGATTTCACAGTTTTCCACATCATCCGGCGAAGTGCTTTCACACAGCTGCTCCTCTACATCGGCAATGCCGTCCTCGTTGTCGTCACGGCCGACAAACAGATCCAGGTCTGCAGCGGTAGACGCCAGCGTCTCGGCATGGAGCCACAAGCCACCCTGCGGAAGATCGTGCCAGACCGTGAACACACCCACACCACCATCGAAAGGGTTGAAGTTGGTCGGGTCTTGCTTGATGGTTGTCGTGGTTGTCGTCGGCGCGACCAGTCCCCCACTGGTGAAGGTAGCATCGGGCAGGGCGACCAGACCGGACAGGTTGAAATCCTGCCAACCCGTATCGCGGTTGTCGGTGATGGTCCAGACGTCAGGCAAATTGCCGCCTGAAGAGAAGACAGCAACGGTCAGAGCCTGGTCGGATGAACCTGCGGCCGTCAGCAGGATGTCGCCATAGACCCATTCACCGACGATTGCGGATGGCTCCAGGTCGATCTCAATATTCAGGGACCGGGAAGCGCCGTTGGTCAGAGTGAAATTCGCCGGCGTGATCTTCACGCTGACGCCAGCAGGAAAATTTACCGCAGTAGCAGTCCAGTTGCCGCCGCCCATCTGGTCGCTGACCGTACGATTGAAGCTGCAACTGCCCTGGCAGGCAGTGTCCACCAGAGCGGTCAGATTGAGGTTTTTCGGATCCCCGCCGATAGCGGGATTGGCAGCGGTGAATTGCGCTCCGGTGACATCCAGGTAAAGCCCGGCATTGACCGCTTCACCCAGGCGTGGCCGGCCGGCGCCGCGCTCATGCGGCGTGGCGATGCTGCCATCACTATCCCTGGCCAGAGCAGCAGTGGCCGTGGTCTCCAACGCCGAAGCGAGCTGCGCCACATTCCAGTCCGGGTGCACTGCCAGCAGCAGCGCGGCAGAACCCGCAACGTGCGGCGAAGCCATCGACGTGCCGCTCAGGACGAGGAACTCACTACCCACGTCGGAAGCGGCGAGGATGGAAGTTCCCGGTGTAATCACATTGGGTTTCAGGGTGTTCTGCACCGGTGACAGGACCGGGCCGCGGGAACTGCTGCTGCTGACCTGGTCGGCGTATTTACTGTCCTCGGCCAGAGTGAAACCGGAGATGGAGCCCATATGGTTGCTGCCGCTGGCCAGCCAGCTGCGCAGCTGATCGCCATCCTGGGCACCGATGTGGCTGGCGGGCAGACATTGGTCATCGGAAACAATGGATTCACCCTCTGCAGCCGAATTGGCCAGGATATAGCCCCCTGCTCCGGCCAACATGACGTTCTTGCCTTTTTCAATGCGGCCATAAGTGCCGCGATCACAAACGACGATTTCACCGTTGAACGGCTGCTGGCCGTTCCAGGGATTGCTCAAACCCTGATTGCCCTGGCAGGTCGCAGCCGACTCGGCATCGCCGCTGCCACAAAGGGCAAAGCCGAAGTCCCTGGCGTGTACGATCTTGCGCGCGGCAATCCCGCCGCCGAGGCTGGCGCCGACCAGATCGCCCGGCGCGGGGGTATCGCCACCGCTCAGATTCTGCACGATGCTGGCAAAAATACGGTTGTGCGTGGCATTACCGGCGGCAATGACCCAGGGCGCATTGGCCGGCGAGCCGATGGTGCCGGCATTGGGACCTTCATTGCCCGTCGAGGTGACCACATAAATACCGGCATTACGCGCGTTCAGAAAAGCCATGGGCACATCGCCCGGAATCCACGGGTCGGATGCATCGGTACCGATCGAATAATTGATCACATCCACGCCATCTTCGATGGCCTGCTCAATGGCCGTGAGAATGGCCGAAGACATGCATCCACCGCCCTGCGGGTCAGGCGGGTCGCCAATAAAACAAACCCGGTAAACCACGATATTGGCGTGCGGCGCAACACCGGACAGGGACGTGCTCACGCTGCCGTTAAGCGTTACGGTAACGACATTGCCCGCCGCTGTTGCCGACACGTGGCTGCCATGACCGGCATTGTCCTTGCCGTCGGTGTTTTCTTCCACCACATCAGCCGTGTCAGGATCGTCTTCGACAAAATCGTAGATGCCAGCCACTTTGTCATTGCACTTGACCTCGGGCTTGCTGCACAGGCCCAGTTGTGAGCCGAAAGGATTGATGTGGTCATAGCCATCATTCGCCGGATCGGCAAACGAGGGATGATCCCAGTTGATGCCGGAGTCGATCATGCCGATCACCACGCCTTCGCCGCGGGTGGCGGGAAAGCCGCTCTCGCCGTTCCAGATCTGGCCGGCGCCGATCCATTCCGGACCAGCATCTGTTTCCAGGCGGTGACGTTTGTCCTTGCGAATGGACTTGATGTAAGGCGACTGCGCCAGGGATTTGGCTTCGGCAGGCGTCAGGTCCAGCACCATACCATTGAGCGCATTGTGATAAACCTTGCGCGGTTGGATGGCGCGGCCCAGCGATACCCGGGCTTCCAGCCTGAAGGCATCGTGGGTTTTGTCAAGATAGCGCCGATAGGACCGCGACCGCGGCGAGCGCACGTCCAGCTTGCGCGCTCCGGTGACCAATGGGCTGGTGGCTTCGTATCGTTCCTCGTCGGCAAGCAAACTGGCGCTGGGCGGTTGCCCGCCCGCGAAACTGGCCAAGGGGGCATCCTGAAATACAATAATAAAGCGCTGCAAGCGGCCGGTGCCTGCACTGCCGGCCTGCACCACCACGCTTGAGGTCAGCAGCACAGCCAGCATGACGATAGCCCGCTTCCATCCTCGAACCACGATTCAACCTCCTCCCTGAGCCGGACGATTGACCGGAACGCGCATTGTAACCAATTCCTCCGCCGCGGTGGGGTGGATGCCAATGGTCGCGTCGAACTGAGCTTTGCTCAACCCCGACTTGACCGCCACCGCGAAGCCCTGAACGATTTCCGGAGCATCCATACCCACGATGTGAATACCGACCACCCTTTGAGTTGCTTTGGCCACGATCAGTTTCATCATGGTTTTTTCCTGCCGCCCTGACAAAGTGTGCTTGAGCGGCCGGAATTCCGAACGGTACACATCGATGTCGCCAAAATGGGTGACAGCATCGTGTTCGCTGAAGCCGACGGTCGCCACCGGCGGCTGGCAAAATACCGCGGATGGAATGTACTCGTGCCCTACCGGCCTTGGGCGTCCGCCGAAAACCGAATCGGCGAATGCATGAGCTTCGTATATGGCGACCGGGGTCAGGTTGACGCGACTGGTCACGTCACCGACGGCATAGATGTGCGCCACATTCGTACGCGATTGCTCGTCCACTAAAATCCACCCTTGGGGGTGCAGGGCAACACCGCTGTTCTCAAGCTCGAGACTGCGCACGTTCGGCACCCGTCCGGTTGCATACAGGACCTGATCCGCGGGTAAAATCTTTCCATCGTCAAGAGTGACACGCAGCCCCGCGGCATGTTTATCCAGGCGCTCGACCTGGCGTTGCAATAGAAGGTCGATGCCTTTTTTGCGCATTTCCGCCTCTACCGTCGTGCGCACATCCTGATCAAAGCCGCGCAACAGCGCGTCACCCCGATAAACCTGCGTCACGTGAGCGCCCAGACCGTTGAAGATACCGGCAAACTCACAGGCAATATAACCACCTCCCACCACCACCACCCGTGCGGGCAAGGCAGTCAGGTCAAACGCTTCATCGGAGCTGATGGCATGCCCGATTCCTGGAATTTCCGGCAGCCAGGGGTGACCGCCGGTGGCGATGAGGATATGCTCGGCCGTGACCTTGCGATCCCCCAGGCGGATGCCATGCGCGTCGATGAAACTGCCGCGCTGTGGAAACAGCGTGACGCCTGATTCATCCAGCAAGCGCAGATACACCTTGTTCAGGCGGTCGATTTCCCGGTCTTTGGCGGCGATCAGATCCGGCCAACTGAAGCTCGGCTTCGGCACCGTCCAGCCAAAGCCGCTAGCATCGCTGAAATCTTCGGCAAAATGAGAAGCATAGACCAGCAGCTTCTTTGGCACGCAACCACGAATGACGCAGGTACCACCAACCCGGCTTTCTTCGCAAATGGCTACTCGCGCTCCATGGCCGGCCGCGATACGCGCAGCCCGCACGCCACCGGAGCCGGCGCCCAGCACAAACAGGTCAAAGTCGTATCCACTCATGCGGTAAATTCCAAATTCAGCATTGATGCCATTAAAGATACTAAGCGGTCGCCGCAGTCAAGTACTACGATTCCCGTTACGGCATGATAATGTCATAACCAAAAGATGCCGTGATCTGCATCAATTGTCCGGGACTCCGTAATGGACTTGCCGGCAGTGAGTCCGTAGCATAGCGCCAACTCTGGATCAGCCCCGTTCCCGATTCCATGCTTACAGTCTCACAACTCAGTTTTGAACGTTATTTTCAGCCGGTTTTCCAGCCGCTGGATTTCCAGCTGGATGCGGGTGGCTTGCTGCTGGTCACCGGCGCCAACGGTTGTGGCAAGACCACGCTGATTCGTTTGCTGGCCGGCATCCTGACCGCCAGCGCAGGCAGCATCCGCTCGACCGCAGCCGGCACGGCCTATGTCGGGCATCTGCTGGCGATCAAGGATGACCTGACCGTGACCGAGAATGTGCGCTTCGTACGCGATTTTCTGGGTGCGGGTACGCATTCGGTTGCCGAGGCCGTCCGTCAGATGGGCCTGCATCGAGTGGCGCATCAGCTGGCCCGCACCCTGTCCGCCGGGCAGCGCAAGCGTTGTGCGCTGGCGCGTTTGCTGCTGAGCCGGGCGGAACTGTGGCTGCTCGATGAGCCCTATTCCAACCTGGACGACGAAGGCATCCGCCTGGTGGACACGCTGTTGCAGGAGCAGTGCAGGCACGGCGGCAGCTGCGTCGTCGCCACCCATGGCCGTCACCGGCCGACGATTGCGGGCAGCCGGGAAATTCAACTGCTGTCGGGTGCCAGGGCATGACGCAGTCCGCCGGTATGTCGCGCGCATTCTTCGCGCTGCTGCGCCGCGACCTGTTACTGGCCTTCCGCCGCCGCACGGAACTGCTGTATCCGGTGATGTTCCTGCTGGTGGTGGTAAGCCTGTTTCCGCTGGGCATCGGTCCCGGCCCCGATTTGCTGGCGCGGATTGCGCCCGGCGTGTTGTGGATTGCCGCCTTGCTGGCAACGGTGATTTCCCTGGACAGCCTGTTTCGCTCGGATTTCGAGGACGGCACGCTGGAACAATATCTGATCAGTGGCCATCCGCTGACCCTCATAGCCCTGACCAAGACTCTGTCACACTGGCTGGTGGCGGGTTTACCGCTGGTATTGTTGTCGCCTTTGCTGGCCATCTGGATGAATTTGCCGGCCCAGGCCATGGGGGTCATGGTCGCCAGCCTGGCGCTGGCCACGCCGATTCTGAGTCTGATCGGCGCCATCGGTGTGGGGCTGACCGTCAGTTTGCGCCGCGGCGGGCAGTTGCTGTCCCTGCTGGTTTTTCCGCTTTATGTGCCGGTTCTGATCATTGCCACCGGTGGTATCATGGCGGCGGCAGATGGCTTGCCCTATGCTGCATTTCTGGGATTGCTGCTCGCCGGCCTGATAACATCCCTTACTTTGGCCCCGTTCGCCACCGCGGCCGCACTTAAAATCAGCCTTTCATGAAACGATTACCTGAATGATGAATACTGTCCAAGACCCCAAGCCACGCAAGAACGCCCTGCTGATGTTTATTCACAAAATGGGCTCGCCGCCCTGGTTTTTTGCTTTTGCCGGCAAGTTGATTCCGTGGATGTGGCTGCTGTTCGGCGTACTGGCCGCCTGGGGATTGTATCTCGGTCTGTTCCGCGCGCCGCCGGACTACCTGCAGGGCGAGAGTTTCCGCATCATGTATATCCACGTGCCGGCGGCCTGGATGTCCATGTTGATATACGGACTGATGGCGGTAATGGGTTTTATCGCCCTGGTCTGGCGTGTCCGCATCATGGAGATCCTGGCCATGAGCAGCGCCCCGGTAGGCGCGGCGTTCACGCTGGCGGCCCTGGTTTCCGGTTCGTTATGGGGGCGGCCCACCTGGGGCACGTATTGGGTTTGGGATGCGCGGCTGACCAGCGAACTGGTATTGCTGTTCCTTTATCTTGGCGTGATGGGCCTTTACAGTGCTTACGACGAACCCCGTAAAGCCGCCCGTGCCGCTTGCCTGCTGGCTCTGGTGGGGCTGGTCAACCTGCCCATCATTCATTTCTCGGTCAAATGGTGGAATACGCTGCACCAGGACAGCAGCATCGGTATCACCGGCAGCCACATTCACGCCAGCATGTTGTGGCCCTTGCTGATCATGGCGGTCGCCTCCAAGTTCTTCTATGCGGCGAATCTGCTGACCCGTGCGCGGGTGATGTTGCTGCAACAGGACTTGCGTAAAGGCTGGATTCGTGACGCATTGAACCGGGATAAAGAACAGAGTTCAAACGGAGTGAAAGTCTGATGGATCATGCCCCCTTCATCTGGTCGTCTTATATTGTCTCGGGACTGATCCTGCTGTGGACCGCCGTGGCCCCTTTACTGCGACAGCGCAGTGCCTTGCGCAACATTCGTTTGCTGGAACAAAGCAAGTCTTATTCTGGAGAATCAGATCATGACACCAACTCGTAAACGCCGCCTGATTGGAGCCGTGCTGATCCTCGCCGGTGTGGGAGTGGCCAGCACGATCGCATTCTATTCACTGCAAGAAAATCTGCTCTATTTCCAGAGTCCCAGCGAAATTGCCGCGCAGGCCATGCCCGCGGGCCGGCAGTTCCGCCTTGGCGGCCTGGTGGAAAAAGGCAGTGTCGAACGCGCGGCAGACGGCCTGGCGGTGCAATTTACCGTCACCGATGGTGCGGAAGAAATCAAGGTGCATTACGTCGGCATACTGCCCGACCTGTTCCGCGAAGGAAAGGGCGTCATCGCCCGTGGCGCATTGAATGAATCAGGCCTGTTCCAGGCCAGCGAAGTACTGGCCAAGCACGATGAAAACTACATGCCGCCGGAAGTTGCGGATGCATTGGAAAAATCCGGACACACGGTTGCCACCACTGCAGAATCAGGCGGGGACTGAATAATCATGACTGGAGAACTCGGACAAGTCCTGCTGCTGGCGGCGTTGCTGGTTGCCCTGTTGCTGGGCAGTATGCCTTTGATCGGCGCTCACTATGGCAATCAACGGCTGATGAGCGTGGGTTCGCGTGCCGCGCTGGTACAGTGCCTGCTGGTGGCCGGGGCCTTTGGCGTATTGACCTCAGCCTTTATCACGCAGGATTTTTCCATCGAATACGTGGCGCGCAACAGCAATTCCCGCTTGCCCATGGAATACCGCTTTTCAGCCGTATGGGGAGCGCATGAAGGCTCGCTTTTGTTGTGGGAATTGATCCTGTGCCTGTGGACCGCGGCGGTGGCGCTGCTGAGCCGCCGCCTGCCCGATATTTTCCGCGCCCGGGTTCTGGGCGTGCTGGGCCTGGTCAGCGCCGGTTTCCTGCTGTTTGTGATCTATACCTCCAACCCTTTTTCCCGCATCTTGCCGGCAGCGGTCGAAGGCATGGATCTGAATCCACTGCTGCAGGACCCCGGTCTCATCATTCACCCGCCCATGCTCTACATGGGCTATGTGGGCTTCTCGGTTTCTTTCGCTTTCGCCGTCGCTGCCCTGTTGGGGCGGCAGGTAACCCGCGAGTGGGTGCGCTGGTCACGACCCTGGACGCACGTCGCCTGGGCTTTTCTGACCGTCGGCATTGCATTGGGCAGTTGGTGGGCATATTACGAGCTGGGCTGGGGTGGCTGGTGGTTCTGGGACCCGGTGGAAAACGCCTCATTCATGCCCTGGCTGGTGGGCACCGCGCTGATCCACTCGCAGGCCGTGACGGAAAAACGCGGCGCATTCCGCAACTGGACGCTGATCCTGGCCATTACCGCATTTTCACTCAGCCTGCTGGGCACGTTCCTGGTGCGTTCCGGCGTGCTGACATCCGTGCACGCATTCGCTTCTGACCCGACCCGGGGGATTTTCATCCTCACCTACCTGCTCATCGTTGTGGGCGGTTCCTTATTGCTGTTTGCAATGCGCGCTCCGGGCATGATCCAGGGCGGACGCTTTTCCGGTCTGTCGCGCGAAACCCTGCTGCTGGTGAACAACCTGCTGCTGGCCGTGATGGCGGCGATGGTGCTGATCGGTACGCTCTACCCCTTGCTGCTGGAGGCGCTGGACGCCGGCAAGATATCCGTTGGCCCGCCCTATTTCGGCACGCTGTTCGCCCTGCTGCTGGTACCGCTGGTATTGCTGTTGCCCTTCGGCTTCCATGCGCGCTGGCGCGAGGATCATCTGCGGCGCATGCTGAGCGACCTGTGGCTGCCAGCCGCTGTCGCTTTGATCGCCGCCCTGGCAACATGGTGGTTTGCTCCCAAAGCGGGTTTGCTGGGCATTGCCGCGGTCGGTGGCGGTTTGTGGATCATCACGGCAACGATCACGTTTTACCGCGGCCGTTTTCAGGCCTTATCGCGGCACTGGCCCTCGCGCAGCGAGAGCGGTATGTGCCTGGCGCATTTTGGCGTTGGCATTTTCCTCATCGGCGCGGGCCTGACCAATGCGATCAGCTCGGAAAAGCAATTGCGCATGGACGTGGGTGACCGCTTCGAAATGGCGGGTTATGAATTTGTGTTCCAGGGCACGCGCGCACTGCAAGGACCTAATTTTGTCGCCGATGAGGGTGAGTTCTTCGTGTACCGCGACGGCGAGCGCATCACCACGATGTTTCCGCAAAAACGCCGCTACCTGCAGGGTGGCCAAACCATGACCGAAGCCGCCATCGATGCCGGAATCACCCGCGATCTATATGTTTCGCTGGGTGAAGCCCTGGACGAGAACAGCGGCGCCTGGGCCATCCGCATTTACCACAAACCGTTCATTCGTTTCATCTGGATCGGCGCACTGTTCATGATGGCGGGAGGTTTCCTGGCGGCCTGGGATCGCCGCTACCGGCGGCCACTACCTGCTGTTGCTGGCGAACAGGTCTTGCTCAGCGGCATGGCAAGGGAGCAAATGGCGTGATTACCCGCCTGGTTCCCGTATTGCTGCTGCTGCTGCTGGGTGTGCTGCTGGCCGTCGGCCTGGGCAATTCCGACCACAAAGAAGACCTGCCTTCTCCCTTGATCGGCAAATCCATCCCCGCATTCACCCTGCCCCTGCTGGGTCAGGACGAAGTGCAAGTGACGCAAGCCGACCTGATCGGCGCGCCTTTCCTGTTGAATGTCTGGGCCAGCTGGTGTGCCACCTGCCGCATTGAGCACCCGCTGATCGAGGCTTTGGCAGATTCCGGCGCCCTGCGCGTCATTGGCCTGAATTACCGGGATGATGCCGCCGACGCGCGCCGCTGGCTGAACCGCTTTGGCAATCCGTACGCGATGAACCTGGCCGACCCCAGTGGCCGCGTTTCGATCGACTTCGGCGTGTATGCCGCACCGGAATCGTTCCTGGTCGATGCCAGCGGCCGCATTCTCTACAAACACATCGGGGCACTGACGCAGGAAGCTATCGAACAGGAAATTCTTACCCGCCTGCCGGCGCCGGGTGACAGCCAATGAAAACGCCGATGATAACAACCGTGAAAAAGATGGGGACCAGCCTGGTTTTGACCCTGCTGCTGGCTGCCACCTGCCTCGCAGCCGTCGAGCCCCTGGTGTTCGATAATGACGAGCAGGAAGCACGCTATCTTGAGCTGACGCGGGAATTACGCTGCCTGGTCTGCCAGAACCAGAATCTGGCGGATTCCGATGCGCCGCTGGCCCACGATTTACGCAAGGAAATTTATCGCATGCTGCAAGCCGGCGAAAGCAATGAGCAGATCAAGACATTCCTGGTGGACCGCTATGGCGATTTCGTTTTGTACCGCCCACCGGTCAAAGGCAATACCCTGGCCTTGTGGTTGTTGCCAGCCGCGTTGCTCGCGATTGGCGGTGTGGTTGTCCTGCTGGCCGTGCGACGGCAGAGCCGGCAACCCGCCGGCGGCGAATCGGAGAGTGAAGACTGATGTTCTGGCTTATATCATTGCTGATCCTGCTCATAGCCGGTCTGCTGGCTTTATCGCCGCTGCTCGGCAAGGGCTCCAACTGGAAACTGGCTACCCTGGCTCTGATCCTGCTGCTGCCCATGGCCGCCTGGTGGTTGTACCAGCAGGTCGGCACGCCGCAGGCCCTGGACCTGGTGTCGCTGCGGGCTCCGGAGCAGGAGCCTGATGAGTCAGCCCATGCGGCCAATACCGACATGGCGACCCTGACGGAAGGCCTGCGCCAGCGCCTGGAAGAAAATCCGGATGATATCCAGGGCTGGATATTGCTGGGGCGCAGCTACAAAAACCTGCAGAACTTTCCTTTGGCGATCGAGGCGCTGGAAAAAGCCGATAGCCTGCAGCCGGGTCAGCCCCTGGTACAGGTCGAACTGGTGGAAGCCCAACTGTTTGCTTCCGGCCAGCAGCACTTTAGCGCGGAAATGACTGCGGTACTGGAACAGGCGGTGGCTGCGGACCCCAGTTTGCAAAAGGGCCTCTGGTTGCTGGGTATCGCAGCCGCTCAGGCCGGTGATGATGCTCGCGCAATTGCCTGGTGGGAACAGCTGTTACCACAGGTGGATCCCGGCAGCCAGGTAGAACAGATGATCCAGTCGCAACTGGCCGAGGCCAGGTCGCGTCTGGGGCAGGCCCCTGCATCCGCGCCAGGCTCCGAGTCAACTGCAGCGCCTGCGTCAGCCCCAACCGCAGAGCCGACTTCCGCGCCAACAGCGGCACCGGCATGGCAAGGGCTGGATATCCGGGTTGAACTCTCGGGTGCAGCCAGCCAGGCCTGGCCGCAACTGCCAGCTGGCGAGGTCCCGCCTGGCACGGTATTGTTTATCATCATACGGCCCGAGAGTGCAGCCGGCGGTCCACCGCTGGGTGCTCGCCGCGTGGTGCAACCGCAATTCCCGCTGCAATTAACACTGAGCGACCAGGACAGCATGATGGAGCAGCGCCCCATTTCTTCGACACCCCGGCTGGAACTGCAGGCCAGGCTGTCGCGCAATGGCCAGCCCACGCCTTCTGCAGGAGACTGGCAAAGTGCGGTTTTGACGGTTTCCAGCACTTCAGGAGAACCCACAAAGCTCGTCGTGGACAAAGAATTGAAGTAATGCGGAAGGGCTGTGCACTTCGGGCTATAAGCTTATAGCGAAAAAATCGGCCATCGATAAGGCAAGCGAGCGACTTGCACGTTATTATGTGCGCCTCGTTGTTCAAGGTCGGACACGCTCGATGAGCAGTGCAACACAATATCTCAATGTCAAAAAACCTTTCCGCTTTCGCCGGGGCGGCAGTATCGCGGAACTGACGCTGGCCTATGAAACCTGGGGCACGCTCAACAGCGAGCATTCCAACGCGGTCATGATCCTGACCGGAATATCGCCGAGTGCGCACGCTGCCTCGAATCCCCTGGATACATGCGAAGGGTGGTGGGAGCCGATCATCGGACCCGGCAGACCCATCGACACCAGGCACAATTTCGTCGTTTGCATCAACTCGCTGGGCAGTTGCAAAGGCTCGACCGGGCCGGCCAGTATCAACCCGGAAACCGGCGCGCCCTATCGCCTGGCCTTTCCCGAGTTAACCATCTGGGACATCGCCAGCGCCGCGCAGTTGGTGCTGGAGCATTTTGGCATCGAGCAACTGCGCGTGATGGTCGGCCCGTCCATGGGGGGCATGAGCGGACTCGCATGGTTGTACCAGAACCCGAGGCGCGCCCGTCATTTTCTCGGCATATCCTCATCCGCCTGCGCGGAACCCTTCAGCATCGCCATCCGCTCGCTGCAGCGCGAGGCCATTGTCACCGATCCGCAGTGGCATGACGGCAATTACACCGCGCAGAGCTGGCCGCAGAACGGCATGCGCCTGGCGCGCAAGATGGGCATGATCACCTATCGTTCGGCGCGCGAATGGCGCACTCGATTCGGCCGTCGCGAGCAGACAAAATTCAAGCCGCAGGTTTACGGCATGAACTACAAAGTCGAGTCCTACCTGGAGAATGCTGCGCGTAAATTTGTCGTGCAGTACGACCCCTGTGCTTACGTCTACCTTTCACGTGCGATGGACTGGTTCAACGTGGCCGATGATCATGACAGTCTGCCGGCAGCCCTGGCGCACCTGCAACTGCAATCGGCCTGCATGATCGGCGTTGACTCGGACATCCTGTTCCCACTGCACCAGCAAGCCGAGATCGCCGATGCGCTGACCGCCAACGGCATCAACGCCAGTCTGGTCACCCTGCCCTCGGACCAGGGCCACGATGCCTTCATGGTGGACTACGACCGCTTCAAGCCCGCCATCGCCGAATATTTTCATGGAGTGCTGGAAAGCGAGAGAGATTTGGGGTCAGAGTAAAGTGCCAGGTTAACTAACCTGGCACTTTACTCTGACCCCGGCCGCACTGATATAATCTGCGCCTTCGTTTGATCTCACCACCCCGGCCGGTGTGGCGGAACTGGTAGACGCGCTGGACTCAAAATCCAGTTTTGGCAACAAAGTGTCGGTTCGAGTCCGACCACCGGTACCATTTCAATGATTGCTTTCAGCAAAAAAGCGGAGCACTGACCAACCTCGCATTCGGTTACTGGCGATCTCCGCTTACGACTCTTTACTATCCTTCAGCATGGGTCAAATCTTACGCCAGGTCATGAATTTGTTGGCATTAGCGCGGCAAGGGACTAATCTCTGAAGCATTAGCAGCCGCGCAGAAGGCCGCCTTTGTCCTTATTCGCCGAACTCAAGCGCCGCAACGTGCTCCGGGTCGGGGCCGCGTACCTCGTGGGGGCGTGGTTGCTGGTGCAGGTGTGCGCAACTCTATTTCCACTTTTTGGTATGGGCGATACTGCCGTGCGCAACGCGGTGATTGTGCTCGCCATCGGCATTATTCCCGCACTCATTCTCGCCTGGGTATTTGAGATCACCCCCGGGGGCCTGAAGCGCGAGAGCGAGGTTGACCGCAGCCAATCCCTGACTCTGCGTACTGGCAAGATGCTTGACCGCGTCATCATGGTGGTGCTGGCGCTCGCGCTTGGCTACTTCGCATTCGACAAGTTCGTGCTGTCTGAGTCCCGGGAAGTCACGATTGCCGAGGAAGCCCACCAGGCAGGCCGGACCGAGGCGCTGGTGGGATCTTATGGCGAGAAATCCATCGCGGTGCTGCCGTTTGTTGATATGTCGAGTAACAAAGACCAGGAGTACATGTCCGACGGCATAGCCGAGGAATTGCTCAACCTGCTGGCCAGGATCCCCGAGTTACGGGTGATCTCCCGTTCCTCGGCGTTTTCCTACAAGGGCAAGGAAATCAGGCTGGCCGAAGTGGCCAGGGAACTGAACGTGGCCCATATCCTGGAGGGTTCCGTGCGTAAGGCCGGCAATCAGGTGCGTATCACCGCGCAGTTGATCGAAGCGCGTTCCGACACCCACCTGTGGTCGGAGACCTACGACCGCACGCTGGACGACATCTTCGCCATCCAGGATGAGATCGCCGCCAAGGTGGTGGAGCAACTTAAGGTCACGCTGCTGGGCGAAGCGCCGAAGGTCGCGCAAACCGACCCCGAAACGTTTGCGCTGTTCCTGCAGGCCAGGTACCTGGGTCTGCAGTTCACCGCAGAAAGCGTTGAGCAGTCCAATGCGCTCTACCAGCAGGCCCTGGCCATCGATCCCAACTACGCCGCTGCCTGGGCCGGTCTGGCCAGGAACTACATCAATCAGGCGGGCAATGGATTGCGGCCCGTCGACGAGGGCTACCCACAGGCCCGTGAGATGCTGCAGAAGGCGCTGGCCATCGATCCGGACCATGCACCGGCCCATGCCCGCCTCGGCTGGATCGCGATGGTCTACGACAACGACCTTGCCGCCGCCGCGCGGCACATGGAACGCGCCCTGGCGCTGGAGCCGGCCAACCTCGACATCATCAGCAACGCCGCCAACCTGCTCGTCGGCCTCGGCCGCCTGGACGCCGCCATTGCGCTGCAGCAATACGCGACCGCCCAGGACCCGGTGAACCCGTTCGGCCACAACAATCTGGGCTGGTTCCACCGTTTAGCCGGCCACTGGGAGAAGGCTATCGCATCCAATCGCACCTTGCTGCAGCTGAGCCCGGACACCATCGGCGCCCACTATGAGATCGGCGTGGTGCTGCTGTTCAAAGGCGAGACGCAGGCAGCACTGGAAGAGATGCGACAGGAGCCGTCTGAGCCTTTCCGCCTGGCCGGGCTGGTCATGACCCACCATGCGCTGGGCCAGGCACCAGAGTCCGATGCCGCGCTGCAACAACTGATGGCGAAGTACGAGGTGGAATGGATCTACCGCATCGCCACCGTGATGGCGTACCGGAACGAGTCCGATCGAGCCTTTGACAGACTGGCCAAGGCGGTGGAATATAACTCTGATGGCTTGGCATCGGCCCACATCGATAACCTGTTGGCTCATATCCATGCCGACCCGCGCTGGCTGCCATTCCTGCAAAGCATCGGCAAATCGCCTGAGCAATTGGCTGCCATCGAGTTCAAGGTGACGCCGCCAAAATAGATTTGGGGTCAGAAAATTCATGTGCCTGATTCTGTTCGCCTGGCAGGCCCACCCGCGTTACCCGTTGGTGGTCGCGGCCAACCGCGATGAGTTTCACAGCCGCCCGGCCGCTGCGGCGCACTGGTGGGCAGATGCCAGTGCTGTGCTGGCCGGGCGCGACCTCAAGGCCGGCGGCACCTGGATGGGGGTCAACCGCAACGGGAGGTTTGCGGCGATCACCAATTACCGCGAGCCGCAGGCGCCGGAACTGCCGCTGGCATTCTCCCGTGGGCACCTGGTGCGTGACTTCCTGATCAGTGAAGAATCGGCCGAGGAGCATGCCTGGCGTCTGCAGGGCAGCGGCGATGTCTATCATGGTTTCAGCCTTTTGCTCGGCGACGGACAGAATCTGGTTTGCGTTTCCAACCGGACGCAGGAACCCGTCCGGATTGCGCCCGGAAGCCACGCGCTGAGCAATCACCTGCTCGATACCGATTGGCCCAAGGCTCGCCATGGCCGGCGGCGGCTGGATGAATTGCTGCAGGCGGACCGGTTAGTCCCGGAAAACCTGCTGCAAGTCCTGGCTGACCGATCATTGGTGCCAGGCGAAGAACCTGAGGCATTTGACCTGCGCCTGGCGCCGGAACATCTGACACGTCTGGCGTTTATCGTCAATCCCGAATACGGCACTCGTTCTTCCACCATATTGTTGGCCGATCGCGAATCGGGGATCAAGTATGTCGAGCGGCAGTTCGATGCCGCGGGGGATGCAGTGGGTACGGCGATGTTCGAGTTCCAAGCCCATGCGATGGCGGCCAGACGCTATCGCCCGTAGTTGGCCGGCATCAGGAATTCAAAAGGGGATGCCTCGCTGCCACGCTCACAGGGTATTTCTATCACCACCGGTCCCTGTTCGGATTCGATGAGCGCCTGTTGCAACAACGTTTTGAATTGTTGCGGCGAATTGGCCCGATAGCCTGCCGCGCCAAAGCTCTCGGCGAGTTTGACGAAATCGGGGTTGCGTAATTCCGCGCCATAGACGTGCCCGTCGAAAAAATTGATCTGATCCCGCCGCACGTTGCCAAACGCATTATTATTGAATATCAGGGTAATCAGCCCGATTTTATATTGCACCGCGGTCGCCAGTTCCTGCACGCCAAACATGAAACCGCCATCGCCGGCGATGGACACCACCGGCACATCGGGGTTGGCCACTTTCACGCCCAATGCGGTCTGGAAACCATGCCCCAGATTTCCCTGATAGCCGCAGGTCACCAGTTTTCTGGGCTCGTAGACCGGAAAACCGTAGTACGATGCAAAACCTACCTGGGAAATTTCTTCCACCAGAAAAGCCTCCCGCGGCAACACCTCACGCATGATGCTCAGGTAGGTCATCTGCGGTTGTACTTTCTGGATTTCCCGCCAACTCCCGGCCTTCAAATCCAGAAACTGCTGCTCCCTGGAGGCCGGCGGGGCGTAATCTTTGGCGATGGCCTGCAGCAAGGCGGCAACTGCAAGTCTGGAATCCGCAACAATGCCGATATCGCCACGCAGGCGCACCGACTGGGTCGGGTCGATATCTATGCGAATCATATTATGATTGGCAATGCCTTCCTGCCAGCGGAACGCAGGTAATTCCAGGCGCGTGCCGATGCCTATCATCAGGTCCGTGCTGGGGTAATATTTGTAGCCTTCAACGCAGTTAAAACCATACGGGGTATCATCACCCACGATCCCCCGCCCCCCGCGGAAGGCACAGACCGGCGCCTGAATCAGCCGGGCCAGCTGCGCAATTTCCTCTTTGGCATGAACGGCGCCGCTGCCAACATAGATCATCGGAAATCTGGCTTTTCTGATCATCGTGGCCGCCCTGCTGATTTTCTCTGCATCGGGCTCGATGACCGGACGGGGAATATGCGGCGC
The DNA here is from genome assembly GCA_963708905.1 of uncultured Gammaproteobacteria bacterium. GTDB lineage: Bacteria > Pseudomonadota > Gammaproteobacteria > Xanthomonadales > SZUA-36 > SHZL01. The sequence continues at coordinate 7,592 of CAVPUV010000029.1, read as the reverse complement.
ATCCATATCAATCCTTGCCGTCTGGCTGAGAATATCCATGGGCACTTCCAGCGCGACCGGTTGAATACGACCACTGCACAGGTTTTTAAACGCGCTTTCAACCAGCGTCGGCGCATCTGCCGCGTGGTCTATGCGTGCGGCCCATTTGGTCAGTGCGCGCAGGATTCTGAGCTGGTCCGGCAGTTCGTGCAACATGCCATGGCCCACCCCCAGAAATGCGCTTGGCACCTGTCCCGCGATGCATAACACCGGTGCGTTGTGCGCGGTACAAAGTGCCGCGGTGGTATTCAGTACGCCCGGCCCCGGTACCACGCAGTAAACGCCGACCTTGCCGCTGGACTTGGCATAACCGTAGGCCATGTAGGCCGCACCCTGTTCATGGCGGCTGCAGTAGAGTTTTATCTGATCCTGGTGATGGTACAGGGCATCAAACAATGCGTAAGTCTGTGCTCCGGGGATGCCGAAAATGGTATCGACGCCGTTCTTGATCAGTGACTGTACTATGGCTTCCGAACAGGTAATCTGTTGCATCTCTTTGACTCAAAGGTCTCTGGCGATGCGAAATCCGACACGCGCATCGTGGTCGTCGGACTTGGCGAAGCGGCGGTAGGCCGAGCGGGTTTGTTCCGGTAAACTCGCCCAGTGGCCTCCGCGTATCACCCGCTGGTCACAGCCCGGATTGATCCAGGCCGAACCATCCACAGGGGCACGGACATAGGTGTCATGCCAGCAATCTCTGACCCATTCACTGACATTGCCGCCCATATCAAACAGGCCATAAGGATTCGGCTCGAAGGACATCACCGCAGCAGGCCCCCAGAACTTATCGCTGTAAGTGGAAAACGCCACGGCCCAGAAATGCCGGGAGCCGGAGTTGTCACCGTCACCGGTGAGGTTTTCCACTACCCTGGAAGGTGATGCATTGCCCCACCAATACCGCGTTTTACTGCCAGCTCTCAAGGCAAATTCGAATTCTGCTTCGGATGGCAGCCGGTACGATTTGCCGGTTCCGGCCGCCAGCCAATTGACATAGGCCTGGGCATCATTCCAGGATACGTGAATCACCGGATCGCCCGGCCTGGCTGGCTTGCCCTCATAGTCCGTTTCCCAGTTGGCTTTGTCTTTCTCGGTCAGCCGTCCGGAATAAGGGTCGTACACCGTCGAATGACCCAATCGCTCGGCATCGGTGCGGAAACCGGACGCGCTGACGAAAACTCCGAACTCTGCGACCGATACTTCGCGCTGACCCATGGCAAAACCCCGCCGGAACGTGACCCGGTGCTGCGGACCTTCATTTTCCGCCCGCCCTTGTTCTTTTGATTTGGAGCCCATCAGGAAACTTCCCGTCAGGATGACGACCGATTCAGGAGCCCAGACACCCGCAATCGTGAAGTGATCGCGAATGACCTGCCCCGGCTTGAAACCACCGTAAATTCTGGCCTCTTCCAGCCGTTGCCGCAGCTGCTTCACCCTGTCTCTCTGGCCACCGAGGGCAATCAGGTCAACCAGCTTTCGTTCCGCGGTATTGAATTCAGCTGCATCCATCGACTGAATCGCCTGCGCTTCCAGCGTGGCGGCGCGGTCGTTCTTTATCTTGCTGACGGCATCGCGCACCACTTCCACCGGACCCTGGTCTTCCAGCACCATGGCGGCGTCCTGCAACAAGCGCTCGGCCGCATCAAAATCCAGATCCGTGGCATATTCAACGGCCCGGGAAAGCATGTCCTGCTGTACTGTCGCCAGGCCCAACTGTGCCTCTTCGTTTTCGGGGTCCCGATCCAGTACCTGGCGGTAAAAAAACCAGGCGCTGTTGTCCTCCGGCTGATCCACTCTGCCGTCTGCCATCGCCGCGCGCGCGGCAGCCAGCCGGTCCTGTACTTCAGCCAGCGCGTCGACACCCAATTGGCCGGATTCGATCTCCCCTTCAATTTCGCCAGTGGCGGACTGGGCCGGCAGACCGGCAGCAAACAGCAAGCTGGTTGCGACCGCCAGGGCAACCGCCAACGCTTTGCCGCAGCCCGGCTTGCGCGCGGATTTCCCGCCTTTAACCCATACCGCAGAGTGCATGCAACGTCCCTAACCTGTAAGATGCGCAGGCTTATAGTAACTACATCATTTACAATGCATTTTCTCAGACTCTCATGATTGATACCAGCACCATCGACAGTGCCTTGCACGCAGCCACGCAACCCCTGCTGCTGGAAAATACCGAACAACTGCACGCCGCTGCGCGCAATTGGAGCGGGCAAGCGGTGCTGGGTATCGATACCGAATTCCTGCGCGAACGGACTTATCGGGCCGAACTGGGGCTGGTGCAGGTTTCCGACGGCACTGCCGCCTGGTTGGTGGACACCATGCGGCTGGACGATCTGGAGCCGCTCAAACAGCTGTTGACCAACCGCGCCATTCTGAAGGTGTTTCACAGCGCCTCGGAAGACCTGGAAGTATTGTGGAACAGGTTTGGCCTTGCCCCCCACCCGATGATCGATACACAGATTGCCTGCGCCATGCTCGGACAACCCTTGCAGATGAGTTATCACCATGCGGTGAAATGGATGACCGGTGTGGAGGTGGATAAAGAACAAACCCGTTCCGACTGGATCCGGCGGCCGCTGAAACCGGCACAACTTCACTACGCCGCCACCGATGTCGTCTTCCTGCCGGCGATGCTGGATAAATTACGCCGCGACCTGCTGCAGCGCGGAAGATGGTCCTGGCTCGAAGAAGATGTCGCGACCATGATCGACAACAGCCAACAGGCCATCGAATCAGAACGCGCCTATCTGCGTCTCAACGGTTCCAGCAATCTCGATACGACTTCTCTGCACCTATTGAGAGCGCTGGCGGCCTGGCGTGAGCAAACGGCTCGTGAGCGAAATCTTGCTCGCGGCTTTGTGCTGCCGGACGCCGCTTTGCTGCAACTGGCGAGCAGGAAACCCCAATCCGCCGGTGAGCTGGCGGAACTTACCGGCCTCCACCCCAAAGCTTTGCGCAGATATCAGGACATACTGCTGAATATCATCGGGCAAAACCGGGATGCGTATGAGCCCATCGAACAGGCGCTGCCACTGGATAAACAGCAACGCCGCGTGATCGATGCCATGCGCGACCTGGTGCAGCGCGAAGCAAAGTTGCTGCAAGTAGATCCCGCCATACTGGCGTCGAAAAAACAGCTTGAAGCCCTGTTGCGCGCGCAGGAATCAGGCGGCGCAATACCTGAGCGGCTAAGAGGCTGGCGCGAGCCCATCATCACCGGGAAATTGCTGCATCTGGCAGCTGGTTCTGAGCGCTAACAAACATAACATAAGGATGCATCTATATTAATGTTTTTACTGGATTATTAAGTCATAATGCTGTATATTATTATAGTGTTTTTCAATAGGATATCCAGCATGAACCAGACCGCCACCTCGCCCGTTTTTGAACCCGCTTACAGCACTGCCGAAACCGAACCCAAAGCCGAACCCAAAGCCCAACATTACGCCGACGACCAGGAACGGCAGCAGCGCCGGCAGCACATCGAGCACCTCGAAGACCAGATCACCGAACTGGCGGCGCACATCCATGCCGCCACCTATCGCCTGCTGGTGCTGATCCGCGAATACGATGCCTGCGACGGTTGGAATGCGCCCGGGCTGCGCTCCTGCGCCCACTGGCTGAACTGGAAATGCGGTATCGACCTCGGTGCCGCCCGCGAAAAGGTGCGCGTGGCACATGCGCTGAAAGAATTACCCCGGATCAGCGCGATGTTCCGCAAAGGGCGGGTGAGCTATTCCAAGGTCCGGGCCATGACGCGGGTGGCGACGCGCAAGAACGAGCGCTATTTGCTGATGATCGCGCGTTATGGCACCGCGCATCACGTGGAACGCGTGGTACGTAATTACCGCAAGGTCAAACGCATCGAGGCACTGGCACAGGAAAATACCCGTCATGCGCAGCGCGAACTGAGCTGGTATGTCGATGATGAGGGGTACTGGGTGTTACGAGGCCGCTTTACTCCGGAACAGGGCGCGTTGATTCAGAACGCTCTGGAACAGGCCATGGAAGAAGATTTTCAGGAACAGAAAAACGTTGCCGCGGAAATTTCCCGTGACCAATGGGGAGAAGAAATACATTCCGGTCCGGAACCTATTGCGTTCTGCCGCGCCGATGCGCTGGCGCGTATGGCACAGGCCTATGGCTCGGGAGGGGAAAATGCCAGTAATGGCGGCGATCGTTTCCTGGTGCATGTGCATACCGATGTGGAAACCCTGAAAAGTGATGGAACAGGTGCACAGGCCGAACTCGAGAACTTTGGCCACGTTGCCGCGGAAACGTCGCGGCGCCTGGCCTGTGATGCGGGCGTGGTGCACTGGCTGGATGGTGCCGATGGCAGCGCACTCGACGTAGGCCGCAAGACCCGCAGCATTCCCCCGGCCATCCGCCGCGCCTTGCAACGGCGTGATGGCGGATGCCGCTTCCCCGGTTGCACCTGTTCGCGCTTTGTCGATGCCCACCACATCCGCCATTGGGCCGATGGCGGTGAGACCTCGCTGGAGAATCTTTTATTAATGTGTCGCCGCCATCACCGGCTGGTGCATGAAGGGGGTTTTGCCATCCGTACATCAGCGCAAGGCGCCATCGAATTCACCAACCCGGCTGGTATGGTGATCCCGACCGGCCCGGACACGCGTTGCCGCGGAAACGTCATTTCCCTGTTCACCGCGCACGCGCAATCCGGTATCCACATCACACCCACAACCTCTCACAGCCTGTGGCTGGGCGAGAAAATGGATGACGAACTGGCGGTTCTGGGGATGTTGCAGCTGGAGTAAATGAAGACTATTCCCTGATCTCAAAGTATCATGTGACAACATTTTGGACGGTAGCGGATCGATCTGATCCTTTACCTAGGGCCTGTTCACATTTACCCTTGAAACCAATGTCCCGGTAGCTCAGCTGGATAGAGCATCCGCCTCCTAAGCGGAAGGTCGCAGGTTCAAATCCTGCCCGGGACGCCAATAACAAGCGAGGTCAGTCAATGGCCAGAAGAAGAGGCGGTATACCCGGCGTTTCATTTTCTTGGAGACGAGCCATGGGTCTTTCGCAAGAAATGGCCAAGCTGTCCCGAAAAACAGGCATCCCAATGACTCGCCAGGGCCGCCAGCGAAAAATAGGTAAGGCGCTCGGTTGTTGCGTGCCATTTGCCTTTCTGACCATCGGGTTGATTGGGAGCGCGATTGCCACGGCACGAATCGTTACCAGCTTGATTTCGTAACGATGCCAGCAATGGAAAAGATCAGAAGAATCGTTGAACAGCGCGACACCATAGCTGGGCGGATTTTCGATTATGTAATTCAGTCGCTGGTCGTCATTTCACTGATCTCATTTTCAATCGAGACACTTCCCGGCCTGCGTCCTGAAACGAAACATCTACTCAGGCAAATCGAGGTATTCACTATTGCGGTATTTACGCTTGAATATCTGCTGAGAATTACGGTTGCCGAAAAGAGGTTGAAATACATTCTCAGCCCGTTCGGCTTAATCGACCTGACGGCCATATTGCCGTTCTATATTTCCACCGGCATTGACCTGCGGGCCATTCGGGCGTTTCGACTATTACGGCTGTTCAGAACGCTGAAACTGGTCCGATACAGTGATGCCCTTCAGTGAATTCATATTGCCCTAAATTTGGCCAGAGCTGAATTGGCCCTGTTCTTTTCCGTGGCGGCCATTGTGCTGTTCTTGGCTGCCGTAGGTATTTATTATTTTGAGAGCCAGGTTCAGCCAGATTCCTTTGGCTCCATTTTTCATAGCCTGTGGTGGGCCGTTGCTACGCTTACTACGGTAGGCTATGGGGACGTGTATCCCATTACTTCAGGCGGTAAAATTTTCACGTTCTTTGTGTTGATGGTCGGGTTAAGTTTGATCGCCGCACCCGCAGGTATAATCGCTTCCGCCTTAACGGAAGCCCGCAAAATCATGGCAAAAGAACGAAATGAATTGGAGCTAGTGACGCAATCGCCGCCATAGCGAAACACGATGCACGCAAAGCTGGTCCACGGAATGAACTCCATTGATTTGCGCGAACAGCGCCTTACCCAGGTTTATAGTTCACCTCCAGAGGTTTCGGCCTCTGCAAGTTACTCGAACCTGAATGTGGGTAAACTGATTTCAAATCGACACCAAACCAAATTGCTCTGTAACCCGCGCCAATGCTTAATATTGGCGAGTGAATTTGTAAGTTAACCGAACACTACTGTAGTAGAATCTATTACTAAACATTACCGTTTTCTTGTAACTTGGCGAATGCAATATTTAGCTTCTGAGTTTCCACATTCGCAATTTCCTTTAGCTTTCCACCTAGAGTCGCTACCTTGTCTGGATGGTATTCATGCATTTTCTTCCGGTAAGCAGCTCGAATGTCTCTAGCAGGTGCGTTGCTGGGAAGCTCAAGAATTAGAAAACAGTCCTCTATTGTTCGGATTTCAAATCCCTTCGCTTCGTTTTTAATTCCTGTTACGGATTTCGAGATGTACAGATTGCCAGCTTCATCGCTCCATACCAAAAATTTGGAAGCGCACTTACTGCACTTGCCATTGCGATTCTCAACTGGAAGATTAATACGAATTCGTTGTTCGCAGACTGGGCATGCAAAGATTCGAACAAAGTTATCATCCGGGCTTACAGGTGCAGATTCTGAACTATCGCCTTTTATCTTTTTCTCAGTTTTAGCACTTGTATGTGCCGCTGGTAAAGCGCGGTCATTTGCCGCTGACGTGTTTGGACCGCAGCCACTTAATTGTGATATCGACATAAAACTCCGTTGCATCTGTTGGTCTACTGCGATGGCGCCACGCGGGATCGCGTGACTTTGAGCCGGGAAAAGGGTATGGATGGTCGTGCCGAGGAGACAGGCACAGCGCCAGCCCAGATGTGACCGTCAAAACTGACGCCATGCCCCAACCGTGCTTTCGCACAGCCAGTTCATGATCGCACCCGGACTGGTTAAATACCAGCCCCCATCGGCCCGTTGTGCCGATGAACCCCAGTGCCCGAATGTACCACTGCGCCCGTTGCCACGCCCAGGTGATTCTCTGTCGTCACTGCGACCGAGGTAACCTCTACTGTGCCGGTGGCTGCGCCGCACACGCACGAACCCTATCGCAGCGCCGAGCCGCCTGCCGCTACCGTTCAACCCGCCGTGGTCGGTTCAGCAACGCCGAGCGCCAGCGTCGCTTCCGGGCGCGCCAACGACAAAAAGTAACGCATCAGGGTTCCCCCTCGCTGGCCGACTTTGCTCTACTGTGTCGCACGCTGAACAGACAGCCCCTGCGCCGGGAACGCACCCGCCAGCGCAGCGCAACAGCCCTGCATTGCCATGTCTGCCAGCGTGAATGCGACCCCTTCTTGCGAGGTGACTTCCTGCGGCCAGCGCAACGGGGCAAGCCCGGCCGATGGGGGTGATGACCGCCACGGTCTGAAGGAGAAAACGATTGAGTATTGATCCCGAACGCGACGCGAAGATTCTTCGTTACCACTTGGTGGAACACTGGGGCGTGCATACCGTCGCTGCGCAGTTGGGTATCCATCACTCCACCGTTGATCGGGTG
>CAVPUV010000028.1:0-68143 GCA_963708905.1 uncultured Gammaproteobacteria bacterium | reverse complement strand
CTCGTCAATGTCGGACTGGATTACCTCACGCTGGATCGTAAAGCCGACACGCTTTCAGGCGGTGAAGCGCAACGTATCCGGCTGGCCAGCCAGATCGGCGCCGGCCTGGTGGGCGTGATGTACATTCTCGATGAACCCTCGATCGGCCTGCACCAACGCGATAATGCCCGACTGTTGGCGACACTGAACCGTCTGCGCGACATTGGCAATACCGTCATTGTCGTTGAACATGACGAGGAAGCCATACGCACTGCGGATTACGTGGTGGACATCGGCCCGGGTGCAGGTATACACGGTGGCAAAATCGTGTTCAGCGGAACCCCGGAAGAATTGCTGGCCGACCCGAATTCACTGACCGGGCAGTACTTGTCGGGCGTGCGCAAGATTCCCACACCGGAAAAACGGGTCGAGCGCGATCTCAAACGTCAATTGCGCCTTATTGGAGCATGCGGAAATAACCTCAAGAACGTCACACTGGAGATTCCGGCTGGCCTGTTCGTGTGTGTCACCGGTGTTTCGGGATCGGGTAAATCGACCCTTATCAACGACACTTTGCATCGTCTGGCTGCACGTGAACTCTACGGCAGCCTGACACAACCAGCCCCTTATAAGGCGATTGAAAACATTGAACTATTTGACAAGGTCGTGGATATTGACCAGTCTCCGATCGGGCGCACGCCACGCTCCAACCCGGCCACCTATACCGGCTTGTTTACTCCCATTCGCGACCTGTTCAGCGGTACCCATGAAGCCCGGGCGCGCGGTTACAAACCCGGACGTTTCAGTTTCAATGTCAAGGGCGGACGCTGCGAGGCCTGCCAGGGCGATGGCTTGATACGCGTGGAAATGCACTTCCTGCCCGACATCTACGTGCCTTGTGACGTGTGCCACGGCAAACGCTACAACCGCGAGACTCTGGGCATCAGCTACAAAGGCAAGAACATTCACGAAGTGCTCGAAATGACGGTTGAAGAGGCGCTGGTGTTTTTCGCCCCGGTGCCGGTGTTGGCCCGCAAACTGCAGACTATGGTGGATGTAGGTCTTTCCTATATCACCGTGGGGCAGAGTGCGACTACTTTGTCGGGCGGTGAAGCGCAGCGCATCAAATTATCCAAAGAGCTCAGCAAGCGCGATACCGGGCAGACGCTGTACATACTGGATGAGCCTACCACCGGCCTGCACTTCCAGGATATCGAGCAGTTGCTCGGAGTGCTGCACCGATTACGTGACCACGGCAACACCCTGGTCGTGATCGAGCATAATCTCGACGTGATCAAGACTGCTGACTGGGTCATTGACCTGGGTCCGGAAGGTGGTGACAAAGGTGGCGAAATCATCGCTCAAGGCACACCGGAACAATTGGCGGAAATGGGCCATTCCTATACCGGCCAGTTCCTGGCGCGTCTGCTGGCAAGAACACCACAGCGAAAGACTGCCTGAGGTGTCTGAGGCCGCCCCGGCCTGATTTGACGACCGCAGGCGCATCAACGAGTCTCGACGGGCAAGGAAAACCGGTACTGCTCGCCGTTCGCGGCAATCAAGGTCAAGCCGATGCTGTCGCCCGGGTGTATTTCTCTCGTGGGATCCATCAGCATAAGATGTAAACCTCCTGGCTTGAGCACAGTTCTGGTTCCAGCAGATTGCGACCAGCCTGGCAGTTGCTCCATCTTGCTGACGCCATTTTCCATCGTCGTCTGGTGCAAACTGACATCGGTGAAGCTGTCACTGCTGAAGGAAGTGATTTCGATGATTTCTGTACCATGATTGGTGAAACTGCCATAAGCTGCGGTCATCTTCATGCCCGGCGGCACGGCACGAACCCATCCATCCTCCAGGGACAAAACATGAGCCGTGGGATTGGGTCCACACCCGGCCAGCAACACCGTGAGTACAAATAACTTGGAGATTTGAGATAATTTCATCACAGGAATCGAAATTGCTTGAAGCATTAAGGATAAGGAAATGAGCAGACTGTTACCCGTCCTCCTGGCCGCTGCCAGTTGCAGCACAGCCTTGGCACAGTCAAACCCGGTCAGTGATGACTCCATCACGATCTATTCACGAATGCAACCTGGCGCCGTTGCGGCGGAGTGGTACCGTCCCTCCGGCGGCCAACAAAACGGTGGCAATGTTCCCGGTTATGCCATCGTACGCCACGACCGTTCGTACAGTATCGATGAGGGCATTCATGCGTTGCGCGTCAGCGATGTGGCGGCCTTGATCGATCCGACCACCGTGACCTTCAGTTCGCTGGACAAGCCAGGCACCCGGGTGTTGGAGCAGAGTTTCCAATTCGACCTGGTGAGCCAGGAAAAATTGTTACAGCGTTACCTCGGACAGAACATTACGGTGGAACAACCGCGCGGTGACCAGGTGGATTTGATTACAGGCACGCTGCTGGGCATCGGTGATGGACTCACGCTACAGATGGACGATGGCAGTGTGCGGGCTGCCCGCAGCTACAGCAATATACAGTTTTCCCAATTACCCGGTGGACTCATTACCCGGCCAACGCTGGAATGGCTGTTGGAGAGCCCTTCGCGTGGCAACCAGAAAACACGTATTGCCTATGAAACACAGGGCATGACCTGGTGGGCGGACTACAACATCATTCTGGATGAGACCACGGGATGCGCCATGGACCTGTCAGCCTGGGTCAGCATCATCAATCAGTCCGGAGCGGGTTACCAGAACGCTCGTCTGAAACTGATCGCCGGTGACGTCAACCGCGCTCAACCACAGCGCGCACAGAGAGAAGTCATGTACCGGATGGCTGCAGCTGAAGATTCAGCAAGCTTTGCCGAGAAAGCGTTTTTTGAGTACCACTTGTACACGTTGGGGCGGCGCACCGACCTGCCAGACAATTCCACCAAGCAGATTCAACTGATGCCGTCAGCCAGCGGCGTGAAGTGCCAGAAGGAACTGGTTTTTGCCCCCACCCTTGCCCTTCCCTGGAACGGCTACCAGCAATTGGAACAGGAATATGGCCGCTATGGCAAAGGCGACATCCATGTCTACCTGCGATTCGCCAACGAGGAAAAAAACCACCTGGGAATGCCCCTGCCGGCAGGTCGTGTGCGCGTAAACCAGTTGGATGACGCAGACGGCAGCCTGGAGTTTATCGGCGAGGACGTGATCGACCACACGCCACGCAACGAAGACGTGCTGATCCGCATGGGCAATGCCTTTGATGTGGTGGGTGAACGCACCCAGACCGACTATCGGGTGGATTTGAATACCCGCAACGTGTGGGAGACCTTTGAAATCACATTACGCAACCACAAAACCGAAGCCGTTGATGTTGCGGTTTTGGAGAACCTCTATCGTTCGAGCAACTGGAAAATCGAGGATGTAAACCTTCCGTTCGACAAGGAAAACAGCAACCGGATTCGTTTCACTGTGCGCGTAACTGGCGAAGGCGAGATGGTGATCCGCTATACCGCCCACTACACCTGGTGATTCAGCGCATTAATCCCCGTAATCAGGATTTGAGGTCCCGCCGTACCCTGGTTTGAACTGCAACTGCGGACCGGTCACTGTCGTTGCGCGCGCACGCTGTTGAATTACAGGCTGCATGATCTGCATCGAATCGTGACTTTTATTGGGAGCAGCGGACCAGATGATGATATCCCCCAGGGGTCCGTTGACGATATGACCGTAACGATATCCTTTGCCATACTCCAGGCGTTGCCGCACGTGTCCGTGAGGGCTGCCCGGTACCTGGCTCGGCGACTTGTTCAAGTTGGAAGGGCGTAAAAACTCAATATCCGAATTGGCGGGCTGGGCGGCAGATAGAGACAGGCTCAAGACAGCAGCTACAGTTGCCAGCGCCAAAACCAGTGTCATATTCGACTTCATTCAAGGAATCTCCCTGCGAATCCCCGCACAGAAAGTATAACCCCAAGGGGGGAAATACGCGCGCCTTCATCAATCAGACCTGATTTTACGCGCTCTGCTTACAAAGTCTGCACCTGCCAGACTGAACCCTCTCTGAACGGAAAACTGATTCAGATCGAGGTTTCGATCGGGCGGGATTCATCCCGCACCCATTCGCTCCATGAACCAGGATAGATCCTGCTTGCGCCCATGCCGGCGAGCTCCATGGCGAAACGGTTATGGCAGGCCGTGACGCCAGAACCGCAGGAGTGCACGATGGATTCCAATGATCGCCGTTGCAGCAAAGCATGAAATTCCATGCGCAACTGCTGTGCCTGCTTGAAGCAACCAGTCTCGTCCAGGTTGAGACTGAATGGGCGGTTCAGGGCACCCGGTATATGCCCCGCTCGTGTATCCAGGGGTTCGACAGCGCCGGAGTAACGCTCGGCTGCGCGTGCATCGACCAGGGTGAGGGAAGAACGGCCGAGGTCATCCAGGACATTCGCTGTTGACACAATCATGGCGGCATCAGCTTGCATCACAGGAACGGGTGATGCTGCGCTTTTCACTGCTCCGGGTTCCAGCGGCAGGCCGGCTCTCGCCCATGCATCCAGGCCGCCGTCCAGCAAAGCCGCATCGTAGCCGAAATACCGCATCAGCCACCAAAGCCGCGCCGCAATCGCACAGTTTCGATCATCATGAGCAACCAAAAGCTTACTATCGACCCAGCCGATATGACTCAGGAACGCCGCAAATGCATCCGGCGCAGGCAAGGGGTGGCGGCCGCTTATGGCCGTGATGGGCGATGACAGGTCTTCTCCCAGATGAGCATAGTGAGCGCCAGGAATGTGGCCGGCCAAATAGTCCTGTTGCCCTTTGTTCGAATTGCCCAGATCAAAGCGGCAGTCAACTATGATGCATTGTCCCGCAAGCATGAGCCGGGCGAGACGCTCTGGTGTGACCAGTGCCTCTTCATGCACTGACATTCTCCATCCGCTTGGCGAGGTTCAACAGCATGGCGGCAGTTGCCCCCCAGATGGTGTGCTTTTCCCACTGCAGCGACCAGGTCGTGTGATCCTGGCCATCGCGTGTTACGTGGCCCATGACATAACGGCTGCGGTCAAGCGCGAATGAGAGCGGAACCGTGAAAACTTCGGCCACTTCGCTGTAATCAAGTTTCCACATCACTGGCCATTGCACCAGCGCAACCACAGGAAGAATCCGGTAATCGGAAATCGTATCCATGCGATCCAGAAAACCAATGGGTGTAGTACGCTCAGGCGGCAGCCCGATTTCTTCCCAGGCTTCGCGCAACGCCGTCTGTACGGCCGAGTCATCGTGTTCTTCTGCGGCGCCGCCTGGAAAGCTGACCTGGCCGGCGTGCTGCACCAGGTGATCCGCACGGCGGGTGAGTACCACCTGAGGCTCATCGAGATCCAGTAAGGGTACCAATACCGCCGCAGTCTTTCCTGGCCGGTAATAGCCGGCGCCGGGTGGACGATATCCAGATATCTGCAATGACTGCACACCCGATTCAAACGGAGACACGGCAGCTGCAAGCAGTTCCCGCCAGTCAATCTCCAGCCGGCTCGCAGTTGAATTCATTAGTGGAAATCCAGGCAATATACAGATAATCCAGGACAAGAAACAATGGGGCCGCTGTGCAGCGGCCCCACTTCAAATGCTTTACTTGACGATTTCCACCAGTTTGAGATCAAACAGCAGAGCTTCATTGGGCCCAACGGGTGGATTGCCGCGGGCACCAAATGCCATCTCCGGCGGAACAAAAATCTGCCAGGTAGCACCAGTTTTCATCAAGGGCAGAACTTCCTGCCAGCCCTTGAGAACTGAACTGACGGTGAATTCCTCGGGCACACCGCGGGCAAAAGAGCTGTCGAATTCAAGCCCGTTCATCTTGGAACCGCGATAGTGCACTTTGACGGTGCTTTCCACACCCGGCCGCGCACCATCACCTTCGTCGATAATGCGGTACTGCACGCCACTGGGCAGGGTCACAACACCGGCCTTGCTCGCATTGGCGGCCAGGAACTCAGTGCTCTTTGCCTGGTTTTCTTCAGACAGCTTGCGGAAAGCTTCGGCCTGTTCCTGGCGGACTTTCTGCTGCAGCGCCGTCAACAGGGTTGTCATTTCTTCGTTCGGAACCTGGGCCTGACGTCCGGCAGCGGAATCGCGTATTGCAGTAATAATGGATTCAACATCAAATTCAGCACCTCGCCGTTTGATATCTTCGCCAATATCCCAGCCGACTGCGTAACTGAGCTTGCCCTTTTCCGATGAAATGTCCTGAGCCATGACCGGGCCGGTCATGAGGGCAATAAGAACGACGAGTGCGAATACAAATCGCATCTATGAATCCTCCTGGAGTTTACGAGTTCCCGGCCACGTGCCGGCGTGTCAAAAGTGAGTCATTCTACAGTAGCACTGCAGTGCGCGCCATTCGGTTTGCAATTGAGCTGAATAGTGAGCCTGCCGCAGTCGAAATAACTCGCTGCCGATGAGACCGCTCAAGGTCCTTCAAGTTTCCACCATCTTTTGGTGCAATTGACCATGATGTTTGCTTGATTTCTCTGCCAGGATCAGGATTATCCTATTTGGTCCTTAATTTTCAAATGATTATGGAACAGCCAGAATATGGCACGAACCCTGCATTACACTGTGCACGGAATCATTTTTCAGGAGACATGCAATGGGGATCTTTTCGCGATTCAGCGACATCGTAAATGCCAACATCAACGCCGTGCTCGAAAAAGCGGAAGATCCGGAAAAGATCATTCGCTTGATGATCCAGGAAATGGAAGACACTCTGGTGGAAATCCGTTCCGCGGCGGCCAAGTGCATCGCGGACCGGAAAGAGCACCGTCGGCACATGGAATATCTGGAACGCGAGAAAGCGGAATGGCAGCGCCGGGCAGAACTCGCTTTGCGGCGGGAACGCGATGACCTGGCGCGCGCAGCTTTGACGGAAAAGCAGAGCATCGAAGACCAGGTAAAAAAATTGAATATCGATGCCGGGCACCTTGATGGTCAACTCGAAAAGTTCAATGCCGACATCACCCAACTACAGAACAAGCTCAATGATGCCAAGACTCGTCAACGCAGCATTGTGATACGGCACAAGACCGCCAAATCGCAGTTGTCCGCACGCCGGCATATTCACGACGACCGCATCGATGAAATGCTGTTCCGCTTCGAGAATGCAGAACGCCGCATCGACCAGGTAGAATCCGAGGCCGAGGCTACAGCCATGGGCCATAACCGGCCACTGGCCGACGAAATCGAAGACCTGGAGAACGATGACCGTGTCGAGGCAGAACTGGCCCTGCTGAAATCGAAAGTGGGTGAGTCCAGGAGCAGCAAAAAAGGAGTAGACGAAAGCATGAAGGAGAGCGGTGATGCCTGAAATCATTCCTATTTTATTACTTACGGTATGTTTGCCGCTGTGGATCGTTTTCCACTACCTGACCAAGATGAGGACTTCCAAAGGCTTGTCCCCAGAAGACGAAAAGATGTTGAGTGAAGTCTGGGAATCCACCAACAGGATGGAAGAGCGCATCAAGACACTCGAGCGCATCCTCGATATAGAAGCACCGAGCTGGAGAGGCCGTTCATGAGCGATTTCTACAAGCGCCAGAATCCACACCGCCTGTTTCGCGACAAACAGCATGCCCTGATTGCCGGAGTTTGTGCCGGAATTGCCGATTATTTCGACTTCAATCGCAAGGGCGTGCGCGTCGCGGTCGCGCTGGTGATGCTGTTTCCACCCTTCATCCCGTTCGTGGTCATATCCTACATCGCCCTGGCTGTATTGTTGCCGGTAAAACCGCCCAATCTCTATGCTGATGAAAAACAGGCTGTTTTCTGGCGGGGTGTGAGCAACGCGCCTGCTGATGTGTTTGGCTCGCTAAGCCATCGCTTTCGCGAACTCAACCTGCGCCTCGAGAAAATGGAAGCCTTTGTCACTTCCAGGGAATTCGAGTTCGATCGTGAATTGGAAAAAAACCAACGCTGAGCAAAGGAGTCTCGAATCACTACCACCGCTGTTATCGCACTCGCCCGTAAATGTCCTCGTAGCGAACGATATCGTCTTCGCCAAAATACTGGCCGGTCTGGACTTCGATCAGGTGGGCATCCTCGCTACACGGGTTTTCCAGGCGGTGCAGGGTTTCCGCCGGGATATAGACAGACTCGTTGACATTAAGTAAAAATTCCTTGTCACCCAGTCGAACCTTGGCGGTGCCACGCACAACCGTCCAGTGTTCGGCACGCTTTTTGTGCGACTGCAGGGAAAGTACCTGGCCAGGCTTCACCACCAGGCGCTTGACCTTGCAATCATCAGCATCCTCAAGGATGGAATAGCTACCCCATGGCCGATGGACCGTCTGGTGAAATTCGACTGCAGAGTGCTCGAGATCCGTCAAGTGGTCGACCACTTGTTTGACTTCCTGCGCGCGTTCACGATCGGCTACCAGGACTGCATCACCGGTATCAATGATCAGCAGGTTGTTTACGCCCACCGCAGCCACCAGCCGTTTCTCACCTTGCACAAAGCAATCGCGGCTCTCTATCATGACTGCCTTGCCATGGATGCGATTACCCGACTCATCGGATTCATACAGCTCACTGATGGCTTTCCAGGTGCCGATGTCACTCCAGCCAAACGTCCCGGCCACAACGGCTGAATGTTGCGCTTTTTCCATCACCGCATAATCGACGGATATGCTCGGGCTGCGGGCAAATAATTCCAGCGGAATCTCCAGTGGCTGGCGGAGATGGTCCAGCCCTTTCCAGCAAGCATCTGTAGCCTCATACACTTCAGGCGCAAACTTCTGCAAGGCCTGCAGAAAGACCTCGGCACGGAAACAGAACATGCCAGAATTCCAGTCGTACTCGGCCGACTCCAGGTAGCCTTGCGCGGTCTTCAAGTCAGGCTTCTCCACGAATGCTGCAACCTCGAAGCCCGCAGAATTTTTGATTCGTTTTCCCTTGCGGATATAGCCATAACCCGTTTCCGCATGCGTGGGATGCACTCCGAATGTGACAAGATAATCGCGATCAGCCAGGGCAGCGGCTTCATCAACTGCCGCACGGAATTTCTCCTCGTCGCGCACCAGATGATCGGCGGGCAGAATCAACAATTTTGCACCGGCCCCGGATCTTCGTTCGAGATACATCGCCGCCAGCGCGATGGCGGGGGCAGTATTTCTGCCCACGGGCTCCAACAGGAAAGGATGCTCGTGCTCCTCACCGATGATCTGGTTGTACAGATCACGCGTATAAAAATAATAGTCCCGGCTGGTCACGGTCAGAATGGGTGATGTTCCGGCAACCGACAGCGCCCTGCGAAAGGTTTTTTCCGCCAGTGACTCGCCGTCAACCAGTTTCATGAAAGGCTTTGGATGGGCGCGCCGCGAAACCGGCCACAATCTGGTTCCGGCACCGCCTGAAAGAATAACCGGCGTCAGCACCATGAGAACAAGCCTGTTTTCATACTACGAGTTCCTGCAGACAAGCGCGCAGAGAAGCTCGCAGGTCTGGCGGCTGGACGCCGAAAGTCTGCCGGATCAATGCGGTACCCAGCACCGAATACTGAGGGCGCCTGGCGATTTGAGGATATTCCGTCGATCGGATGGACTGCAGCCGTGGAATTTCATGCAGAAGATTCAGTTCAGCCGCCTGTTCAAAAATCAACCGGGCAAAATCATACCAGGTGACTGCACTGCCGTCGCAGAAATGAAAAATTCTCTGACGAGAAATGTCCTCAGCTCGATCGATTAACCGTTGCAGCACGGTAATCGAAGCGCTCGCCAGATTTCGTGCCCAGGTCGGGCAGCCGGTCTGATCGCTGACAATGTTCAGCTCGGAACGCTGACGGGCAAGGCGCAGCATGCTCAATACAAAGTTGTTACCGTGGGTGGAATAAACCCACGACGTGCGCAAAATGACATGGCGGCAATGACTGGCGCCCAGCGCCCATTCACCGGCCAGTTTGGTCTCACCGTAAACGCCCAGCGGCCCTGGCGCATCGTCTTCAAGATACGGGTGATGTGATTCTCCATTGAACACATAGTCGGTAGAATAATGCAGCAGAAAGCGGTCATTTCGTTTGCACCAGCGCGCCAGGCAAGCGGGCAATTCCGCGTTCAAACGGAAAGCGGTACGAGCTTCATTTTCGGCCTGGTCCACAGCAGTATAAGCGGCGGCATTGATCACAATTTCCGGCCGCAGCTGGTGTAGCAGATCCTCCACCTGCCTCAAGTCGGAAAGATCCATCTCAAAGGAACCGGCTGCGCCTGGCGCCCGGTCGACCGACGTAACCTGTCCCAACGTGGTCAGGCGGAGCAACAACTCCTGGCCCAGTTGGCCGGACCCGCCGGCCAGCAGAATGTTCATGTGGGCATGCGCGGAAGGTCTTCCGGCGCGATGTCTCGCAGGCGAGGCGCGCTGCGGTCCTTGGCGGACATACTGGAAGGTTGCAGCGGCCATTCAACGCCAATGTCGGGATCATCCCAAGCCACTGTGGCGTCGAATTCCGCCACATACTCTGCCGTGCACAAATAACTCATCATCGCGCCATCACCCAGGACACAAAAGCCGTGTGCAAATCCTTCCGGCACATACAGCTGACGATGATTGCTGGCGGAGAGTTCCACGCCAGCCCATTGCCGGAACGTTGGTGAATCCATACGAAGATCGACTGCGACATCAAAAATACTGCCGTCGAGCACTGTTACCAGTTTGCCCTGGGGTTGCGGATATTGATAATGTAAGCCGCGAACGACACCGGCACCAGAGCGGGATATATTGGACTGAACGAAACAGCCGGGCAACTGCAGCTCAGCATGGCGTGATGCCCGCCAAAGTTCTTTGAAATAGCCCCTTTCATCACCATGAACCTCCACTTCGACGATCACCAGCCCGGGAATTCCGGTCCCAATGGTTCTCATGCTTCCCGGCCCCGATCCAGCAATTGCAACAGATATTCACCGTAACCGCTTTTGCGCAGGGGCTCGGCAAGACGCATGACCTGTGCTTCATCGATCCATTCCTTCATAAAGGCGATTTCTTCCGGGCAGGCGACTTTGAGTCCCTGCCTGGTTTCGATGGTCTCAATGAAGTTGGCCGCTTGCTGCAATGACTCGTGGGTACCCGTATCCAGCCAGGCATAACCCCGGCCCAGACGTTCCAGCGTCAGGTTGCCGTCGTCCAGATAACGCTGGTTCAGGCCGGTGATTTCCAATTCGCCACGTGCGGAAGGCTTGAGTCCCCGCGCAAATTCACTGGCGCGCTCATCATAAAAATAAAGTCCGGTCACCGCGTAATGTGATCGCGGCCTGGCGGGCTTTTCCTCGATGCTCAGCACATTCAGCTGTTGATCGAATTCAACCACACCGTAGCGCTCGGGATCGCGCACCCAGTAACCAAACACGGTTGCCCCCTGTTCCATCCGGGTGACTCGTTCCAGCACCTCACTGAGTCCGCCGCCGTGAAAAATGTTGTCGCCAAGGATCAGGCAGGAAGGAAGGCCGTGGAGGAACGGCTCGGCGATGATCAGCGCCTGGGCAAGTCCATCCGGACTGGCTTGCACGGCGAATTGCAGCCGTATGCCCCAGTCACTGCCGTCACCCAGCAGTTGTTGGAACAGGCCTTGTTCATGGGGTGTCGTGATGATCAGGATATCGCGGATATCCGCCTGCATCAGCGTAGCCAGTGGGTAGTAAATCATCGGTTTGTCATAGACCGGCAGTAACTGCTTGCTGACGACACGGGTCAAGGGATACAGGCGGGTACCGCTGCCGCCGGCAAGAATGATTCCTTTTCTCGACATCGCCCGGTTCTCCCCGCTCAGGCCGCGCCCGCCAGCCCGAGCCGTTCGCCCTGATAGCTGCCGTTGCGGACACGCTCTATCCACTGACTGTTTGCCAGGTACCAGTCCACCGTCTGAGCAAGACCATGTTCGAAGTCGACTGCCGGTTGCCAGCCCAGACTGGCGCTGAGCTTGGTGCAGTCAATCGCGTAATGCCGGTCGTGGCCAGGCCGGTCAGCAACATGCTCGATCAGCTGTGTTCTGTCAGCGCAGGCAACATGAGGCTTTTTGCTATCGAGCGCGGCACAGATGGCATTCACCACCTGCAGGTTGGTACGTTCGCAGCAGCCCCCGATGTTGTACACCTCGCCACAAACACCTCGCAACAAGATCGTATTGATGGCATCGATGTGATCGTGCACGAATAACCAGTCACGTACTTGCCGGCCATCGCCATAAACGGGCAAAGGTTTGAGCACCAGCGCATTGAGGATCACCAGCGGAATCAGTTTTTCCGGGAACTGATACGGACCGTAGTTATTGGAACAGTTCGTGGTCAGCACCGGCAGACCATAAGTGTGGTGGAAGGCCCGCACCAGGTGGTCCGAACCCGCTTTGGAAGCCGCATAGGGTGAATTGGGCGCGTACGGGCTCGATTCGGTGAAAGCCCCGGATTCGCCCAGGCTGCCATAAACTTCATCGGTAGACACATGCAAGAAACGAAAACGGCCACGGGGCCCGGAAGCCAAAGTGCGCCAGTAATCGAGTGCGCATTGCAGAAGATTGAGCGTACCGACGATATTGGTTTGCACAAACGCCGCCGGCCCATCAATGGAACGGTCGACGTGACTTTCAGCGGCAAAATTAACGATGGCGTCAGGCGCATACTCAAGCAGCAGGCGAGCGACCAACTGAGAGTTGGCGATGTCACCCTGCACCAACACATGACGGGGATCATGCGCCAGCGAAACCAGGGTATCCAGGTTTCCGGCGTAAGTCAGCAGATCCAGATTGATGATGCGCAGCGCAGTATCCTGCGACAGGCTGCGCAAGACATAATTGCCACCGATGAAGCCAGCGCCGCCGGTGACCAGCAAAGTTCTCATTTCTCAGGACTCAGAACGGGATATCGTCTTCCGCGAAACCGTCATCTGCGGGTGCATCAGCAACCTGTTGGGCGGAACGTTGACTGTCACGAAACCCGCCGCCTTGCGATGTGCGATCAGGGTTATCTCCACCACGGCCGCCCAGCATCTGCATCTCGTTTGCCACCACTTCAGTGGTATAGCGATCCTGACCGCCCTGGTCCTGCCATTTGCGCGTTCTCAGCGTCCCTTCGACATACACCTGGCTGCCTTTACGCAGGTATTCTCCGGCGATTTCAGCCAGACGATTGAAAAAGACCACGCGGTGCCATTCAGTGCGTTCCTGCTGTTCGCCGCTGGTCTTGTCCTTCCAGGCTTCGGTAGTCGCAATGCGAATGTTGGTAATGGCCGAACCGCTGGCGGTATAACGCGTTTCCGGATCTGCTCCCAGGTTTCCAACGAGGATAACTTTATTGATACCACGTGCCATCAAGGCATCTCCACAGTAAATCAGAGCGGGAAGTTTAGCACAGTCAGTCTCGCCGGCTTGTCAGAAAAAAACGCTTTGTAACGCGCCCCAACGCCAGACCCCAGACCAGGCAGATGCTACCGGCCACAGCCAGCGCCACTGCGCCGCCAAATGTAGCCAGCAGGATACCTCCCCCCGCGCCACCTACAAACGCACCGAGAAACTGGAAGGTACTGTAAAGGCCCATTTTCCGCCCCCTGCCCCCGCCGCCAGTGACTCGCGCCACCAGCGCCGGCATCGCTGCTTCGAGCAAATTGAAACCAAGGAAATAAGCCACTACCAGCACGGCTATCCAAGCCATGGAAAAACCCTGGGACAATAAAATCAGAGCGATTCCCAGCAGGCCAAATGCCCAGGGCAGGATCGCGTGTTCAGTTTTGCGCACACCCATCCAGCGGAGCAGCGGCAACATCAGCAGCACCGACGCAATCATCGTAGGAAGATAGAGTTTCCAGTGATTCGCCAAGGCAAATCCATGCCTGTGGACGAGCAAACCGGGGAGGACGACGAATAACAAGGTCATGACCGAATGCAGCAGGAACACACTGAGTGCCAGCAACCAGACCGGCCGCATGGACTCGACAACGGTGGATTCCCGCAACACCGGCATGACCTTCGAACGTGGTGTGGTCAGTACCAGCAACATGCCGAACAGGCCCAGGAGCGCGGTCAGTCCCAACAAGCCATGCAAACCGAGAAGGTTGGCCAATGGTACCGAGGCGACCATGGACAACAGGAAGGCGCCACCGATGCCCATACCGATAATCGCCATGGTGAGTGGGCGCTTTTCCGGACGGGTGAGATCGGCTGCAAACGCCATGGCGACTCCGGCAATGGCGCCACAACCCTGCAGCGCACGACCTGCAACGAGCCCTGCCATTGTATCCGCGCCGGCTGCCAGCACTCCACCTGCTGCGAACAGGGTAAGCCCAAGAAGTAAAACCGGGCGGCGGCCCCAGCGATCGGAAAGCCAACCAAAAGGCTGCTGCAGCAGGGCTTGAGTGAGCCCATAAACACCGACCGCCAGGCCGCCGAGTTGCGGAGTAAAACCGGGAATTTCGTGTGCCAGCACCATGAACACGGGCAAAATCAGGAACAGACCGAGCATGCGCAGTGCAATCACGCCCGACAAGGTAAAAGCTAATCTGAGTTCTCCGGACCGCGAAGGATCAATCTGCACAGCTACGCTCCGTAGCAAAATCGGACATTATATACGAGTCTCGCTTCCCTGCTCCCAGCTGTTGATATCAGTGTCTTTGTGTTGCATCCGGCACAGCCTATAATGCTTTGGATGCAGCAACGGGAAAAATATGGAACAGGCACAAGCCCATCACGCCCCGGTTAGCGAGGAGCCGGTCGACATCCAGATCGTATTTGATCTTTGTGCGGCCGACATGGCGGCAGTGGATGCACTCATCCGCGACAGTCTGGATTCGGAAGTCGTATTGATCCGGCAAATCGCTGAATACATCATCGGTTCCGGCGGCAAACGCCTGCGACCCATGCTGGTCACGCTTGCCGCCCGCGCCTGTGGTTACACAGAACCGCGGATTGGGGACCGGCACCCGATTATCCTGGCCGCTGTCATTGAATTCATCCACACCGCCACCCTTTTGCATGACGATGTGGTCGATGAATCGGATCTGCGCCGTGGAAAGGAGTCCGCCCACGCGATATGGGGTAATGCCGCGAGCGTACTGGTGGGAGACTTTCTCTACTCACGCGCCTTCCAGATGATGGTCAAAATTGACTCCATGCGCGTAATGGAGGTGCTGTCCAATGCCACCAACATGATCGCCGAGGGCGAGGTGGAGCAACTGCTGAACATACACGATCCCGAAGTCAACGAAACACGCTATTTCAGCGTTATCGAAAAGAAAACCGCCAAGTTGTTTGAAGCCGCCTGCCAGCTGGGCGCAGTACTGGCCGGGCGGGAAGACCTTGAAAACGCCATGGCGACTTTTGGCCGTGAGCTCGGTGCTGCATTCCAGGTGACTGACGACGTGCTGGACTACACTTCAGACGCCGTTACGCTGGGAAAGAACGCGGGTGACGACCTGGCCGAAGGCAAACCGACCTTGCCGCTGATCCTTTGCCGCAGCCTGGTGCACAGCGATCACCACAAACTGGTGGATGATGCGATTCGACAAGGAGATATTGCCCAACTGGATAAGATCGTACATTTGATTCGTGACAGCGGCGCCCTGCAGGCTTCAATAGACAAGGCCCAGGCACGCGCCCATGCGGCCTTGTCGGCCCTGGATGTTATTGCGGAATCGCGTTGGAAAAGCGCCATGCTGGCGCTTGCGCATTACAGTGTAGAGCGCCATCACTAGCCCGCATCACCCCATCAGGACGGCGTTCCATTCCGAGACTCGCTGCGCCTGACTGCTCAATAGCTCGTCCGCACCGCTGACCTCAATTCCGGATATGGTGTCGCCCACCACGATGGCATCGACAACCGCCTGGTCATCACTGTCCACTATGGCGCCGAATACCGTGTGGCGGCCATCCAGCCATGGGGTTTTGACATGGGTGATAAAAAACTGGCTGCCATTGGTGCCCGGGCCTGCATTCGCCATAGACAGCCTTCCCGGAGCATCATGCAGCAGCGAAGGCGAACATTCGTCCTCGAATCGATAGCCGGGCCCACCCGTGCCGCTGCCTTGCGGACAGCCGCCCTGGATCATGAAATCGGGTATAACACGATGAAACGTAAGGTTATCGTAGTAACCCTGGTTCGCCAGATTGACAAAATTTGCCACCGTTACAGGCGCGATATCTGCAAACAGGCGCAGTTTGATCTCACCCTTGCTGGTGCGCATCACCGCGCCGACCGTATAAACTGATTTATTCACTTTTTAACTCTCCTTGAAACTTTTTTCGGCTGAGCCGGGTCTATTTGAACGAGGCCGCGGGATGGTCTCTCCCTCATACCTGACAGGGCGATATCTGCACTCCTCACCCCCTGACCCGCGGCCTCATTTTATCTTCTTCGTAAATCCTGTTTGGAATCGCTGTTCATACGCCAGTTATTCAACAATTTCTGCAAAGCCGCAGAGTAGCGCAAAAGACTGACCGCGATCGCGGAAATCGATGAATTGTGGAAAGCTGGGAGCACCGGGGGAAAGCAGCACTGTATCACCCGCAGCCGCCAGTTCCCGGGCCAGCAACACAGCCGTTGGCAAATCAGGCACCTCGTGAAAACCCCTCGCGGGTGAAACACCTGCCTGGAGCAAGGTCGCGATAATACTCGGTCCGCTGGCCGGTAGTCCAATGACGACTCTGAGTGGCGCATGCGCAAAAGCCGCCGCATAGCGCGACCAGTCGAGTCCGCGATCCATGCCGCCAAGGATCAATACGATCGACTGGTCCTGCAAAGCCTCCAGGGCGGCGACGGTTGCCACCGGCGTGGAAGCAATGCTGTCGTTGATGTACGTGACGCCATGACGCTGTCCCAGGACTTGCAAGCGATGCGGCAGACTGTTGAAAGACGCTACTGCGAGCGCGGCCTGCTGCACATCCAGGCCGGCTGCGCCCACCGCGGTCAGCGCAGCTGCCGCATTGAGCAGATTATGCCGCCCGGGCAAGCCAGGCGGCATGCTGACCGGCAGCGGAATGTTGCGGTCAAATAGCCGCTGGTCGACAACATGTATGCCCGCAGCGGTGTTAAACCAGGTCACATTTGCGGCTGCCGCAAGGTCGCCGGCCAATTCCACATCGGAGCCGTTCACGATCAGTGTACCCTTGCCGGGCGAGGTCCGCCAGCCGTAATTTGTCCCGGCGGTAAACGCTCTCGCTGCCATGCCAGTCCAGATGTTCCGGGGAGAAATTGAGGATGACAGCGATCGTGGGCGCCGCCTCGAGATCAGCGATCTGGTAACTCGAAAGCTCGATCACCCACCAGTCAACGCCCTGGTCGTCACAAGCCAGCAAGGGTAATCCAATATTACCGGCCAGCCGGACCTGGCAGCCACACGACTGCAGCAGGTGAGCCACCAGCGCCGATGTCGTGCTTTTCCCTTTGGTACCGGTGATGCAGATGGTTTGGGCTGAGGGATGAGCCGCGAACCACAGGTTACTGGCTGTGGTGATGCGGACGCCGGCATCCAGAGCGGCGCGCAAGGGTTGGCGGTAAATGCTGATTCCGGGGGACCGGATCAGCATATCAAATGACTGCAAGCGCGCTGCGTTCAACGCTTCATGCACCAGGCAGTCGCCTGGCCTGAGGCAGCCAAGGAACGCTGGATCGGCCGGCGATTCGACCAATAAGGTCAGCGCTTTGTGCGGCAATGTTTTACGCAGCCAGGCATAGGCAGCCTGGCCTTCGCGTCCAGCCCCGAGAATGGCCATGCGCGCAGCTTCCAGGTCGGCCAGCCACATCAGCCAAACTCTCCGGGCAGGACGGACATGATCGCCCGTGGAATAAAATGGGCGGCGGATGGTAGCAGCAAGGTCTCCATGGCGGGCACGTCCACGCCCTGTAATTCGGGCAAAAGGGCTCGCACCACGGCATGGTCACGCCACTGCGCACGCTGCGCCAGCGCAGCCAACGCAGCCCGGCTCTCGCCGGTTTCCCCGACGCATTCAAACGGTTTGTCACGTCCCAGTCCACAGATGGCGCGAAAACCTTCCAACTGCGCAAGGTCATCGAGCAGGTCGAAACCCTGTATGCCACGGACTTCGGCAGGCGAGAGAAAAACCGCCAGGCTGAGCGCGGCGAAACGGCATTTGGGGCAATGACCGCACCAGCGGCCATCCAGCGCCGAGCCGTGCAAGTGAAAATTGCGGTTGCAACTCGAATATACCTGGTGAAAAGAAGTCAGCGCACTGAACCGGCGGACAATTTCCAGCTCCGAAAAGGGCCGCAGTATCGAGAAATATTCGATGTCCGGACTGACAAAAGTTCGCACCACCTCGCGCAAGGACTTTTCAAAAACAGAGGTCTTGCTGTATTGGTGATTCACTGCCAGGCCATTGGCGGTAATCAGCGTCGCTTCGTCTGCGGATCGCTCGTTGGAGAAAACCACGTAGCGGAAACCATAGAGAATGGCGGCGCACAGCAGGACCGCTGAATTAATCGCCGTCACCGGCACGTGCCCATTCCAGGCGCCGGCTGCATTCAGGGCCGTTAGTTCGGGCGCAAGCTGGCGGCTGATGCGCAACAGCGGAAGACCTGCCATCGTGACCGTGTCACTGATCAGGCTGGATGTACCGATGCAGACCGGCATGAGCTCCATGCCAGTGCGGCGCATGAGGTCCAGGCCGACCAGACTGTCTTTTCCCCCACCCATCGCCACCAGGGCCCGTTCCGGCAGCAGCAGGTCTTGTGCGGCAGGAGCGGCTTGCGCGCCTGAGGTCAGCCGCAATCGGCCAGCCACATCGACCTGGTTGACATAACTGAACTCCGCCAGTCCCTGGATATAAAGCCGGGTGATAAACTCCGCCAGCGCAGGGGCCGGGGTCGGGCCGTCAAAACCGACCTCGGGAGGCAAGCCGGCTTTGTAGTAACTGACACCGGCGATCAGGTGCAGAAGGTTCAATGCCTGCTCAAAAGCAGCTTGCCGGCTGGGTTCTGGCGGCCAGGGTGCGTGCGGAAAAACCAGTTTCTCCACCAATTCCGCGCCCGTGTCAAAAGAGTAGCTCAGCGCAACCTCGCCCGTAGCCTTGTCGTAGCGACAGCGGCCGAAACGAAACTTCGCCGCCGCACGGGGATCGCGGGTGTTTTCCCTCATGACTGTATTTCCAGCCAACGCGCGCCAAAAACGCCTGCCGGCACTTCAGACCCGGCTGGAATCAACATCGAGTGCGCTTTCCGCAGCAGGATTTCGTGGTCCTGGGCCTTGATCAGCAGGCTGAGACAAAGGTCGTTGGCCGACTGCGACAGCATCAATAATGGATGATCATCAAAGAAATGCATGGTCGACTGCGCCCTGGCCAGCGCAGTCCTGACCGCGCTGCCTACCAGGTTGATGCACACGCAGTCGGAAAAGACGTTGACTGTACACTGGGTTTGCAGCTCGGTCACCACTGCAGCGAGCGCGTGTTCATCCAGGTGGTTTGCCGGCCCGTTGATGGCAACGGTAGTCGTTGTCTCGGAGGTTGCAACCAAATCGATGGACAGGCCATGCCGGCGAAAAATGTCGAACACCCGGGCGAGGAAACCCACTTCACGACGGCTGTCGATGTTCTGCAACAGCAATACCACCATCCCTTTCTGGCAAGTTATGGCTTTGACGCCATGGACCCTGGCGGCGGTGTCGATGATCCGGGTCCCTGCCAGCTGCGGACGCGCAGTATCGCGAATGACCACCGGGGTGGCGTTAGCCGCCGCGGTGCGTATGCAGCGCGGGTGAACCACCTTGGCGCCACTGGCCGCCATTTCCAGTGCTTCGGCATAGTCGAGTTCGATCAACAGGCGAGCTTCCGGCACCAGACGCGGGTCGGCACTGAACAAGCCCGGCACATCGGTCCAGATTTCCAGCTCGAAGGCGCGCAAACGTCCGGCCAGCAAAGCCGCTGAAGTGTCTGAGCCGCCGCGCCCCAATAGTGCCGTTTGCCCCCTGCTGGTGCTGGCTATGAAACCCTGGGTGATCACAACCGGCGCCAGTTGTTCCCAACGCCGCTGAAGATCCGCATCCGCTCCGGGCGCGCAACAGGCAGACAACCATTGACGGGCGGGGGAAAGTTCGGGCTCATCCAGCACCTGTAGGGCTTCACGCACATCCACCCAACTGACGGCCGCGAACTGTTGTAAAAAAGCGGCGCCGATGCGGGTACTGAGCCACTCCCCTATTGCGAGCAATTCCGCCTGGGCCGGGTAATTGTTCTCCGCGGCGAGAGATCTGGCGCAGCGACGCAGCATACTTTCCGCCTGTTCCAGCCAACGGGTCCCGGAGACCCCCAATTCAGCTGCCAAAAGGCGGTGGCGTTCCAACACGGCGGCAAGTTTTTCTTCAGAACCTGGCTCTTCAGCCAATGCGGACAAGGCGTTGGTAACCCCGGCGACGGCGGAACATACCAGCAAGACCCGGTAGCCAGCGCTCAGCCGTTGCAGCATCAGAGCAGCAATGGCTGTCCATTGAGGCAGGCCGGACACACTGGTGCCACCAAACTTCAGCACCATCCACTTCGTGTTCATGGGGAAAACCTCATAGGCGGAAGGCCGACGAATAGTACAGCGGGAACATTACCGAAAACACCACACGCTGTACAGGTAGCCGGCGCCATCGCCCTGAGAAAGCCAGAATCGAAAAAAGCGGCGCCACGAGGGCGCCGCCAAGAGGGGAAAGCAGGCAGATAAACTGCCAATCCTATGGAGTGTTTGGACCGAGAAGCCCATGTCTACCGGCTATTTCTCACATCCGCAAAATATGACAACTAATTGATCCATCGGGTTCCGTAATGCGAAAATCTGTACTAGGATGTCGGTCCAACCCGAACGATGAGGAACACTGCATGCCGACGTATCGCACCGAGGATATCCGTAACATCACCCTGGTCGGCCACACGGGTGCAGGCAAGACGACCTTGACCGAAGCACTGCTGGTCAAATCGGCAACCATCGGTGAAGCGGGAACCATCGCTCGCGGCACGACAACCACCGATCACGATCCTTTGGAAAAGGAATATCAGCACTCGCTGGATTCGGCCATTGCCAGCCTGGATTTCGAGGGCATACATATCAACCTGATCGATACCCCGGGATTTTCCGATTTCCGTGGCCCGACGCTGCCTGCCATGGCAGCCACGGAAACTACCGCTATCGTCATCAATGCGCATAGCGGAATCGAGCTGTCCACCCGCCGGCTGATGCACCGGGCCAAGAGCCGCCGCTTGTGCCGGATCATCATCATCAACAAGATGGATCTGCCCGGCGTTAATCTGGCGCAACTGATCAAGGACATCCGCGAAGAATTCGGTCCTGAATGTCTGCCCATCAACCTGCCCGCGGAGAATTTCAGCACCGTGCGCGACTGCTTTTTCCAGACCGAGGGTGGAACCGACGTACTCTCCCTGGCCGAAGCGCATGGAGCCATTATCGACCAGGTGGTGGAGACCAGCGAATCCTTGATGGAAAAATACCTCGAAGGCCAGGAGCTTTCCCGTGATGAATTGCATGACGCCTTCGAACGCGCATTGCGTGAAGGCCACCTGGTGCCCATTTGTTTCACTTCCGCCGTATCCGGCGCCGGCCTGGGAGAATTTCTGCACCTGTGCAAACGCCTGATGCCCAACCCGCTGGAAGGCAATCCACCGCCGATTCTCAAGGGCGAGGACAAGAATGCCCTGGAAGTCGTGGTTAAGCCCGACCCCGACGCGCACGTGGTGGCCCACGTGTTCAAGATCAGCAATGACCCCTTCGTCGGCAAACTCAGCATCTTCCGCATCTACCAGGGAACGGTAAGGCCCGACAGCCAGCTGTTGATCGGTGATGCACGCAAACCATTCAAGGTGGGCCATGTGTTCAGGATACAGGGCGGCAGGCACCTGGAAGTGGACGCGGGCATTCCGGGAGACATCTGCGCCGTGGCCAAAGTGGAAGATATTCACTTCGATGCCATCCTGCACGACTCGCATGAGGAAGATCACTTCCGCCTCAAGCCGCTTGACTTTCCGCGGCCCATGTATGGACTGGCGATCAATGTCAAGGCACGCGGTCAGGAGCAGAAACTGGCCCAGTCCCTGATGCGGCTGACCGAAGAAGACCCCTGTTTCATCGTCGAACACAACCAGGAACTGAATGAAACCGTGATACGCGGGCTCGGCGAATTGCATATGCGGGTCATGATGCAGCGCCTGAACAGCCGCTACAACGTGGAAGTCGACACCCGGCCGCCGCGCATTGCCTATCGCGAAACCGTCACGCGCGCCGCCGAAGGCCACTACCGGCACAAAAAGCAGACCGGCGGCGCCGGTCAGTTTGGTGAAGTATACCTGCGCGTCCGGCCCTTGGGGCGGGGTGAGGGATTTGCCTTTGTCAACAAGGTGGTTGGCGGCTCCATTCCCACCAACCTCATCCCGGCCGTGGAGAAAGGCGTACGCCAGGTACTGGAAGAAGGCGCCATTGCCGGTTACCAGTTGCAGGACATCGAGGTGACCGTATACGACGGCAAATT
Source organism: uncultured Gammaproteobacteria bacterium (assembly GCA_963708905.1). Classification (GTDB taxonomy): domain Bacteria; phylum Pseudomonadota; class Gammaproteobacteria; order Xanthomonadales; family SZUA-36; genus SHZL01. The sequence continues at coordinate 45,709 of CAVPUV010000028.1, read as the reverse complement.
TCATCCAGTGGATTCAAAGGAAATCGCGTTTGTCATTGCCGGGCATCATGCCTTCAAGGACGCCATCCGCAATGCAGGCCCACAGATACTGGAGCCCATCGTCAGCATCGACGTCACCGTGCCGGATACACACATGGGCGACGTGACCGGCAACCTGGCCAGCCGCAGAGCCAGGATCAGCGGCACTGAAAGCCTCAGCGGCGGCTTCCTCACGGTGCGCGCAGACATGCCGCTGAGCGGTTTGACCGACTACCACACCGAGCTGAAAAGCATGACCCAGGGCCAGGGCAGCTTCACCATGGAGTTCAGCCACTACGACCCGGTGCCACATGACATCCAGCGCGCTCTGGAGGCGGATTACAAGCCGAGGGAGGTAGGCTGATCGGGCCCCGACAGGGGGCTCCATCACTTTTACGGCTTGTTCAGTCCAGGACCTCCGCGTCGAGGTCTTCGGCATTGGCCAGGAGCGCATTGAGTGCGCGCAACGATTTGATGATCACTTGCCCCTTATCGCCCCTTCGTTCAATCAAGGCGCTGTACAGATTTCGGGAAATATCGGGATCGCTGGACTGGTAGATCTGAACAGTGAAGCCATTGAGCTCATATGAATCGACGAGTCTAGAAGTTTTGCCAACTGGTCGATCCTTTTCGTCGTTCCTGAGTATTGTCATGAGTGTTATTGGACCCTCCTCATCGATCTTCCGCACCATGCGAATTTCCACCGAGCCATCATCGGATGTGTTCACCACCAAACGCATATAATGCGGAACCTTGAATTCACCGCCAAAAGCACCGATGGAGTAGCTCTGATCCTCGCAACCTCCCTCAGCCGCCACGGCCGCGGTGTAGACCAGCACCAGCGCTAAGAGCACCAGGCCCGTCACCGTCATTCTCCTGGACATGATCATTCCAACACCTCCAACTGTTTGATGGCCTCGCCAACGGATACTTCACCCTGGTGGATAATCCGGGCAAGGTCCTTGAGCTGGTTCATATTAACGCCCAGCTGATCGGCAAAGACCTTGAGGCCCATGCCCTCCTTGATGAGGTCCATTTGTGTTGCTGTCAATCCGGCCGCGTTGCCGATGATACCCGTCAGTTTACCCCTTGCCTGCCCCTTGCCCTGACGCCTTGCCCTTTCAGGCACAATCTGCGGGTGAAGCTTGAATTAGGAACTGATCCAATGCCTCTTTGGATTCAACTATGACGTTTCCCGATTCGCCACATCTGGAAATTAGCGCCAATTTGAGGTTTGACTTCCAAAGTTGAAGATGTGGTTCGAACAATTGAACGGCGAAATCGTTCAGCTCATACTGAGCTATCTTTGTAAGTCTGGTTGTCTCACTTTTTTTACTTGCGCTGAAGTGTCTGTTGATGATCAAGGATCTGATCTCTCCAGCAGAATCCAGTTTGCGTAACATTTTCAGTTCAATGGACTCTGGCGTGGTGAATTGAACAAGCACTTCCATGTATGCGGGGATATTGATGTGCCCGCCAAATGCGCGCAATGTCGCGCTCTCTGATTCACTTCCTTGCGCCCACGAAATTCCCAGCGGGAATGCCATGAGAAACATCATAATTTCCGAAGGAAATCGTAGTTGCATTACTTCATGCCTCCAGCTAATTCTGCAAACCTGAGACAACTTCGTCGATAGTTCTTTTATTTTCAATCAGAATCCTAGAAAGATCCTGAAGCTGAGAAATGTTCAGACCTTGTTGTTCGGCAAATGCCTTAATTGCAAAAACATCTTTCACCAGGTCGGGGGTCGTGTTTCTTGCATTAGCACGACACCGAGCGATGCGACTCTTTGTCATCCTATGGATGCCTAAGTACGGCACCTTCCAACTCGATTCACAAAGAGTAATGGTGAAAGTACAGTCGAAAACTTAGAGATGCAACACTTCACGACCCCTTCCCCTTCCCCTTCCCCTTCCATCCTCTCGACGGCTTGTTCAGTCCTGGACCTCCGCGTCGAGGTCTTCGGCATTGGCCAGGAGCGCATCGAGCGCCTTTAATGAATCGACGATCACATGGGCCTTATCTCCCGCCCTTTCTATTATTGCGCTATACAGATTGCGACCGATACTGGTATCACTTGACTGGCGGATCTGAACATTGAAGCCATTGAGCTCATATTCATCGATGAGTTTCAAAGTACTGTTTGGCCGGCGGTAATTTTCACCGTTCCTGAGTAGTGCAATCATATGTATTGAACCAACCTCATCTATTTTCCGCACCATGCGAATTTCCACCGAGTCATCATCAGAAATATTCACCAGCAAACGCATGTAATGCGGAACCCGGAATTCACCGCCAAAAGCACCGATGGAATAGCTCTGATCCTCGCAACCATTCTCATCCGCCACGGCCGCGGTGCAGAACAGGAGCATCGACGCAAGCACCTGGGCCGTAAACGTCATTTTCCTGAACATGATCATTCCAACGCCTCCAATTGTCTGATGGCCTCGTCAATGGATACTTCACCCTGGTTGAGAATACGGGCAAGGTCCTTGAGCTGGTCCATGTTAACGTCTTGCTGATCGGCAAAGGCCTTGAGACCCATGGCGTCATGAACCAGATCCATTTGTGTCGCCGTCAGGCCGGCAACTTTGCCGAAAATACCCATCAGTTTTCCCCTGGCTCCCACCATGCCGGTAACCCGCCCTACTGAATAATCCCGCAGCAGATCATTGGCATCATGCGCAGCGTCCAAAACCCGTGACGCCAGTCCTGAACTATAGAATTCTTGGTACAGGACATCTTGAACCCATTGAATTTCATCATCATCCCTGCCCATTGATAGTTTGGGAAAGAGTTTCCTGAACTCATCAGGTTCCAAATTGACGAGTGCAGTCCAGAAACGCCTGGACTGCAGCTCGTTCAGGGTTTTCTGGAAGAAAGGATGCAACTTGTGATTGAAAGCCCAGGAGAACGCCCCCGTCAGCGCCCCATTTGCGAACTTCCCGCCGGTAATGGCGGAGGATGTGCCGCCCAGCACCGCGGCGGCGGCAACTCTTGCAAAAGACGATCGCAATCCGCCGATACTGCCGGAAAAAGCCTGTGTCAGCCCGGCGGAAATGAAACCATGACCAAACTTCCCGCCCGTGCCCAGAACCAGAATGCCACCGGCCGCACCATGCAAGATCGATTTTGCAATAAACGCTTCGCCGCTTAATCCTAATTCACCCCATTTACCGGTACCGCTAAGCGACTCAAAACTGCTGCCAATGCCGTAAAACGCGGCAGCACTGAATGCACCCGCCACCGCGCCCTTGAGTGAGCCCGATGCCACGTAACCAGCAAGGAATCCGCTGGCTGCTGCGCCCCAAACACCGGAAAACCATAGTGCTCCAGGATTCCAGATCGCTATGCCAATGGCCACAAACGGCCGGACCTTCTTCCAAAATGTGCTGAGACTAAAATACCCACTCGGATCAGTGTAACTCAGCGGATTGTTCAGCACATAGCTGTAGCGGTTCAGCGATTGGCTGTTCTTGGGCGCCTGCACGAACGGGTCGGCCTGCAGGAACCTTCCGAGTTTCGGGTCATAAATCCGCCCGTTCATGTGGATGATGCCGAGGCCGTCGGCGTGTTCGTGGCCGGTGAAGCCGCGCGTGGTCAGCAGGTTGTGCAGCATCATGCCGCTGGGGGACAGGGCGCCGGTCCAGGCGGTGTTCTGCCGTTGCCCGAACGCCCCGAAGTGCATCGTCACCGCACTGCTCACGAGGCCGCTGTCGTCGGTCAGGGTGTGGATCGAACCCAGGTGGTCCTTGATGAGGTAACGGATATCCTGTGCCTGGGTGGCGGGGAAGTAATCGACCAGGGCAACGCCGCCAATCGAGCGCTTGAAGTAAGCGTTCTGGCTGCCTTGCTGGATGCGCTCAACACTGCCGAAGGTCCAGGTGGTTTTGACCGCATCGATGGCATTGTCATCGACCCGCTTGATGCGCTGGTTGCCAATGCCATAGCTGAACTCGGTAAACTCCGCGCCTTTCTGGATCCGTGCCGCCTGGTCAAACAGGGTATAGGTGATGGTTCTGCCGTCCGAGGCGGACACCTGGTTGCCATTGGCATCGTAGGTATACGTGACACCACCGGCCGAAGTTGCCGCATGTGGGCCGGCGCTGCCGGCGCCATAGAGATAACTGCCGAGGTCTGATTTGCTGGTGATGTTGCCGGCCGCGTCGTAGCTCAGCGTGAGCTTGGTTTGCGCGGCCGCGCCGTTAGTCGATAGCAGAACGGTCTCCAGCCGGTTCATGAGGTCGTAGCGATAAGTCTCATCGAGGTTCTGGCTCTGCGAGGTGTCGTGGCGTCCCTGCAGATTGCCCAGCACATCGAAGGTGTAGTCGACGCGCTGCAGCTCGACACCGTTGACGTCATAGGCGTCGAGGGTCTGGAGGCGGCCGCTTTGTGCGGCGTATTGCGCAAACGCTTCCACCCCGTTGCCGAGGATCATGTAGGTGATGTTGCCGCGCTGGTCCTGGCTCTGGATGTGCTGGTAGAGGACCCCCACGGTGCCTTCGCGCGCTTCCTGCACTTTCTCGACATAGCCGCTGGCGTTGTAGTGATAGCGGATACCGTGATCAGCGCCCGAGACATCGAACTGCTGGAACACCCGGCCGTACTGGTCGTAGGTGGTCTCCTCGGCCAGCGTCAGGCCGTCCTGGCTGGTGGAGCGCAGGCTCAGCCGTCCCAAGCCGTCATAGCTCAGGTTTTGCTGCTGCACGATCGCGCCGGCCGTTCCTACCCGGTAGGTGATGGCACTCGGCTGGGCCTTGCCGGTGACGCTCGCCAAGGTGCTGTTGATCCAGGCGGTGGTCTCGTTGTTGACGGTGGTGTAGGTGGTGGCGGTGAGGCTGCTGACGCCAGCTGCGCTCGTAGCGCGTGGTCACCCGGCCCAGCAGGTCGTAGTCGAAGTCGAGCGCCTGACTCTTGCCGTCGCGCTGGCGGGTCAACTCGCCGAGGGCATTGTAGGCGTATTGCCAGCTGCCCTTGTCCGGGTCGTTCAGGGCCGTCTTGCGTCCGGCGAGATCGTAGCTCATCACTGTTTGCGCGCCGTCCGCGCCGGTCAATAGGGTCAGATTGCCGGTCGCATCATACTCTGAGCTGACGGTGCCGCAGGCATTGTCGATGACCTTAATCGTCTCGCCCAGCGCGTTGCGCACTTCCAGTTGGCGCTGGCTGAGGCCGTTGGTGGTGAGCGTCTGGCGCGCTGCGCCGGGCGTGGAACAGAGGCTCGCCGAGGTGTCGTAAGCGTAGGTCAGATCGTTGCCGTCGGCCGCCTGCACGGCACTGATGCGGCCGATGGCATCATAGGCAGTGTCGTTCCAATAGGTTGTGCCGCCGGCGAAGTAGGGTTCCGAGACTCGGGCGATGCGCCCGGATGCGTCATAGCGGGTATCGACATCGATCAGCGTGCCGGCGAAGCCCTGGGTTGCCGTGCGCACATCGCGCCCGAGGCGGTCGAAGCACTGGTACTGCGTCGGCTGGCCGCCGCCGGTGGTGATGGCGTGATACACCGTGTGCGTGGCCGGGCAAGAAGTGCCGGCACCAGCCACCAGCGTGGTCTTGCTCCAGGCGCCGGTCGCCGTCCGGGAGATGAACGGCCGGCCCATGAAATCCGCCGCGCTGACGGTGGTGACCCCGTCGATGTTCTGTGCCTGCAAGGCATTGCCGAAAGCGTCGCGCTGGGTCACTGTGGCGCTCGACTGGCCATAGGCGTTACGGGATTCGTTGACGTAGCGCCCGAGCGCGTCGTACACCTCGGTGTGGTTACGCGCCGCCAGGCCGGCGCCGGTCACGGTGGTCACAGTGCGGTTGCCGAAGAGATCGAGCTGATAGGTGGTGTTCACCTCCAGCGTCGCGTGGCCCGGCTGGACGGTTTCACGGTTCAGAATGCCGCTGGTGCCGGCGTAGCCGAATGAGCTGCTGCGCGTGAGGGAAGACTTGCCGCTGCGCGCGTGCGTGACCGAACTGGTGGCGAGGCGGCCGAGGTGCCACTGCGCCAGGTCATCGGCGTAGGTGTTCGAAGTCGTCTGCGTCGCGAATGCGGTCGCGCCGTCGGTCGCATAGGTGCTCAGGATCACGCTGTCGAGATTACCGTAGACGTTGTTGTAGGTATTCGAGGTCAGTACCTTGCGGCTGAAAGCACCGGTCAGCGTGTAACCGCGCTCCAGGCTGGCGGCGAGGTAGGGGAACCAGGTGCCCTTGGCAGCCACCGTCTCGACGGCCTGCCAGGCGTTGATGGCATAACTGAGGCGGGTGCCGCTGGTCAGCGCCGCGGCAGCGGTCGTCGCTGTGACGCTGCCCCAGGCAACCGGAGCACTCGCCGCGGTGTTGCTGCTGTGGTCGAACTTCTGGGAGGCACTTGCCAGCGCCTGGGTGGTATCGGCCGGCAGGCCGATGAAGGGAAAATCCTGCCGGTAGCGGGTATTGGTGCGGATGCCGGACTGCGGGTCGTAGCTGATGATCTCGCCGAAGCCGAGGAAGCCGCGCCCGCCGCCCTGTAGCTTGGCGCCGAGGTAGTAGTACTCGACCCGGCTCACGGCGCCGGGATTAGAATCGGTCGGGGCGCTGGACGCCGCCTGGCTGACCACATAGATGGGCGCGACCAGGTCGTACACCGCAAAGCCGCCCCAGTTGGCGTTCTGGCTGTCCCGCATGCGCGTGTACACGCTGGCATCGGTGAGCGGTTTGTAGGTCAGCGCGGTATTCGCGCCGAAGCCGTCGGTGATGGCGGTCACGACATTGACTGCGGCGGTGGTGGCGCCGCCCGCGACATTGGCGCCGCTGTACAGTTTCGTAGAGGTGGCTTGCACCGCGCCCTGCGCGTTGAGGTCGATAAAGAGGTTGTCGATGATGCCGTCGCCGCTGAAGTCCAGCAGCAGGCTCTGGTCGAACTCGGCACTGTTGCCGAAACTGTCGCCGGTATTCTGTACGACACCAAAAGCGGCGCCGAAGACATTCTCCCGCAGCTGCCAGGTGGCAGTTGATGTACCGATCGCGCTGGGATACAGGAAGTCCGGCAAGCCGTCGCCGGTGAGGTCCATAAAGGCCGCCTGATCGCTCTGCAGCGCGTCGGTGAACGCCGCGATCGCTACCGACTGGGTGCTGAAAACACCGCCGGTATTGAGCCGGAAGCTCCAGTCAAAGGCCACATCGAACCAGGCAAAATCGGCCAGCCCGTCGGCGTTGATGTCCACCGGCAACGCCCGGCGCGCCCGCGGCAGTTCAGGATAAAGCGCGCAGGCCGCGCTGACGGTGCAGTCGTCGCCGTTGGCGACCACCTCGGCCTGGACCAAGCCGTTGGCGCCGTCGGCGAGCAGCACCAGGTAATAACTGGCCCACGCGTAGCTGCTGCCCGCCTGCGGCGATGGGGCCGTGCTGCCGTCGCTGATCGCGAACTGCGACAACACCCGGGTGTTGCCGGTCGCAACCGGCTGGTTCGGGGTGCACGCGCCCGAGCACTGAAAGTAACGTTGCGTGATCTGTGCCAGCAGATCGACTTTACCGTCGCCGTCATAATCGAACGGGCGCTGGAACGCCTTGGTGATGGCGTTCTGGATGCGGAACTCCGGCAGCTCGGTGTCGATGAACCAACTGCCGGAACTCTGCGGGAACAGGTTGGCATCGATGGCGATGCTCAGCGCCACCGGCGCGGCAAAGCCGACGACCGTCGGACTTGCCGGCGTGAACTGGTTGCGCAACCACACCAGTTCCTTGCCGCCATTGGCTTGCGAACGCTGGGTGACGAGGTCGCTGAGACCGTCGCCGTCAAAGTCCATGACCTGTACCAGCGGCGGGTCGCTGAGGTCGCAGCAGCTGCCAAGAGCAATCTCGCTTCCCAGTGTGCCGTTCACCGACAGCCGGCCCTTCCAGCCGCTGACGGTCGGGTAGATCACGTCCTGGAAGCCGTCGGCGTTGAGGTCGATGGCGTGCAATGTGGCCGGGGTCGTGTTGCTACCATTGTTCGGGATCGGGTAGTACGTCGTCGAGCTGCCAAAGCCGCCCGTCGCCAATGCCGGCAACACCCGGAACTGGAAGCCGCTGCCCTGCTTGCGGGTCAGCAGCAGGTCCGGCCGGCCGTCGCCGCTCACGTCGGCAATGGCGGTCGCGGCGTGTTTGCTGTCGAACAGGCTGCCGACGCTGGTTGCGCTGCTGCCGACCCCGTGTTTGCTGGTCTGCCAGCCGAAGGTGGTGGGGGCGAAGCAGTAAGTCTGGGTGCTGTCGCGGCATTCGGTCACCGCGGTCAGTTCCTTGCGGCCATGGCCGTCGCTGGCGTAAGCGAGCTGATAGGAACGCAAAGTCTCGAGCGTACTGCCGGCATTGACCCGCGCGCGCGAGTCGATGCGCGTCAGCAAGCGGGTCTGCTGCACTCGGGCACCGGCGACAAAGGCCACCGTGGCATCGGGGCGCGTGGTGGCGTAAGTGAACGCGATCTCCGCGTACGGCGCCGTGGCGGCACTGGTGTTGCCGGTGTAGGACACCTTCTGCAGCACAAACTCGACCGGGGCGCCGGCCGCGCCGCTGACCTCATCGTACTGGTAATCGATGTAGTTGCCGGCCGGGTCGCTGACCCGGTTCTGCGCCCACAGGAGCACGGTCTGGGTGTCGCTCAGGGTGCGCGCCTCGATGCGCGCATCGGCGGTTGCACCGTATTGCGTGACAGAACCGTCCTTGCGCCACACCGTGAAGCTCTGCGGACCGCTGCCGGCAGTGCCGTTGGAAACGATCTTCGCGATCGAGTCGATCTGGCTGCGGTACTCGGTGCCGTTGGCGCCGTAGACGCCGGCGACTGCGATCAGCCGCTGGCCGTCGAGGCAGAAGCGGTCGCTGGCGGTCAGCGTGATGCCGCGCACGGCATTCTGGCCGTCCACGGCAAGGGTCTGCGCGCAGCGCGTCATCGTGGACGAACCACCCAGCGTCCAGCCCACGCCCAGCGGGCCGTTGCCGTCCTGGCTGGAGTACTCGAAGCTGAGTTGCGGCGCCACCCCGCCCGAACCGGGTGCCGTGAGCAGTGGAATGCGGTAGCTGGCATTGCCGGACTCGTCGACGCGGAACGCGCCGGCGGTCGCGCCAACGCGCGAGGAGGCGGCACTCGGGGTCAGCGACGGCGCCGCGGCCGCAGCCGGCGGTGTCTCCGGATTGGCGGGCGCACCCGCTGGTGTGATGTTCCAGCTAAAGCTCAGCGCTGATGAGGTCAGCCGGCCATCACTGGCGGTGATGCTGACGGTATAAACACCGGTGGCCGCGCTCACGGTACCGGAAATGGTGCATTCACTGCTTTCGATCAGACCCGCGGGGAGCCCGGTAACACTGCAGGTGATTGGATCGTTTTCGGCATCTGTAACCTGAATCACCAGCGGCGTGATGGTGCTGCCCTGTACCGTGGTCTGATTGGCCGGGACGGTCACCTGCGGTGCGGTATTGGCCGCTGACACGGTGACACTTTGGCTGGTGGCATTACTGGCGCCCTGGTTGTCCGTTACCGTCAGCGATACCGTGTAGGTGCCCGCCGCCGCATAACTGTGACTCGGATTCTGCAGGCTGGATGTACCGCCGTCACCAAAGTTCCAGGCACGTGAGGCAATGGTGCCGTCGCGGTCGCTGGACAGGTCGGTAAATGCGCAGCCCAGATTGGCACAGCTGGCGCTGAATGCCGCCGTCGGGTTTTGGTTGGCCGCAGACACTGTGACACTTTTGCTGGTGGAACCGCTGGCGCCCTGGTTGTCCGTTACCGTCAGCGCTACCGTGTAGGTACCTGCCCCCGCATAAGTGTGACTCGGGTTCTGCAGGCTGGAAGTGCCACCATCGCCAAAGTTCCAGGAACGGGAGGCAATGGTGCCGTCACTGTCACTGGACTGGTCGGTAAATGTGCAACTCAACAAGGTGCAGTTGGCACTGAGCGCGGCCGTCGGGCTTATGTTGCTGGCTTGGGTGACCGTAAAGATGCTGGATTTGGCGATCAGGACAGATGACGTTGAATTGCTCATGCGCAGTTCAAATACATAACTGCCCGCTGTCGACATTGATACCTGCTGGTTCTCCATGGCCGGCTGCGTGGAAGTGGCAATCAGGCTGCGCTGACCGGTGGTCTGGTTATACCGGTAAGCCGTGGCATTCGGATAATCGCCATCGGTGAACCAGGTAAGATTGGCCACGCAACTGGGGCTGGAAGCATTGATCTGGCAGGAATTGCTGCCGCTGAACCAGATGCGGTGGAAGTTGGCTGATTTGGTCTTGATGGCCGGAATGGTGGAGGTGCCGATACTGACGCTGCCACCCGCCACCTGATTGGGATCAACGACCCCTGGCGGCAGCGTGAAACTCACCCAGAATCTGCCGACTTCGAAATCGCTGAAATAGCGCAGGCCATTGCGACTGGTGCTGGTGGCATTTTCCGGATCACAGGTGGTATACAGCGTTCCCGGCAATACCGACTGGTTCAGATTCGGCTGGTAACCGCCCTGTATATGGTAAAAACACAATGAGGTGCTGGTTGCCAGCGGTGTTTGACCCTGGTATGCCTGAATCCAGGTGGGGTCTCCATTGCCATCATAAAAAACGGTTTCGACGGTTTCGCTGAGCGAACCGACATCATCGACGAGGTAACTGCTGGCACTGGTGGCACCCCACAGCCCGGCATAGTGGCTGGCATCGCTGGTCGACGAACCGCTGCTGCCGGCCAGAAGCACTATATTATCCGTGGCCGACAACAAGGACTGTTTTTTGAAGGTGGCGGTCCAGGAAATGCTCGCAGAAGTGTTGCCGGCGCCAAAAATGACCGTGGCGTCACCGACGTTAAAACGTAGTGCCACCGCGCTTGATGGAAACCGCACCGACATAGTTGCTATTGCTGGTGCTCTTAACCAGGCTCATCGTCGCCACTACTGGCCGGTAATTGAAATACTCGATGTCGTTGCCGCACGGTGGCTGAGGCGGCTCACAAATGGGGGTAATGGTGCGGGTCTTGGCCTCGTAGGTGTACCAGATGACGTAGAGATCATAGGGAACGGCCGGGGTTGAAGACGAGACCAGCCGGTTGGCCCAATACAGGCTCCAGCCTTGTCCGGTCTTTTGCGGGTTATGCCACACGCCGGGGCGCAGTTCGTCGGGGCCGCCCACCACATTTTGCGTGATGGGCGTCGGGCTGGTGTCATTGACCGGATCATTGGCCCAGATTTCTTCCGTGACTGTCAGCACCAGTTGCCGGGATGCCGGCCCACACACGGGCAACCCGTCCGCGTCTTTATTGCAGGCTTGCAGGCTGAATCGATAGTCCCCCGGGTCAACCCGGTACACATCCAGCGCTTGTCCGTCGACGTAAAATATGCCTTCACGGCCGAGTGAAGTTTCTGTGATCCGGTAGAGTTCAACCACGTCACCATTTTTGGGAGCCCACTCGAATGTGGCCTCACCGGTATCCGTCGACAAATTGAGTGGCGTAGTCCATTCGGGTTTGCCGGGACTGGGGTTGCCATTCTGGGCCAGCAGTTGTATCGGAGCCAACAGCAGCAGGAATGCCATGAGCCATGACAGCGATTTTCTACTTGAGTTTGTTGCCAGCGCCAAAGCGTCTGCCCGCCGCTTGCTCAAATGCAGATGTGCAGTCGCCATTGAGTAAACCAGGAAGCACCTGGCTTCGAAACTCCCCTTTATTCCAGACATAACTCCCCCTTGCACCCGGCAGGTCTTGCCGGATGGAATGTCACCGTGTGCGGATGGTTATGCCTGCCAGAAATACCGTGGAATGAAAGACGCTGTCTATGGACTTTTCGGCGAAAAGATGCACGCGCAGGGATTTCTTACGTGAATGACCGTGGGCTGCTTACACTCCCGGATAACATGCAGGCGTGTGTCCGCACGCGGCACATGGAAGTGCCGCCATTTTCAATGATGTAATTCATTGAAAATGAGAGCGAAGCAAAACCACGTTTTTGCTTCGCGATTCCATAACGGGCTGGGAAGCCCGTTTATGGACAGACACTAACTGACAAAATTGCCCGGCAGCCGGCATGAGAGTACACTGTTCTTTGTGGGCCTTGGCACCTTGGCACCTTGGCAAGAATAATGTGTTCATGCGCTTACAGGGAAAGACGCACTTGGCATGCACTTTAGGCCCGGTGTTTCTGCATTAATGTCAATCACTTCACAGTAAAAGGATTTTACTTATGAAGAAACTCTCGCTTATTTTGATCAGTCTCCTATTGTTCGCTTTTGCCGGATCAACTCTGGCCGCCAAGGACGCAAAGACCATTCGTCACTGCGGTTGTGTCTTTGACAGCATCGAAGGTGTCTCCGTGGTATTCCATGACGTTCTGGTGTCCGGTAATTCCCAGGGACATCAAAACCATCTTGCCGGCTCGGAAGATCTTTGTTTCGCTGGCCTCGACATCAACGAAGAGCCAACGTTCGAACTGTGGGCGCGTGATGCGGACGATTGCATGATAGACGGCACCAACGCCGGCCTCGTCGCTTGCGATGGTAGTCAGGTTGAATTTGAATCCTGCGGGTCGGAAGTTGTTGTCGATTAACGGTCAAGAAAGCCATTGACTCAAGCAGTATCCAGGGCGCCTTCGGGTGCCCTTTTTCTCAGGTATCTGGCCCGGAGCGATATTCCAGCAGCAGAAAATAGATGGCTGGCGGATTTTGCCTGACAGGTGGTATCCAGTCCTTTCATCCCTGCAATTATAATTACCAAGCGTGTGAGCGCCTTTGTTCAGGGTAAATCAGGATACCGACGAGAGAGAATAGCCAATGACAATCAGGTCAGGGACAGGGCAAAAGGCCGCCTTCGCAAATCCAGGCAGCTTCAGGGTTGGCAACGAAAACCCGGCTGATTCCGTGACGGCCGGCAAGCCGGGGCGCGAAATAAAGACACAGAAATTCACCGCGCTATTTTTAAATCCGGTCTGTGAGCACGTTTGGTTCAAGCTGGCGGATGAACTCCAGACGCTGGAGCCCGAGGGCAAAACCATCTGGCAATGCCGCGGCTGCGAGGAAATCACCCACACATACGACTGGCAGACACCCAAACCATAAGCACCAGCCCGGGGCCCAAGCACCAGTCTGGGCCGCATGTGTTGTCATCGGCCATAACCAGTCAGTTCCACGTAACCGCGACCCTCGATGGGTTGCTGCTTGCGCCGGCCACGCACATCAACCGCGCCTTCCCAGTAACGAACGGTGGTGATGAGCTCCTGCGCGGCGATCACCGGCGTGACCGTCAGCAGCAAATCCAAGGCCGGCAATTGGATTTCCCATCGCGAAGGGTAAGTGCCGCCGGCAGGACTTTGCCACTGATCGGTGACCGTAATCATCACATCCTGCCGTCGCAAATGCCGCGACTCCCCGTCGCTGGCTATCCAGGTTCCGGCGCTGTACTCATCCTGGCTGCCATCGGTTTTGCGGATGTTGTAGAACATCAGGTCGCTGCCATCCGACAGTTGCAGGGCGAACCAGTCCCAACCCTGCTGATCAGCCGCCAGCGCGCTGCTGCTCCATTCCCGGTCCAACCAGGACATCCCGGACAGCGCGTGGGTCTCACCGGCAATACGTAAAGTGCCCGTACTGCGCATTCTTGGTATGGAATAGTAATAGGATGCGTTGCCCACCGTCGCTGACTTCCGCGACAGGCCGTCGATGCCATTGAGAACCGGGGGCTTGCCGGCAACGAGCTTCAGATCAAGAGTGATCTCCGGGCTGGCTGCAGTCAGTTGCCAGTTTTCACCGGCTGCGGCTGCCACACCGCCGTCGGGGGCTTGCTGTATAGACCAGTCCTCGATCCAGACCTTGAACGGGCTGGTCTGTGCACCCGCCAGCCCGAGCGCGCCGCGCGAAAACCTTTGTTCGACATGGAATCGCTCATTTTTTTCATCGGTGACGGTGAAATGAGCCAGGTAAAGCTGGTTGGTCTGCCAGTTGGATTCTGCATTCCCATTGGTACTTGCTTGCAGCTCGGGGGTGAGGGAAAAGCGAAAAACCGTCAGTTCATAACCGAAGCGCTGCCCCCGCTCGTCATCAAGATTGCCGGTCAGGTACCACCATTCGTTGCGAAAGTTCTGGTGCAAACCATGATCCTCGGGAAAGCGGAAGGTCCTTGCTGCATTGGCCATGGCGTAGCCTGCGACAGGCTCGCTGCCGAGGAGGACGGACAGGCGCGATCCTTTATCGACGGCTTCAGGCACTGCCGTCATGGGCGCACCCGGAACGGCGGAAGGGGCGATGAAGCGGGTGATGGCAAAGCCGATCAGCATGATCAGGGCGGCAAATGACAGAATGTTTTTCAGAGGAGAAATGATTTTATTCCTCGCGCATCGCAAGAGCCGGCCGGCTGCTGGCCGCTCGCCAGGCCGGGTAGATGCCCGCCAGCAAGGCTGCGCCGACTGAGAACAGGATCGCCGCCGCCAACACCTGCCAGGACAGCGCAATGTCCATTTGCCAGCCAAACGCGCGGCGATTGATGACTTCTATCAGCACCCAGGCCATCACCAGTCCCATGGGCACGGCGGCCAAGCCACTGAGCAGGCCGATGGTGGCGGTTTGCGTGATGACCATGCCACCCAGTTGAGCGGGCGTCATGCCCAGTGCGCGCAGGATGGCCAGTTCGCGTGCGCGCTCCATTTGCAGCGCCAGCATGGCGCCCAGAATGCCGATCAGCGCGACCCCGGTCGCCAGCCAGTAAAGCACATCGGTAATCACAAAGGTGCGGTCGAATACCTGCAGCGACAGCTCGCGGATTTCACGGTTGGAGCGCAGGACGATGTGCTGCCGGTCCTGGCTGGCAGCCTGCAAGTTCCGCAGCAGTTCATCGACCCTGGCGCCCGGACGCAGAAACAGACCGATCGAGTCAATCGCGGAGTCATCCCAGAACCGGTCGTACGTTTGACGGCTCATGAGCACCGCGCCGGCGTTGACGTCATAGCTGCGATAGGTACCCGCAATGGCGAAGGCCCGTTCACCCGAACCGGTCATCAGCCTGATTTCGTCTCCGGCAGCAACCCCATGGCGATAAGCGTAGGGTTCGGAAACCAGAACGGCATCGTCGTGCACAAATGCCGGCCACACCTGTTGCGGCTCGGCGTCCAGTATTTTCGCGCCGGGATAATGGCCCGGCGCGATTTGTATCGCCAGCAGGCGGAGCCGCCCGGCCGGGTTCTCCAGCCATACCCTGCGGCTGGTGCTATAGGCTGCAACACCGGGCACCTTAACCAAGTCTGCGATCAAATCATGATCCAGCACAGCGTTTGGCGCGCTGATATAAATGTCGGACTGCAATGTAGTGTCCAGCCAGGCACTGACGGAACCACGAAAGCTGTCGACCATGACACTGACACCAATGGTCGCCGCCACGGCTACGGCCAGCGCAACGATGGCAATGCCGGTACGGCTGAGATTGGCGCCGATACCTGCAAGCGCGAGCCTTGCACTGGTTCCGCCCACTCGTGAAGCCAGCGGCGCCAGCACCGCTGTAACCACTTTGACAACCACCGGCACGCATAAGGCAAAACCCAGGATGAGCATGAATACGGCACTCAGCCCAGCCAGCAGGTTGCTGCCGGAAACATACAAAAGCAGGACCGCCAGCAAGCCGATGCCGAGCCCAGCCATGGCGATTACCGGCAGCAGCCGCCTGCTTCGATGCTCCAGCACCGAACGAGTCAGCGCCAGCCGCGGTTGACAGGAAGCAGCTTCGATGGCCGGCACAGCCGCCGCCAGCAGCGTAGCAGCAAGGCCGACGATCAGACCTTTGCCGATGGTATGCGGGCTGACCGTCACTGCAGTAACACTCACGCGAAAGTAAAGATCGTTGATGGAACGGGAAACCAGCACCAGCAACTGTTCACCCAGCCAGATGCCCAGCACCACTCCCACGACGGCGCCAAGCAGTCCCAGCACGGCGCTTTCGCTGAGAATCAGTAAAAACGTTTGCCGCCGGGTAACGCCCAGTGCCCGCAATACGCCGATCAGGCCACGCCGCTGCAGAACGGCAAAGCCGACGCTGTTATAAATAAGGAACAGGCCCACCAGTAAAGCCAGCAGACTCATGGCCGAGAGGTTGGTCATGAACGCAGCGCTCATTTCGGTCATGGACTGAGTGCGTGCCGCCGCGTTGAGCAGCTGGGTACCGGCTGGCAACAGGTTTTCCAGTTTTGCCTTTAGCTCTCTGCCGCCATGCGGAATGCGCACGTCGATGCGTGACAGCCAGCCGCGTTGATTGAGCCAGTTCTGGGCCACGGCGATGTCAACGACCATGAGATTATCGAGTGCCAAGGATTTATCGTCACCGATAATGCCCAGTAAGGTGCCAGGAAAACCCTTGCCGCCGGCCATGACCTCAAACTGGTCACCGGCCTGCAAACCCAGGCTATCCGCCGTGTGCCGCGACATCAGTACCGCCCCTGGCCTGGTCAGAAAGTTGCTGAACAAGGCTTCGGCGGAGATAGCGGGCGCGCCTGAAGACGATTCCATATCGAAGCTGAACGAGCGCATCTGCCGTTCCGCAAACAGATCGACGCCGAACACCTGGACGCTGATGTCATTTACCTGTACACGACCTTCAACGAGGGGCGCGATATTGCGGATGCCGTGTGTTACGCGCAATTGTGTATACAGCGATTCGCTGACACCATTGGGCCCGCCAATGATCTGGTGCGTCGCTGCACCGGTGAGGGTATCCATCGACAGCAGAAAGGCCTTCTTAGAACTTTCGGTGGCAAGATCAATCGCAACGATGACCGCCACGCCGATGCAGATACCCAGCAGCGCCAGCCCCAGTTGCCAGGGGTGCCGCAGCAGATAGCCGATGCTGGCGCGGTACAGCACTAGTACCGTGACCCATACATTTCGACACGACCAGCGAGTCGCTGACCGGTCAGATGTAAGGCGCGCTTGCGCAGGAAGGGCGGGCCCCCTTTCAAGCAAGCGCAACGCCGCAGATGGCCGGTCAGCGGCTCGCCCGAAGGGAGCCCCCGGGATGCACCAGGACGGCGTTGCACCGCTTGACAAGGACCGGGCCATTGCCTGCGCGCTGCGCCTTGTCCTGGCACATCCGGGGGGCTCTGGTTGTATCGAAATTTATGGGTCACGGTACTATCACCCGCCTTGCTCCTTGTGTTCCTGCAGTGATACGAGCTGGCCGTTGTGCAACTCCATCACGTGATCGCAAAACGAAGCAACAGCCTGGCTGTGGGTTGCCACGATCATCGTGCCGCCGGTTTTTCTGACCAGCCTGTCGAGCAGGGCAAGCACCATCTTTGCCGTTTTATCGTCCAGATTACCGGTGGGCTCGTCGGCCAGCAGCAGTGATGGCCGGTGGCACAGTGCCCTGGCGATGGCGACACGTTGTTGTTCACCGCCCGACAGCACATCTGGATAACTGCCGGCCCGGTCCGGCAGTTCAACCGCACGCAGCAATTCATCAATACGCTGTGCTGCTTCCTTGTCCGGCACCCGGTTGAGTTCCAGCACCAGGCGCAGGTTGTCCGCCACCGTCAGCGTTGGCAGCAGGTTGAATGCCTGGTAGACAAAACCGATGTGCCGGCGCCGGAACAGCGTCCGCTCGTGCTCGGTCATGGCGGTGATGTTGTGACCAGCGACTTCAACTTGCCCGCTATCAGGGCTATCAATGCCACTGATCAAATTGAGCAGAGTGGATTTGCCGGAACCGCTGCGACCACGTACAGCCACCGATTTGCCCGCCAGGAAATCGGCGCTGACATCGCGCAACACAGGATGTTGCTGCCCGCCTTCAACATAGCTGTGGCTCAAATGCCTGAGCCGGATCTGGATGGCATCGAATTGCGGTGATGGTGTCATAACGGTCTCTCAGCCCGGGAAGCTGCTTTTGCTGGATGAGGCAGCGGAAACAGCACGTGTCCTGAAGACTTCAGGTAGAGCAGCAATCGCCAGGCGGGATTTTCGCTGACAAACCAGTTGGCATTATCCGCATCAATGCGCCGGCGTTCGCTGGCGACACAGATCGTCACCGCCAGACGACCGCAGACCAGGGGCAACAGGATCCGCCGCTCACTGCTGGCCAGCGGCCGCACCGACTCGTAACCGGCAATGACCGGCGCAGCGGCGGTCCACGGGTCCACCTGATCCATCATCTGGTAGGCCAGACATATCGCCAGATCACACACCGCGGGGTTGTAACAGCTGTCGCCGAAATCCAGCAAACCCACTACCCGATCGCCTGCGACGCGGATGTTTTCCGGGTTGGCATCACCGTGGATAAACTGCCACGGAAGGCCGGGTAAAACAGCCGAAATACAATTCGTCATTTGGGCAAATGCCCAGCGCAATAAAGTGCGTTTTTCCGGGTCTTCCACCCAGGCTGTTTTCGCCCGGTGCTGCTCTGCGGCGGCCAAATCCCAACGGTGCCGGCGATGGGCTGCCGGATGATCGAAGCCGGCCATGGCCTGGTCGAAGCGCGCCAGGGTTTCTCCCAGGTTAAAACGCAATAATGTTGATATATCAGTAATTTCAGAAAGGTCAGTACCATCAATATAATGTAATATTCTCAGTCTTTTAACTGATTTATTGAGAATATTGATTCCTGTTTCATAATTACCAAATTTATTTACTATAATTTGCGGCAATAACAGCTGCACCCGGGCCCTGACCGCATGTTGCAAAGCGGCCTGCTCCATGTCGACAAGCTCAACGGGCATGTCTTCACCAGCAATCTTGACGATGTATTTTTCCCCGGTTTTGGTCTGCACCAGATAATTCAGATTCTCCCCCGGCAGGCGGCTGAGAATACCTTCGATAGCGTAATATTCACGCAGGGCCTGGAGCACGATTTCGCTGGTCCTGGAAGTTGTAGTGTTCTCTGGCATACCGCCTCGATGTCGATGTTCTGGCAGATGATAAAGCAATTCCCTCGCCGTGCTGATTTTATCCCGGTGGTCAGACTCTTACCCGGTGGCGTAGAATGCGCACCCACACTTTGCTGCCGCTTCACACCATGCCTCTGTTACGCCTTGATAAGGCCAGCCTGCACTACGGCACCCTGACCCTGCTGGACGCCGTGGACCTGAGCGTTTCCAAAGGCCGGAAAATCGGTCTGCTGGGCCGCAATGGCGCGGGTAAAACCACCCTGTTGAAAGTACTGGCGGGAGAGATTGCGCTGGACTCCGGCGAGCGCTGGCTGCGACCCGGCACGCGCATGGCCTGGCTGCAACAGGAACTTCCAGCAGCAGACGATCAGACCGTTTATGACGTGGTGGCGTCCGGCCTTGCCGAAACCGGCCGGCTGTTGGCGCAATACCACCATCTGTTGCAAGCCGGGGATCTCACCGACATGGATGCCCTGTCCCGGGTGCAACATCAGCTGGAAGCCCGGGATGGCTGGCAACTGCAACAGCGGGTGGAAACCACCATCAGCCAGTTACAGCTGCCGGGGGATGCCACCATGGCTGCATTGTCCGGCGGCTGGCGGCGCCGGGTGGCACTGGCCCAGGCGCTGGTCAGCAAGCCGGATATCCTGTTACTCGATGAACCCACCAACCACCTCGATATACCCGCCATTCAATGGCTGGAGCAGCAACTGCGCAGCTTCAAGGGCGCCATGATTCTGATTACCCACGACCGGCGCTTTTTGCAAAACGTGGCCAACTGGATGGCCGAACTGGACCGGGGCGCCCTGACCCAATGGCAGGGAGATTACCAGGGCTTCCTGCGCCACTGCGAGCAACAACTGCTGGCCGAGGAGCGGGCAAACGAATTGTTCGACAAGAAGCTGGCCCAGGAGGAAGTGTGGATACGCCAGGGCATCAAAGCCAGGAGAACCCGCAACGAGGGCCGTGTCGCGGCGCTGCAGGCAATGCGCGAGGAACGCAGGCAGCGCCGGGAACGCACCGGGTCTGCTGACTTTGCCGTGGAAGACGCAGGCCGGTCCGGCAAAATCGTGGCCGAACTCAAACACGTCAGCCACAGCTTTGTCGGACTGCGGGTCATTGACGACTTTTCCACCCTGATCCGGCGCGGCGACCGGATCGGCATCGTTGGCGCCAACGGCGCGGGTAAATCCACCCTGGTGAAAATCCTGCTGGGCGATTTGCAGCCTGATGCAGGGGAGGTGGTGCGTGGCAGCAAACTGGAGATAGCCTACTCGGATCAATTGCGCGGCCACCTTGAACCCGATAAAACCCTGATGGACAACGTGTGTGGCGGTCAGGAGTTCATAGACATCGGCGGCAGGCGCCGTCATGCCATTTCCTACCTGGGTGATTTCCTGTTCAGCCCGTCACGGGTGCGCATGCCGGTAAAAGCGCTCTCGGGTGGTGAGCAGAACCGGGCGGTGCTGGCGAAACTTTTCAGCAAACCGGCCAACCTGCTGGTGCTCGATGAACCCACCAATGACCTGGACATCGAAACACTGGAACTGCTGGAAGAAATCCTGCTGGCATTCGAGGGTACAGTGATTCTGGTCAGTCACGACAGGGATTTCATGGACCATGTCGTCACCAGCCTGATGGTACTGGACGGGCATGGCGGCGTCAGCGAACACGTCGGCGGTTATAGCGATTGGGAAGCGCGCGGGGGTAGCTTGTCTGAGGCGCAGGCCCTGCCGCCGGTAACAGCAAAGAAGCCTGCAACAACCACACCGTCCGGTAATAAAACACAGACCGCCAGCAAGAAGCGCAAACTGTCCTACAAGGAACAACGTGAGCTGGCCAATTTGCCTGGACAAATAGAGCTTCTGGAAAAACAGTCGGCACACCTGCAGGAGCAGATGTCCGCAGCCGATTTCCACCAGTCCGGTTTTGCGCAAGTGCAACGCGTCAGCCGTGAACTCGCCCAGGTCCAGGAACAACTGGAAGCGGCCTTTGCGCGCTGGCACGTGCTTGAGGGCAAGAACGAATGAACGCGGGAAACGAATTTTTTGTTTGGCGTGCTCTGATAATGCATGGATGCATTATTCAGAGCTTTCTTACAATCCGACGCTGTTCAATATCAGATCGATGAGCTGATTCGTCCGCTCGAGGTATTGCTGATCGGTCATTTCCTTGCCGCCGTTAAGAATAACGATCTGGCGTTCGAAGTCCGCATAGTGTTGGGTGCAGGCCCAGATCAGAAACAGCAGTGCATGGGGATCGACCGGTTTTATTTTTCCGTCCCGGATCCAGCCGCGAATGATGCGCTCGCGCTCACTCAGCCAGCTCTTCAGGGTGGTGCCGAGAAATTTCTCCATCACCGGCGCACCGCTCATGATCTCGCTGGCCCACACCTTGGAACCGTAGGGCCGCTGGCGGGAGAACGCCATCTTCGCCGCGATGTAGGCTCTCAATGCCTGCTCGGGTTCATGCTCCGCATCAAAAGTGGCCGCCGCCGCCATCCACTCGTCCAGGATGTGCTTCAGGACCTGCCGGTAGATATTCGCCTTGGTTTTGAAATAGTAATGGACGTTGGCCTTGGGCAGTCCCGCTTCGCGGGCGATCTGTTCGGTGGTGGCCCCTTTATAGCCGTGCAGGGCAAACACCCTCTCCGCCGCTTCCAGTATCAGCGCCTGATTCGCTTCGCGGATTTCAATTTTTCGCGCCGGTTCGGACACTAGCTTTGCTTGCGCAGCGGATTGTTCGGGTGGGTGGTCCAGTTCGCTTTGTCGCGGACGATCGGGCGCTGGGTGCGCGGGTCGACACCCTGGGTCAGGACTTCCATGGTGATACAGCCTTCCACCGGGCAGACGCTGACACACAGATTGCAGCCGACACATTCTTCATCGATGACTTCGAAGTGGCGCTTGCCATGCACCATACGGGTAATGGCCTGGTGTGAGGTGTCTTCGCAAACGATATGGCAACGGCCACAGGATATGCACAGATCTTGATTGATGCGTGCCTTTTCGACATGGTTGAGGTTGAGGTATTGCCAATCGGTCACGGTCGGCACTGCTTTGCCCACCAGCTCACCCACCGACGACATGCCTTTGCCATCGAGGAAATCGCTCAGCCCGGTGGTCAGGTCGTCAATGATCCTGAAGCCATACACCATGACGGCGGTGCACACCTGAACATTCTGCGCACCCAGCGCCAGGTGATCCACGGCATCGCGCCAATCGGTAATGCCGCCAATGCCGGAAATGGGGATATCGGCCGTGTCCCGGGTACGGGCGATCTCGGCGATCATGTGCAAGGCAATGGGCTTGACCGCCGGGCCGCAGTAACCGCCATGCGAGCCCATACCGTCCGTGACCGGATACATGGTCAGCGTGTCGTAGTCCACGCGCATGATCGAGTTGACGGTATTGATCAGAGATACACCATCGGCGCCACCCGCCCGCGCCGCCCGCGCCGGCGGCAAAATATTGGTCACGTTGGGCGTGAGTTTGACGATGACGGGTACGCGGGCGAATTTCTTGCACCACTCGGTGGCCTGCTGGATATACTCCGGCACCTGCCCCACGGCTGCACCCATGCCCCGCTCCGACATGCCGTGCGGACAGCCGAAGTTGAGCTCGAACGCGTCCGCCCCGGTATCTTCGATCATGGGCACGTATTGGGCCCAGGAGGCTTCCCGCATGGGCAGCATGACCGACGCCACCAGCGCCCGGTCCGGCCAGTCCTTCTTGATCTGCCGCATTTCCTTCAGGTTGACGGCCAGTGTCCGGTCGGTGATCAATTCAATATTGTTGAAACCGATGACGCGGCGGTCATTGCTGTGGAAGGCGCTGTAGCGCGGGCCGCTGACGTTGACAATGGGCGGGTCCTCGCCCAGGGTTTTCCACACCGCCCCGCCCCAACCGGCCTCGAATGCGCGGTTGACGTTGTAAGCCTTGTCCGTAGGCGGCGCCGACGCCAGCCAGAACGGATTGGGCGATGTGATGCCGAGGAATTTGCAGCTCAGATCAGCCATTTGCCACTCCCGGGTATGTTCTTTGCAGCAAGAATCGGTCAATGTCGATGGCAGCCAGCTTGCCATCCTGCACGGCCGAAACGGTAAGATCCTCGCCGCCGGCAACACAATCGCCACCGGCCCAGACGTCAGGCAGCGAGGTTTTTCGATGCTGGTCCACGGCGATCCTCCCGCTGTCGATTTCGAGTAGCTCCGCCGTCCCGCCCAATGAATCCCACAGCACCTTCTGGCCGATGGCCTTGAATACGACATCCGCCTCCAGCACACAGCCGTCACCGCTGCCACACAGCCTGCCGGCGGCATCCAGCGTGGTGCGCTCAAACTCCACTGCGCCAACGCGATTCCCCTTCAGCAGCAGACGTCTGGGCGCCAGCCAGTGCCGGATGCTGACGCCGCCGGTCTGGGCCAATTCCTGTTCGTACGGACTCGCGTTCATATATTGTTGGCCGCGACGGTAGGCGATGGTCACTTCCTCCGCACCGAGCCGTTTACTCTGCAGCGCAACATCGATGGCCGTCATGCCGCCACCGATGACCAGCACCTTACGGCCCACCGGCAGGTCCGACTTGTGGGCCGCCTGGCGCAGCCTGGCGATGTATTCAACCGCGTCAACCACGCCTTCGATCCGGTCGTTATCCAGCCCGAGTTCGTTCACACCGCCCATGCCGAAGCCCAGGAACACCGCGTCATAGTCGCGGCGCAAATCCGACAGCATGAAATCGACGCCCAGGGACGTATTATGGCGCACGAGAATTCCGCCAATGCCCAACAGGTACTCCACTTCGCGCTGGGCGAAATCATCGACGGTCTTGTAGCCGGCAATACCGTACTCATTCAAACCACCGGGTTTCGCGGCTGCGTTCAGCACGGTAACCTCGTGGCCAAGACAGGCCAGGCGGTGGGCACAGGACAAGCCGGCGGGGCCGCCGCCAACAACGGCTATGCGCTTGCCGGTAGCGGCCCGGCGCTGGAATAATTGCAGTCCGCCGACAATCACCGGATCGGTGGCAAAACGTTGCAACAGCCCGATCCGCACCGGCTGGTCTTCATGCGTGTGCCGCACGCAGGCATTCTCGCACAGCACTTCCGTCGGGCACACGCGCGCGCACATGCCACCCATGATGTTTTCGCTCAGTATCGTGCGCGCTGATCCCTTGATGTTGCCGCTGCGTATCTGCTGAATAAATCGCGGGATATCAATAGTGGTTGGGCAGGCATTGGTGCACGGTGCATCGAAGCAAAAATAACAACGATCCGCTTCGATCAGGGCTTCCGGCCGCGCCAGCGGCGCGTGCAGATCCCTGAAATTGGCCTCGATCTCAGCTTCACTGAGTCTGTGTGTCTTGATGTCGGCCGGGGATTTATCCATTATCCTGCAGCATCAGCCTGAGACCAGTGAGGCGTACGTTTCCGGCCGCCGGTCGCGGAAGAATTGCCAGGTGTTGCGCACCTCACGAATCATTTCCAGGTCGATTTCATGCACCAGTAATTCATCGTTGCCGTAACTGGCCTGTGCTTCGATCTGGCCGCGCGGGTTGACGATGTAACTGGAGCCGTAGAACTCGCCCATTTCCTTGGCCCAGGGCTCCTCGCTCCCTATGCGGTTGATGGCGCCGATAAATACGCCGTTGGCTACCGCGGCTGCCGGTTGTTCCAGTTCCCACAGATGTTTGCTCAGGCCGGCGACGGTCGCCGATGGATTGACGATGTACTCGGCGCCGTTCAGCGCCAGGGCCCGCCACCCTTCCGGGAAATGCCGGTCATAGCAGATGTAAACACCCAGCTTGCAATAGGCGGTCTGAAACACCGGGTAGCCCGAGTTCCCCGGCTTGAAAAAAAACTTTTCATAAAACCCCGGACTCACCTGCGGAATATGGGTTTTGCGGTATTTGCCCAGGTAGGACCCGTCCGCATCGATGACCGCGGCGGTGTTGTAATACACGCCGGCCATGGCTTCTTCGTAGATCGGCACCACCAGCACCATCTGGTGTTTCCTGGCATACTCCTGCATCAGTTTAGTGGTGTGACCATCGGGGATGAGCTCGGCTGCCGCATACCATTTGCGATCCTGGCCTGGACAGAAATAGGGCTGGGTAAATACTTCCTGAAAACACAGCACCTGCACACCCTGGGCGGCCGCTTGCTCGATCATTGGGTGATGGGCCTGCAGCATCAGGTCCCTGATCCTCCCGGGCTCCATGCTGGTATCACCCTTGAGGCCCATCTGAATCAAACCGCACTTCACTTTTGCCATGATAATCCTCGCACTTTAGGAGCCTGTCGGCCTTAACACTGATCTACTGCGGAAAAGCCCGCAGGTCAAGGGCCTGGGTGCTGGCGAGATAGCCGCCATCCACGTAAGCCGACACCGGTGCCTCAGCAACATCCTGCAGCTGGCGGGGTGTCGCTGGTCCCCCGTACACGTGTGTCCGGACCACCGTACGGTGCGGTCAGATTATGTGATCTTGACCCTATGGTCAAGATACGCTAACGTCAGCCTGCCTGATCAGACAGAATAATGGTGGCTGTTATCTGCTCGAACGCCACCGAACCGCAGCAGACGGACGAGATTCATGTGATGAACATTGCCACTGCCACAGACCCTTCGATCGAAGACGCCGGAGCGGACAGCAGCCAGCTGTGGAACGCCGATCTGGCGCCAACCACCGTATCGCAACGGACCTGGACCTGGGTAAACATCAGCGCCCTGTGGGTCGGCATGGCCATCTGCGTTCCCGCCTATTTGCTGGCCTCCGGACTGATGACGCAGGGCATGTCCGGCTGGCAGGCGATGTTGACCGTGCTGCTGGGCAACCTGATCGTGCTGGTGCCCATGTTGCTCATTGGTCATGCCGGCGCCCGCTACGGTGTACCCTTTCCCGTGCTGTTGCGGGCTTCGTTCGGCACCATCGGGGCGCGCCTGCCGGGCCTTTTACGCGGTCTGGTCGCGTGCGGCTGGTTCGGTATCCAGACCTGGGTGGGCGGCTTTGCCATCTACCAGATACTGAATGCGGTCAGCGGCAGGGCATTCGTCGGCGAGCCCCTGGCGGTCATCGACATCGATCTGGCGCAATTCAGTTGTTTCATGGTTTTCTGGGCAATCCAGGTCTACTTCATCGCCAAAGGCGTTGAGTCGATACGCTGGCTCGAAACCCTGGGCGCGCCATTCCTGTTGCTGGCCGCGCTCGGTTTGTTGGCCTGGGCCTACGTGAATGGTGGTGGATTCGGCGGGATACTCAGTCAACCCTCCGAGTTTGTCATCGGAGGCCGGCTCCAGGGTCAGTTCTGGCATGTATTCTGGCCCAGTCTTACCGCCATGGTCGGATTCTGGTCCACGCTGTCACTCAACATCCCGGACTTTACCCGTTTCGCCCGAAGCCAACGCGACCAGGTCATCGGCCAGGCCATCGGCCTGCCCATCCCGATGACTTTGCTGGCCTTCCTCAGCGTTACCGTCACTTCGGCAACGGTGGTGGTTTTTGGCGAGCGGATCTGGGACCCGGTGGAGATCGCCGGACGCATGGGCGGCGGCGCTGCCATGCTCGGCCTGGTATTCCTCTTGCTGGCGACCATGACCACCAACCTGGCGGCCAATGTCGTTGCGCCGGCCAATGGTTTCAGCAACATCGCGCCCAGACTCATTTCTTTCAAGACGGGCGGCTATATCACCGCCGGTCTCGGCATCGCGATCATGCCGTGGAAATTGCTGGAAACCGCGGGTTCCTATCTGTTCGTCTGGCTGGTTGGCTATTCATCCCTGTTGGGACCTATTGCCGGCATATTGATATCCGATTATTTTTTTGTACGCCGCTGCCGGCTCAATGCCGTGGCGTTTTACCAGCGCAACAAGGATTATGAATACCACAGAGGCTGGAATCCTTACGCCATACTGGCGCTGGTCCTTGGCATTCTGCCCAATCTGGCCGGTTTTCTGACCGCCATCGGCGCCATCGACAGCGCACCGGCATATCTGGTCGAGATCTATAACTACGCCTGGTTCGTCGGCGCCTTTACATCGGGAATCTGTTACTACTTTTTCATGCGCAGGTCGCGTAACGG
Organism: uncultured Gammaproteobacteria bacterium; assembly: GCA_963708905.1. GTDB lineage: Bacteria > Pseudomonadota > Gammaproteobacteria > Xanthomonadales > SZUA-36 > SHZL01. The sequence continues at coordinate 18,789 of CAVPUV010000028.1, read as the reverse complement.
CACGGGCTAGGATCAAGGCGACGATTCAGGCAGGTTGCTCCAGTTGATGATGGCGTTCCACACCAGACGAAAATCGCCGGGGTTCATGTCCCGATGAATGCCGTTGAAGTTATAGCTGACGATGTGTCCCTGGCCCAATGGGGTATCCACTATGGCGGGGTGACCTGACAGCTCGCTCTCACCGCGCATGCCGCCACTGACCACCATGCCGCCCTCACCACCCCAGGTCATCACGACGTGGCGTTCATCGACTGGACCCGCAAGGCAGGACGTGCAATAGGCCATGGTCAACCAGCGCCGCGGGGTATCGTAAACCGGCAGATTGGTGCGGAATACTTCCGTTTCCTTGCCATATCCATAAGCAATGGGGTGGTCCACTTGCTTGAACGTCGCGCGTAATTCCGCACCCGGCGTGAACACCGTGGACCCGTCCGCACGGGCCACACCTCGAACCAGGCCACCCTCCAGGGCCAGCGTGGTGCCGCTACCGAGTGTCAGCAGTACTCCGCCGGCTTCGACGAACTGCTGGATCTGGGCCAGACCGGTGTAACCCGGTCCGCCGGTGATGTCGTCGGAAGCCACCGGTATGCCGAGGCTGGGAAACTCCGGCGAAGAGCGAAACGGCATGGGGCCGTCGGTTGCCGCGATACCGTGAATCTGGCCGGCCAGTTCCAACCGCGAGAAGGGCCCGTAGATGATGACGTCCACCTGGTCTTTCAGCGCACCGGCACGCACATCTTCATCGCGCAAATACGTATACGGAATATGCTCGCGATCAAAAATGTAGCGAATCCACCCCATCATATCGGTATCAGCCCAGGGCACCCACAAGCCGATCCTGGGCGCAATGACTTCATGCCGAGGGATATCCGGCAGCTCCCGCACCGAGCGGAAATTCAAGGCCATTTCTTCACTCACTGCATGGACGGCAGCAATCAGCTCCTGCGAAGATGGCTCATCCACAGCCGAGATAAGCCATGAGCCCGGCGGATAACTGACCTGGGTGTGCGTAAACGCTTTCTCGGTGATCTCCACCTTGAATGCGGCCAGCCGGTAACGCGCAGCCAGCAAGGCCTCCTGGCCTTGTTCACGCAACAGGTACAAGGGGCCATGGCCGCGCACGGTTCCGGCCGGAGTGACATCCACGCCCAGCAATTGCGTGGGTACCGACTTCACTCCTTCATCTTCTATGCGCACCACTTTCACGCCGAAACCCACCGGGTAAGCCCAGGAAACATCGTCGTAAGGCAGTTGTTCACTGCCATCCGGAAAACGCTGCGGTTCGAGCACGTCCAGGGCAAAGTTACGGTAGGGTTGATCCAGCCTGACGATGTAATCGCCGCGGGTGAAATTCCCCTCGGCCAGGGTCAGGGGAACGGGCAACACCCCCACCTCGATATGCTGGGCACGCAGGCGGTTGACCATTTGCGCCATACGCAAGCGGTCCGCCTGCTTGGCGGGGATGATATAGGCGTAGGGTTTTTCCTCGCTGCCCTTGCGCCATGAGTTGTAGCCCGTCTGGTAGAAATCCCGCAACATCTCCTTGGCGTGTTTGGCGGACCAGTCGAGTATCGCCAATGCACCCGTTTGCTGGTAGTTCACATTGTCACGCAGGGACCAGCGAAACTCCGCATCCGGCGGCCAGGGCCGGTACCATTCGCGGGTAAGACTGTCGGCATCGGCATGGCGCATCACCGTTTCCGCCGTGGCGTTGCCAAAAGTCTCATAACCGCGCCCGATGGCATTATGGTTGATGGCGACCGAATCGAGATAATGGTGGCCAAACCCGTCACCGAAGTTCCAGGTCCAGACGCCCGGCATGCCCATCGCGTTCATGGTCGTCATCTCGTGGAAGCTCATCTCCAGCCAGCGCGAAGTCACGATGGGGTCCAGGTGGGGATTGTAGGGACCGGTGCCATTCCAGCTCAGCATCAGCGATATCGCCTCGTGCAGGTCATGCACCACCACCGGGTGGTAATCGAAAAACATCTTGCTCACCGCGCGGGTGGCGGCAAACGCCTGCTGATGCGCATCACGATTGATATCGACAAAGGTATAGCGGCTCCAGTAGGGCGGGCTCTGGCGCGGCAATGCATCGTAGTCGGTCTTGCCTTTCAGGTACTGATAGAACCAGTCGGTGACCTTGTCGCGCCCATCAGGCTCCGCCACCGGGTTGATCAATACCAGCAGGTTCTCGCGTATGGCCTGGATCATCGGCTGCTCGGATACGGCCAGCCGGTGGATCAACTCCATGCACATCTCGCCGCTGCCGGTCTCATCGGCGTGCAGATTGCAGTTGAAGTAATACGCCGGACGGGCCGATGCGATGATTTCTTCCGCTTGCTGCGGGCTGGTTTGGCGCGGGTCGGCCAGCGCGGTATTTGCCGCCTTGAGCCGGTCCAGTTCAGCGATGCCGTTCTCATCGGCGATCACCACCAGCACGATATCCCGCCCCTCTTCCGACACACCGATGGTTTCCACGTGGACACGCGGCGAACTGGCCGCGACGCTGCGCGCATAATCGACGATCTGCGCCGAATGCGTCAACTCACCCGGCGCGCCAATGACATGACCCAGGAAGGCCGTGGGCGAAGGCACGGTATCCGAGGCCGGCACATAAGCCACCCAGGGGTTGAGAAAACGCGGCTCGGTGGTAAATTCCGCAATGGCTTCCACCGAGCCTGGCTCGGCGGTGTCCGGCGCGGGATCAAATCCCTGGCCGCGGGCGAGCGTCGAGCTGACGGCATATAAGACCAACAACAAGCAGACTGTACGATACATAGACTGTCCCATTTGAGTAACCGTCCAACAGGCTGATGACGCATGATCGCACAGACTGAGAGATGGCAAAACCAGCACCAATCTATCAGCCTGGTCAGACCCTGCGGAAAAGACATGCGAAATCAATTTCCGACCCTTGATATTGCAATCAGAAAGTACACAACTCGCGACGGGAAGGCTAGACTGACGGGCCATGATTTCCATCATCATTCCGACATTCAACCGCCCGGCCCGGCTGGCGGCTTGTCTCGAGTCAATGACCCGGCTGCGTTACCCGAAGGAGGGCTTCGAGGTGATCGTGGTCGATGACGGTGGTAATGCCGACCTGGGCGTGATCATCGATAAAGTGCGGGAAAGTATAAACGTCCGGTTGATTACCCAAAACAATACCGGACCTGCCGGAGCGCGCAATGCCGGGGCGGCAAATGCAACGGGGGAATTCATAGCGTTCACCGACGACGACTGCACACCGGCCCAGGACTGGCTGACGGCGCTGGCGCAGCGCTGGCGGCAGGATCCAGCAAAAATGTATGGCGGTCACACGGTGAATGCGCTGGAGAGCAATATCTATTCTGCCGCCAGCCAGTCGCTGATTGACTATCTTTACAGCTATTACAACGCTGATCCGGAACGGGCGCGCTTCTTTGCCTCCAATAACATGGCCATGGCCCGGAACATGTTCGAAGCAGCCGGTGGTTTCGATACCAACTTCCCTGCAGCCAGCGGTGAAGACCGCGAATTGTGTGATCGTTGGTTGCAGCTTGGCCACGGCATGACACTTGTGCCGGAAGCCCGGGTTTATCACCACCACGGATTGACTTTCCGCACTTTTTGGACACAGCACTTCAATTACGGCACCGGGGCGTGGCGCTTCAGGCAGTCCCGGCGCCTGCGGCAACGGGATGCGCTGAAAATCGAACCGCTGACTTTCTACCTGAATCTGGTCGGCCATGCCGGCAAGAAAAAACTGCATCGCCGCCATGCTATTTCGGCCCTGATGGTGCTTTCTCAAATCGCCAATGCGGCAGGTTTTTTCCGGGCGAAATTCATCCACGGGTGATGGCCCGAAGACCGGCAGCAAGACTCCTTCAATCGTCCCACCCGCGGCCCAGGTATTTTTCATCTTTTATGAGCGATATCGCTCTGGATCCATGCGCGCGCGCCTTGCGATGCCTATGAACAACCAAGCCACCAGGGAAATCAGTCCCTGGTCGTCGCAGGATACAAACCGAATTCTTTGCGGATGCGCGGTGTAATGGCCCGGTGAAAAATCACACGCCGCAACGGCCGCACCAGAGACCGTGAAGGCCATAACAGGCGTTCATAGTCATTGAGGTTTTCTCCGTGTGAGACCATGTACACGGCGCCCTTGAAGGGCAGCGGCCGGAGCGGAGTTCCGCGTTCCTCCATCGTCCGCGCCAGTTGCCGGTGGTCGAACACCAGACGATCATCCCAACGCGGCAGGAAATCCAACAACTCCGGCCGGACGATGTGGGCGCTGCCACACCATTGGTCGAATCGGCGGCGCTCGAGGTGCAGATAGGGCTGTTGCTCACAGAAGAAATAGCCAGATGGCATATACCAACCATTTTCGGAGGAGTGAGCAGCCACGAATTCCGCCAGCCGATTGCTCACCAGGTCATCGCTGTCCAGGAACATCACATGGCTGGGTGAGTACTCCATGGCCCGGCGCAGCGCAACCTGGTGTTTGTGTTGCTTGTCCGCACGCATGTCAGACCGGTCCAAAGGTGAAGGCGGTGGATGACTGACCTGTATGAACTCCAGTTTTGGATTCGAAAAAGCACCATCCGGAATTTCGTGACAGGCCACAACCACTCGAAAATCAGGTAACGTCTGCGCGCATGCAGATGCAAGCGTGCGAGCAAACAACTGGCTCACCCGTTCCCAGGAAACGACAACCTTGGCGCTCTTTAGTGGGATTATGAATATCAGCATGGTTTCGTTGGATCTGCATGAGCACGCTGGGATCCAAATGGGGAAGCCCTGTATCCGCACTCAAGCACGCTTTCAGCGCATGGCTGCTGCCGGCCAGTTACGACGCCACGGCTCAAATTCATCCAGCGCGCGCAGAACCACCTTCACATAAGCCTCTGGGGTGCGTCTGGCGGCAAGCTCACGGCCGTTTATGATCAGGCCCGCCCTGTAATTGGAGTTGCCAAGGACCCGGGCAATGACTGCTGCGATATCTTCAGGCCGGGTCGGATCGAAAAATCCTGCAGCGACGCTGCCCAATTGTTCCTCCACGCCCTCAATCCGCGCAACAAGCACTGGGCATCCGAGAGAAAACGCTTCCAGAGGGGGTAAATTGTCCGGACCGAACAACGAAGGAAAGACGAGCGCTGCTGCGCGCCGATAAAGTGCTGCCAGGTCGCTGTTGGACACGAACCCAAGGAAATGCACGCGCTGCTGCAAGCCCAGTTCCTCAGCAACCCGCCGCACATGGGCCAGATTGCCCTGGTCCGAACCCGTCAACACAAGATCGGGCTGAAGGCCATGTTCGGTTTCGAGATGCTTCAAGGCCAGCAACAGATTCACGTGGTTCTTGTGCGGCCAGAACTGCGCCGGGTAGAAAAGAAAGCCCGGATCGAGTCCATACCTTACAATCACTTCATCGTCCTGCGCCGGCTCGGGGCGGGCAAAAATCGGGGTTGGAAACGGATTGACAATAACATTCGCGGGATTCACACCATAGCAGTGAACGATTTGCTCCTTACCGGTCTGCGTGCCGACAAAGATGCGCGCCGCCCGGGGCAACACACGCCGGTAGTGGCTTTCGCGCGATTCCCAGTCCCAACCAAAAATACTCACCTCAGGGAAAAAGGGATGTTGCCGGTGCGCAAGGTCCAGCACCGTGGTAAATACCGGCGCAGGCAGTGCTTCGGCCGGTAGGTCCAAGTACCAGACGACATCAAGCCCCAGCTTGTAGATGGCATACGCCATGTCCCATTCAAAAACAGGTTCCGTATCGGGTTCCGTGTCAAATTCCGTGTCGGATTCATTAGTAGGTTCCGTTACAGATTCTGTGGCAGGTTCCGCCGCCGGAACTGAGTGGGTCGATGGTGCACGCGATGAAAAAAGGGCCTGTACATCAATGATGGGTATCCCGCCCGCTACCCATTCGCCTGCGCCCACGCTACCTGTGTAAAGAAACACGAACTCGTGATTTGTGCTGCCGCTGTTCAGTGCCGCCAGCACGGTTGCGTGGAACGTGAATCCGCCGCCAACCGTCGACGGGTGACGGGGCACAATTACCCCGACACGCACGCTTCAGTTCCCTCCCACCGTCGCCGCGCGCCCCACCATCACGGCATTCCAGGTCTCGGCGGATGCTGCCTCGTCGCCCATCCATTTGCTGAGATGGACCGGCTCCAGCCCTACAGCCTGCAGGCAAAGCTTCAATTCCGGCCCGAACAGATACCGCATCCGATGCCGCTCCTGGATCTCCTCCATCCGTCCACTGGCCAGATCGGTCACCTGCACCTGATAGTCCACATGGGTCACGTTCTCGTTGAAGTACATTGTCGGCTCGGCAATGCGCAGAATTCGAGTGTTTGAATCCTCCAGCCGCTTGACACGCACCACGGGAGGATCAGACAGCACTGCCGGTCCGTACCAACAGTCGAACAGGAAAACCCCGCCTGGCGCCAGATGGTCCGCTGCTGTAGCAAATGTGCTGGCGAGGTCTTCGTCGTTCACTTGGTAGCTTACCACGTGAAACAGCGCCGTCACCGCGTCGAACCGGCGGCCGGCGCGGAAACTGCGCACATCGCCCGCCGAGAACGTCAGCCGCGCGGCCACCTCGGGTGCCTCCAGTGTTTGTCGCGTGCGTGCTCGCTCCAACATCCCCTCGCTAATATCGACGCCATGCACCTCGTGGCCGAGCCAGGCAAACTCTACTGCATGCGCACCGGTGCCGCAACCCAACTCCAGGATGCTGCGGGCGCCCGGCGCGTAACGCTGGATCAGTCCATGCACATAGCGCGCTTCGGCCGGATAATCCTTATCGCGGTAGAGAAGGTCGTAATAGCGGGCGTAGGCGCCGAAGGAGTCCATCATTGGATCACTTCGCGCAGCGCGCCGGCTGTGCGGTCGATCTGATCGTCCGTCAGGGCAAGGCCGCTGGGCAGGTAGAAGCCGCGGCGCGCCAGCCGTTCGGCCACTGGGTAGCGCGCGCCCTCGAACAGGCCCATGCGGCGGAAGACCGGCTGCTCGTGCATCGGCCAAAAGAACGGGCGCGTGCCGATGCCGCGGGCAGCCAGCCGGCGCATGGCCTCGGCGGCGTCGAACGGGATCGAATCATCGAGAACCACGCCGTATACCCAGTAAATGTTCTCCGCAGCTTCGTTACGCGCAAGCGGCAGTTCAATCCCGTCGATCCCCTGCAGGGCCTCGCTGTAACGTTGGCCCATGCGGCGCTTCCTTGCGACAAACTCATCAAGTCTCTCCAGCTGCGCCACGCCCACGGCAGCCTGCAGGTTGCTCATGCGCAGGTTCCAGCCAAGCTCCTCGTGCACGAAGCGCCGCTGCGGCTGGAAGCAGAGGTTGCGCAAGGCGCGGCAGCGCTCGGCCAGCGCATTGTCATCCGTCAGCAGCATGCCGCCCTCACCCGTGGTGACGAGCTTGTTGGGATAGAAGCTGAAGACGCTGATATCGCCGAACGAACCGCAGGGCCGGCCATGGTAGGTTTGCCCATGCATTTCGGCCGCATCCTCGATGACCTTGAGCCCATGGCGGCGCGCTAGCTCAAGCAGTGGGTCCATGTCCACCGGCAGCCCATAGACGTGCACTGCCAGGATGGCGCGCGTTCGCGGCGTGATGGTAGCAGCCACCTGCGCCACGTCCATGTTCCATGTGACCGGCTCGCAATCGACGAGCACCGGCACCGCGCCGGCACGCACCACGGCGGCGGCACAGGAGATGATGGTAAACGTGGGCAGGATCACCTCGTCGCCCGGGCCGAGGCCAAGTGCGGCCACGGCCGCCTCGAGCGCCGCCGAGCCATTGCACACCGCCACCGCATGGCGGCGACCGGTGCGCTGCGCCATTCCGGCCTCCAAGCGCTGCACGAACGGCCCTTCCGAGGAGATCCAGCCGCTGTCGATGCACTCCAGCAGGTAGCGGCGTTCGTTGCCGTCCAGCAGGGGCTGGTTGACGGGAACCGTGTTCATTCTTTCCGGGGCAGGCGTACGTCTGCGGTATTGATGCCAGGAAACCGCGTCTTGTCCCCCTCGCCAACGTAAGGGCCCTGCTTGACTTCGATCATCTCCACTTCCTCCAGCACCTCGAAGCCGTGGCCACCGGTGATCAGCAGGATGGTGTCACCTGCCTCCAGGACCCGACTTTCCAGGTAGTGTCGGTCTTCGTCGTAAAAATCCACGCGCAGCCGACCCTTGCGGATCATGAGCACTTCCTGTGAGTAGTGCACTTCACGTGGGACCGGGTTGTGAACATGAGCCTCAATGACCTTGCCAGCCGGGTGGCGCATGTAGGCCAACTGCTGGGAGAGATCACCGGGGGTGAGAAAGTGAATGCCCGGTTCCGTGAAGGTGTGGGGCAGTATTACTGCCAACAACTCATCCCCGCATGTGATTCGCTCGGTCATGTGCTCTCGTTGACTGCTTTGGCCTCGGCCGGGATATCCGCGCCCCAAAAAGTATCGCGGCGTATCCATTGTATCAGCCGCGGATCGCCTGCAGCCTCGCGTTGATGGAACTCGAAGCCTTCCCGGTAGGCCTGCTCAGTAAGGAAATGCACTTCGGCGGCAGCCGCCTCCCATGGGCGAAAGCCTTGCGCTGGTGTCGGCGTGGGGGCAATCGGCGGGGCTTCCGCAGGAACCCCGCCGGTGCGAATCAGCGTGAACGAATCGCAAACCCCTTGATAACGAGCACGACGCACGAAGTATTCCGCGGTCAGACGTTCCGGTCCCACATAGTGATAGAGCAGTGCCTCGGGAACATAACGCGCCTTAACCCCCGCTGTCCGCGCTTTCAGCGTAAGGCCCGTTTCGCCGTCACCTTGCCAGCGCTGCAGCCGACTGGGCACGAGGTCGGGATGGAAACCGCCAAGTTCCTGCAGCACTGTACGCCTGATGCCGAAATTAAGCCCCCAGACATAATTAGGGTGGATGTCTTCCACCGGCTGCCCGATGTCAAGCAGGCTAACCCAGGTGCAATGCCAGCCGCCATAGGGCGTCGGTGTTACAAAGTCCCAGAACCAAGCCGGTACCGATCCGCGGAAGCGTGGGATGCTAGGGCCACCGATGATACCCGCCGCATTGTCCGCAAAGCCACTTAGCATGCCCGCGAGCCAACCCCGACCCAGTTCCACATCATCGTCCAGGAACACCAACTTTTCGCCCTCTGCTTCATCGGCACCTCGGTGCCGTGCGGCACTCAGGCCCGGGGACGGTTCGCGCACATATCGGACCGGGCCTTCCGCGGCGTCGCACTGCTGCCTGATGCAATGGACGAGTTCTTCGTCGGTGTTGTTGTCGATCACGATGACTTCCGTCGGGTGATCAACGGCCAAGCACTCTCGGCGGGCCGATTCGAGAACAACTGGCAGAACCTCGCCCCGCCCGGCGGTGGGAATCAGGATCGAAAGCATCTATTCGCCTCTATGCGACTGGTGATCAGCCAATTCAGCTGCTGACCAGGCAGCCAATCAGCCCAGTTCTAGACTCATACACAAACAGTGCGTGTACGCCAGCCATTATGATCGACATGCGATCATAAGTCGTCTTGACAACTAAACTATAGAAACAATAAACGCGATTTCTCGCCAAGTCCATTGGCGGTTTGTATGTAGTACGACATTCTTCACCGCCATGATGTCCGCTATATCGTTTTGAGGAGTGCTCAAGCGTAACGCCCGTCAAACGGCCCGATGGAAAAACTGAGGCTCGTCCCCTGTTTTACGGAAAAGCCTACACCATTAGAATTTCAGATAATTACAAATCACAGCCCGGTTACCAGTCATGGTTGTGCTCGTAACCGGTGGCAATGAGCAAATCCGCGTACCTGTCTTTGAACGCCTCAGTAACGCGGGGCGTGAAGTGATTCCGCCAATCGCCAGACACTCCCTTGCGCTCATGAGAATTAAGATCCTCTTGACCAGGAAGCCGCCCGAGGGTCAGCGCTTCAAATCGATTAGCTAGCACGACTTCGCGCAGCCGTTCGCGCGTCACCGGCAGCTTGCATTCGTCTATCAACACCCGTTCAAGAGTCTTAACATCGTTCAGTATCATTTCTCTATTGGAATAGACTTTGGCTGTAGGCACTTGTTGAGTTATTCTTTACACTATGGTTTTCGTATAAATCTGAAGCCAAAATGGATACGATGCCATCCGCAATGATTTCCGTTATTACACCATCCCTGAATTCGGGAGGATACCTTGAGGAAGCAATCAGGAGCGTCCTCACGCAGCAGTATCCAAATTTCGAGCACATCGTGGTTGACGGCGGCTCTGAAGACGGGACTTTGGACATACTGAGGAAGTATCCCCACCTTAAATGGGTCTCCGAACCAGACAAGGGTCAATCAGATGCCATGAATAAGGGCTTTGCACTTTCAAGAGGCGAGATTATCGTTTACTTGAACGCTGATGACTATTTTGAGCCCAATGTATTTCAGACAGTTGCTGCTGCAATGTCGAAGACTTGCAAATTCATAGTCGGCCAGGTCAGGGTTCAGGAACCTGACGGCAAAGAGTGGTTAAATGATCCCAAGGTTGATCTTTCGGAAATGCTCCGTTGGTGGCAACCGAACGCGTATTGTTACAACTCTGCCGGATACTTTTACGATAGGGAAATGCAACATTTGGTTGGTGGATTCAATGTCGATGAACACTTAGCGATGGACTTTGAATTCCTGATTAAGGCAAGGCGCGTAACATCATTTACCAAGATCAACAAAGTCCTTGCCTGTTTCAGGATCTTTCCGGGAACAAAAACGTATGAAACTTCAGATAATGAGCAAGCCATTTTTGCTCAGTTTGATGACCTTTTGTTATTGGTGGAAGAGCCCGAAAGAAGACAAATTTTGGAAGAAAGGAGCGCATTTTTCGCAAAATGAGATTTCCGGTATTCAGCGGGGATCAATCATTTTACTGCCGCCTCGCAACTGTACCAAATTCAGGGAGAAGGTCACTCTCGTCTACAAAGGTATGCAAGCTAGTCGTTGGTGCGAGACCACTTGATCGGAAAATTTTGGCTAAATGAAAGTTTCAATTTCGAGCGCTTGAATGGCATCCGCACTCATCGCCACCGTTGCTGATGAACAATTCATTGATCAGGCAAAGCAGCTTTTTGCCAGTGTCCACTTCGCCGGAGCCTGGCCAGGCGACTACATGCTTCTATCTTTTGGTATTTCCTCTGACCAGAGACGATGGTTCGAAGAACGGGGGGTGCTGGTTAAAAACTGCGATCCACTCTTCACAGAGAAGCAATGGCGGGAACGCATGTCTCAGGAGGCGCTGGAAGGGACATCGAAATACTCTGCTGCAACGATGGGGAAATTTTATCTCCTTGGTCCAGAATTCAGAAGATGGAAGACGGTTGTCTATCTCGATTGTGACATCATTGTTCGCGCTCCGCTAAAGCACCTCTCGACAGTCACCGGCTTCTCCGCCGTTCCCGACTACGGCAAAACTTTGGAAGACCAATTTATTGACCGAAAGTACGCAACGAATCATAACGATGTACTGGAAGATTTATCACAGAGGTATTCATTGCTCGCCCCGACATTCAACGCTGGGGTACTTGCCTTCCCCACAGCTATGATTCCAGATGGGGCATTTGATCACATCGTAGCGCTCGCAAAACGATACATGGACGTTGCGCGCTATGGGGATCAGTTGGCGTGGAACCTGTTTTTCTATGGCCGCTGGACACATCTGTCTTACACATACAATTATTTCATCTATTACCTTACCAACCTAGGCGCTACGGCAAGTGCGAAACGATTCTACGGAGCCGTATTACACTTCCCAGGTCTTGAGCAGCGTCCCTGGGATCCGACCAACGTCTTTCATAACGAATGGCGGGATAATCTGCGAAGTTCCGAAAACATGAATGTACGAATCCCTACGATACTTCCCGTTACAACCAGGATTGCGAATCACTTTCGCTTGCAATGGGCCACAATACGTGACCGAATCTGGGAAAAGAAACTGTGATTGAAGAAAAATGGGTCGATTTCGCAATCCCGGCGATGCGATTTTAAGGTAAAAGCCGTGAAAGAAGCGGATCCTTGAGGTCGCTGGCTAAGCTGATCCGCGAGGTAATTCGAGCGACCGGAATATTTCCGAGGAACAAAAGGAATCGAAGAAATACTCTCGCTTTAGTTTTTGCTTTCCTAATTTTGCAAGATATTCAGTGCTGCAACGTATTGCCTCTTGGTCATGCAGCAGAGCTGACGCTTCACGAAGGTCACTGTAGTACAGCGGATAGGTACTGCCGAGATACTCCTCTACTGCCGGAAGACGATTTATGATGACCGGCGTGTTCCGAACGATGCATTCTATCAGTGCATTGTTTGCGCTTGAATCAACAAGAGGGAGGAATACTACGTTCTTCGCCAGTAGATCATCGTATTCGTCGTCGGACTTTCGTGGGAGATGTATTACGGTGTCGTTCGTCTCGAGATTGGCAAGAAGGCGATCATAGTTGAGCCCTGATCCGCACCGGAGGATGCATTTCTGGTAGCTTCCCCCATCGATATCGTATATGGCTTGAAAGTCTCTGAGCCAATGCCCAACAAGCACCAGCAGGGGATTCCTGTTCTCTAGAAAAAGCTGATAGTCGAATTTTTTCTCTACGAATTTCGTGGCGAGGAAGACAACTTCCACTGGTACGTTTACGAACTGCTTCACATAGTCCCTCAAGTAACCGGAAAGAACGAACAATCCCCGACAGTGCGGGGCACTCAGGGACCACACGGGGCTGCGGAGTACCATCTCCACGCTCACATCGATAGCTGGCCCATACACCTTCCCAATGATTTCGGGATGCCGCGGTGTTTTGTGAAGAAAACCAATCCAAGGCCTTGTCACGGGTATGCCCATGCTTACGTTGTCTTCGAAACTGTCGATAAAGAGAACGCCCTCGTCGTGGTGAAGAGGTTCCAAGGCTTCCATACAGTACGCCCACCCGCTTCTGTGATGAGGCCAGTCGTTGAGAGTTTCGATTTTGATCTTCTTCTCAGGCACCACTCGGCGACGGAACGGCCACAATGAAAATCGCTTCTGCATTTATATCCCACCTGATGCAAAGCGATATGATGAATGCGCTCGGCAGTTATGGTCAAGGAGGTATGAGAGCTGACCAATCACTGCAGATTCCAATTGAGCATCATCAGGTTTCCAAACAACTTGGTTCCAAATGTGCCACGGCCCTGAGATAGTCACATCTTGACAAACAGTTCGTACAGTTGGTCCCGCGTGCTCGAATACTCGCGCTCCTCGTACATAGCGAAGCAGCCGAATCACGACATCTAATCTAAGCAGGAGCTGTCCTTCCCTTGAAACAACGATTCGGTGACGTTGAGCACTTGCCGCTCCGCGAAATCAATTTTGAGAATCGTCTCGGTGAAACCCATTGCGGCCGCCCCGAGGGCAAATCTCCCAAAGGTCTTGACAATTACCTGGCACTCAGCGAGCCTTCTGAGGTCGTTAAGAGCCAGCTCCGGCGAAGTTGTGCGAAATCCAAATGAGGAGGGCGTGACACTTTTGGCGAGATTTGCGGCATCCGCATCACAGCCTCGCTCCTTTAGCAGCGAAACGAAGTTCGTGACATGAGCGAGATCATCGCCGAAGATGACGATGGGAAGCTGCTTTGAGAGCACCTGGAAACGTCCATCACTCATCAAGATGTCCACACCGTGGGCTGTGAAGTTCGAGTCGTTGACTCCCATTTGTTTCAGTCTCTTTGTGGCCGGATGCTTCCAAAAGTCAGTCGCACGGAGGTGAATGCCAATGCGTTTTACCTGGCTACTGGATTCCGCCATGCCGAGCGCGGTACGAAACTCGTTTGAATATCGGTGGAGTAACTCGAGAGACCACAAATACGAGAGGGGGAATCCAAGAGTGGACGCCATCTGCCCGCTGCCAGCCACGCACATTGCCGCAGGGTCGGGATCGGTGAAATGAATCTGGTGCTTTGCGAAGGGCTTCAATTGCAGCTGGTTCAACGTTAAATCACATAAGTTGTTTGGCTCCCAGGCAAAATGGATCGCAAGGAGTCTACCACGTGTGCGCTGAAATCCTCCCTGAAGATGCATCAACTCAGCCAATGCGGTCAGGCGGTCCACCAGACCAGAGTTATTAGTTACCACCAGAATGTTGCCGGATTCCAAGTGACTAGTGACTCGCGATTTGAGCTGCTGGGTTCGAACTCTGAATGTCATTTTCTTGCGTGCGGAGGCGATTTCCGCACAGACCCGTTGGATAACATAAAACACCAATTCACCGCATTTTCTTCTCCCGCTTCCGTCCCGACCCTCCTCCGTTTTCTGCAAGAGCAAGCTGTAACTAAAATTTTCGAGGAATTATGTAACGGACCCATTCGATGGCTCGAAAATCATAGCCAGAATTTCCACAGCAGATATGAAGTATAAACCACTTTTTTCGCAATCCACACAAGTTACTTTTGCTCGCTTCGATGACTACTTTGAATTTGTGAGTGAGTCTGAAAGGCGAGAAAGAGAAATAACGAAGGAGAAGAGAGAATTTTTGAAAAAGGGTTTGACTAACCTTTCCCCCTGAGGGGTCCTCCCTCTCAAAGTCGGGAGTCTCCGGCAAAGTTGAGGCGGTTCAGTATTTATAATTTTGGTATCTGATATCTGTAGTGTGACATCGCGCCCCCACAGATTTGCTCAAATATTTCCCGTTGTTCGCAACTCCACTTGGCCCACAATTTCTCCGGGTCGCGATCACCTTCAATCTTTCGATTAACGTCAGTTTTTTGAGCCAGTATCAATTTATCCATTTCGACTTTAGATGATGGGTTTAGCTTAATAAGCAACTGCTGTAGAAGCCCACGATCTTGTAGCAAATCCTCAAAACGATAAACCATCACCTTTTCCTTCCCTATTCGCCCAGCTAACCACTGTGGCATGAATTGATTAGCTCGCCAGACAAAACACCACTGTATGAAAGGTGTGTAAGTTTTCACGTTTAAATTTACGCGAGGGCGGAATTCACGGTAGAACTTAAAAAAACGGGTATATAGCCAATCATCGCCAGGTATATCGATGTTATGGTAAAAGGTAGAATGTACGTTTTGAATTCCATTGCGCACCAAGTAAATCACGTGATCTATTTTTGTTTTGGATGCAACTTTTGGAACGACAAAAGGATGCCAGGAGTTTGAGTCTCCCACGACCTCATACCGCGCTCGCTCAGTATTAATCCAGTCCCAATAGCTATCAAACCGTTCGTCTAATTCATCAAGTTCATGATTGAGAGTTTCTTTCCATCCAAGGCCGGTTACAGCCAGCTTATTTTCGTGATAGAACTTTATTCCTTCATCTGGATGGTCCAGAGCCTGAGATATCCACTTGGTACCGCAATGGCCAATGCCAACAACAAGAACGAATTTACCTTGCCGTGAGCATGACCAACTTTTTTGAGGGCGATTCCGCCTTTGGCGGTCAAGTATCGTGATGGATTGACCAGGATCCCCATCGGGGATCTTGATTAAAAGATCCCCTCCGGGGAGTCTCCGGTTACCAATCCAGGAGACTCCCGAAGTGTGCCACATCGTACTGCAAGATCCCGCTTTTTTTCATTTCCTTTTGCGCATTGATGAGGAGCTCGCGTCCGCGACCCGTCTGGAGGGTTGCCCGGGATGTGGCGGGCCGCTGCACGTGGCGGATTATCCGCGTAAGCCCCGCGGCTGTCCGGTGGCGGTGCGGGAGGCGTATTCCCGGCGCTTGAGCTTTACCTGCGGACGGTGCAACGCACGCGCCACGCCGCCATCGGTGCGGTTTGCCGGCCGCCGGGTGTATCTGGCGGTGGTGTTGATGCTGGTCTCGCCGCCGGGCCGCGCGGCGGGTCGAGGGCTGTGCGCGTTGTTGCGCATCCCGGCCCGCACGCTGCAGCGCTGGCGGGTGTGGTGGCGGGAGGATTTTCCGTCGACGCCGTTCTGGCAATCGGTGCGCGAACGGTTTATGCCGCCGGTGCGGAGCGCGCAGCTACCCCAGGGGCTGCTGGCGCGCTTCGAGGCCAGCGCGCTGGCGGACCGTCTGGTGCAGGCGCTGCGCTTTATCGCGCCGTTGAGCACCGCCACGGCGATCAGGTAATCCGAAGGTCGCCGCGTACCCGCAGAGGATGCCGCTAGCCTAACGCTCAGGTGCTTTGTACTCTGCGTTCCCGGCCATGACGCCGCGATGGGAGCGAGCATGAGTTTCGAGGACGATTTACCGCCACGGGAGCGCTGGGCGCGGCTGCGCTTTGCCATCATCGGACCGCTGCTGGCGGCGCCGCCGGCCGCGGGTGATCTACGCGCAGCCTTGCATGCCCTGGCGGCCAGGACCTGGCGTCATCCGCTCACCGGACGTGAGATCCGGTTCGGTGTCTCGACGCTGGAACGCTGGTTCTACGCCGCGAAGAACGCCGCCGATCCGGTGCAGGCGCTGCGCAATCAGGTGCGTCGCGACATCGGCCGTTTCCCGAGCCTGTCGGCGGAGGCCGTGCAGGCGCTGACCACGCAGTACCGCGAGCACCCCGGCTGGACCGCACAGCTACATCACGATAACTTGCGCGTGACGCTCGCGGCCGCCGGCGCGAAGTGTCCCTCGTATCCGAGCGTACGGCGGTATCTCAAAGCCCGGGGGCTACTGCGCCGGCGCACGCCGAAGCGCACCACTGACGGGGCGATCGCCGCCCGCGACCGGCTCGAACAACGTGAAGTGCGCAGCTACGAAGTCGAACACGTGCTGCAGCTCATGCATCTCGACTTCCATCACGGCTCGCGCCAGGTCCTGACCCGCCGCGGCGAGTACGTCAAACCGCTGCTGGTCGGCTTCATCGACGATCGCTCGCGGTTCCTGTGTCATGCCCAGTGGTACACCCACGAGGGCACCGAGGAGCTGGTTCACGGCCTGTGCCAAGCACTGCAGAAGGTGGGGCTGCCACGCTCGCTGATGACCGACCGCGGCTCAGCGATGATCGCGGGCGAGTTCACCGCCGGCCTGCATCGGCTGGCGATATTGCACCTGCCGACGTTGCCGTATTCGCCGCACGTCAACGGCAAACAGGAAAATCTCTGGGGTCGCGTCGAGGGACGCCTGCTCGCCATGCTCGAAGGCGAAGCAAACCTCACGCTCGAGCAACTGAACGTGGCGACCCAGGCGTGGATTACCCGGGAATATCACCGCACCGTGCACAGCGAGCTCGGCGCGACCCCCCTTGAGCGCTATCTCGCCGGCCCTAACGTCGGGCGCGAGTGCCCGGCAAGCGAGGCCTTGCGCGCCGCCTTCCGCATCGAGGCGCAGCGCCAGCAGCGCCGTTCCGACGGCACCGTCAGTCTCGCCGGCCAGCGCTTCGAGATCCCGTCCCGCTATCGTCACCTCAGCGCGGTGCATCTGCGCTATGCCCGCTGGGACTTGAGCCGCGTCGATCTCATAGACGCGCGCTCAGGCCAGGTCCTGTGCCCGCTGCGCCCGCTCGATAAAGCCGCCAATGCCGATGCGCTGCGCCGGCGCGTGGCGCCGCTGAACGCAGAGGCGAGCGCAACGCCCGCCGCCGGCATCGCGCCGCTCTTGAAGCAAATGATCGCCGATTACGCCGCCACCGGCCTGCCGCCGGCCTATTTACCCACCACCGATAAGGATGACCCGGTATGAACCAGAAACTCCTGGCCCTGTATGGCCTCAAATGGAACCCGTTCTCCCCGGAAGTGCCGACCGAGGCACTCTACCTGCCGCCGCAGGTCGAGAACTTCTGCTGGCGCATCGAGCAGGCGCACCTGCGCGAGGGCGGCTTCGCGTTGATCCACGGCGATCCGGGCTCCGGCAAAAGTGTCGCCATGCGCCTGCTCGCCGAGCGTCTCGCGCGCCTGGCCGATCTCGCCGTCGGCGTCATCCACCATCCGCAAAGCAACTTGAGCGACTTCTACCGCGAGCTCGGCGACATCTTCGGCATCGCCCTGCGCGTGAGCAACCGCTGGGGCGGATTCAAGGCGCTGCGCGCCCGCTGGCTCGATCATCTGGCGCCGCCAGCCGCCGACCCGTCCTCCTCATCGACGAAGCCCAGGAAATGACCCCGATGGTCTTGAGTGAGTTGCGCCTCCTCGCCAGCGCGCGCTTCGACTCGCAATCCCTGCTGTGCGTGGTGCTCTCGGGCGATGCGCGCCTGCTCGATAAGCTGCGGCGCGAGGAACTCATCCCGCTGGGCTCCCGCATCCGCACCCGCCTCGCCACCGGCGTCGCCACCCGCGAGGAACTCCTGGCCTGCCTCGAGCATCTGCTCACCACCGCCGGCAACGCCGGCCTCATGACCCCGGAGCTGCGCCATACGCTCGTCGATCACGCCGCCGGCAACTATCGCATCTGCATCGGCATGGCCGCAGAACTGCTGATGACCGCGGCGCAGCGTGACCTCACCGTGCTCGATGAAAAACTCTATCTGCAGGTCTTCGCTCCGCCCGAAACTCAAAGCCCACGTCGTACCGCCGGTGCGCGCTGACATGCACGACGATACCGATCTGTTCGCCTTCCCCGAACTGCCCGACGAGGCCGTGATCGCCCTCGACCAGTTCCTCGAGGCGTTCTACACCCACTTCCAGAACCACTACTTCGCTCAAATGCACCGCTGGTACCACGCCCTCGATCAGCGCCAGCGTGACAACGACCAAATGCCGTTGCCGCTCGACCAGCCGCGGTTCTAACGGTCCCGGACATGACCGCGGCGTGCCGGCGCCGCGGTCATCCTCATCGATGGCCCATCATCAATCGTGAAAATCAGTCCATCAAATCAGCTGACCGCTC